>NZ_JABSUT010000003.1:0-566836 GCF_013284285.1 Brevibacillus sp. HB1.4B
ACCCCATGTCAGTCTAATACTATATTTTCTCAGTCTGGGTTTGATATCTTCTTACGCCTTCATATTCAGCAGCATCAGCCAACTATCCCGTCGAGAGCACATGTAATAAAAATGGCATTAGCCCGGTGGCTTTCCATGATTAAACGAAAAACAAACTTTTTAGGGTATCTCATACGTCGTTCATATGTAAGGCAAGCAAATGATAAATGGAGGTTAAAAATATGAAAAATCAACACGTAAAGAAACTTTCTTTTTTGGTACTCGCGGGTTTTATTTGTGCAGCAGGAGTGGGAAAACTCCAAGTTGCTTCTGCAGAACAGACAGCTCAAGCCCCAAAAGTGGAAATTGGTCAAAAATTTATAGCGCCCGAACTTAAACTAAAAGAAAATACGTATGTACTTGATTACAAAATGGCCGATGTGAACGGTGATTCTGTTGAAGACAAAGTGATATTGGTTGGAACAAAAGAAATGATTGATGGAAGATTAGATGCTTATGCCGACAATTTATCTATTGTAGTGCAGGATGGAAAAACCCAAGGATACGTAAAACATGATTGGGTGAACAAAGGGACAGATGGAACATTGGATGAGCAGTTTGGAAGAGAACCAAACCTAATTATTGGTGACTATACGGGTGATAAGGTGAACGATATTATTGTAACGGCTCCACAAGGAGGAAATGGTGGATACGTGGATCATCTTGTCTTAGCTTTGGAAGAAAGTAAACTGAAAATGGTTTTTTCTGATAACCAAAGCACTGTAAAACAATAAAACGATTAGTGATACACATTCCCAGCAAACTTACAATTATTCAACAAGAAACTCGATTTCCTTAAAGGGGCATCGAGTTTCTTGTTGATTCAAACTCTTCGTTCGTTAATCCACCTTTCACTCGAAAATACATTGCGGGTGATTTCAGGGACTCTCATATTTCCCATTTTTGAAAAACAAACTTTTTGGTTAGCTCAGTCGTCTTTTACAGGTAAGGAAAGCAAATGATACGGCGCGTATCAAGGGGAGAATCTTTAAATGGATAGAAAATTAGAAAAATTACTTATCCGTTTTATTACGGAAAATAAACAGAATGTGTATCAGTTAGCTTTCAGTTATGTAAAGAATGCAGATAACGCACTGGATATTGTTCAGGACTCTATCCACAAGGCGTTGTCATCTTCACACACCTTAAAATCCGAAGGTTCGATGAAAGCCTGGTTTTACAGAATCGTGGTGAATACATCTCTCGATTTCCTTAGAAAACAAAAGAGGATTCAACTAGTAGATGATCAGACGTTGGAATTACACGGCCTCATAAGTGAAGACGCCTACCATGACATCGATCTGGAGAAGGCTTTGGAGCAATTGCCTCAAGCCTTTCGAACTGTGGTTGTACTTAGATATTTTGAGGATTTAAAAATTGAAGAAATTGCGGAAGTGATGAACGAAAACATCAACACGATAAAAACTCGATTGTATCAATCACTCCGCAAACTTCGAATTCAAATGAGCGACGAAATTTTACAGGAGGTAAAGTAATATGAGCGAACAACTGGAACAATTGAAAAGAAAATATAAGAATACGCCTATCCCCGATGAATTGGATTTCGTTGTGAAGAAAGCTCTTAAACAAAGCAAGAAAAAACATGCGAACAAGAGGACGAAGAGTCTCGTTGGTGTTGGGGCAGCGGCTATTATATTTATAACAGGGATTAATGCTAGCCCCACATTTGCAAATGCCTTATCGGAAGTACCGTTGATTAGCTCGCTCGTCAAGGTACTAACTTTTACAGAATTTAAAGTAGATGAAGAAACGGCCAAAGCCGATATAAAAGTACCTGCCATTACAAACATGGAAAACAAAACCTTAGAAGCCACCTTGAACAACAAATACCTGGAAGAAAGTAAAAAACTGTATAACGATTTCACGGCTGAGATGGAGGAATTAAAGAAAAATGGCGGAGGTCATGTAGGTGTAAAAAGCGGTTATGATGTCAAAACCGACAATGATCAGATCCTTGCTTTAGGTAGATATGTTGTAAGCACGGTTAATGGTTTATCAAAATATACTTACGACACGATAGACAAGAAAAATCAGCTTTTGATTACCTTGCCGAGTTTATTTAAAGATGAAAGTTATATAAGCCTAATCAACGAAAATATAAAAGAACAGATGAGACAGCAAATGAAAGCAGATCCCGAAAAGGTTTATTGGTTAGATGAGAAGGGAGGCAACTTTGAAACCATTGCTAAAGATCAAAGCTTCTATATTAATAATGATGGCAAACTTGTCATCTGCTTTGAAAAATACGAGGTCGCACCCGGATTTATGGGCGTGCGTGAGTTTATCATACCAACCAATGTCATTACCGATGCATTAGTAAGTAACGAATATATAAAATAAAAATCGAAATCGAGTCATAGGTTCCATCGCGTATCCTGTGAAAACGAATCTAATGACTACATTGCCGCGGCTAACTGCATTACCTACGAAGGTCGTGCTGACAGCACCGTATGAAGTCTGGTATTCACTTCGGACCCGAAGTACATATATCGGGTTCGTCGTACATGTATTCTATTAGTTACTCGTCAGCTTAGTTGAAACCTAATTATTGTGATTGAAAGGGTAGAATACAGATGCATAGCATGAAACGAATGAAACAGAACTGTAGTAGCCGACTCGCGGTGGAGAACGGCATGATAAACGAACAATTCCCGCCATTCGCGGCAAACGTCGATATAGATGGGAAGGGCAGCCGGTATGCCTAAGCCGCTGAACGACAATGGCCGCTACATGCCTGGGCTTGACGGATTGAGGGCGCTTGCTGTATTAGCCGTCATCGTCTATCACCTCAATGGCAACTGGGCTCCTGGAGGGTTACTAGGTGTCGGCGTGTTTTTCGTATTGTCCGGGTACCTTATCACGGACATCCTCATTGCACAATGGAAAAGAGACGGGAAGATTGATTGGAAAGACTTCTGGTTAAGACGGGTACGGCGGCTGATGCCCGCGCTGCTCGTCACAATTGCGGTCGTCATGGTATGGATTACGTTACTCGATCGCTCCCAACTGGCACCGCTTCGTGGGGAGGTCCTGTCGACGCTGCTCTATGTCAACAACTGGTGGCGTATCTTTCACGAGGTTTCGTATTTTTCGAGCTTCGGTCCGCCTTCACCGTTTGGTCATTTCTGGTCGCTCGCCGTGGAGGAGCAGTTCTACCTACTGTGGCCGCTGCTTCTTGTTATCGGTCTCCACTTTTCACCGCGGAGATGGCGGCTTCTCGGGTTGACTTTCGGTCTCGCGCTTATTTCGGCGCTAGCGATGGCGTTGCTTTACGAGCCAGGTACTGACCCGAGCCGGGTCTACTACGGAACAGATACGAGAGCGTTCGCCCTGCTCATCGGCGCCGCGCTCGCAATGATATGGCCGAGCCGCAATCTCTCCGTAAAAGCTGCGCCTCAAGCACGTTTACTCATTGATTGCTTCGGGGCGGCTGGTCTGGTCACAATTGTGGTCATGATCTGGCAAACCGATCCGTACGACAGCTTTCTTTACCGAGGAGGATTTGTGCTGCTATCCGTCGCAACGGCCGTAGTGGTAGCGGCGCTCGTCCATCCGGTCAGCCGACTGGGAAAAGTGTTGGGGTGGAAACCGCTGCGGTGGTTTGGCGTTCGCTCTTACGGTATTTATCTTTGGCATTATCCGGTTATCGTCCTGACAAGTCCTGTGGTCAACACCGGCGGGACCAGTATTGTGCGCAGCATATTGCAGGTAATAGCGAGTGTTGTACTTACCGCGCTATCGTGGCGGTTTATCGAGGAGCCGATTCGCAACGGCGGTTTGGGTAAAATATGGATGCAGATGAGTGATCGGAAAATGCGGAGGAATCGGGTATCGATCGGTCGCAACATGGCTTCGGTGTGTAAGCTACTCGTACCTATACTTTTTTTAGTCACTATAACTAGCTGTGCTTATAGCGCGACGACGAGTTCAGTTTCACAAGGCGCCAGCAACCTTCAAACGGATGGGACAGCGTCGCCGAACTCTCAGCAAGAATTCGCTACAGCACTCGACAGCAAAGAACATTCGGGACTTGATGGCTCATTGCCACCGGACCATCCTGCCCGACCGGACGACTATACGAGGCCGGACGACAAACTTATTTCGGAGCCAAACGACTCAAAACAGCCCGTTGAGACTCCGAAGCCGGATACGGGCCAGGGAGTGACCGCGATCGGCGACTCGGTCATGATCGACGTTGCTCCTTATCTGAAAACTCTTCTTCCTGGAAGCACAATCAACGGCAAAGTGGGCCGGCAGTTGTCTGAGGCGCAGGACGTAGTCGATCAACTCAAGACCAACGGCAAGCTAGGCGACGTAGTCATTATCGAGCTCGGCACGAACGGACCATTCTCGGAGAAGACACTTGTTAATCTAATGAATTCGCTCAAAGACGTTCGGCAAATTGTACTTGTAAATACACGAGTGCCGCGTAATTGGGAACAAGTCGTCAACTCAGAACTGGAGGAGGCAGCTAATCAGTTCTCCAATGTGACACTCGTCGACTGGTACGCGGCCAGCGTCAACAAAGATTCGTATTTCGCACGGGACGGCGTGCATCTTGTCGAGGAAGGCGCCAAGGTATATGTTTCTCTGGTAGTGGAAGCGATCAAACCGCAACAAAACGGCGATACCGGAAGCCGCACAACTGTAACCGACCGTTAATTGCGAAAGCTGCCGAGACAAAGAGAAAGTCAGTGACATTCTATATACAGTCTAATACTATATTTTCATCGAACAGTTGAGTTATGTTCAAAAAGGATCTTTCCCTTCGCATCAATAGCTTCATCGCAAGGAAACCGAAACATAGGATAACCGCCTAAGTTAGCAAGATTGTTTAAAGCCGTTAGGATTTCCTCCATTTGCTGTTTACCAGTCGAAATTTGTTCTTTAGCTTTTGCGAGCTCGGATAAATTTTGTTTCTTGACTCAACTGCTCGATTTTCAAGAGAGGCCACTTTTGGCATTTCAACATCTATGTAGCTTACCTAGTCCATTTTACATCTGCACACGGGCCATTTGACACTCCAGTAAAATATATACTATAATTCCTACCAGAATGAAAATTCATTCCGCACGAAAGGAGTCATGACCTTGTCTGAAACCAAGCGCGAAATAATCTTGGAAGCAGCGCTCGTTCTGTTTGTAGAGCGCGGTTTTGATGGAACGACCGTCCCGATGATTTCCGAAAAAGCAGGAGTCGGTGCCGGTACCATCTATCGTTATTTTGAAAACAAAGAAGCGCTCGTTAATACGTTGTTCCAAGAAAGTGTGGGGGAGTTTCTTGAGACACTCCAAGATGGCTATCCTCGTACAAGTGACGACTTACGTGAGCAATTTCGGCATATTGCGAAGCAGACGATTCGCTACTCCAAAAAGAATTTGAACGCCTTGTTGTTTCTGGATTCCCACACAAATGGTCACTACCTGGACGAAGCCAGCCGAGCTGCATACATGAAGCTGCGCACATTTTTATTCGAGTTCATTGAACAGGGGCAAAAAAAGAAGGTCATTCGTCCGTTGCCAGCGGATGCATTGATTGCAATTGTCGACGGTGCATACATCGCATTGAACAAGTGCATCATGGCTGGCGAAATCGAAGAAACCCCCGAATTGCTTGCAGGCGTAGAGGAAGCTTGTTGGGATGCGATCAGAATTCATTAATTCTGATCCTTCTTTTGAACAATACGGAATGAATGTTCATTCCGAATATCTTTATCACAGAAAAAGAGAAGAAACGTATAGGAGTGAGTCGCTTATGGATAAGTCGATCAGAAAAAGTATGGGGCTTCTGGTGCTGGTCTCCCTTGCAGTAATGACGACGGCTTGCACGAACAATCACGATATGACCTCGTCTGCTGGGAGTATAGCCCAAGCTGAGGCCAAATTCGTAGAAGCGCATCTGATTCAGCTGAAAAGCTTTCAATCGACTAGTGAACTGTCGGGGACACTTGCGCCCATGGAAGAAACGACGGTTTCGTTTGAAGTAGCTGGTGAAATCAAGTCGTTGCCGTACAAGGAAGGAGACACAGTCAAAAAAGGAGATGTGCTGGCCCGTCTCCATTCTACTGACTACTCCCTCCAGCTCGCATTAGCAAACGCCAATGTGCATGGCGCAAACGCACAGCTTTCAAAAGTAAAAAATGGTGCGCGCGAACAAGAGGTCCAGCAAGCAAAAGTAGCGGTCGAAGCGAAGAAAATCTCACGGGATCAAGCACAGAAAGATTATCAGCGCATGGAACAGCTCTATAAAAACGGGGCGATTTCCGAAACCGAATTTGAAAGTGCCAAGCATGCGTTTGAACTAGCCGAAAAAGATTACGCCCAGGTGCAAGAGACCTATTCATTGGTGAAAGCAGGCGCTCGTACGGAGGATATCAGTGCCACAAACGCCAGCTACCAGGGAGCCATGGTGACCCGAGATCAGGCAGCAGCTACTTTGGCAAAAACCGAGGTGAAAGCACCTATTCAGGGAACTGTGCTGGCAAAATTGGCTGATGTAGGGCAGTTGGCAAATCCAGGTGCTCCTGTCTACCGAATCGGCAATATCCATCAGCTGAAAACAATCTTGCCTGTACCTGACAAGGACATCTCATCGTGGAAGGTAGGAGATGAAGTCGAGATTCGCTTGTACGAGGAGAAACGAAAAGGAAAGGTAACCAATATATATCCGGCCACGAACGAACAGACGGGCACGATTAGCGTGGAAGTAGTCATCGATAACACCAAGAAAGACTGGTTTGCTGGGCAAGTTGTCACTGTAAAGCGAACCCTGTCGCAAAAGAAAGGGATTTTTGTCCCTGCGGAGGCAGTTTTTAGCCGAGGCTCGGAACCCTATGTCTTCTTGCTAACAGATGGAAAAGCGACCAAAACGACTGTCACGATTGGTCAGTATGTGGACAATCATTTTGAAGTTACTTCTGGCTTGCAGGAAGGGGACATGTTGATTATGAAAGGTGCTGATCGCTTGCTTAACGGGGACTCTGTTACCGTAAAAGGAGGCAATCAGCCATGATCGAGTTTTTCATCCAGAAGCGCAAAATCACCCTCGTTTTCTTTACGATGCTCGTGCTGATCGGTTTGTCCATTACGGTTTCACTGCCGCAACAGGAGCAGCCAGACATCATTGTCAGCATGGCGACCATCACCACCGTGTATCCGGGAGCGACTCCGGAGAAGGTGGAGCAGACGGTCACGAAGAAGCTGGAAGAAAAAATCAACGAAGTACATGGCATTAAATCGATTAGCTCCGAGTCCCGTTCGGGCGTCTCGATTATCCATGTGAAAACCGAGAATGACGTTGTGCCGAAAAAGGTGTTTGAAGATGTACGGAAAAAAGTGAAGGATGCGGAGGCCGACTTACCGGATGAAGCAGAACAGCCTATCATCAATGATGACTTGAGTCGTACGTTCATCCAAACATTTCAAGTCACAACCGATTCTTTTGAAGAGGTTCTCCAATTACGCGATACACTGGATCTGTGGAAGGATCAGCTACGAACCGTTCCGGGCGTTTCCGATGTCACGATTCAAGGATTGCCAGAGCAAGAGGTGAAAATCGCTGTCGATGCCAAAAAGCTGCAACAGTACGGCATTTCCTGGGCGCAAGTAATGAATGCTGTGCAAACCAAAAATGAAACAACGCCGCTCGGTGATGTCAACATGGATACGCGGAAATACCAGCTCACATTACCTGTCAGCACCGATGTGGGGACCTTTGAAAAGGTAGTCGTAACACGTACGCAGGAGGGCATGCCCGTCTATTTGAAGGATATTGCCACCATTTCCGACAGTACCAAACGGGTGGAGTACCGGACGTACTATAACGGGAAGCCTGCTGCGACGATTAGCATCAATGCCGAGCTGGGAAGCGACGTTCCAAAGGTACATAAAGCAGTCAATGAGAAGCTCGCGGCGCTGGAAAAGAGTCTACCGTCATGGGCGAACAGAGAACCCGTGTTTGCGCAGGTGGATCAAATTGACAGTGTTTTTACTGAATTGTACGTGGAGATGATCATTGCCATCGTAGCGGTTCTTTTCATTTGTATGCTAGGTTTGAATTTGACGACATCCTTGATGGTCGCATTGGCAATTCCAATCTCGCTGGCCGCAGGGATGGTGATCCTGCCGTTCTTTGGCATTACGCTCAATCAGATGACCGTTTTTGGGCTCATCATTGTTCTTGGTATTTTGGTTGACGACGCAGTCGTAGTGAATGACAACATTGAGCGAAGGCTATCTGTATTGGGAGAGGACCCGTATACCGCTGCTGTAGCAGGGACGAAGGAAGTTGCGGTCTCCATCATTACGGCTACCCTGGCTACTATCTCAGCGTTTGGACCGATCATGTTTCTCCCAGGTGATGCAGGCCAGTTTATTTTTCCGGTACCACTCATTATCATCTTTACGATGGGGGCCTCGATGTTCATGTCCCTCACCATTATTCCGATTTACCGGGAATGGAACGAGCGAAGGAACAAGAAGCGGAGCAAAACAGAGACAGACTATCGGAAGCCAGCTGGCTTGCTGGGCAAACAAATCGATACACTGACGAATTGGTATGGCGATCGTGTTCTGAAAGTGATGTTAAAAAAGCCGCTGAAAACAGGATTGAGTGGGGTACTGATTGCTACTGCGGCCTATGGACTCGTTATGTTCGTCCCAGTACAGCTCTTTCCGGATGCTGACAGGCCACAGATGGTTGTGAATATAACGACGCCAGTTGGCGGTAATTTACAGGAAACGGATCGGATTGTTCTTGGTGTTTCCGAATGGATTTCGCAGCAGGCGCATATTCAAAAAGTCTCGTCTTTTGTAGGGGGCAACGCACCACAGATGCTGCCCTCTGCGCCGCCAGTTGGAATCGGAGAAAATGTCGCGCAATTGATCGTCACATTTGACCATAACAAAATGGATGCGCGAAAAGTGCTTGCGCCGTGGTCCGAGCAGTTTAAGATGATGTATCCAGAAGCGAATATCATTCCTTACAGTGCGAAGGATGGTATGTATACGGGAAGTCCGGTAGGGATTCGGGTGTACGGGGATGATTTGCAGGAGCTATACACGATTTCTGAGCAAATCAAGAAGCTCATCATGGAGATCGAGGGAACTTACAACACCAACGACACGCTGGGAAATGAACAGTATTCCCTCCAGTTCCAAGTGAATCAGGGAAAGATGGATAAGGAGCTGATCAATGAAGCGGATTTGACCAGAACATTGCGATTGATCAGCCAAGGCATTCCAATGGGGCAATTTGACAATGGGAAAAACTTGGTCGATATTACGCTGATAGCCGATCAGTCGGGAATGACGACAGAGCAAGTCTTCGCTCAACTCACGGTTCCAAATGCGCGTGGGCAGCTCATTCCGGTTTCACAAATAGCCGAAATGAAGCCAGACTTATCGATGCAGAGTATTCCTCGTTACAATATGTCCCGCAGTGTCACCATCACGAGTGATGTCCGAGATCGGACGGCCGCTGATGTGATGAGCGAAGTGAACGCGAAAATGAAGCAGCTGGAACTGCCGGACGGGTATGCTTGGAATGTGACAGGTGAAACAGAAGAGGAATCGGAAGTATTGCTCGATTTGGGAGTGCTTGCGGTTATTGCGGTCTTCCTTATCTTTTTGCTGATCGTCGTGCAGTTTAATTCCTTGTCTATTCCTGTTTTGGTGATGAGTACGGTATACCTCGCGATCGCGGGCAGCTTGATCGGACTATTCATCACGTCGACACCGATTGGATTCATGACGGTGGCGGGTTTTATCGCATTGGCAGGCATCGTCGTCCGAAACGGGATTGTCTTAATCGAATTCATCGAGGAGGCGAGGCATGAAGGCGTCGCTCTGCACGATGCGGTGATTGGAGCAGGGAAAGCCCGTTTGCGGCCGATTTTACTTACGACCTTCGCCGCAGTAGCAGGTTTGTCACCGATGGCGATTAAGGGGAGTGTGTTGTTTCAGCCGCTCGCCATTACAATCATTTCTGGCTTGCTGTTCTCGATGCTGCTCACGCTGATCGTCGTTCCTTCTCTCTATACAGTTGTAGCCATCCAAAAAGAGAAGAAGCGGGTAAAAAAGGAAGCGCAGAATCAGCTGTCAATCTAAGCTATTCAGGAGGAATGTTCAGACAAATGGAGAAAGGGGTAGAGGCACGAAGACGAACATTCACCAGGAAGCGAGGAAATGCAGATGGACCAAGTGAAATGGAACGTTGGGGTTATTGGCGCAGGCGTCATGGGCGAGCGCATGATGAACGCGATCCGTACCCACGAAAAATTTCGAGTAGCCGCAGTGAGTGATGTATCTGCGGAAAGAGCACAGGAAGCCGCGCAAAAGTCCGGCGATGTGCCTTGGTACACAGATTATAAGGAATTATTGAAAAAAGTAGAGCTGGACGTCATCTATTTGGCTGTCCCTCCCAAATTCCATCACGCCATTGCGCTTGATGTACTGGCGCACAAAAAGCATTTGCTCTGCGAAAAGCCATTGGCCAATTCGTTGACAGAAGCGCAAGAAATGCTGGAAGCAGCAAATGACGCAGGGGTTGTCCATGCGATGAACTTCCCGCTCTACTATCAAGGCGTTTTTCCTGAGCTCTCCCGCAGACTCGAAGAAATCGGAGAGATCCGCCGCATCGATATCCTGACACATTTTCACCAGTGGCCGCGTCCATGGCAACAAACACCTTGGCTGGCTGGTCGCGAGCAAGGCGGTTTCATCCGTGAAGTGCTACCGCATTTCACTCACCTGACTTACGAGCTCTTCGGAGACCTGCATGTAGTCCGCTCAGAGGTAGATTATCCAGCAGATCATGACCTATGCGAGACAGGTGTATCGGCCTTCCTGCGTCTGACAGATGGTACTCCGGTTACGATCAATGGCTTAGCCGGTATCGCACATGAGGAGCATTTGGATTATCGTGTGTACGGGTCAAAAGGGACATTGAGTGTCGTGAACTGGAGCAATCTGTTTGTGGGTGGACACGGCGAAACGCTCGTTCCGGCTGAAGTTCCACAGCAAGACCGTCTCTCCCTGCTGTTGGATGAGCTGTCCATTGCGATTAACGGTGGAGATGCCCGACTGGTTACGTTTGAGACAGGCGTGAAAGTACAGCAAGTGCTGGAAGCATTGCTCGGACATGAAAAAGTACACTACATCAAATAGAAATTAGCAGGAAAAGTCCACGAAAAAAGAGCAGGTAGGCAGGGGTATCACATCCTAGCGACTGCTCTTTTCTTTTGTTAGGGCTTGTATGTTTGTAAAAGCTGCTCAATATGCTTGATGGCAAAATGGACATGCTTGTTATCGTGTGTGAGTCTGCTTGCCATTATAGCCCCTTCAATCGAAGAGAAGATAACCGAAGCGACGGCTTCTGCGTCCATTGCGGAACGAAATTCTCCCTCGGCGATTCCTTCTTCCAGCAAGCCCTGCATGAACGATATGGTCTCTTGGTAAGCGGCGAGGGCATACTCGCGAAGTACAGGGAACGAGTGGTCACTTTCTACGGCTGTGTTGAGAAGCGGGCAGCCACCTTGGAGCGGGGGATTGTTTACCGCATCAGAATATACCTTTGCCATGGCTACGAGTTTTGCAGTGGCCGTGTCCTGTTTTTCCAGTGCAGCTGCAAAATGCGCATGTAACACTTCACCCGCATATTTGAAGGCCTCTATAGCGATTTCATCTTTACTGGCAAAACCCCGGTAGAGTGCGCCTTTGGTAAGTCCCGTTGCATCCATGATGTCTTGCATGGAGGTTCCTGTATAACCGTTTTGATTAAACAGCTCTGCTGACTTCTGGATAATATGCAGCTTTGTTTTTTCGCCTTTGCGCATCGCGATAGTCCTTTCATTCGGCCAACACGGTCTATATTCGTCCAAGTTATTGTAACATTTCTCGCATGTACGAAAGAAGGCAATCATGTAAAATCAAAAAGAGACCGAACGGTTCGGTCTCAAAAATCGAACAAAGGGTTGTGTGGCAGGATGAACCGAATCAAACCATATTCGATTGTCATTTTCGTCGCTTGTATGGCGATCACGTATGCACTCGTGCAAAACTTTATCATCGATCCAGAAGCGAAAGGCTTCCTCAGTCACAAATCTGTTTACAACAAAGAGCGAATGAACACATCGATCTGGCTTACGGTCATGTATGTCCATTTGTTTTTCGCCCTGATTGCTCTGGTCTGTGGAGTGGCTAACTTTTCGGACAAGCTGCTCGCAGAGAACCGCAAGCTACATAAAGTAACAGGCTATGTCTATCTTTTTAGTGTGTTGGTTGTGGTAGTCACATCCGGATATATGGCCCCTTATGTAACGGGCGGAAAAGTAGCGAGTTGGCCCTTCCATTTATTGAACATTATCTGGCCGGCTATCACCATTACGGCGCTCGTCAAAATTAAAAAGCGTCAAGTCATGAAGCATAAGGAATGGATGGTCAGGAGCTTCGTCTTCTTGTTCACCAACATGCTGATTCATCTATTAAAGCCGATCTTTGAAAAGGTGGTAGGTTTGCCGTATGAGATCAGCTACACAATCGGCGTCTATGTCGCCATGATTGGGCTTGTCTTGACGGCAGAGATGATCATTCGTACGAAACTGCGCGCACCGAAAAAAGCATGATAGACTCAGCGTTTCCTAAAAAGCTTCGCATCAACCAGTTTCATTGGTTCAGATGTGAAGCTTTTTTAGGAGGTAAGCCCATGGTTCTTTCCTACTGCTGCAAAGCCTTGCTCTGCATCAAAAAATCGATAAACGTACGCATAATCCCGTGAACAGGTGTATCCTTGAGGTAAATCAGCTCGAAGTTCCGGTTGATTTGCGGCAGATTCAGGACGTCTACTTCCTGCAGCTCGCCTTCGCTTAAATCTTTGGAGATGGCAAAGCGAGGCAAAAAGGCGATGCCCAGCCGTTGTTTGACCATCCGCTTCACGACCTCGATGTTGTCAGCCTCCATGACGACATTGTTTTGTAGCTGAAAATGGCTGAACGCATTGTTGATCAGCTTCCAGTCGAGCGAACCCCGATTGAACAAGATCAGTCGTTCACGTGCGACTTCTTCAATGGAAACCTGATGGCGGAATCCAAACGGATGATCGGGATAAATCGCTAAGACCATGTCATCCGGCATCAGCTGAATCCGGTTAATCTGTGGATGGGTAACGGCACGAGCAATTCCGAATGACACCTCGTGGTTCAGAACCATATCGAGCACCTGATGGGAATGCCCAGTAAGGATCGTCAGTTTGATTTTGGGGTACAACTGCTGGAATTGCTGGACGAGGTCAGGCAAAATGTAAAAGGCGGAGACAAAAACGGTGGAGATGGTCAATTCTCCCTCTACATCGCCTTGCGATCGCTGAATCGCTTGCTGTCCCTCTTGCAGCATATGCATGATGTTTTTCGCATAAGGAAGGAACAGATCGCCTTCTTTTGTAAGAGAAATGGTATGACCCGTACGCTGAAACAGCTTGCAGCCCATAGTCGTCTCGAGTGCTTTGATCCGCATGCTGACCGTGGGTTGTGACAAATAGAGCAAATCAGCTGTTTTGCTGAAGCTCCCGGTCAGGGCGACAAAGATGAATGCTTCAATTTGCTCCATATTCATGAGTAGTGGCTCCATTGTGTGAATTTTTAAACTTTCCGCGCAAAAAGGCGGTCGCTCCTCCTCGAATAAGCCTCGATAATGTTTTCTTAAGTGACTTATAGCAATAATTTATTGGATTCGCTCTCCAAAATACATTACCTTAACATTAACAGAATAGGTAGTGTTCTCAAAGGAAATTAGCACAAGGGATGGATACAAATGGCCAAAATGCCGATTATCGATTTGCACTGTGATGCACTGCTGAAAATTTGGGAGAAAAATGGGGCTTTGTCCTTTGCGGATGCGGACGAGCTGGATGTCAACAGGAAACGGCTATACGATGGCGGGGTAAAGCTACAGTGCTATGCCATCTGGACATCCCCTGAATTGTCCACGGAGCAACGTTTTCAAAAAGCTTTGGATCAAATTCATTACTTTTATACAGAAGTTCTCGGGAAACATCCAGAAATGAAACAAATCCGTGATTGGAGCGATCTCGACCTTTTGCAAGAGGGAGAGATCGGGGCGTTGCTGACATTGGAGGGTGTTGAGCCAATCGGCAACGATTTGAAGAAGCTGCACATTTTGTATCAGTTGGGGGTACGCTCTGTGGGCCTCACCTGGAACTTCGCGAATCTTGCTGCGGATGGTGCGCTGGAACCGAGGAATGCCGGATTGACGACCTTTGGTAAGGAAATCATTCAGTTCCACAATGAGCATAAAATGTTGACGGACGTCTCGCATCTAGGAGAGGGCAGCTTCTGGGATACGATTGAACTCGCTACATACCCGATCGCGAGTCATTCAAATGCACGAGCGATTTGCGACCATCCACGCAATCTGACGGATGAACAGGCAAAAGCGTTATTTGCCAAAGGCGCGAATGTACATGTCGTTTACTGCACCCAGTTTATCAATGAAACGACACCAACCACGATAGATGATCTGATCAAGCACATCGATCATTTTTGTTCACTCGGTGGCGTGCGACATATTGGGCTCGGCTCTGACTTCGACGGCATTACCGCGAAGGTCGTGGGCTTGGAGCATGCAGGGCAGAGCCAAAACCTGATCAACGAGCTGCTCAAGCATTATAAGGAAGAAGAAGTGCGCGGGTTTGCCTATGAGAACTTTCTGCGCAATCGTCCCGTGTAAGTGTTCGGCATAGCCTTACGAAAGGAATGGAATGCATGACGAAAAAAATTCGGCAGCTCGGTGCGACAATCGGGAGACTGCCGGTCGGTGAGAAGAATGACATAACGGATGTAGCCGGAGTCCGAGTAGGACATGTAACGATTCAGCATGAGCTGGACAACGAGGATTATGCATGCACGGGTGTGACAGCCATTTTGCCACATGGCGGTAGCTTGTTTCGTGAAAAGGTAACCGCAGCCAGCTATGTGATCAATGGCTTCGGCAAAACGACGGGACTCGTGCAAGTAAATGAGCTGGGTGTATTGGAATCGCCGATCATGCTCACCAATACGTTTTCCGTTCCAGCGGTTACACAAGGGACTCTGCAATACATGCTGGATACGAACGAAGAGATCGGGGACACGACCGGGACGATCAATATTGTCGTGGGCGAATGCAACGATGGTCATCTCAATTCCATTCGCCGCTGTGTCGTGCGCCCGGAGGATGCGAGAGTAGCGATTCAGAACGCAACGGACCAGGCCGTAGAAGAAGGCGCTGTTGGGGCAGGGACGGGGATGATTGCTTTTGGCTACAAAGGTGGGATCGGTTCGTCTTCTCGTATCGTAGTGGATGAGGAGCAAGCGTATACATTGGGGGCTTTGGTACTCAGTAACTTTGGCAACAAGAATGATTTCTTGGGAGCGAATCTGTTCACAAGCTGCAAAAACAATGAAAACGCAGTAGAGAAGTCCGAGGATGGCTCCATCATCATTGTACTTGCGACAGATGCTCCATTGAGTGATCGCCAACTGCTTCGGGTAGCGAAGCGCGCAGGAATCGGCTTGGGACGCACGGGGAGCCATTTTGGGCATGGGAGCGGCGACATCGTCATCGCTTTTTCCACCGCGCAAACGATTCCACACCAGACAACAGCCGTTACAGAAACACGCGTGCAACTACGTGAGGATCACCCGATCATGAACGAACTGTTTGCTGCTGCGGCAGAAGCGACAGAGGAAGCCATCTACCATTCTCTTGCGCAAGCAGTCACGACTATGGGAAGAAAAGGACGCATCGTTCATGCGTATCCGAGTCCGGACATAGGTGAGTAGTAACATAACCCTACAACTGTTGACATACCTTGAGTGTAAAGAGGTGCATGGTGTGAAATAGGAGGTAGGGTTATGTACATTGAAGTCGAAAAGGGTGTCACGATTTTTGTTGAAGACCTCAATCCTGGCCCGAATAGCAAAACGATTTTTTTCGTTCACGGCTGGCCGCTCAACCATAACATGTTTTCCTACCAATTCAACGTACTGCCCCAGCAGGGGTTCCGCTGTGTTGCCATGGACATACGCGGCAACGGCCAATCGGACAAACCGTGGAACGGCTATACGTATGATCGCTTAGCAGATGACATCTATGTCGTTTTGGAAGCACTGAAGATACGGGATGCCGTCTTGCTAGGTTTTTCGGTGGGTGGAGCCATTTCGATTCGGTATATGTCTCGTTATGAGGGGCGTCATATTTCCAAATTAGCGTTAGTGGATGCAGTTTCTCCTTTCTTTGTGAAAATGCCGGGTTCTCCATACGGCGTCCCGAAGGAGCAAGCAGATGGGCTGATCAGTCAGATGTACGCCAATTTGCCTGAGTTATTAAACACGGTTTCTTTGCAGTTTTTCAATCGAAATTTAGGGACGGCTACACTCCAGTGGTTTGTCAAAATGGGGCTGGACTCCGCATCCTATGCGCTCATCAAAATCATGCAAGCCGCAGCGAGAGAGAATGTAATCAATGACTTGGGTCAAATCCGTGTGCCAACCGGAATTTTTCATGGGATTCACGATCAATTGATTCCATTCAAAAGCGCCGAGCTCACCCAGCAGCAAATCAAAGGGTCGAAGCTGTTTCCGTTTGAAAACAGTGGGCACGGCATGCCGATTTGTCAGGCGGATGATTTTAATAAGAAGCTGGTGGAGTTTATTAACTCTTGAATGAGTCGAGTTAGAAGGCCAATATTTCTGCCTTGGTGCAGGATATTGGCTATTTTTTATTGAATTTACTAATATATGGTTTTCAATATATATGAAAAAACAACGATTAAGGATGGGGAAATTGAAGAAGAAACTGTGGATTTTTGTACTACTTATAGCAATATTTATGGGAGGTTTTTATTTTCTTGTGAAAGGTAATTCGCCATTGGATATTGGTACCCTTGCTTCAAGCAATGATCATAAATCTGTTGTTGTGGGAATTGGTAATAAGGGTTTTGGTGAAGTGAAAATATTGGATGTTTCAGTCAATAACGATGAAAAACCATCAAAAACAAAAGTACAAGTTAGTAATGCTTTACAAGGATTCATTGTAACTGACGATTATGATAATAAGGAATCAATACCCTATGGATTTCAGAATATTGAGGATATAGCGATGAAAGCTGGCACATCTACGAAAAACGATGAAATTTATGGACTGAGTGTTATTTATCATGAAGCAATAAACAGAGTGAATATAAAATACAGCTATCTTGGGATTACATTTGATGAAATGGTGTTCTTTAAAGCGGAGGTAAATCGATGAGCCAAATGAAAGTTGTACCTGTCGGAGTTCCTTGGATGATCAGTCCCTCACATGATTTTGCGAGTTTTACTGGTTATGAGGATCGGGAAGTAAGCGTGGAAGTGATGTGTGGATATAATAAAAAGCGCTACGACGAGGTTATGACTAAGCTACACGAGCAATACGGGGATGACATTCCAGACGACGAATACAATAAAGCAGGTAATGCTATGATCAAAATTACATTCAAGGCGATCGGTCTTTTTACGAAATACGGTAAAATGTACGGTTACGAACGATATGATTTCAGCATGCTTGATCCGTACTATGACGGAAGCTTATCTATCAGTGATGAATGGAACGAAACGGATGTTTGCCCAAATCCTGGATTCTATGAGGTTGTGGAATCTAACGTGAAAGAAGCATTTGGTTTTACATCCCCCAGAGTCAAGCATTGGGTATTATGCGCGCATGACTCATGTATCGATGTGTTGGCCTATTCATTTGAATGGGAAGAGATCGAATGGGGGAAAGCAATGTAAGGGTATCTCTCGGCTGGAAATAATGAGAAAAAATCAAAAGGCATTGCCCGTTCTTGCAAACAAGAGGGCAATGCCTTTGTTTTTCGTCCTGAAATTGAACAATTTGTTCAACATGAGCTAAACGATTTGTTCAAATCGTTCAAAGGCAATCGAACAATGTACGCATAGAAAAAGTACGGAATTCGTTCATTTTCAGTTGAAAAATATGATTGGCATGAAAATTGCTAATAGAATAATCCTCGGAGAAGAGAAACTATATTTTACTCTCGACGCACAACACTCGATTGGATTTTTCTTCATTTCCTACAGTAAGGTGTCATATTCATGTGTCTTTACGAAATTATAAATGAATCTGGTAGGAATCCTCGAAAAATGATCGAGTGGTGCGAAGAAATCATCGGAGGGGATATATTATGCAAATGAAAGCTGCTGTTACTCACGCAAAAGGTGAAGAATTTCATATTGAAACGATTCAACTCGATGAACCTAAGAGCGGAGAAGTTCTGATTCGCGTCGTAGCTTCTGGAATTTGCCACACAGATATGATTGCGCGCGATCAAGAATATCCAGTTCCACTTCCAGCGGTTCTGGGCCATGAAGGTGCGGGTGTAGTTGAAAAGGTAGGCGAGGGTGTTACTTATGTACAGCCTGGCGATCATGTGGTGCTCGGTTTTGCCCATTGCGGAAAATGCCATTATTGCTTGAGCGGACGTCCGTATGTATGTGAAAGATTTTTCGAGTTGAACTTCCTAGGAAACATGGAAGATGGGACAAAAAGACACCACTGCGGAGAGAAAGGGTTGTCCAACTTTTTCGGTCAGTCCTCTTTCGGAACGTACACGATTGTAAACGAGCGCAATCTGGTGAAAGTAGATAAAGATGTAGATTTGGCTCTTTTGGGACCGCTTGGCTGCGGTATTCAAACAGGTAGTGGTACGGTCATAAACAAGCTGAAGCCAGAGGCAGGATCAAGCATTGCCGTATTTGGTGCAGGAGCGGTTGGGCTTAGCGCGATCATGGCTGCGAATGCAATCGGCTGCGGTACGATCATTGCGGTCGATGTGCATGATAACCGTCTTGAGTTGGCGAAAGAACTGGGTGCGACCCATGTCATTCATGCGCGAAACGTTGATCCGGTGGAAGAGATCAAGAAGATTACGAATGGCGGCGTAAACTATGCTGCAGAAACTGCTGGTCGACCAGGCGTATTGCGTCAAGCTGTGGATGCCCTCACTTTCTGCGGAGTCGTAGCGCAAATCGGGGCACCGCCACTCGGAACTGATGAGAAAATCGATACGAACGACTTGCTCTTGCTCAACAAAACCATTACTGGCGTAGTAGAAGGGGCTTGCGTACCACGCATTTTCATTCCACAGTTGATCAATTTGTACAAACAAGGGAAATTCCCGATGGACAAGCTGGTGAAATTCTATCGTTTCGATGATATCAACCAAGCGGTGGCCGATTCTCATAGCGGTAAAACAATCAAAGCAATCATCAAGATGGACTAAGCTAGGAGGACACTTCATATGAGCAACATTTTCAGCGAATACACAAAACAATACATGGATGGAGAATGGCAAGAAGGAAAGAGTCAGAATAGCTATACCAACCGCAACCCATACGATCAATCCGAGCTGGTGAGCATCAAGCTGGCTACGGTTGAGGATGTAGAGCAGGCGTATCAATCTGCAAAAGCAGCACAAAAAGAGTGGGCAAAAACAAATGCATACGTTCGCTCTGGCATCATTCACAAAATCGCAGAAGTGGTAGAAAAAAATCGTGAGCTGCTCGTGAGTATTTTAGTATCCGAGACAGGCAGCACATTTGCAAAAGCGAATGCGGAAGTTGATTTTGTGGTCGGCGATATCAAGGAATACGCGTCCTTGCCATTACGAATGAAAGGTGAAATCCTGCCTTCCTTCATTCCAGGCAAAGAAAACCGCGTCTACCATCTGCCAGTTGGGGTCGTAGGTGTAATCAGCCCGTTTAACTTCCCGCTGTACTTGTCTATCCGCGCCATTATCCCTGCTCTGGCTACTGGTAACGGCGTTGTGGTCAAGCCGGATCTGCAAACATACATCTCCGGTGGATTGGTCATCGCAAAACTGCTCGAAGAAGTCGGCCTGCCAAAAGGCTTGTTTAACGTAGTCGTTGCAGATATTGCGGAAATCGGCGATGCCATGATCGAAAATCCGATTCCAAAAGTGATTTCCTTCACAGGCTCTTCCACTGCTGGTCGTCGAATCGGCGAAATCTGCGGCAAAAACTTGAAGAAAGCTTCCCTCGAATTAGGCGGAAACAACGTGATGATCGTCCTGGAAGATGCGGATGTCGAGCAAGCAGCAAGTGCGGCTGTCTTCGGGAAGTTCCTCCACCAAGGACAAGTTTGCATGGCGTTGAACCGCATTATCGTCCATCGCAAAATCTATGATCAATTCGTTGACGCCTTTGCGAAAAAGACTTCCATGATCCAAGCTGGAAATCCACAAGATCCGAACACATTTGTGGGTCCACTCATTAACGAAAGACAAGTGGAAAAAATCCAAGGCTTGATCGATCAAGCAATCGCGGAAGGTGCGCGTGTCGTTAAACGAGGTGAAGTACATGGTACATTGATGGAGCCTGTCATTCTTGCAGATGTCACCAATGATATGGCTACTGCGAAAAATGAAGTGTTCGGTCCTGTCGCTAACATTATACCGGTAGATAGTGAAGAGGAAGCAATCCGCATTGCAAACGAAACTGATTTTGGCTTGAGTGGATCTTTGTTTACACGCGATTTGGAGCATGGCGTAGAAGTCGCTCTGCAAATCGAAACGGGTATGATGCATATCAACGATCAAAGCATCAACACCGAGCCGAACGTACCATTTGGCGGAGAAAAATCATCTGGCTTGGGACGCCATGGCAGCGACTGGTCGCTGCATGAGTTTACATCTCCACGCTGGGTATCCGTTCAGAAGGAAACTCGTCCGTTTCCGTTTTAATAGATAGGAGCCAAATCCCTTCCGTTCAAAAAAACGAAGGGATTTGTTTTTTGTTTGAGGTGCTGTAGTGTGGGGAAGAAGCGCATTTCCAGTCTACGCTTCGGCCTACGCCCCGTATGGGGGATTGACTGTCCGCTCCGGAATAAATGGCGGGAGCGCTTCAAACGTAGAAGTTTCGAGGAAGAGTTCCATAAGTGAAGCTTAAATTCCCCGCCATTTATTCCTACGCTGGGTTGGGCTCCAGAGGCGCTTGGACTGGAAATGCGCTTCTTCTACGCAGCTTCTGTCAAATTCCTCGTTAGTTCATTCATGAGGGAATGCAATAATCTTTTAAGCGAGCACAACCACTCAGGCTGGTAAGAGAAAAAAGAAGAAATAAGCGAAAGTCTTTGGGATACCAACCGAAGCGTAATGGAAAAAAGGAAACCTGTCTTTAGCGTCCACCTCTGAAACGCTCCTTTGATGCGCGACTTTGGACGCGGGTTTCGTTTTTTACATGGAGCTGGGCAGGGATGACCCCCTAGCAGGTAGCCCAAGAACTTGAGCGTTTTCTTCTTTTTGCTCTCCACCACTATAGCCCGACATAGAGGTATAATAAAATAAGGAGAGATAACTAGATGGGAGGGTAGGCTATGTACAAAAATCGGATGAACGCCAGAGATACGTTTCTCTCTGCTGGACAGGTAAAAGCTGATGTTCCCGTCAGTATTTCAGAGTCATGGAGCAGGAGCCTGTCCCATAAAATCGATCCGAATTTGCGAAAAACGCCTGAAGTACTCAACCAAATGGATGTCCACATGCTACAGGAATCCAGCTTGTTATACCATGCGTATCAATCGATTATTCCAAAAATCCAATCATTCATTCATACAAAATATTCCATCATACTAGCAGATCATAAAGCGAGATTACTCCATGTCAATGCCGACCACCAATTGATGGAGCTGTTGACCAGCTTCAATGCAGTTCCAGGCGGAGTGTGGAGCGAGGAATTGTGCGGAACGACTGCATTTGGCACCACCCTCGTGGCTGGACAGCCAGTCGTCATCCACGATGCCCAACACTTTTGTGAGAGCTGGCAAAACATTTCTTGTGCGGGTGTGCCGATTTTTCATCCGATTACTAAACAGGTCATTGGCGTATTGGATTTGACGAGCTTTGCAGAGGATTTTCCTGCCCATGCCTTGGTCTTAACGCAAACGGTTGCGAAAAGTATGGAGATGGAGATTTTCAATCAGCTACAGATTCATCGGCTTTATCTGGAAAATACATTTCTCGAAAAAGAGCTAGCCATTTCCAATGATTTACTAGTGGCTATTGATTTGGATGGTCAGATCGTGCGGAGCAATGACCCGGCTACGACAGATCAACAAGAATGGTGCAACCGATTCGAGTGGCTCCACTACTTCCAATCCTGTCAGGAGCAATCCGATCTATCCCTCTTATCCACCATCGTTTCGACTGAGCGGCCTTTGCCTTTTTCACCCGATCCTGCTACAGGCAGACTTCAGCTCGTATCTTACAAAAATCGGCTGATCGGTGCGCTTGTTCAAATGCGCCGTCAACCCTCACGTTCTGCGAAAATCGTTGAAATTGCCGACATTCCATCCCAAAACAGTGGACTGCCGCGCAAGGAAGCTGCGAAAGAAATGGTGGGAGAGTCACCACAGTGGCTTGGCTTGCTGCAAAAATTGGACAAGGTCGCTGGGCGTGATATGTCTGTGCTTTTAATTGGGGAAAGCGGAACGGGGAAAGAAGTGCTATCCCAGTACATTCACGACCATAGCTTGCGAAGACATAAGCCTTTTGTCGCGGTAAACTGTGCAGCCTTTGCCCATGATCTGGTTGCGAGCGAGTTGTTTGGCTATGCACCGGGGACGTTTACGGGCGGCTTGAAGGAAGGAAAAGTGGGGCTGTTTGAAGTTGCAGACGGAGGCACCTTGTTTCTGGATGAAATCGCGGAGCTCCCATTACCCATTCAGGCGATGCTACTGCGCGTATTGCAGGAGAAGCAAGTGACCCGCATCGGAGAATACAAGGCTCGCCCTTTAGATATTCGGATCGTCGCTGCCAGCAATAAGGATCTGAAAAAAATGGCTGACGTCGGACAATTCCGTTTGGATCTTTACTACCGGTTGAATTCAATAGAACTAAAAGTCCCTCCACTGCGCGAGCGAAAAGAAGATATCGTCCCAATGGCCGAACACTTTTTGGGCGCACACAGGCACGGATCTTTTGCATACCGCTTGATGCCGGACACGATGGACGCATTGCGACTGTACGATTGGCCGGGGAATGTCCGAGAGCTGAAAAATGCGATCGAGCATGCTGTCGTCTTTGCGGAGGATGACCGAATCTTCCCATGGCATATACCAGATATGATCCAGGAGTCAACAGGGACAACCGAAGACAGCAAACGGCTTTTGCAGTCCACGCCGCTAGATAATGAACGTGCGCAAATCGTGGAAGCATTGAACGACAGCCGCTACAACTACACAAAGGCAGCCAAGCTGTTGGGGATTTCCCGGGGCACGCTGTACAATAAAATGAAAAAATATGAGATTACGTAGAAAAGGAGTGTTCCTAGAGCATGTTGAATGGCTTTTGGAACACTCTTTTTGCTAACTAGAATCTTAGAGCCAAAGGCAGGGGAATGGAATGGACCACGCATGCGTTTCAGCACTGGAAGCATTTGTGAAGCAGTTCATGGAAAAGGAAAAGGTGCCGGGGCTCTCCATTGGCATCTCCCGGGATGGGGAGACCATCTATCAAAAAGGCTTTGGTGTCACCGATCTGGAGACGAATCAGCCAGTAACACCTGATACCATTTTCGGCATTGCTTCGGTTACCAAATCGTTTACGGCTGCAACCATCATGCAGCTCGTGGCAGAAGGCAAGCTGACTGTTGACGACTCGATTCGCAACTATTTGCCTGATTTACAAGTAAAGGGGGACATACATACTGACAACATCACGATTCACCATTTGCTCTCTCACACTTCAGGTGTTCCGCCGCTATTGCGCCGTGAAGAGCTGACGAGACTCCCCGAGCATATTGCCTATTTGAACGAAGTCCAGTTTGCCCCCCTTGGTGTGCCGGGTGAGTATATCAGTTACAGTAACGACATGTTTCTCCTCCTGGGAGCGATTATCGAGCGTGTCACTGGGCAACGCTATCGTACCTATGTAACAGAACAGCTGCTAGCGCCACTCGAAATGAGTCGCTCGACCTTTAACCTGGAAGAAGTCGCTCGCTTTGCCGATGTCTCCGTCCCTTATATCAAAGGGGAGGATCAGCAATTGAAAAAGGTAACGTGGCCCACGCTCGGCAACTATGAAGTGGGGGGAGGCATCCGATCTTGCGTCGTTGATTTGCTGAAATACGGACAGCTCTATATTAATGCTGGGCGCTATAAAGAGAAGCAGGTAGCAGATGGAGCCTCGCTTAGCGCCATGTGGCAGCCAGTTCATCGAGTGACAAAGGACGCGTGGTATGGCTATGCGCTCAAAACAACTCCCCATTATGCAGGAGTAACGCTAGTTGAGCATGGGGGCGGCCAGCCCGGGGTATCGTCGAACTTCGGGTTTGTACCGGAAAAAGGGCTAGTCGTCAGCGTTCTTTCTAATCTGGAAAACGTGCCGATCCGCAACGTCTGGCTGGCTGTTGTGAATGCTGCCCTTGGTTTACCGCTTGCATACAAAGAAGACGAAGCTCCGCTCTATACGCCAACGAGAGAAGAGCTAGAGAAGCTCGTCGGGACGTACACGTCAGGGGAAGGCGGAAGATTGCGACTCTTCCTTCGAGATGATGCTCCTGTTGCAGAGGTAGCTGGTATTGAGTACGAGTTACGGGCCAGCAGCCACGATACGCTGATCGATGTACAAAACGGTCAACCGCTACGCTTCTTTTTCAAAAAACAGCAGCAAGCATGGGCGGTCCTCATGGGGCTGAGGATGCTTTGTAGGAGCGAGTAGGCTATGTATTTTGTTGACATACCAGCGGCGACCTAAGACATGATAATAAAATCTTTGACTCGCCACTGGTATGACTGTATCCTCAGTTTGGTTGGTATTCCCCTCCCTAGACTAAAAATGATACGTCGAGATTAAAAAGGAGAGACAGCAAAGAACGAGCGCCGGTATTGCTTTCGGAAAAGGATCTCTAGCAATCACAAGTAGGATGAAGGCAGCTACCAACATGGTCACGCCTAAAAGCAATCCTGATAGTAATGCAACGGTCGAAAACCATATGCCAATAATCAAGCCTATGGAACTGATGATTTCAATAAAGCCAGTTAAGAAGTTAAAGAGGGGAGGGAGTCCAAATCGATCAAATTCATTCGCCATTTTACCGGAAATAATTTTTGTACCTGTAAACATAAAGAAGATCGCAACGATGACTTGCAAAATAATTATGGTCATGACGGCTTCCTCACTTTCGTTATTCAGTATCAAATTTAATATATGCTATAGCATGTATTTGATGGAGAAAGTATCTGCCTCTCCATTTATTCATCCTTTACTACTTGATAGAGTTTATCGAGCAAAGCATGCAATTCCGCAATCTCTACATCGGTAAGTTTTTGCGTGACATGACTATGCGCTTCGGTAACGACGGGTATAAGCATTGATTTTAGCTCCATCCCTTTGTCACTCAGCAACAAATTATGAGAGCGTCTATCCTCGTCATTTAAAGTGCGAATGACGATTCCCTTTTTTTCAAGCGAGTAAATCATTCTGACGACGGTGGTTTGATCTCGGTCAATAGCATCCGAAAGTTCCTTTTGTGTTATCGCTCTTTCTCCATCCATTACACTAAGAATTCCCCATTGCTCTGGCGTGATCTCAAATTGTTTTAACCTCTTCTTAAAATAGTTCGTCATTTTCATATCTGTGCGGTGAAGAAGAAATCCGGTCAGATTGAATAATTCCATAGAAAATCCAAGCTCCTTTGTTTACATGCTATAGCATATAAAATGCTAGCTTATTTATTCCAGTTAGTCAAATAAAATAGTGTCGGGAAAGCCTCAGTGAAAAAAGAGTAAAGAAAACGAAAAAACTGGTAAAGATATTAAAACTTATAATTCAGAATATTTAATATAATACGAACTATCTCGCAAAAAGATCATGAGGGGGTTCGTGTATGGGATTTCGTTCCTGGATTTCTGTGGCGCTCCAATTAACGATGGCGACAGCATTGCTTGTAGGCTGTAGTCAGCCGGCGGCCACTCCTGACTCAGCATCGCCGTCAGGTGCGAATGGCGTCACGCTAAAAATGGTCGAGAGCATTACTAGCCCACAACGAACTGCGCTGTTAAAAGAAATGCTAGCCCAGTTTGAAGCAAAGAATCCGGGGATCAAAGTCGATTTGATTTCACCTCCCTTTGAAGGAGCCGATCAGAAGATCACACAGATGCTGATGGCAAAAGAAGAGCTGGACGTACTGGAGGTTCGTGAATTCAATGCCAAGCAGTTTTCGATGAATGGCTTTATTGAAAATTTGAAGCCCTACACAGACAAATGGAAAAATTACGATCAACTGACCGACGTCGCTAAACGTCGAGCCACTTGGGTGGACAAAACACCTTATTACATTCCGAATGGACTGTACCAGCGCGTCTTATATTATCGGACGGATTGGTTTAAGGAAGCTGGGATCGAGGTGCCGAAGACGTGGGATGAGCTCTTGGTCGCAGCCAAAAAGCTGACGGACCCAGCCAAAAACCGCTACGGATACAGCTTCCGGGGAGGGGCGACTGGGTGGGATTACGCGCTGATCACCATGTGGGCCTACAACGGGACAGAGGTCGACCCTGACTCTGCCTTTTTCATGAAGGATGGACGCACGCTCTTCTCCACGCCGCAATCACTAGAAGCGATGCAGTATTACAAACAGCTTTACAAGGAAGGCTCTCCAAAAGATTCGGTAAGCTGGGGCTTTCAGGAGATGGTACAGGGGTTTGTAGCGGGTTCGACTGCCATGCTGATTCAAGACCCTGACGTCATCGATGGAGCCAAGGAGAAGATGCAGGAAGGGACGTGGGCGACCGCTCCGATTCCGATTGGTCCTTCGGGCGTCGCTCAACAAGTAGTTGGTGGGCCAGGTTGGGGAATGACGTCGTACTCGAAGCACAAGGAAGAGGCGTGGAAGCTAATTGAATTCCTCTCTGATCCAGAACAGAGCACTCATTTTGCGAAAAAGACTTCCACGATTCCTGTCGTGAAAAGCGCGGCAGAAGATGAATTTTACAAGACTGGTTACTTCCAGCCGTTTATTGAGATGAGCCAGCAGCCGACGAAGTTCCTTGATGTTTCACGTCCTGTGGACTACAAAGGCTGGGGAGCTTGGCAAAGCACGGCGGATAAAGATATTCAGAGCTTTTTGCTCGATCAGCTCACCGCAGAGGACCTGCTGAAAAAATGGGATCAATACTGGACGAAAGAAAAAGCCGAACGAAAGTAGACGTGGGGGGATGGTAGCTTGGACACACAAAAACCCATCGTCATGACGACGAAGCAGGTTGTGCCGGAAGGGAAGAAATCGTTCCGGATTTCCAAAGAAGGTCGCTTCATATTTTTGTGCCTCTTGCCCGCCATTTTGTTTGTTTCGGTCTTTACGTATTATCCACTCGTGCGTGGAATCATCATGTCTTTTCAGAACTACACGCTCTTTGACTTGATGAATATTCAGTTCATCGGGCTGGACAACTTTGTGAACGTACTGACAAGTCCAGACTTTCCGCGAGTTGCCATGAACAGCTTTTACTGGGTGTTTTTCTCCCTCGTCTTTCAATTGATGTTTGGCTTTATGCTGGCCCTCTTGATGCGTAAAAAATTTCGCGGAAGAGGGATTTACCAGGCATTTGTCTTTTTCCCGTGGGCGATGTCCGGTTTTCTGATTGGGCTGATTTGGCGGTGGATGTTCAATGCCCAGTTTGGCGTCATTAATGATTTGCTCTTGAAAACGGGTCTGATCGATGCGCCGATTTCCTTTTTGGCGGATGGCACTTGGGCGATGGCTGCCGTCATTATCGCGAATATTTGGTATGGAGTCGCGTTTTTTGCCATCATGATTCTGGCTGCCCTGCAATCGATCCCAGAGGAGCTGTACGAAGCGGCGGCAATGGATGGAGCGGGGCGGATTCAGCAGTTGTGGAGTGTGACACTGCCGTATATCATGCCTACGATGCTTGTGACAATCCTGTTGCGGGTCATCTGGATTCTCAACTTCCCAGATATTATTTATGCGATGACAAATGGAGCTCCTGCAGGCTCCACGCATATTTTCGCTACCTACATGATCGATAAAGTCATCTTTGGACAAGACTACGGGCAAGCCTCGGCAGTAGGTGTCATCATCGTGCTGATTTTGATGTTGTTCTCGATCTTTTACGTGAAAGCGACCAAAGTAGAGAAGGGAGGGGACTTCTGATGCACCGTGAACATCTAGGGTGGAGGACTGGCAGAGCGATTGTATTGACCCTGTTTCTTGCTTTTGCGATTTTCCCGCTGTATTGGATTATCATTACGTCGCTCAAAGGTCAAAAGGAAATCTTTTCGCTCCCGATTCAATATTGGCCGGAACAGGTGACGTTGATCAACTACTTGGAGATCTTCCAGATTTCCCACTTTCAGGTGTATATCTGGAACAGCTTTCTCGTTTCCTTGGTCGCTTCGGCTATGGTCGTATTCATCGCGATGCTCGGTGGTTACGTGTTGGCCCGCTTTTCGTTTAAAGGAAAGCGGCAGGTAATGTTCGGATTTCTCGTCACCCAAATGATCCCGATGTTCATTGGCATGGCGCCGTTGTATATGATGATGTCCAAGATGCACATCTTAAACAGCCTGTTTTCGTTGATGCTCATCTACACGGTCATGCTGATTCCATTTTGTACGATCATCATGTCTGGCTTTTTCCAACGGATACCCAACGCTTTGGAGGAAGCAGCAATGATGGACGGCTGTTCCCGGTTGAGCGCCCTGTTTCACGTCATCGTGCCGATCATGCTCCCCGGAATTGCGGCCACGTTTATTTTCGCGTTCGTCCAATGCTGGAACGAGCTGATTATGGCAGTTCTGTTCATTGATGAAGAGTCAGTCAAAACGATTCCCGTCGCGATGAACGCCTTCATCAAAAAGTACGATATCGAATGGGGAGCGATGTCGGCAGCTACGGTGCTGTCAGTCATCCCGACGATGCTGCTGTTTGCGTTTTGTCAAAAGTACTTGGTGGAAGGGCTCACACAGGGTGCCGTAAAAGGCTAGAAGTAGTCACGCATGCCAGCTTGATACGCTGTCTCATCGTCGTTTTCCAGACCAAACAGCGCTTCCTCCAAGGCGAATGTACTACGGTAAAATCGCATCCTTGTCATCACCTGCTCAAGCTGGGGGTATACCGGAGTGAAGTGCTGCAAAAACGGTTCCCCGTAGCTGGCGCAGAGTCCTGCGAGGTCGTATGCCGGATCGCCCACACCCGAGCCGCCAAAGTCAATGATGCCTGTGATGCGCTGTTTTATCGGGGAGTACAAGATATTCCCTGTGCCAAAATCTCCGTGAGTCAAGCAAGGCTGAAAATCAAAGTGGGCAGGGTTTGCCAGATACGATTCGAACCGCTCGGCTACATCCTTTTTCGCTTGCTCACGCATTGCTGGGAACAAGTGCGAAACAATCTGTTCATACAGCTCAGTCAACTGCTTGGCCATGTCAAAATCGCCAGGGATGAGCTCTGGGAGCAAGGAGGAGACGGGAAGCTGGTGCAGTTCATGAAGAAATTGTGCCAGTTGGGCAGCGACAGTGGGTACCGAATTTTGACGAGAGGCTTCTTGAAAAGCTTCTCGGGTAAAAGGCTCACCTTCGAGTAGCGGATATCCGGCAAACACCCGCCCAGGTATTTCCTCGGCAAAGGACAAATAGATCGGAGTCGGAATCGGCAGGGAGAGATATGGTCTTACCGTACGTAAAATGTTTGTTTCGACCTTCAGTTGCTCGATTCCGGCGGTATATTTCGGGAAGCGAAACACGTACGCGTCATTGACGATGAGCACATCATTGTTTTGGCCCATCTCGTTAAAGTAGGCGGAAGTGATGGTCAATTCCGGATAAGTTGCTTGAATGTGTTGGATATACGCTTGCGTTGTCATCATGATTCTCCTTCCAATACTCCGCATTTCGAAAAAAGAGCACTCTCCCCTAAGGAAAGTGCTCTTTCGTATTTACGATGCTGCCAGTTCAAATCTGACGAGCGTTTCTTTGGTGTCTGCGAGCTTCTCTAGTTCAACAATTCGCCAGTTATGGGAGATTGTCCTGCGCATCCACGCCAATGCATCGTCTGGTAAGCGAACGTGGTGCAGCGCTGTTTCCTCAACGTGATAATCGTGCTCTGCTTGGATGTTGTAGCGTTTGTTTAGCAAAAACTTAATCCCGTTAAAAGTGGTGAACTTGATCTGGTAGCCTTCGCGAATCGCAGCCTCCAGCGTAGAGGGATCATTTTTGGACAGTTCAAAGAGATGGGTGTAATCGTACTTGCCGCCCTCCACGTCCGAAAAAGGCGTAGGGTCACCTGTTCTCAGCTTGTGGATGATTTCCTCATCGACGAATCCATGGGCACGGGCTGCCTCTAAGAGCATCGTTTCCCACTGGGATAGTTTTACGGTAGACATGGACTGTCCCCTCCTCTTATCACGATGTAACGGGACGGACATCGCCCGCCTTTCTTCAAGTATAAAGCAATGAAATTGTACTTCTCAACTACAATTCCGACTGTTTTAGTATGAAAAGTGCGGCGAACTGTTTTGATTAGGATGAAAGCGAGGAGAGCTTCTTCTTTTCACGCGGCTCCTTTGAGGTTGTGGTCAAGGTCACACCTGCAATGATGAGAACCGCACCGAAAAACTGTACAGCCGTTACAGGCTTTGCCAGCAATAGTAAGCCAAACAGCATGGCAATAAACGGTTCCAGATTGGCAAACATCGCTGCTTTGGCAGCGCCTACCTTCTGTAGTTGACTGTTCCAGATTAGGGTCACAATACCGTGCATGATGACAGCGGTGACAAACAAGAGAATCCAGGATGAGAGGCTGGTGCTTACCGTGGCCGTAGGGATGCTGATCAGGACAAAAGGCAGCATCGATCCGAAGCCGATCAAATTGGATACGAGCGTCGTCACGAGTGGAGGAAGTCGATGTCCCAACAACCTGACGAGTATGATCGAGGTCGCGAATGTCAGCATCGTCAATACAATCCAAAGGATACCTACATCAAAATGCAGCTCTGCCCCTGTATAAATGACGAATAAAACGCCTGATGTACCGATCACCGAACCGATTGCCATGCGGCCAGTCAGTGATTCTTTCAAGAACAAGGCAGCCAAGAGAGCGGTTGTAATCGGCGTCAGCGCCAGGATCAGAGCAGAGGTGGTCGGATCAGCCGTTACGAGCCCTTTGTAAAAGGACCACTGGTTGATGAATACGCCGACCACTCCCAGTACCGCGAGCAAGAACCAGTCCGTACGAGTGAGCTTTGGCATTTTCAGACGCCCTCTGGACCAAATGAGCAGAAACAGCACGATAAACAAGAGACGCATAGCCGACAAAAAGAGCGGAGAAAACTCTGCGACGAGCATTTTCCCGAAGACGAAATTGCTGCCCCAAGCGGTTACGCAAAAAATGAGCAGCAAGTAGGAGCGTAGCATAGGATTCGTTCCTTCCTGTGGGTCAGCGAGTGTGATCCGGCGTTCGGATGTACCGTTTCCATAGCCAGGTCATGCACAAGTAGGCCGTTAAGACCAGAGCTGTACATAAGGAGGCAATCCAGATTGCCATCATCGGATCGACGTACATCCGGCTGCTATAGCCTGCGACGAATCCCATAACTGCGCTGATCAAAATGAAAGTAGGTGCCTTCCCCTTCGTCAACACGATGACGACGACAGGCAAAAACAGCGAGGCATACATAATGCCAAAGAAGAACAGCAAATCCAGCAAGGTCGGCTGGAAGTAGATCGTCAAACCATACGAAAGCGCACCGATAGCAATGGCAAGGATGTAGCCCAAACGGATTTTTTGCCGTTCTGAAGCGTCTGGGCGGAACAGCTGATAGACGTTGTTGACCATCAGACTGATCATGGAATGAAGACCTGCACCAAAAGCGGACATGATCGCACCGAAGGCACAGAGGACAAATAATATAAGCAATATCATCGTGTCAATCTTGCGTACGAGATCAAACAACAGCGAGTAAATATCATCAAAGCCGCCCGTAAAAAGAACGATGATGATCAGCGAGGAAAACGCCAGTGGTACGGTGGCAAAAATGAGTCCGGACACCAGAAAGGTAGGGACGATCTTTTTTTCTTCCATCATATAGAGACGCTGCCACGATGCCTGATCGACAAACACTTGACCAAACCCAATCAACAGCCCGGTAATGATAAAAAAAAGACCCTCATTGTTGTTGAGCACCAGAAGGTAAGGATGGTAAAGACGCAGTCCGTTATAGACATGCTCGACACCTTTACCGACGAAAAAGTAGACGGGAATCAGGATGATGGCCGCAAACGTAATGACAATTTGTACGATGGCAAAACGATGGATCGAGCGAATACCTCCGATGCCTGCAAACAGCACACAAAATCCAAAAAAGCAGAGCAAGCCGAGCGGGATCGGTAAGCCAAACAAGATGTTCAGCAATACGCCCCCAGCCATTCCCTGGACGAACATCGCTTCAATCGTGGTAATCAAAAGGATGATGATCATTAGCCAGTAACCAAACGGATGTAGCTTGTCCCGCATGTAATCCCCGATAGTCATCCCTTCTGATAACTCACGGCGGACCTTACGCCCAAGCAGTCCAAACATACTAAGGGCAAATGCTCCCATCAAAGCGAAGCCGATCCCGCCAAATATCCCGTATTTGACGAGTGCTTCTGGTGAACCGAATATTGTGTTTCCGGTCACCCAGCGGGCGAGGATCGAGACGACGCCAAGCCCAATGCCGATCTTTGCTGCGCCTACCACGTATTCGCGAAAGGATAAGTAGGTCAAGATGCATTCCCCTTGTCCCGGTATTCTTTCGGGGTTTTCCCCACTACCTTGCGAAAAATGGTGCTGAAATAGTGTTGGCTGTTGAAGCCAGTCCGCTCGGCAACCGTCGATATGCTCCAATCAGGATGAGCGATCAGGAACTTCTTCGACATTTGAATGCGGTACTGCATTAAATACTCGGAAAAGGAGACACCCACTTCTTCATGAAAGCGGCGACTCAAATAGGTAGGATTGATATGGACCTCTGCGGCAAGATCAGCTAGATTCAGCTTCTCCGCGAATTTTTGATGAATGATGTTCATCGCATCGGAAATAATTCGGGTGTAAGCGGAGAGGGCAGGGCTCTTCTGATATTTTTTCAGAATGTCGACCAGCTCGCTCTCAATGACGGGCTTCGTGATGTAATCCACGACACCGAGGCGGATCGATTGCTTGGCATAATGAAAATCTTGATAAGCCGTGACAATGATGAGCTCGATGTCTTTGTGCTGGGCTCTCAGCTCTTCGCCAAGCACCAGCCCGGATTTCCCCGGAAGATTAATGTCCAGAAAGGCGAGATGAAGAGGAACCTTCTGGCTGATCGCCATGGCTTGACTGCCATCTGCGGCCTTGTAGAATTTCCACAAGGGGAACATGGGCTGAATCAAATACTCGAGCTGGTCCAGCTCCAATGGTTCGTCATCCACGAGTAGTACGTTCATCTTCTCACCTCAGATCGATTTGTTCATAAGTACAGGGCCACCTGACAGACACAAGAGTTCCTCCCTCAGATATCGGAGCAAGCTCCAGATGTGCATGATCACCAAAACAAAGGTGGAGCCGCCTGCGGATGTTGTCCAACCCGTGACCGCTCTTCTCATGTGGCTGTTCCGTTTCGATCTCACTTTCATTCTGGAAGGCTGTGAGTCCGGAAGAACCGTTGTCGATGACCGTAAGCAGGACATCGTCATCTTTTCGGCTTATGCGGATGTCTAAGATAGCTTCGCCCATTTTTCGTTCCAATCCATGCTTAAATGCGTTTTCCACAATCGTCTGCAAGACGAAAGGGGGAATGGATGCTTGCAAGAGATCATCTGCACAATCAAGTTGAATCCGGAGCCGATCGCCGAAACGCAGCTTTTGAATCTCCAAATATTGCTCCGTGTACGTAATCTCCCGCGCCAATGAAATCAATGGCTCTGTGGATTTATATTTGAATTTGAGAAACTGGGAGAGGACTTCGAGCGCTCTCACCAGTTCCTTCGTTCGGTTCAATCGCGCCAGACTCAGAATGACATTTAGCGTATTAAACAAGAAGTGAGGCTGGATTTGTTGATTCAACTGATTGTAAAGCGCTTGCTGCAATTCTTTCTCCAGCTCGATCTTCAGATTTTTGTTTTCTAACAGATCAATCCGCTTCTCGAAAATGAACAGAAACAATAAAGCAATAGCTCCTATGATAGGAGCCAAAATAAACAGCAGAATGAGCAATGTGAAACCTTCGAAGCTTATCATGAGATCCCTTCTGTTATGGATAGATTTTGCAGTTACCATCATATCATGCTGCTTCGTGATCTCTTGCGATTTTAGAAAATTTTAATCTCTATTACTAGACTTGAACGATGTGGCAGGCGACTTGATGAGTATCGTGTAGGCTGATCAAGCCAGGCACTTCTGTTTTGCAGCGATCAATCGCATACGGGCAACGCGTATGGAAGCGGCAGCCCTGCGGAGGATTGATCGGAGAAGGTACATCGCCGCGCAGAATGATCCGCTCCTGCTTTTTGCTTACGTCCGGTACCGGGATCGCAGACAGGAGTGCCTGCGTGTAAGGATGCTGCGGATTGTCGAACAGCGACTTTTTATCCGCGATCTCTACCACTTTACCGAGGTACATCACCATGACGCGATCCGAGATGTGACGAACGACGCCGAGGTCATGAGAGATAAACAAATACGTCAGCTTGAACTGCCTTTGCAATGATTTCAGGAGATTCAGCACTTGAGCCTGAATGGATACGTCGAGTGCCGATACGGCTTCGTCACAAATGATCAGCTTCGGTTGCATCGCGAGTGCACGGGCAATCCCGATCCGTTGGCGTTGTCCGCCGCTGAATTCATGCGGGAAGCGGTCAATTTGATCCGGACGCAAACCTACATAGCCGAGCAGCTCGATTATACGCTCGCGGCGTTGATGCGCAGGAACGATATTTTGGATCGCCAACGCTTCCCCGAGAATAGCGGATACCGATTGGCGCGGGTTGAGTGAAGCAAATGGGTCCTGGAAAATGACCTGCAAATGCTTGCGCATGTCGCGCATTTGCTTCTTGGACATCGCCAGCAGATCTTGTCCTTCGAATAGTACCGTTCCGCTCGTCGGTTCATCCAGACGGAGGATGGCACGACCGGTAGTGGATTTTCCACAACCGGATTCGCCTACAATACTCAGTGTTTCACCTTCATGGATCGTGAAGCTAATGTCATCCACGGCTTTTACGTGGTTGACGGTACGGCCTAAAATGCCGCCTTTGATCGGGAAGTGCTGCTTGAGATTTTTTACTTCGAGCAGTGGTTTTTTCGTTGGATTCGCTTGTGTCGTCATCATGGTCATACCCCCACTTCCGTAGCAGTCTTGGTGTCGCCGTCCCACTCAGACGTATACATCCAGCAGCGTACTTTGCTTCCGTCTGCATACTCCAAGAGCTCAGGAAGCTTCGTATTGCACAGCTCTGTTGCATGCGGGCAACGTGGAGCGAATCGGCATCCAACTGGCATGTTGAACGGACTTGGTACATTTCCTTTAATCGCTTGCAGCTCTTCCACGTCCTCATCCAGACGGGGGAGGGAGTTCATTAGCCCCACTGTATAGGGATGGCGTGGATTCGAAAACAAGTTTTGTGCAGTCGTGTACTCCACGACTTTTCCTGCGTACATGACTGCAACGCGATCGCATGTTTCAGCAACAACGCCCAGATCGTGGGTAATCATGATAATGCTCATGCCCATTTCGACTTGCAGCTTTTTCATCAGCTCGAGAATCTGAGCCTGAATCGTAACGTCCAAAGCGGTTGTCGGTTCATCCGCGATCAAAATTTCCGGGCGGCAGGCGAGAGCCATCGCGATCATGACGCGTTGGCGCATACCCCCAGACAATTCATGCGGCTCTTGAGTCGCGCGTTTTTCCGGGGAAGGAATACCGACCAGACGCAGCATGTCTACTGCTTTGTCCCATGCTTCCTTACGTCCCATGTTTTGGTGCAGGCGCAATACCTCTGCGATTTGTTCCCCAACCGAATAAACCGGATTAAGCGAGGTCATTGGCTCTTGGAAAATCATCGAAATCTCGTTGCCGCGGATCGCGCGCATGTCTGCTTCTGATTTTTTCGTCAGGTCTTGCCCTTTGAAAAGGATTTCTCCTCCTACAATTTTTCCCGGAGGACTGGCAATCAAACGGAGGATCGAGAGGGAAGTGATACTTTTTCCACAGCCCGATTCTCCTACCAGACCTAGTGTCTCTCCTCTATTTAGAGAGAAATCAACGCCGTCCACTGCTTTACTGACGCCATCGTCTGTGAAAAAATGCGTTTGCAGATTGCGAACGTCCAGGATGATATCTCGTTGTTCCGGCATGGTGATCCCTCCTTAGTTCAGATCAATTCGTTTATTAAAGTAGCGATACAATACATCGACGAGTAGGTTCACGAATACGAAGATAATGGAAGCGATCAGTACGCCGCCTTGTACGACAGGCAAATCACGCATGCGGATCGCATCGACAATTAGACGACCCAAGCCGTTGATGGCAAATACAGATTCTACGAGAACCGTACCACCCAAAAGGAATCCGAACTGCAAGCCAACGACCGTAATAATCGGGATCAACGCGTTTTTCAAAGCATGCTTGTAAATGATGACTGTTTCACGCAGGCCTTTTGCTTTCGCTGTGCGGATGTAGTCTTGACGCACGACGTCGAGCATACTGGAGCGAGTCATACGAGCAACGATGGCAGCCCCAGCGGTACCGAGTGTGATCGCTGGCAAAATCATGTGCTTCCAGGTGCCCCAGCCTGCAACAGGGAAGAGTTGCAGCTTGACGGAGAACGTGTAGATTAAGCTCAAGCCGAGCCAAAAGCTTGGTAAGGATACACCGAGCAAGGCAATAACCATGATCGTAATATCAGCAGCAGAGTATTGCTTGGTAGCAGAGACGATACCTGCGATCATACCGAGTACAACGGTTACAAAAATACTGGCGAGTGCGAGTTCGATGGTAGCAGGCAAGCGCGCCATAATCTCATCCCACACGGGAAGATTAGAGCGAAGTGACGTACCTAGATCACCTTGGAACACGTTAAAGACATATTGCGCGTACTGAACCATGATGGGTTGATCCAAGCCGAGTTGTGTACGCATTTTTGCAATCGTTTCTGCAGAAGCGCCTTCACCGGCGAGCAATACAGCCGGGTCGCCAGGAACCATTTGCATGATCAAAAACACGACCAGAATGACACCGAGCAGGACGGGAATCATCTGCAGCAGGCGACGGATAATGTAAACAAACATGAAGATTTCCCTCCTATTGTTTCATTCGTGGATCGAGAGCGTCCCTGAGGCCGTCCCCAAAGATGTTGAAGCCGAGAACAAGAGTTGCAATAGCGAAACCAGGGAACATGGCCAGATGCGGAGCGGTAAACAAGAAGTCGCGTCCGTTACTAAGCATGGCGCCCCACTCCGGCAGAGGAGGCTGTGCTCCCAGTCCGAGGAACGACAGGCCAGCGGCGGATAGAATCGCGGTAGCTAGGCGCATCGTTGCCTGTACGATAATAGGAGACAAAATGTTTGGAAAAATGTGTCTAAAGATAATCGTGAAGTCATTGGCACCGAGTGAGCGGATCGCATCGATGTACTCCAGTTTTTTCACGGTCAAGGTAGAGCCGCGGACGATCCGTGCAAATACAGGAATCGAGAAGATACCAACGGCGATCATAACGTTAAAGAGACTTGGCCCTAAGGCACTGACAATGGCCAGAGATAGCAGGATTCCCGGGAAGGCGAGCAAAACATCGATGATACGGGAGATGACCGTATCTACCCAGCCTCCGTAGTAACCGGATAATAAGCCAAGAATAATTCCGAAAAATGCACCAATAAAGACGGCGACGAATCCGACGGACATCGAGAGCTGCGTTCCGTATAAAAGACGGCTCATTACATCCCGACCTTTGTCATCGGTACCCATCCAGTGCTCAGCAGATGGTGGCTTCAATTTGTTAACCAAATCAATCTCATAGGGATCGTAAGGAGCGATGAATGGTGCCAACAGGGCAATCGCGATGTAAAAAATCACGATACAGCCGCCTACCATGGCGAGTTTGTTTTTTCGTAGTTTCCTGTAAAAAGTCCGCCATCTGCTAGGGCGTGCAGCCGCTGCTTTCGGCGGAAGAGCTTGATTAGTTGGTGCAATCTCAACCTTCATGGTGTAACCCCTCCTTTGCTTACGTCAAAGTTATCAGAAAAATGTACGAAGTAAAGGCAATTTGAACAAGTCGTAAAAATAGTGAAAATAGACGTAAAGATTGTGCAAATCAAGTCTTCCGGCTTCCTAGATAATGGGGGAGAAAGGAATGGAGAGAGACAAAGAGAGGGTGGATAATGGATGGGCGTTACCTATTGGTTGACCAATGTTCGTTTGGAGACGGGCTACCGTCGGGAAAACGGTGTCGTCACGGGGACAGAGGCATCCTTGTTTCACATTTTGGTAAAAGACGGAAAATTCGCGCGTATTGTACCAGCGACAGAGAAGCTTACAGACGGTATTTTGCAAAAGGATGCAAAAGGCTTATTGGCACTCCCATCTTTCGTAGAGAAGCATGTTCATTTGGACAAAACGCTTCAGGGAGAACCATGGCGGGCCGTTATTCCTGTGTCCAATATTATTGAGCGTTGCGAGATTGAGAAGCGCACACTGCCAGGATTGCCGACAACCACACAAGAGCGTGCGGAGAATCTGTTGGAGATCCTCTTGTCTTATGGATCGACACACGTACGTACACATGTGGACATTTACCCAGAAGTGGGAATCTCCAATTTGGAATCAGTAAAAGCAGCATTAGCAACCTACGCGGATCGAGTCACCCATGAGATCGTCGCATTCCCGCAGCATGGCTTGTTGCGTACAGACGCAAAAGCACTCTTGCGTGAGGCATTGCGCCAAGGTGCGACTCATGTCGGAGGCGTAGACCCAGCTAATGTGGATGGCGATATAGAAGAATCTTTGCACCAGATGATGGAGCTGGCGGTAGAAGCAAACGCAGGTGTGGACTTGCATTTGCATGACCCGGGACATTTGGGAACCTACACAATGAAGCGACTAGCAGCAATGACCGTAGACGCTGGCTGGCAAGGCCGCGTAGCAATTAGCCATGCGTTTGCGCTCGGAGACATCCCTGTGCAGGAAGCAGAAGAGATGGCGACGATCCTGCGGGAAGCGGGCATTACGATCATCACCAGTGTGCCATTTAGCCGCGTTATTCCACCTGTGCAGCTTTTGCACCAAAATGGCGTCGACGTTGCGGTCGGCTGCGACAACATTTTTGACACGTGGCAGCCATACGGAAATGGCGATGTGCTGGAGCGCCTCTGGCGACTTGCTGAACGCAATCGTTGGCTGGACGAGTTGTCTCTGTCACAATCGCTGCGTTTTATCACAGGTGGCAAAACGACGTTGGATGCCAACGGAACACAGCTGTGGCCTGCACAAGGTGAAGACGCTAGCCTGATCCTCGTGAACGCGACCTGCTCGGCAGAAGCGATCGCGCGCCGTGCCGATCGACATGCTGTATTTTTCAAAGGCACTCTCGCTTCTGGTCAAGTGGAAGAAGTGAACGTTTAAGAGGGGGGAAAAGCCCGTGAAATCTTCTCCTTATTGGATCGTCAACGCGCGATTGGAAAACGGGTATGAGTGGGAAGAAGGCGTGATCACTGGAACGCGGACAGAGCTGTGCGATTTGCTCATTGAGCATGGGAAAATTACACGGATTGTCCCTTCCAGTGAGATTTTGGAAGATGGGCTACCTAAAAAGGACGCGAAAGGCTTACTGATTTTGCCGTCTATGGCCGAGAAGCACATTCATCTGGAAAAAACGTATTACGGCGGTCCGTGGAAGGCAACAACTCCCGTAAAAAACTTGTTCGAACGCCACGCTGAGGACAGAGGGCTGTTGCCAATGTACCTCAAACAGGCTCAGACAGGAGCAGAAAATATTCTCTCGCTGCTGGTGGAAACAGGAGTTACGCATGTAAGAACGCATTGTCATGTAGACCCACAGGTTGGTCTTGGGTTCTTGGAAGGAATGAAGAAGGCGTTCGAGACGTATGCAGACCGTGTCTCCCACGAAATCGTTGCTTTCCCGCATTATGGCATGCTGCGTACACAAGCGCGAGACATGGTACGTGAGGCACTGCGTCAAGGCGCCACTCATGTAGGCGGCGTCGATCCAGGTGGAGTAGACGGAGACATCGAGCGTTCTCTGCAAACGATGCTAGAGTTGGCAGTCGAAGCGGATGCCGACATTGACATGCATTTGCATGATCCGGGGCATCTCGGCGTATTTACGATGAAGCGCCTCGCTGATCTGACGGAAGAGGCAGGCTGGCAAGGACGTGTCACGATTAGTCACGCGATGGGGTTAGGCGATGTTTCGCAGGAAGAAGCCAGAGAGATGGCACAACGACTCGCCTCCCTTGGTATCTCCGTTGCATCGACCGTGCCGATCAATCGCCTGACCATTCCGATTCCGTTGCTGCATCAAGAAGGGGTTGCCGTCATGCTTGGAAACGACAGCTTGACTGACAACTGGACACCCTTTGGCAGTGGAGACTTGTTGGAAAAAGCAGGACGACTGGCTGAACGCTTTCGCTTGACGGATGAAAGATCGTTAGGCGTAGCACTCGGCTTCGTGACAGAAGGGCGGATCACTCTCGATGAAACCGGAAATCGCCTGTGGCCATTGGTTGGAGATGAGGCGAGCCTGATGGCGGTCGAAGCGACATGTTCAGCAGAAGCTGTTGCGAGACGTGCCAAGCGCAAGGTCGTTCTTTTCCAAGGCAACCGGGTAGCGGGTGAGTGGTAGTACTACTTTTAAATAGAAAGGATGTCATGGATAGATGTCTACAGCCTATTGGATTACCAACCTCCGCTTGGAGAGCGGATACCGCAAAGAAAACGACAAGGTGGTTGCTACAGATACTGAAGTGGCGCATCTATTAATCGAAGACGGACGAATTGCACAGATCGTGAGTGGAGCTGCTCCACAAACCGAGCTGCCAACGAAGGATGCCAGCGGTCTGTTGGCACTGCCGTCATTTAGGGATATGCACATCCACATCGATAAAACGTACTATGGCGGTCCTTGGAAAGCCGTGACACCAGTGAAAAACATCTTGGGTCGACTGGAAGAAGAGAGCCAGCTCATGCCGAAGCTGTTGCCAACAGCACAAGAGCGCGCAGAAAAAATGCTGGAATTGCTGCTGTCCGCAGGCTCCACCCATATTCGCTCCCATTGTAATATCGATCCGTACATCGGACTTAAAAACCTGGAAGCGACTATGGCAGCCCTGGAGACCTTCAGCGGCAGATTGCAGTGCGAGGTCGTTGCCTTCCCGCAGCAAGGTCTTCTGCGAAGCAACCAAGTGGAGAACATCCGCCAAGCCTTGAAAATGGGCGCAACCTACGTTGGGGGTGTAGACCCGGCGACAGTGGATCAAAACATCGAGAAATCGCTCGCTACCATTTTTGAGCTGGCAGTCGAAGCGAATGCTCCAATCGACGTTCACTTGCATGACCCGGATCATCTCGGGGTGTTTACATTCAAGCGTCTGGCTAAAATGACCGAAGAAGCAGGATGGCAAGGTCGCGTTACGATCAGCCATGCCAATTCCCTTGCTGACATCAGTCTGGAAGAAGCAGGCGAAGTAGCTGAAATGCTCGCTGGATTGGGCATTTCGATCACTTCCACCGTACCGGTGAACAGAGGGACGATTCCCATTCCATTGCTGCATGAAAAAGGTGTCTCCGTCTCTCTCGGAGACGACAGTATTACTGATCACTGGTCGCCATTTGGACAAGGCGATAGCTTAGAAAAAGCAGGTCGCTTGGCAGAGCGCTTCCGTATGCAGGATGAGCGTTCACTGTCCCAAGCACTGGGCTTTATTACAGGCGGGAAGACGCCGCTGGATAAAGAGGGCAACCGCATGTGGCCGAATGTTGGCGACGAGGCGGATATCGTATTCGTTCACGCATCCTCGGCAGCAGAAGCAGTTGCACGACGTGCGAAGCGTCAAGCGGTCATGTATCGTGGTAATGTTGTTTCCGGGGCTTTGTAAAATCGAAAAGGAAAGAATAAAAAGGCAGAACCACAGGGTTTTGCCTTTTTTCTTTTGGTAAGTGTCTATAGTGGCCATAACGTGGAATTTATTTTCGTTTATATTGGTTTATTCCAATTTTATTAAACAATGGATTTTATTTGAGTTACTATTAGTAAAACTCATATTTTTCAGACATGTTTTGGGGGTGTCATTTTGTCGTTCATTGCAGAGACAAAAAACGTAGAACGCACGTTTGGTAGAGGGGCAACTGCCGTCAGAGCGCTTGCGGGGGTAAAAATACGTGTAGAATCAGGACGATTGCTCGTACTAAAAGGCAGATCAGGATCAGGAAAAACGACTCTATTAAACCTTTTGGGTGGTCTCGATCGTCCGACGGCAGGAAGCGTGTACTTTCAGGGACGAGAAATCGGCCAGCTATCGGATCATGAGCGAACGAAGATCAGGCAAAAGAACATGGCATTTATCTTCCAGTCGTTTGGTTTGCTGCCGCTGATGTCAGCCGCTGAAAACGTCGAGTTTGGACTCCGCCTGTCAGGGGTGCCTGCTGCCGAATGGAGGGAGCGTGTTCGCGAATCGCTGGATATCGTTGGTTTGTCCAAACGGGCGCATCATCGGCCGTTTGAGATGTCCGGTGGAGAACAGCAACGCTGTGCGATTGCCAGAGCTGTTGCGAACAGGCCGACACTACTATTGGCGGATGAGCCGACAGCTGAGCTGGATAGTAAAACGGGTCTGCAAATTAGCCGTTTGTTTCGCCAACTGGTCGATGAAGGTGCTATGAGCATTGTCATGACGACACATGATCCTGGTGTAATGGAGGTGGCGGACGATGTCTATGAATTGGAGGACGGTCGTATCAAGGAATAGCAAAATAAAATGGGCGTACTTGAGCGTTTTCCTTTTATTGACGGGCTGTTCCCTATTCCCTAAGGAAGAGGAGGTTCTGGCTCCGCCATTAGTGGAGCCGTCGCCTATCAAATACGAGGTGGCAGAAGTTTTACAAGGGCCGATCGTAAAAAGTGTGAAAGGAAACGCCTCCTTCACGACCGTGAAAACGGCGGAGCTCTCTTTCCCAGAGACGAAGGGACTGCGGCTGAAGTCGTTCTCTGTCCAAGGCGGCGATCAGGTGAAAAAAGGACAGGTACTTGCTGAATTGGATGCGGCTGAAATGGAGAGGTCGATCGAGTCGGCCCGGTATGAAGTGGAGAAGGCAAAGCTGGAGCTGCTTGAAGCCCAGCAGGATAATCACTACGAAGTCGAATCCGCCAAGCTGGACGTTTTGAAGGCAGAGATGAACGCTAAGGTAGACGAGACCAAGCTAGCCAAGATCGAATTGGAAAAGGTTAAGTTAGACTTGGCGAAATTGCAGGATCCCAAGAAGCAGCAGTACGTGGTGGAGCGTGCCAGGCTGAACGTGAAGCAAAAAGAGATGGACTTGAAGAATCTGCAACAGCGTTGGGCTGAGACCAAGCTGATCTCGCCTTTTGACGGAATCGTGCTTTTCGTAAGCAATCAACAGGTAGGGGATGAGGTGGAGGCGCATCAAAAGTTGGTAACGATAGGCGATCCGAACAAGCTGTTCGTGGTGTATACCGCTCCCGAGAAAGAGGCGCTGCAAGATGTTAGGGAAGGGATGAAAGTGATTCTCTCGGGCAAAGACGGCGAAAAAGGCGAGGGGACAGTTGTTCAGACGCCCCTGCATGTCCCTTCCAATTTACCAGAGGATTTGACGAAGCTGTATCAGAGAAGTCTACTCATTACACCGAAAATCCCTCCAAAGGGCTTAGAGATCGGGACAGGAGTCAGTATTGAAGTGATTGTGGACAAGGAGGATCAGACGCTTTTTATACCGAGAAAAGCACTTCATGAATTATCAGGCAGGAAGTACGTTCGGGTGCTCGACGGGAATAGCAAGAAGGAAGTGGACGTGGAGACTGGTATCATGACCCAGACGGAGGTTGAGATTCGCAAAGGTCTTTCGGCAGGCCAACTGGTTATTTTGGAATAGGGGGACAATGTCGTGGCGATGCTGCAAATGATCTTGCGGAAAATGATGAATAACCGCTGGCTGGTCGGCAGTCTGTTGATTGGTCTAATCGTCGCTGTCGGATTGGTATCGAGTATACCGGCATTCACGTCAGGGGTACTCCAACGCATGTTGACCAAGGATATGGAGGAATACCAGAAGAATGTGAACCGCTTCCCCGGTGGCTTGCTGATCGCGGTCAATCAAAACAAACTGGGAAAGAATGGGGCGGTACTTGTAGACGAAATGACCGCTCATCTACAAAACGAAGTAATCGCTGAACTGGATGTTCCGGTGTATGCAGGAGTGACAGTTTTACGGACCATTCCGTTTCAAGCCATTCAGGAAAACATACAGCCGAAGAGCTTGCTCAGTTCCGACAGTTCGCGGATCTATTCGCTGAGCGGACTTGCGCAGCATATGACGCTTGTCGACGGTCGCCTGCCTGCTGCAACACCCGTTGATGGCGTGTACGAAGCACTGGTAACAGAAAAAGCGTTAAAGGACCGCCGGATGGTGCTTGGCAGCTTGTATGAGCTGACCACGAACCAGGTAGAAGGACTCAAGGTGCGAATCAAGCCGGTCGGTGTTTTCAAGGAAAAAGAGGGGAACGATCCGTATTGGTTTGCTTCGACCAGTGAATACTCCAGTGGCTTCGTATTGGATGAACGACTTTTTCGGAGTGTGTTTTTGGAAGAGAAAAATCTGGTCATTTCAACCGAGATGTATACGGCCTTTCACTACCAATCTTTTCGGATCAGCGATACAGAGAAGCTGAATTCATTGGTGGCCGGAATCGAAGGGAAGCTGCAACAGCATGGATTGAAAAAAGCGGAGATCAACGTTCAGTTTCCGGCGGCTAGTCTCGTGGGCAAGTACAATGAGCAAGAGAAGCAATTCAAAACCATTCTCTGGTCACTCTACATCCCCATTTTCATTATGCTGGGCCTTTATCTCGTGATGGTTTCGGGATTAATTGTGGAAAGGCAACGAACGGAAATCGCAGTGCTGGGCAGCAGGGGAGCCAGCAGAATGCAGATTTTTTCTATTTATTTCATGGAGATCGCCATTCTTGGGGGATGTGCTTTTCTGATCGGTCCCTTAGTGGGGATTCAGCTTAGTAAGATCCTTGGCGTCTCGAATGGATTTCTCGAATTTGTCGATCGCAAAGGTTTGGATGTCACGATCAGTCCGGAAGTATTCGTGTATGCTGCGTGGATGGTGGTTGCTTGTATTACACTTGTTTTGATTTCTGTGTTTCTGGCAACCAGGCAAAATATCGTCACGCACAAGCAAAACATGGCGAGAATGAGTGGATCCGCCATTTGGCACCGGCTGTTTTTCGACGTATTGCTGCTTGCGATATCGTGGTATGGATGGTATTCCTATCAAAACGCCGCCGAAACCGCAGCAAAAACGAGCGAAGGAGCTACGGCGATCTCGATCGATTTCCTTCTCTTTTTTGTGCCCGTTCTGTTTTCGCTCGGTTTTGGCCTGTTGCTTCTCCGGTTGTACCCGTGGCTCCTGCGTCTGATGTCTTGGGCAGGACGCTCCTTCTTCCCGCTTTCTCTGCATACGACGCTGGTTCAGGTAGGGAGAGCTCCACGTCAGTATCATTTTCTCATGCTGTTTGTGACGATTACGGTCGCAGTAGGAATGTTCAGTGCAAGCATGGCACGGACGATCAATCAAAATGCAGAAGAGAGAATCCGTTACCAAATCGGCGCGGATATTCGTTTGAAGGCAGAGTGGCAGAGCGACAAACCGGAAGTAACGGTTTATCGGGGAGGAAGAAATGCGGAAGAAGGTGAGGAAGCAGAAGTGGAACAAGCGCCTGCAGCTCCTCCCGTTCAGTATGTAGAGCCAGATTTCGAAGTGTACAGTCGATTACCTGAGGTTGAGCATGTAACAAAAGTCTTTGTGAACGGCCTGGCGGAGGCTTCTTTTCGGGGCGATCCTGTGAAGGACGTCACCTTGATGGCGATCGAGCCCAAAGAGTTTGCAAAGACCGCTTGGATGAAGTCTGACTTGCTGCCGCATCACTTCCACGATTATTTGAATTTGATAGCAAAAGAACCGCGCGCCCTATTGCTGTCTCGCAGCCTCGCTGACAAGCTGCAGGTGGTAGAGGGACAAACCATCCTGCTCGGCTGGGGGGATTCTCGCAGGGTTGAAATGATTGTGTATGCTATCGTGGATTACTGGCCGGGATGGAATCCTGCGCCTGTAAAAAGTACATATGGAAGCAGTATGGAAGAACAGTATTTGGCAGTCGCCAATCTCCCGTTTGTGCAAGACAAAATGCGCCTGGAGCCTTATGAGGTTTGGATTAAAATGAAAGAGGGAGCCTCTTCTGAATCGCTGTACAAGGGTCTGTCACAAGAGGGAGTCAAGCTCGCCATGCTGAATAATGCCAAACAGCAAGTGATCCAGATGAAAAACAGCGCATTTTATTTGGGGCTGAACGGATCGCTGACGCTTGGGTTCCTGCTTTCCATGCTGGTAACCTTTATCGGCTACGTGTTGTACTGGGTGCTTACACTTGGAGCGAGAAAATTGCAATACGGCGTGTTCCGGGCGATGGGAATGCCATTCAGACAGCTTCTTGCCATTCTTGCGTGGGAGCAGCTCTTGACGTTTGGTGTCGCTTTTGCGATGGGAATGACAGCGGGCAAGCTAGCAAATAGCCTGTTTTTGCCTGCACTTAGTCTCTATTTACATGCCGATAAGCAAGTTCCTCCCTTTACCGTTATTTCGATGCTGCAAGATGAACAAATCATTTATACGTTCATTGCCGTGACACTGGTGATCGGAATCGGGATCGTTGGTATTCTGCTATCACGGATGCAGATCCATCAAGCCGTAAAGCTGGGGGAGGACTAATCAGATGATCGTATGCGAAAATTTGGTGAAAATCTACAAGGCAAATGATCTGGAAGTGGTCGCGCTGCAAGGGTTGGATTTGCGTGTAGAGACCGGAGAGCTGATGGGGATCATTGGGAATAGCGGCAGCGGCAAATCAACGCTTTTGAACATGCTGGGAGGGCTGGACCGTCCCTCGGCAGGAAAACTTTCCGTCGCGGGAGCTGATTTATTTCGATTGACGACTTCCGAGCTGGTTCAGTATCGCTTGCAGACCGTAGGCTTTGTCTGGCAGAACAACGCCCGCAATCTGATCCCGTATCTATCCGCACTGCAAAATGTGGAGATGCCAATGCTTTTGCGGGGCAAGCGAAAAAGGGAACGCGCCCACGAGTTGTTGGAACTGGTGGGGCTGGGCCACCGAAAAAAGAACAAGCTGAGCGAACTTTCCGGCGGGGAGCAACAGCGGGTAGCCATCGCGATCGCGTTGGCGAACGAGCCCAAGCTGCTTTTGGCAGATGAGCCGACTGGCAGTGTAGATACTCGAACGGCAGCTATCATTCTCGATTTGTTTCAAGAGCTGAACCGTTCGTTTGGGCTAACCGTCGTCATCGTGACTCATGATTTGGAGCTAGCGCGCAAAGTAGATCGTGTCGTAGCCATTAGGGATGGGAAAACGTCCAGCGAGTTGTTGCGGCGAAAAGGAACAGAAGAAAATACTTCCGAGTCTTCGGATGAGTCAGCTAACGAGGACACTCATGAGGAATTGGCGGTGCTTGATCAGGTGGGGAGGCTGCAGATCCCAATGGAGTACCTCCAGGCGATCCAGGCGGACGGCAAGCTCCGAATTGAGCTGGAAGAAGATCGAATTATCCTAAAGGCGCCTGTAGCCTCCACCAAAACAGACACGTGAATGTGACGTGTCTGTTTTTTGTTCAGCTAGTGGGATACGCCTGTACCTAAAATGCATGGCACCAGCATAAAGGATCATCTCCCCCACAATGAGGGCAACAACCTCCTGTATATCGAAGGCGAATTTGATCTGAATGGAGCACACCATAATCGGTAATCGGTTCGACGCCCGGGATTGGTTCATCTGGGATCTCGCGCACTTTCATGTCCGACCACTTTCCGCTCCAGGAACATATCCTGCACGTTAATCTCTCAGCTGTAGGGTGCAGCGCATTCTCGATGACGATCATACATTCTTGACTGTTGGTATGACAAGTAGGACAATCGTGAAGCTTCATGATTCATCACCTCTCAAGTTTGCATACATCACCAAAATAATCGATAACGACATCACGGAAGTCTTGGGCAGCTCGCGAAATGTACCGACTCTTGTGCCATAATAAAGCGATTTCCCGTACCAATTCGTGATTCTCTACTCGAAGATACTTGATTTGTTCACGAGAATCTCTTGCCGTGCTTGGTATGAAGGCTATGCCAATTTCTGCTTCCACTAACTGGATTAGCCTTGCAGGTTCATCTCCCTCATACACATATTTAGGTGTGAATCCAACCGACTTGCATATAGAGTCTACGAAATCGCGTGTCCCGTACCCTTTCTTTACACCGACGAACCATTCATCCTTTAGATCTGTCAAAGATACGATGCTTCGGTCTGCTAATCGATGTCCCCTTGGAACAGCTACGAGAATAGGGTCAATGAAGACGATTTGACATTCAATGCCATCCTCTTGGATAGGAGGGGAGGACAAGCAAAAATCGATCTCTCCTCTATGGAGAAGCGTAACCATTTCCAGCGTGGTGAGCATTTGTACATGAAACTGGATATCGGGTCGCTTTTTCCGAAACTCTCGAAGGATATTGGGTAGTGTGCTTGCCGTAGTCACCGCCAATTCAAGCGTGCCATGTTCCGGGTTGGACAAATCGCGAAGCTCCAGCTTCCCCTGTTCCAATTCAAACAAAGCTCTATCCACCCGGCAGAGGAATTTGCTTCCGAACTCATTCAGACGCAGCTTTCTCCCTTTTCGATCAAACAGCGGGACTCCCAGATCCTCCTCCAATCGTTGAATCGTTTTGCTTAGGGACGATTGGGTCACATGCAGACTTCGTGCAGCTTCGGTCACGTGTTCCATCCGAGCTACCGTGAGAAAGTATTGCAGTTGAAGAAGCTCCATTCAGCACCCTCCATTCATTCCTTCCAATCAATGAAATTATAACGTGAAATGCGTTGGAGTAAATGTTTGATTTCCAGTACGATATCATCAAAACGCTTAAGGGGGCTAAAAAATGGGGGCTCACAGCAGGTGGTTGATGATTTCCGTTGGACTGGGGATATTATTGAACCCATTAAATTCTTCGATGATTTCGGTTGCGATTCCAAGGCTGCAAGATGTGTATCGTCTTGACTTCACGGTTGTCTCGTGGATCATTTTCTCTTTCTACATTGCGAGTGCGATCGCTCAACCTGTTATGGGAAAAGCAAGCGATTTGTTCGGCCGCAAGAAGATATTTCTTACCGGGCTTGTCGTATCCTTCGTAGCCTCAATATTGGCTCCATTATCACCAAACTTTGGATGGCTCATTGTGTTCCGAATTGTGCAATCGATCGGAACCAGCATGATGGTTGCGGTTGGAATGGCTATCGTACGAATTCATATTACGGAGAAACAAGCGACTGCGCTTTCCGTACTGTCCATATTCCTATCCGGAGCAGCAGCGATTGGACCTTTTGTTGGCGGGGTCTTGCTTCATTATTGGGACTGGTCTGCGATCTTTCTCATTAATATTCCGTTCGTGGTGGCGAGCTTGCTAGTAGCCTGGAGGATGATTCCAAAGGATGAATCGGCAGCATCTGCTGCACATAACATGTCCTTTCGAAAATGGTTGGATTTGATAGATGCAACAGGGATCGTGCTCTTCGCAGTGGGTCTGGTTGCATCGCTCGTTGGATTACTGTCAGCAAAATCATCGGGGCATGTCTCATGGTGGCATATCATGGTTGGAGGGATCGGCCTCATTACACTGGGGGCTTTCGTACGACATGAGTTAAAAACGACTTCTCCGTTTATACCTCTACGGACATTCGCCAAGTATCCTGCGATGACATGGGTCAATATCGAATTCATGCTCGTGAACGTCCTTTTTTATTCGCTTTTTTTCGGGCTTCCGTCCTACTTGCAAATGGTTCGTCATGTCAGCGAGTTTCATACAGGAATTCTCATGCTCAGCTTAGGTTTATGCTCACTTGTGGTGTCTCCACTAGCAGGAAGATGGATTGATCAATCAGGACCTCGGCCTGCATTGCTCGTATCCGCCATTCTTATGACATTTGGGTCATTGTGGCTCGTGACGTTCAATCAAGATTCACATGTGATTAGTGTATGTGTGGCGTTAGCAGCATTCGGTATTAGCAACGGGTTAAACAATGTAGGAATGCAAGCAGCCTTGTTCAAAAGTTCTCCAAAAGAAATCATCGGAGTAGCATCCGGATTATTTCAAACCTCCAGATACTTGGGAACCATTCTCTCCTCGTTGTTGATCGGCATTGTAATGGGAGATAAGTTTAGCGCCGAGGGGTTGCAAGCGCTTGGCATTATCCTCACGACAATCGCATTGTCTTTGGTACTGATGAGTTGGCGACGGGAATCAAGGCAAAGGGGGGAGTCGTAGGTTCACCCATCCCTATTCAAAATCGCAGGCATGATTCATCACAAATTGTTTAAATTTTTCAGTGGCAGGTGATAAATATCGCCCTTCTACCCAAGCAATGCCAATGGTACGTTGGCACTTCGGGCTTTTGACAGGGATTTGTGTGATATTACTCTGGTCCGTTCCCTTTAAATTGGGCAAAAGGGAGATTCCCAGTCCAGCAGCGACTAGTCCTGCAACGGTATCTGCTTCCTCTCCTTCAAATGTAATCGGAGGTGTAATGCCCGCTTCTTGAAACAATTGCTCGACGGTAATACGAAGGGAGTACCCTGCTTTTAAATGGATAAATGATTCATCTGCAATCTCTTCCAACGTAATCGAGGTGCGATTTGCATATTTGTGGTCTTTCGGGACAATCACAAAAAGCTCTTCATTCCAAAGCGGCTTCCATACAAAGGGAGATTTCATATCCATAGGAGCTAGTAGACAAAGATCAAATTCTCCTCCTTGCAACTGATTCATAAGCGTATGGGAGGGACCTTGTCCGAGTCGAAAATGAATGTTTGGGTAGTGGGAGCGAAAAGAAGCCAGTAAATCAGGGATACGACTGGTACTTAACGTGTGCAGAAACCCAAGAGACACTTCACCCTTATCTGGATCAAGTAAATCCATGATTTCTTGTTTTCCATCATGGAATTCCTTCATCATATTTTCGACTCGCTTTAAAAAGAGATGACCATATTTATTGAGCCGAATCGAACGTCCCTGACGGTCAAATAAGGGCACGCCTACTTCATCCTCAAATCGGGCAATCGAACGACTGAGGGCAGACTGGGAAATCGAGAGAGCTTTGGCAGCATGTGTCACGTGTTGGATTCTTGCCAGTGTCTGAAAATATTCAAACTGTTGCCATTCCATTCGAAAGCACCACTTTCCGTTCGGGTTTTTCATTACATAAATGCATGAAAAACATGATTATAATGAATTATACATCATAGATAAATGGTGATACCATGAAACCATAATCATCCTGAAATGATATGGTGATCACATGATACAACAAGGCACGCCACTCTTCCGCAAAACCAGCTTTGCTTTCTTTGCCGCTGGTTTCAATACGTTTGCTATTCTTTACTGCGTACAGCCTTTATTGCCGGAATTTTCAAAAGAATTTGCGGTTAGTCCAACGACAGCAAGCCTTTCCCTCTCGATTACAACAATGGTTCTTGCCGTCAGTATGCTCATTTTTGGTTCGTTGTCTGAAGTATGGGGACGCAAGCCAATCATGATCGTTTCCATGCTCGCTTCCTCTGTGTTTTGTATTCTCACAGCATTCAGTTCGAATTTTCATGTTCTCCTCGTATTTCGAACGATTGAAGGAATTTCATTGGCCGGTTTACCCTCCATAGCGATGGCGTATCTTGGAGAAGAAATCGAATCCAAAAGTCTGGGAGCGGCTATGGGGCTCTATATATGCGGCAATTCAATTGGGGCTGTGTTTGGCAGGGTTTTCTCAGGAATGATGAGTGACTACTTCGGCTGGCAGATCGCAATAGGGGGAATTGGTCTCATAAGTTTAGCTGCCACACTGATTTTTTGGAACACCTTACCACCTTCACAACATTTCAAAGCACGCCCCTTCGTCATTAGAAAGTTAGGTCTGTCTTTAATAGACCATCTAAAGGCTCCACGTCTCATTTGTTTATTTGTCATCGGCTTTTTACTTTTAGGTAGTAATGTAGCGTTGTTCAATTACATCGGTTATGTATTGCTCGAAAAACCCTATTCACTCAGCCAAACCTTTATAAGCTGGACGTTTTTAATTATGATCATCGGAATGTTCAGCTCTGTCTGGACAGGAAAATTAATCGATCGTCACGGTAAGCAAAGGCTGTTATTCATTAGCTTATTCCTTGCATTAATCGGCGTCTGTTTGACCTGGGAAGCGAATCTCCTTATGAAGATAGTAGGGCTTGGATTTTTTACTTTTGGATTTTTTGGAGCTCATGCCGTTGCAAGCAGCTGGGTGGGACAGCTTGCTTTACAGAACAAAGCACAGGCCTCTTCCTTGTACTTGTTTTTCTACTATACGGGTTCAAGTGTAGGAGGAACACTCGGAGGATTGTTTTGGTCCGCATACGGATGGGGAGGCGTCATCAGCATGAATGTCGGCTTTCTCCTAGTTGGCTTCATACTTTGGGCGTGCGTCTCAAAAATGGTACACAATGCGAAGAAAGTGACGAAAATAGCCAACACATGTGCCCCAAAATAAAGAAACGGAAAAACTCAGTATCGTTTTTGTGATACGAAGTCTTTCCGTTTCTTTATAGGTCAAAAGATAAGCCGATTGCCAGCGCCAATAAGACGGCGAAAGCACCACCTGCAAGCGAGCCAGCGACATTGACGGCATCGTTGTTCCAACCAGCGCGACCGCGGATTCGCACGGCTGGCTTGCCGCAGTGACGAGCCTGCTCGATTTCACGACCGCAAGCGCCGCAACGGTACATTTGCTGCCAAGTCGCACCGATCCATGAATCAACCAGTGACCCTATCATGCCCGCTAGTCCTGCTATGCCGATCCAAGCTACCAGTCTAAGGGGAGGGGTGATCACATCCGGCGCGGTTTGGCTGGGTAGCGCAAGCAGCAACCACGCTGCACCGCCGATAAATAGGCCACCAGCCAGCGAAGCACCCATGCCCAGGCCAGAAATACCGCCAGAAGTGCCGGGTGGAACACGCTGACCCGTCTTGATCAATCGCGGAGGCTTGCGGCTTAAACCGCCGATTTCTGTTGCCCATGTATCGGCTGTGACCGCCGCCATCACGCCGAGGAACGCGTACCACCAAAGCGGATGCGGCCACGCCCAATTTGCTACACATATCAGGAGTCCGAGCCCGCCGTTTGCTAGCACCTGGCCGGCATCGCGTCTCCCTGTTTTCTCATAACCGCTCTCGGCCTCTTGCTTTTTATGCTTTTTCCACTTGGACAATAAGGTGGACGAGACAAAAAAAGCGATGAGAGAGCCGAACCAGATAGGGCTACCGAGTGCGTACATCACGGTGCCCAGTATCACTGCCGCCAAAAAGCCGGAGCCGGACAGCGACCGTTTTACATAAGCCGCCCCCGCAATCCCAGCGCTACAGGCCAGACCGATTAACCACTCCACAGGTTCCCTCCCCCTTTGCTTTGAACTATTATACCTCAACGTAGCAGGCAAAATGAGGGAGTTTATTGCTAGAACGTTACAACATGCAAAAAGTTGGGCATAGATAGACGTGTTGTACGATCGGGTATCTTATTTAGAGAAAGGGTGATTTGTTATGAAGACTTCTCTCAAAGAGAATGCGGTGTCGTTTTTGCAACTGGTAGCGTCGGGGAATGTGCGAGAAGCATACCAAAGATACACAGGTCCGAATTTCCACCATCATAATCCCTTTTTCCGTGGCGATGCTCATTCTCTTATGCTCGCAATGGAAGAGAACGCCGCAAAGAATCCTCATAAGATTCTCGAAGTGAAACGGTCCATCGAAGAGGGGGATATCGTTGCAGTCCATTCCCATGTGAAGCAAAACCAAGAGGATCTTGGGGGAGCTGTGGTCCATATCTTCCGTTTTCATAACGACCAGATCGTCGAATTCTGGGATGTAGGCCAGGCCATACCGGATGATTCCCCCAATGAGAATGGAATGTTTTAAGAACGGCAGCCAATGCATTTGGCTACCGTTTGACCTTACTCAAAGATGGTCATTTCCTTCTGATTGATATCTAACACTTCCATCTTCACCATACCACCAAGATGATGTGGCACTAAATCAGACAATTCTTTTAGCGCCATATGGAATTCATCACTTCTTGATTCATCTATTAATTCAATACAGAGGAATGCATTTTTCGTGTTTTCTGTTAGCATTGTCCTCTGAGCTTCACGCCAATTCCAGCATCTGCATATGGCACCGTCATCATCTTTATAAACAATTTCCCCTTCATAGGGCGGAGCATTTTCATCCTGTCCCAATGGGAGAAACGGTTCGTTGCCATTTGCCTGCGTCAGGCGAATATCGCCTACAAAAGTGTCGATATCTTCTCCACCACACGGAAGTCCATAACGCAATGAAATGGAATTATAGATGTCAACAAGCGGGTTTATTGTTCCGATGGGGTTGCCATTTTTGACTCTTTTTAATAAAGCTTCAATCGAACACCTTGCGCCTTTCTTTGTCTTGAATTTCTGAAAAGCTTCTCGCCAAACGGAAATGACAGGATTACTACTGAATTCCTCTAGACTTAAGAATTTATGCGCGTCTTTCTCGGCTTCCTTTAGCAGCTTTTCGTAGATTTCAACGTCCCTCATTGAATTATCAATTCCCTGGCAAATCACGATACCTATTTTCGCATGCGGAAATAACGACCAAAAATCATCTTCAATGATAAATCTAGGCATATCCTATCTCTCCATTCTTATGTTTTGGAGGGGCTCGCAAAGGCGGAGAAAATCCCTAGCGCAATATAAAAATAACCAGTTATCTGATTCACTACCTTTGAACTCGCCGTACTACTCACAATCCGCTTTCTCATACTTGCTGCGAGAACGGCATACAGACCATCGCTAACAAAAGCTAGGATAATAAATATCGTTCCTAAAAGCAAAAATTGAACGGTGACTGACCCAGCAGTAGGTGATATGAATTGCGGAAAGAAGGCTAAAAAGAAGAGGGCTGTCTTAGGATTCATTACCTCTACAAGCGCTGATTCGTAAAAAATCTTTCGTAATTTTTTGCGAGGGGCTTTTGGAATTTCGGAATCTGTTCTATCAGCTTTAGAAAATAAAGTCTTACACCCCAGATAGATAAGATAAGCAGCACCCAAGTATTTCACGATATGAAAGGCTGTTGTTGATGTCATAAGGATCGCAGAAACTCCAATTGCTCCAGCTAAAACGTGAACAGAACTACCAAGAGACACTCCTAGAACTGATACCAGACCCGCTTTCTTCCCTTGATCGATACTTCTAGCCATAATATAGAACACGGCTGGTCCAGGTATGATTAACAATGTAGAAGCGGCAATGACAAATAGCCAAATAGTTGAAAATTCCATAAGAAGCAACTCCTTGTTGTATCTATAGGCTGATCATTTAAATAACTCTTTCCGTTGCCCACGCATCCACTGAGCAACCTGAATTTCCCCTTGTTCATTTGATTTTTCAAGCTCTGCCACAATCGATTGATAATCGGTGTTGTTGCGATTTTGGCTCATTTTGGCTGCCCCTTGAATAGAGGTGATTTCAATCTCAAAGGCAACGATTCCTTTCATTTCTCTCTCAAGCAGCTCAGGATCAAACGTCTCCCAGAGCCGACCATTTTCCCGGTGAGATTCATAGTGGGTAAGCATCGAATCCAAAGCAGATTTCAGTTCATCCTTCCTAAGGATACGCGCTGTCCCATACGCATGTACAGCGAGATAGTCCCATGTGGGAACCTGTTCACTCTCATACCAGCTTGACGAAATATAAGCGTGCGGTCCTTGAAAAATAAGCAAAACATCCCTATTGTTATCCAAGGTTTTCTTCTGCATGTTTCCGTATGCGATGTGCCCAGTCGCATAGATTTTCCCTTCCTCTTCATGAATTTCCAACGGAATGTGCGTAGCCAACGGGCGGTGTTGATCAACCGTAATCAATAAAGCAAACGGGTTAGACTTCATCATTTGAACTGCCTCATCATGTTTCATCTGATACTGCTTAGGAATGTACACAGTAACCACCCTTTCAACGTGTATTTGAACCAAGCGTATGATACAAACTGACATAAAAAAAGATACAATAACAAACAAATATACATGTCAGGAGGGGTGGTAATGAAAAATACCATTTTTACATTCAAAGATCATTCTCCTAAATACAAACAAATCTATGAGAAATTTAAATCATTTATTGAACAAGGCGATATAAAGGCGGATGAGCTATTGCCCTCCATTCGTCAACTTGCAGATTCCTTACATGTAAGCCGTAATACAACATTAATGGCGTATGAACAACTTGTTGCGGAAGGATATATTCGTGGAGAGGGCCGAAAAGGTTATTTTGTAAATGAGTTAGAGCCTGTTTTATTTCAAGAGGCTCGCCGTTCTTTTACTCACAAACAAACAGAGCAGGTATCATCTGTTCGTATAGATTTTCGCGCAGACGTCGTCGATCAATCGCATTTCCCTTTAAAAACATGGCGGAGGATTTCGAATCAAGTATTAACGGCAAAGGACAGCTTTCGGTACGGGGAACCTTTTGGTGAATGGAGCTTACGTGAGCAAATCGCAGCATATTTACTTCAGTCTCGTGGAGTGAAAACAGAACCAGATGCGATCATTATCGGAAGTAGTACCCAACAAATGCTTGTGTATCTCGGTCTTGTCCTGAAACATGATTTTTCTAGCGTGATTGTGGAGGATCCTGGTTATGATGGCGCTAGGGAAGCTTTTCAATTAAATAGTTTTACACTGGAAACAGTACCCGTTTATGAGACAGGTGCTGATTTCTCACACTTGGAACAAATGAAATCACGATTGATTTATGTGGCGCCGTCCCATCACAGTCCATATGGGGTAAGCATGTCCATTCAACAAAGGCATACCCTTATCCATTGGGCAAAAAATAGGCAAGGATATATTATCGAAGACGATTATGATAGTGAATATCGCTATACCCAACAACCATTTCCGGCTCTCGCTTCCATCGATTCAACAAGGGTGATTTATCTCGGGAATTTCTCGAAGTGCTTTCTGCCAGGAATTCGTTTAAGTTATATGGTGTTGCCACAGCCGCTTATCAACCTTTATAAAAATCAATTCGCACATTTCGAGAGCACCACTTCACTACTTAGCCAATTCGCAATGGCGAAATTTATGGAAGAAGGGGAATGGAATCGCCATATTAAACGCATGCGCCTTGTTTATAAACGAAAAATGCAGCACTTCGTTTGTGAATTAAGGAAGCATTTCAAACAACATATTTCTATCATTGGCGAGCAGTCTGGATTGTACTTATTAGTCAAAGTACACGTGGAGCGTTCAGAAGAATGGCTCATTCAACAAGCTTCCCTTCAGGGAGTGAAAGTCTATCCTACTTCACTCTATTTCATTAAAAACAAAACCGATCACCCAATCATCAAACTTGGTTTCAGTAATTTATCAACTGATGAAATCCAACTTGGTGTAAAGCTCTTAAAAAAGGCTTGGTTATAAAAAAGCTTTTAAGCGGGGACAAACACCCAAGCTGGTAAGAGAAAAAAGAAGAAATAAGCGAAAGCCTTTGGGATACCAACCGAAGCGCAATGGAAAAAAAGAAACCTGCCTTTAGCGTCCACCTCTGAAATACTTCGCAGAGGCGCGACTTTGGACGCGGGTTTCTTTTTTTCCATGGAGCTGGGCAGGGATGACCCCTTAGGAAGTAGCCCAAGAACTTGAGCGTTTTCTTCTTTTTTCTCCCCACCACCAAAGGCTCGATTTAGACCAAAACAATAAAGGCTTCACTGAAAAATCAGCGAAGCCTTCGTATCCACATGACTACTTTGTTTCTTCCATTCTCTCCAAAGCACCATGCACAATGTTCCCTTTAAACATAACAGCAGCTCGACGAGATTTTCTCGCAATCGCTTCCGCAGAGCAGGAGCTTTCTGCAAACACGATGCTTGCATCGTCGCCAATCATTGGCCATGCACGGTTGCCATCTTTATCGAGCGTTGTTTTTCCTCCGGTGATGAAGTACAACGATTGCACCAATGATTTCTCATCGACCCAACGGTAGCGCTCGACCAGACGGTTTAGCTTATCCAGCATATCGCCTGTTCCATATGGCGACCACGAATCGTAGAATCCATCGTAACCAAGTGCGACATGTACGCCTTTGGCATGAAGCATCGGAACAGGTGGCATGGCACGATTAATCGGAACTGTTGTCATAATCATCGTTCCCAGCTGGGACAATCGGTCTGCCATGTCCGAGCTTTCCTCCATCGACACGTCTCCGAGCGCAAAGGCATGACTGATCGCCATACGGTTCTGCCAGCCAGCTTCTTCAGTCAGATCGAGCAGTCTTTTGATCGTATAGAAGCCGAGTGTCCCCGGATCATGCAGGTGAATATCGACATCCGCATCTGCTTCCACCGCAATGTCCATCATTTCACGCAAGGAGCCTTCCAATTCATTGTCAATCCCAGCCGGGTCCAATCCCCCAACCAACGTAGCGCCTTCCTTCATCGCTTGTCTCATCAAGGAGCTTGCTTGTGTACGCAGGAGCCCCTGCTGCGGGAAAGCAACGATTTCATACGTCAGACGATCGCTGTACTCTTCCAGGGCTGCACGCACACCCTCCAGGTTTTTCAGCCCGATGTATGGATCGATGTTGACGTGTGTGCGCACATGTGTGGCACCGCCTTTGATATGCCACTGGAGCATTGCTTGTGCGCGTTCTTTGGTCGTCCCAGTCATCAGCGGCATTTCTTTTGCTTCGAACTCCAAGCGATCGATCAATTTTTTCGGAGGGAGGCAAGATTTCCAGGTTGCGCCCGCATACGTTTTATCCAGATGGTTATGCTTCTCGACAAAAGAGGGGAGGGCCAATAAACCTTTTGCATCTTCTTGCGGTAAAGTGGTGTCGAGTGGTTCGCTCGCCGATACGATCTCTGCGATTTTGCCGTCTTCGATCTTCAAATGACAGATTTCTGAGATTGTGTGAAAGACGCCGTCGTCACCTGTTTCAAATCCTTTATCGAGACGAACGTTGGTTAACCAAAAAGCTTGCATCACTAGAAATCAGCCCTTTCTCTATATTGCATGTAGTGGATGAGAGTCCAGTCTAGCTGTCTATGTTAATTGTAGTGAATATTTCGAACAAGGTTGTTCATCTTTTTTACTAGTTTTTGCATGATTTTTACGTATTGCTTGGAATCTTGCCTGTTTTCGAAAAGGAGTAAAGATTGTGCAAATACACGTAAAAGTTTTGAAACATATTTTACAGAATATTTCCTATAATAACGAAGGATACAATGGAGTGAAGAGGCCGGAACGAGAAAGAGCAGGGAGGATCATCATGAAAAAGAAAATAACCGCAAAATATGTCATCGGTTTTGACGGCGAAGATCATGTGATTATCACAGATGGGGAAGTCGTTTACGAGAATGACACCATTGTGTATGTGGGGCACCATTTTGATGGCGAGGTAGATGAAGTGATCGATGCTGGCAATGCAGTAGTCAGTCCGGGCTTCATTGACCTGAATGCGTTGGGGGACATTGATCACGACATCGTACATCTGGAGCAAGCTTCTGCTAGAAACAAAAACATGCTTTGGTCAGAAGACTACTACCGCAAAGGCTACCATGAGGTAATGACCCCTGAGGAAGAGGCGTTCAAATCTCTTTACGCTTACAGCCAATTGATTCTAAACGGGGTAACGACAGCGATGCCGATTACATCGGTCTTCTACAAGCGCTGGGCGGAAACGTATGAGGAGCTGGCAGCCGCAGCCGATCATGCAGGACGCTTGGGATTGCGTATGTACATGGGGCCGAGCTATCAATCCGGCATGCGTGTCGTGAAGGCAAATGGAGAGATCGAAGTACTGTGGAACGAAGCAGAAGGACAAGCAGGTCTGGAGCGAGCTGTACAATTTGTCAAAGATTTCGATGGGGCTCACAACGGACTCATCCGTGGAATGCTGGCGCCAGAGCGAATCGAGTCACAGTCTGTAGAGAACTTGATCAACACAAAGCGCTACAGCGAGGAGCTCGGATGTCCTATCCGTCTGCATGCTGCACAAGGTCTCTATGAATATACGGAAATCCATCGTCGTCACAACCAATCACCGATTCAGTTCCTGAATAAGATCGGCTTCCTTGGAAAGAAAACGGCAATTCCGCACGCACATTTCATTCCAGGCTTTAGTAAAGCGAAATTCGGAGAGGGAGACGATTTGGCGATCCTGCAAGAGACAGGTACGACCGTGATTCACTGCCCGCTTGTAGTTGGTCGTCATGGCGAGGCACTCGAATCGTTTGCCCGTTACAAGCGTCGTGGCGTCAACATCGCGATTGGAACCGATACGTTCCCACCTGATTTCATCCAAAACATTCGCACAGCCAGCATGCTTTCCCGCTTGGTGGAAGGCGATGTCGCAGATTCCAGCTACGCGGATATTTACCGTGCAGCGACATTGGGCGGCGCACGTTTCCTCGGCAGAGATGATCTGGGTCGATTAGCGCCGGGGGCAAAAGCAGATATCATTGCCATCGATTTGGACGGTTTCCACATGGGTGCGGTTGATGATCCAATCCGTACGATTATCACGTGTGGCTCAGGTCGTGATGTGAAGCTCTCCATCATCGCTGGACGCACCGTAATGAAAGACCGCCTCTTGCCAGGAGTTGATCTGGAAGAGATCAAAGCAAAGGGACAGCGCTACTTTGACAAACTGCGTCTGGGCTACGTGGAGCGCGACTATCAACAACTGGGCGAAAAGGAGCTGTTCAAGCCTTCTTTCCCAATCGTGAGCAAACGATAGCCTGAACAAATAAGAAGAAGCACAATCTGCTAGAAACGGCGGATTGTGCTTTTTTCACTTACCGGATGAACCCGCCTTCGGAATGAATAATCTGTCCGGTAATCCACTCCGCTTCGTCACTTGCCAGAAAAGCGACAAGACGCGCTGCATCCTCGGGCTGTCCAATCCGTCCCAAAGGAAATCGTTGCAAAATGTTTTGCTTGATTTCGTCGTTCATCCAGCCTGAGTCGGTAGGCCCGGGATTTACAGCGTTGACCGTAATCCCTCGCGTAGCTACTTCGGCAGCAAGTGTCGTCGTCAGGGCATCCACGGCTCCTTTTGTTGCGGCATACGCGATCTCACCGACCATCGCGCCTTTGGACTGACCAGATGTCATGTTGATGATTCGTCCTCCGCGTTGCTGAGAGAAGCGACGTGCAAATTCCACACTGAGCATTGTGGTTGCCCGCACATTGATGGCATAATGTGCGTCCAAACTGGCGATATCCAGTGCCTCGTAGCCGTCATTTGTCGAGTAGCAAGCATTGTTGACGAGGATGCTTGGTTCGCCCAGTTGTACTGTAGCTGTGTCGAGCACCTTCTTGTAGGCATCAGGCAGTGACAGGTCGATCTCGATTCCCGCACATCTGACTCCGTAGCGTCTGATCTCTTCCTGCAAGATAGCGGGTTCATCCTTTTGAATCCCATGCGCCATGGATTGGTCATAGGCGGTCCAATACGTATGGAAAATATCGGCGCCGTGTGAGGCCAGCATTTTGCAGATAGCAGCCCCAATCCCTTGAAGGCGGCTGGCTCCTGTTACGATGGCAATTTTTCCGTGCAAGCGAAGATGTGTGGTCATACATATCCCTCCTCATTCTGTCCCTATCCATTCTTTTCGGGGTACCTATTCCTTTCATCCTGCCTACGAAGAAAAAAATCGATCACGAAAATTTTGCGAAGTTTTCGCTAAATAACCATAAATTGTAGGGGTAGCAGAAACTTACGCTGGAAATCATGCAAAATTGTTGCTATTTTGTATATATAGGAAGTTGTTCAAATAGTGGATTTAATACTAAGGGAGATGTAGAAGATGGAGTGTCAGTTAACAATTACCCGGACAGAACAGAAAAAAGAGAAACCAGCTTCTGACAAGCTGGGGTTCGGTGTTCATTTTACCGATCATATGTTCACCATGGATTATACAGAAGGTAAAGGATGGCATGATCCACAAATCGTCCCATACTCTCCGCTGACATTGGACCCGGCAGCAATGGTTTTCCATTACGGGCAAGCTGTATTTGAAGGCTTGAAAGCTTATCGTAATGAAGAGGGCAAGGTTAGCTTGTTCCGACCTGATCAAAATTTCAAGCGTATGAACCGTTCACTGGAGCGTATGAGCATGCCGTTGATCGACGAGGATTTCATGGTCGAGGCATTGAAACAGCTGGTAGCGGTAGATAAAGAATGGATTCCAACAGAAAGCGGACAGTCTCTCTACATTCGTCCCTTCGTAATTGCGACAGAGCCATGCTTTGGTGTGCGCGCTTCGCATACGTACAAATTGGTGATCGTGCTCTCTCCAGTTGGAGCGTACTATGCGGGTGGCATGAAGCCTGTGAAAATTTATGTAGAAAACAACTACGTGCGTGCGGTAAGAGGCGGAACAGGAAACGCAAAAGTGGCAGGTAACTACGCAGGCGGTCTGAAAGCACAAGTAGAAGCAAAAGAAAAAGGCTATGAGCAAGTGCTGTGGCTCGATGGTGTAGAGAATAAATATATTGAAGAAGTAGGCAGCATGAACGTGTTCTTCAAGGTAAAAGGGGAAGTGTGGACCCCAGCATTGAACGGTAGCATTCTCGAGGGTATCACGAGAGATTCGACCATCCAATTGCTCAAGGACTGGGGAATTCCAGTCGTAGAGAAGCGGATTTCCATGGAAGACCTGCATACCGCTTACGTCAACGGTGAGCTGGAAGAAGCATTCGGTACCGGAACAGCGGCTGTTATTTCCCCAGTCGGTGATCTGAACTGGAACGGACATCAGATGATCATTAACGGTGAAAAAACCGGGGAATTGACAACGAGACTGTACGATGAGATGACAGGAATCCAGTACGGTGAGCGTGAAGACAAGTTTGGCTGGTCGGTAGAAGTGACAGAATAATCACGTCAGTAAAACAAGAGGCATAGCCTTCTCTTTTTCGGAAGAGGGCTATGTCTTTTTTGATCGTGTAGGAAAGTTCAATCACTTCATCTCTTGACAGGGGAGAGTGTAAAATACTACCATTTGTGGTAATACCACGAAAAGTGGTTGTAGGACCATCATTACAGGGAGGCGACAATGACAGCGGAGAAAAAAGGGGGAAAGAAAGAACGCTCGTCGGATCAAATTGAGATGAAATTAATCAAGGCAATTTTGACTCGAGAGTATCCTACAGGAGGTACGCTGCGGCCGGAACGGGAGTTGGCAGAATACTACGGGGTAGGTCGGCCAACCGTTAGAGAAGCACTGCAACGTTTGGAAAGAGATGGCTGGATCACTGTGCGGAAAGGACATCCGGCAATTGTCAACGATTATTGGCATCAAGGCAATATAATGACCCTTGTCCATATCATTCAAAACCAAGACGATGTTACAGATGAGTTTATTTCGCACTTGCTGGAACTGCGGATATCGTTGGCGCCTGTTTACATTCGTAACGCAGTTGCTGCTCATCAGCCGAAGGTAGTCGCATTGCTTGCCAATCTCGATCAACTGAAACCTGATGCTGATTCTTATGCAGCGTTTGACTGGGAGCTGCAGAAAAATCTGACGAGACTTTCCCCAAATCCTATCTATTTACTGATTGTAAACAGTTTTGATTCCTTTTACCTAAATATGGCACGAAAGTATTTTTCTATCCCAGAACACCGCGAGGCATCTTGGCACTATTACCATGAACTGTTGAACGTCGCTTTACAGGGAGATTTCATCGAAGCAGAGCGTGTAGCCAGAAAGGCAATGGAAAAAAGTTTGGAGCTGTGGAGAAACCGAACCGTGATGGAACAAGGTAAGTGAAGGAACACAAGAGGAGGGCGTTCTGTTGAAGGCAAAGTTTCTGAAAGAATTCTTTACGTTTCCAGATATCCTCATCATGAGCATCCTATTCCTGATTAGCTTGTCTTTCACTATTTCTGAATGGTACGTGTTGGAAACATGGGTGGCACTTGTGGCGGGAATGATTGGATATGCGGCAAGCGAATACTTGATTCATCGATTTCTCTTTCACCTCAAACCGCCTCGAAATCCATTTTTTCTCCAATTGTTAAAGCGCTTACATTACGATCATCATGCCGATCCGAACAACTTGCACCTGTTGTTCTTGCCCGTGTGGTATAGCTTGCCGCTCATTGTAGGAACCGGAGCCATTTGTTTTCTGCTTACTTCCGACTTGATTGTGACCAATGCCTTTGTTACAGGCGTGATAGGATTTCTGCTATTTTATGAATGGAAGCACTATATCGCCCATCGACCGGTTCAACCCATATCTCCATGGGGGCGCTGGATGAAAAAGCTCCATCTATGGCATCACTTCAAAAATGAACATTATTGGTACGGTGTTACCAGCCCTGTTTTTGACGTCATCCTGGGAACTTACAAGAATGAACAGGATGTCGAGAAAAGTTCGACGGTGAGGGATCTGGAAAGACGCTGGGACAAAGATGTTGAACTGTAAATGTTCTTTCTTTGCCCGTCATTTGTATTCGTATAGAAGAGCACATTCCATCATCTTTTGCACGCCCACCCTTTTTTGAGGGATGGGTTTTTTCTTTCTAAGTTTTAGAAGGTATCGAAAACCGCCAAAGCTAGTGAGAAGAAAAAGCACAGGGCTCGCAGACCTTGACAATGCCTACCCAGTCGGAACTTAAAAAAGGGGACCACGCTTGTCGAACACTTCTTCTTTGAGAAACGTCCGCCCGTAGGGTGGCTTTGGCTCGACGGGCCCCTTTTTAAAGTGGAGACGGCCAGTGAATCCCCCTTGCGGGCATGTCAGAGTCGAAGAGACCTGTGCTTTTTCTTCTCCTCCATTATGTAGCTAGCTTCAATAGAGTTATTTTGAACATTCAAAAACCACATGGTAAAGAAAATGAAAAGAAAGGTAAAGATAATGAAAAGATTAATAGTAAGAAAATTAGTAATATTTAGTCATGTCATATTCTTTTCATTCTATCATCCAGAATAAGGGGGCATTCACAGTGAAGAAGAAGCACATGCTAGGATCTATTCTTGCCCTGTCTGTCTTGCTTTCCACAGTTTTGGCAGGCTGTGGTGGCGGTCAGACATCCAGTGGGACGAATTCCGCGTCCAACTCCAATCAAGCTTCGACTAGCCCCGCGTCTTCATCGGCCGCAGCGGGTGGAGGCGGTACCTTGATTATTGCGCGCTTGTCCGATGCGAATAATCTGGACCCGCATTTCAGTACCCAGATTAATTCCATGGCAGTGACGCAGCACAAGCTCTATGAAGGTCTGGTCATGATGGATCGGAATAGTGAGTACAAACCTCTTTTGGCAAAGGAATGGAAGCAAAAAGACGATGTTACCTGGGAATTTACACTGCGTGACGGTGTTACCTTCCATGATGGGGAACCCTTCAATGCGGAAGCTGTGAAAAAGACAATCGACCGTATTTTGGACAAAGACAATCCGACTCCGAAAGCAAACATGTTTGGCATGATTAAAGAAGTGAAGGTCATCGATCCATTGAAGGTGGATATTATTTTACATTATCCGTTCGCAGGGCTCTTGTCCGTACTAGCGAGTGCAGAGGGTGGCATCATCAGTCCGAAGGCGATGAAGGAATTTGGCAAAGAGTTGTCCAAGAAACCAGTAGGAACGGGGCCGTTCATCTTTGAATCATGGACGCCTGGACAAGAAATCGTCATGGTGAAAAACGAGAAGTATTGGGGGAACCAACCGAAGCTAGAAAAAGTCGTTTTCAAGACCATTCCTGAGGATGCGACACGTGTAGCCATGGTGGAGACAGGTGAAGCTCATGTCGCAGAACAACTACCGGTCACTGAACTGGAAAGGGTACAGAACTCGCAGAGCATGTCTTTAGGCCGGTTCGAATCATTCGCAGTTGACCACATCGGGATGAACGTCAAGCAGAAGCCTTTTGACGATGTTCGCGTCCGTCAGGCCATCGCCCATGCGATCGATAAGGAAGCGATTATTAAAGGGGTTTACAACAATGTCGGAAAAGTAGCCATCTCGTCATTAGGGCCAAAAGTCATCGGCTACAGCCCGAATATTAAAACGCCGGAATACGATTTGAACAAAGCGAAGCAATTGCTCACCGAAGCAGGCTACGCCAACGGATTCAAGGCAACGATCTATCTCAATGACAACAAGGCACGGATTAATGTGGCAGAAGTGCTGCAATCCCAGCTGAAGGGAATCGGCATCGACTTGCAGATTCAAGTGATGGAGTTCGGTGCGTACCTGGAATTGGCGGCAAAAGGTGAAGCGCAAATGTTCATTAGTGGCTGGGGCAATGCGACCGGGGATGCAGATTACAACCAGTACAACCTCTTCCACAGCACGTCAGCAGGTGTGCCAGGAAACCATTCCTTCTATAATAATCCGAAAGTCGATGCGTTGATTGAAGCGGGGCGTAAGGAGAAAGATCCAGAGAAGCGCAAGGAAATCTACGCAGAAGCACAGCAAATCGAGATGGAGGAGGTGCCATTGCTGCCATTCCGCAGCAGTGAAAACCTCGCGGCCATTGCGAAAAATGTACAGGGAGTGTATATCAGTCCGTCCGGATACATTGACGTGAGCCAAGTGACGATTCAATAGCAGGAGCTTGAGACCTTCTCCAACAAATGGAGAGGGTCTTCTTTAGTGGTTGTTCCAAAAGTCGACTTTTTGAACAACCACTGTTCGCATAAAAGTAGAAAAAGTGAAAAAAAGAGTAAAGAAAGTGAAAATACAAGTAAAGAGAGTGAAAATGCAATGACAGAATAGTGGGTAAAATGAAATATGCGCGAATGGTCAAAATATTCAAGTGCATCTGGCGCAAAAAACGGTCACGACCGTTTTTTTGACCGCAAGCGGTCACATCAACATTTATGAAAAACGTCGAGACGTTTTTCACAAAAGAGGGGGATCACTACATGAAAAAGACGCGCTTTTTCCAGACGCTGCTTGCCATGACCGTTGCGGTTTCTACAGCGTTGGCAGGCTGCTCACAAGCACCTGAAGCAGGAGGGAGTACCAATTCTTCAGGGCAAACCAATGCTTCTGCACCAGTCGGCAAAGAAGGCGGGACACTCGTCATCGCCCGTTTGTCTGATGCGAACAACCTTGACCCGCATTTTCTAACGCAAATCAACTCTGCTGCCATCATTCATCACAAGGTATACGAGGGTCTTGTTCGGATGGACAAAGAAAGCAAATATGTAGGCTCACTCGCTTCCGAATGGAAGCAGCTCGATGATGTGACATGGGAATTCAAGCTTCGCTCTGGTGTGACGTTCCACGATGGCACGCCATTCAATGCGGAAGCTGTGAAAAAGACGATTGCTCGTGTCCAGGACCCGGCCGTAGGCTCTAACCGCGCCAATTTGTTTGAAGCCATCAAAGAAGTAAAGGTCGTGGATGATACAACGGTTCAATTCATCCTGCACTATCCATACGCACCACTCCTGTCCGTACTCGCCAGTGCAGAGGGTGGCATTTTGTCACCAAAAGCGATCGAACAGTATGGGAAAGAGTTGACCAAGCATCCAACGGGAACAGGGCCTTACAAATTCGAATCATGGACACCTGGTCAAGAAGTCGTCCTGGTGAAAAATGATAGTTATTGGGGCGACAAACCGAATTTGGACAAGGTCGTCTTCAAGACTGTTCCAGAGGATACGACCAGACTCGCGATGGTCGAGACAGGAGAAGCGCATATAGCTGAGCAATTGCCAGTGACAGAAGTCGATCGGGTGAAAAATTCTCCGAGTATGGCACTTGGTCGTTACCCTGCATTCGCTAGCGATCATATCGGAATTAACAACTCGAAGAAGCCATTCGATGATGTACGCGTTCGTCAAGCGATTGCACATGCGATCGATAAGAAAACCATCATTCAAGGGGTCTACAACGATGTCGGAACGGTTGCTCATTCTTCCATTACCCCGTCCATGGTTGGTTACAGCCCGAATGTAAAAGACTTGCCTTACGATCTGGAAAAATCCAAAAAGCTGTTGGCGGAAGCTGGATACGCGAACGGTTTCAAAGCAACCATTTACTTAAATGATAACAAGGCACGGATTAGCTTGGCAGAAGTGCTGCAGCAACAGCTGAAACAAATCAATATCGATTTGGAAGTGAAAGTGCTAGAGTTCGGTGCTTATATTGAAGCAGCTAACAAAGGCGAAACAGAATTGTTCCTCAGTGGTTGGGGCAATGCCACAGGAGATGCAGACTACAACCAATACAATCTGTTCCACACGAAGTCGCAAGGGGCAGCCGGTAACCACGCTTTCTACAGCAATCCGGAAGTGGACAAGCTGATCGATGAGGGCCGCAAAGAGAAAGACGAAGAAAAACGGAAGCAAATCTACGAAAAAGCACAGCAAATCGAAATGGACGAAGCGGCAATGGTACCGTATCGCTTCTCAGAAAACCTCGCAGCGATTCAAAAAGGTGTAGAAGGAGTTTGGATTAGCCCAGCAGGACACATTGAGATCGACAATATATCATTGCCATAATTTTCAGCAAAAAATGCTTCATGATCAGCATAGCTTCGCCCACTGGGAACGAGCTATGCTGATTGATTATACAAAGAAGAAGTAAATGGGGGCGAGTCTATGAAAAAACAAAAAATGATAGGTTCAATGCTGGCAGGTATCCTGAGCGTTGGCCTCGTGCTTACAGGCTGTTCATCGGGTACAGAGCAAGGTGCGGCAGGAACTCCGACTGCGAAGGAAGCTCCAGCAACAGATCAGACGCTGGTGATTGCGCGCCAGTCAGACGCAAACAATCTAGACCCGCACTTTATTTCAGCGATCAATGCAGCGAGTGTCGTTCATCACAAAGTGTACGAAGGTCTTGTCCAGCGAGATGATAACATGGCATTCAAACCGATGCTAGCCACGGAATGGAAGCAATTGGACGATGTCACCTGGGAGTTCAAGCTGCGTCAGGGAGTTCATTTCCACGATGGTACGCCGTTTAACGCCGAGGCGGTGAAAGCAACATTCGCACGGGTCCTCGATGAAAAGGTCGCCTCTCCACGCGCGTCTCAGTTCAAGATGGTATCGGAAGTCAAGGTAGTGGATGATTACACCGTCCATTTCAAGCTAGCCTACCCGTATTCCCCATTACTGTCGATCCTCGCCAACCACGAAGGTAGTATCATTAGTCCAAAAGCAATTGAGCAATACGGCAAGGACCTGAGCAAACATCCCGTCGGTACAGGGCCGTTCGTATTCGAATCATGGACACCTGGCCAAGAGATCGTACTCGTGAAAAATGACAACTACTGGGGAGAAAAGGTAAAATTCAACAAGGCCGTCTTCAAAGTCGTACCAGAGGACACGACACGAGTAGCCATGGTCGAGACGGGAGAGGCGCATATCGCTGAACCATTGCCGGTGACAGAGATTGACCGTGTCAGTAATTCCCCTCATATGAGCTTGTACCGGACAGAGGGATTGGGGACAGATTTCATCGGGTTCAATACCAAGAAAAAACCGTTTGACGACGTCCGTGTTCGCCAGGCGATCAACTATGCGATTGAGACCGATGCGATCATCAAAGGTGTGTACAACGATGTCGGAACGAAAGCGAATTCCGCAATGAGTCCGAAGGTTCTGGGATACGATGAGGCGTTAAAGGGATACGAGTTTGATCCGAACAAGGCGAAGGCCCTGTTGAAAGAAGCAGGTTATCCGGACGGCTTCAAGACAACCTTGTGGACAGGCGATCGCAAGGAACGAATTAATGCCGCGGAAGTGATCCAATCCCAGTTAAAGGGGATCGGCATCGAAGTAGAGGTAAAAGTGCTTGAGTACGGAGCTTATTTAGATGCAGAAGACAACGGTGAAACAGAGCTGTTCATCAGTGGCTGGGGCAATGCCACTGGCGACGCTGACTACAACCAGTACAATCTGTTCCACTCCAGCTCTTTGGGCAAAGGCGGAAACACAACTTTCTACGTGAATAAAGAAGTGGACAAGCTGATCGAAGAGGGGCGCCGCGAGCAGGATACGGAAAAGCGCAAGCAAATCTATGCAAAGGCGTTGGAGATTGAAAAGCAAGAAGCACCAATCGTCCCAATCCGCAATCTTGAGCATGTCGCTGCAATCAGCAAAAACATCAAAGGCTTCTGGATCAGCCCTTCTGGGTACATGATGATCAATGGCATTACGATTGAGTAACGCAAATATTTAGAGAGGAAAGGATGGAGACGGAGCATGAACGAAAGCTTGTGGATCAAAAATGCGAGTCTGGAATGTGGTTATACAGAGGCGAATGGCATCGTGACGGGAACAAAGACGGAGCGTTTTCATGTCTTGCTCACGGACGGTCGCGTGGAGAAAATCGTACCTGCTTCGTTGGATATACCTGGTGGGGTATCTGTATGGGATGCACAAGGTCTACTGATGCTTCCTTCTTTCCGGGAAATGCACATTCATTTGGACAAAACATTTTATGGAGGTCCGTGGCAAGCTGTTCTTCCTGCTCCCAATCGTTTTTTTCGAATCGAACAAGAGCAGGAGCTGTTGCCTCGGCAGCTTCCCGTCGCCCGTGAGCGTGCAGAAAAGCTGCTGGAGTTAGTGCAATCGCACGGTGCTACCCACGTACGAACCCATTGCAACATTGACCCGGTCATTGGGCTGAAAAACCTGGAAGCCACATTGGAGGCATTGGCAACTTATCGTGAAAAACTTTCCTGGGAAATTGTCGCGTTTCCCCAACATGGGTTGCTGCGCAGTGATTCTGTTTCCCTCGTTCGCGAGGCGATGAAGCATGGAGCTGGTCTCGTCGGTGGTGTCGATCCTGCCACGTTTGACGATGATATCGAGAAATCTCTTGATACGATGATGGACATAGCGGTAGAAGCGAATGCGGATGTTGACCTGCACTTGCACGAGCCTGGACATTTGGGTGTTTATATTATGAAAAAACTGGCTGCTATGACGAAGGATGCGGGGTGGCAAGGTCGAGTCACTGTCAGTCATGCTTACGGGCTAGGAGAGGTTCCGACTGCTGTGGGAGAAGAGGTTGCGGAGCTTTTTGCCGAGCAGCAAATCGCTGTCATGTCAGCTGTGCCCATTGATATGCCGACCATCCCGATTCCATTGCTTCATGCCAAAGGCGTCCATGTTGGATTGGGCAATGACAACATCACCGATCACTGGGACCCATTTGGAACCGGAGATATGCTGCAAAAAGCAAACCGTTTGGCTGAACGGTTCCGTTGGATCGATGAGCGATCTCTATCGCAAGCACTGGGATTCGTTACAGGTGGCGTGACTCCACTGGACCAAGCTGGGAATCAGGTTTGGCCGAAAGCCGGAGATGAGGCAAATGCGGTTTTCGTCCGTGCCAAATGCTCCGCCGAGGCTGTGGCTAGACTATCTCCTAAGGAAGCAGTGGTTTTCTCGGGCAAGCTGGTTTGGCAGAAATAATAAATAATTTGGAACATATCCGATCTTCTTCAGGAGGTCGGATTTTTTGTTTATAAAAGTGGCCGTAGTAATGGAAGAAGTGCATTTCCAGTCTACGCTTCGGCCTCCGCCCCGCAAGGGGGTGAAGTCTGTCCGCTTCGGAATGAATGGCGAGAGCGCTTCAAACGTAGACAATTTCGAGGAAGTATCTCATAAGTGAAGCTGAAATTCCCCACCATTAATTCCTACGCTGGGACGGGCTCCAGAGGCGCTTGGACTGAAAATGCACTTCTTCGGGCGTAGCTTTGATTGACTACTTGGTAGTCGATCAAAGAAGGTTACTTAGCTAATTACATGTGGTTTTCATATCAAATTCATTCAATAGAAAGCTACAAAAGAACAATCAAGAAAAACAGTCAATGAATTTCTTGCTGCTTTTCATTTATAGATCGAAAAATAGACAAAAGCAACGTCAAAAGAAGCGTGTTTCCAGTCAGAGCGCCTCTGGAGCCCGACCAAGCAGAGGGATGAATGATGGGAGCGTATTTAGCTTCAACGTGCGAATACATCATCGAGGCTACCACTTTTGAAGCGGCTCCCGTCATTCATACCGGAGCGGACAGTCCTCCCCCTTGCGGGGCGTAGGCCGAAGCGTAGACTGGAAACACGCTTCTCCACCGAAGCTACGAATCCAAGTATCTTTCCATCTGCACGAAATTAAATAAAAGTAAAAATATTATAAATTGATGTAAAGATGCTGAAAGGTTCGATTGGGAATCTACCGTATAATGCAAATAAGAAATACATTCAGAATTTTCGACAGTATTCTACAGGGGGTAGACACAAATGAAGAAAACGCGCATGGTCGGTTCCTTGTTGGCTCTGACATTGACGGTTAGTGTTGCGCTGACTGGATGTGGTGGTGCGAGCTCGGAGCAATCCGGTTCGACAAATACAACTGCTGCTGAAGCTCCGAAAGAAGGGGGAACCCTGATTGTAGCCCGCAAAGCAGACGCCAACAATCTGGACCCGCATTTCATCTCCAATATTCCTTCGGCAAACTATGTGTATGGAAAAGTATATGAGAGCTTGGTTTCTCGCGATAAAAACGGCGAGTACAAGCCTACACTCGCAACTGAATGGAAACAGCTCGACGATCTGACATGGGAGTTTAAGCTTCGTGAAGGCGTTACGTTCCACGATGGTACACCGTTTACAGCAGACGCTGTGAAAAAGACGTTCGAACGTGTACTCGATCCAAAGGTTGCATCACCGCGTGCATCCAACTTCTCCATGATCAAAGAAATCAAGATTGTGGATGACAAGACTGTACATTTCGTGCTGGAGTATCCTTTTGCACCGCTGCTCTCGATCTTGGCTAGCTCAGAAGGAAGTATCATCAGCCCGAAAGCAATCGCAGAGCATTCCGATACATTGGCGAAGCAGCCTGTGGGAACCGGGCCTTTCAAATTCGCATCGTGGGCACCGGGCCAAGATATGAAACTCGCAAAAAATGATACCTACTGGGGTGAAAAGCCAAAGGTAGATGAAGTATTGTACAAGGTCGTTCCAGAAGATACGACCCGTGTAGCGATGATCGAAGCAGGCGAAGCGCACATCGGCGACCAGCTTCCTGTGACAGAAGTAGAGCGCGCACAGGCATCTCCTGGCATGAACATGGTACGTGCAGAAGGCTTGGGTGTGGATTATATCGGCTTTAACGTGCAGAAGAAGCCATTTGATGATGTACGCGTACGTCAAGCTGTCGCGCATGCTATCGAAAAGCAAGCCATTGTACAAGGGGTATACAACAATGTAGGGACACAAGCGGTTTCCTCAATGTCACCAAAAGTAATTGGCTATAACCCGAATCTCCAGGATTACTCGTATGACGTCAATGCAGCAAAAGCACTGCTCGCAGAAGCAGGTTACCCGAACGGCTTCAAAACGTCCATCGTGACAGATGACCGTAAAGAGCGCATGAACGTAGCAGAAGTCATCCAGTCACAGTTGAAAGGTATCGGCATTGATTTGGAGATCAAAGTAATGGAATACGGTGCGTATCTGGAGCACACAGACAATGGTGAGCATGCGATGTTCATCGGGGGCTGGGGCAATGCAACAGGGGATGGCGACTACAACCAGTACAACGTCTTCCACAGCACTTCGAAAGGCAGCGCCGGTAACATGGCGTTCTACAACAACCCAGAGGTGGACAAGCTGATTGAAGAAGGACGTCGCGAAAAAGATACGCAAAAACGTAATGAAATTTACGCAAAGCTGCAAGAAATCGAGCTGAAGGAAGTACCGATCCTTCCCATCCGCACGATTGACCATGTGGCGGTTACATCCAAGAATGTAAATGGCTTCTGGCTGAGCCCTGTTGGCTACTTGATGCTAGATGAAGTATCGATCAACTAATGGTGATAGAAGGGATGGCGTTTGTCGCTGTCCCTTCTTTCGTCCATAGAGAGGAATTCACGATCTGGACCGGGAATGTAACTTGGGGAAAAGAAAAGCGCAAGAGACAAGTCATGGGGTGGAAAACATGCAGGAAGAGCAGCTAGACATATTTGACGAAGCAGGACAGCACATCGGGGTTGAAGCGCGTAGCGAAGTACACCGCTTGGGGCTGTGGCACCAAACCTTTCACTGCTGGATTTACCGTGTAGTAGATGAACAGATCGAATTGTTGTTCCAAAAAAGACATCCACAAAAGGATACTTGTCCGAACTTGCTCGACATTACCTCTGCCGGTCATCTTCTCGCTTCGGAACAGCCATGTGACGGCGTGCGGGAATTGGAGGAGGAGCTGGGCTTGTCCGTGGGCTTTGAGGAATTGGACAAGCTAGGCGTGATTCGTGATGTAACGGTTGCCCCCTCCATCATGGATAAGGAAATGTGCCATACCTTTTTGTATGAATGCGATCAACCCTTACGTGCGTACCGTGTACAGGAAGAAGAAGTCACGGGGCTCTTTTGGGTCAATCTGCAAGAGCTCGAGCGGTTGTTTGCGAACGAAATCGGGCAGATAACGGTGATTGGATTTTTGCTATTGGAAAATGGTGAGCAAAAAGATACAGCGATGATCGCGGCAAAACCTGACTTTGTTCCACATGAAGTGTATTATTACCAGCAGGTGTTTGCAGCAGTGAAACTACGCGCAGCCAATCGATAACCCTGATCGGAAAAACAATGCCTCGCTTGTCATCGACAAGACGAGGTTTTTCGTTGGGCGAGAAAGATTGGCGAAGACACGTTCTCTAATGTGATATACTAAACAATGCTTTTTCACTGCTCGCAATCATGCGTAGATAGAGAGAGGAGATCGAGATGAGACTACAGATTATGATTGCCCTAATGCTCTCGACATTCCTTGCTGCGATGGAAGGAACGATTGTGAGTACAGCCGTACCACGCATTACGAGTGATTTGGCAGGCTTTGAACAGGTGAGCTGGGTATACGCCATCTACATGCTTGCCACTGCCGTATCTGCTCCCATTTACGGCAAGCTGGCTGATTTATTTGGCCGAAAAAACGTATTGTTAATCGGTATCGGTATCTTTTTGTTAGGTTCCACGCTCTGTGGAGTGGCGACGTCGATGTGGCAGCTCATTGTTTTCCGTGCCATTCAAGGCTTGGGTGCAGGTTCAGTCATGCCGATTACGATGACTATCATCGGAGATTTGTACACCGAGCAGACTGCCAGAGCAAAAGCGCAGGGCTGGATTAGTGCTGTATGGGGACTTTCCGGTGTGGCAGGTCCGTTGGTCGGAGGATTTTTGGTCGATACTCTGACGTGGCGTTATATCTTTTTTCTTAACTTGCCTTTTGGCCTCGTATCGTTTTTCATGCTCGTCTTTATGTATAAGGAAAAGCTTGCCGTCAAAGAAAAGCGTCATATCGATTATCCGGGCGCGCTTATTTTTTCGGTCGGGACCATCGCTTTGTTGTATGCCTTGTTAACAGGTAGTCAGAATCAATCCTGGACCAGTCCGGTGACGATTTCCTTGATCGTATTTGCATTGGTGAGCTATCTAATCTTTGTATCAGTGGAAAAGAAATCGCCTGAGCCGCTGATTCCGCTGTCGCTTTTTACCAATCGAAACGTGACCATGATCAATTTGCTGACACTCTTGACCAATGGAATTGTCATCAGCATGGTGGTTTACTTGCCGATCTGGAGCCAGGGAGTCTTGGGAGAAAGTGCGACAATGGCTGGCTTTGTCCTGACACCGATGCCGGTTTGCTGGACGATCGGCTCTATCCTTGCAGGAAACTTGTTAGGCAAGCTGCGAGCTGAACAGTTGTTTGTCGCAGGAACTGCCGTTCTGACGGTAGCGACAACATTGTTGAGCTTCCTGTCCGCTCAGTCAGCGGGATACCTCATTTATGTGGCTGTAGGCTTAATTGGTTTGGGAATGGGACTCATTTCTCCGATCATCATGGTAAAAATTCAATCGTCCGTTGCAGTAGACAAGAGGGGCACAGCGGTTGCCCTCAATACGTTCACGGGTACATTTAGCCAAACCTTCGGGGCAGCTGTATTCGGAATGTTGTTCAACATGGTGACTGTAGCAAGTGGTCATGCGAATTTAGGGGCCTCGTTTGAACACGGATCGATTCCAGTGGCACAGCTGGCACAGATCCGAGACTTGTTGGCTAGTGGTGTTCATGTAGTCTTCACAGGCACCTTAGTGCTTGCGATAGCCAGCTTTGTTCTGACGCTTGTGATCGCAAAAGGAAACCGAGTCAAACAGACACACTAAATTCAAAGACGTCCGCCGAGTGCGGGCGTTTTTCAAATAATTGGTTACAGTTTTCCAAAAAATACAAACTACATATTGCCAGTTGGTACATTCATCGATACTATTTTCCTAGATGCCCAAATTCTTGCGGACAGGAGTGCATGGGACGATGGAGGAGATTCGACCAGTTTCCATTGACGATATCGATGAGGTCGTTAGGATTGCAGCGATGAGCTACCCTGGAAGCAATCTACTGGGTGCAGAGAGCAGACAGCGATTTGCCGAACGGGTAAGGGAGACGATCGAAAACGACCCACATGTCAGCTACCACGGATGCTACCGTGATGGACGACTAGTGGGGATTATGAAATGGTACGATTTTCCTATGAATGTTCATGGTACACCGCTTTTGACTGGCGGGATTGGGCTGGTCGCCGTAGACCTTTTGCATAAAAAGGAAAAAGTGGCCATGTCGATGCTGCGAGGTTTTCTTTCCAGCTATCGGGAGAGGGGAATCTCGCTGGTCTCTCTCTATCCGTTTCGTGTTGATTTTTACAAGCAAATGGGTTTTGGAGTAGGGACCAAGGTTCACCAATACAAGTTCAAGCCGTCCAGCCTGCCGTTTGTAGGCAAGGACAAAATCGTCTATATAGGAAAAGAGGACAAAGAAGAACTGTCTGCTTGCTATCATCGAATCGCACGTGAAACACATGGCATGATTAAGCGAACAGAGCGGGACTGGGACAGACTCCTCGATGTTCCAGAAATGATTGTCGTCGGCTACAAAAAGGAAGGAAGGTTAGAAGGCTATCTCGCTTTCCAATTCCATGGCGCCCATGAAAAAAACAAACTCTTCAACAACATAGAAGTAAGAGAGCTTCAGTATGAGAACCGCGAAGCACTCGCGCAATTGCTCTCTTTCCTTCGTAGTCAAGCCGATCAGATTCAACGGATTGAGTTCACGACGCCGGATGAAGACTTTCACTTGTTGTTATCTGATCCGGGTAATGGAACGGATACAATGTTGTGGAGCATATATCATGAGAGTCATGCATCTGGAGTCGGTCTGATGTATCGGATCATTGATGTGCCGGGATTTTTCCGTCAGCTGTCCCACCACCATTTTGGTTCGGAAACGGTAAATGTGAAGCTGACGATCCGCGATTCGTTTCTGCCTGAGAATGCAGGAACATGGCTCATCAAGTTTATCGATGGTCGTCCGGAACTAGGGGAGGCAGTGGAGCCTGACATTGCGGTGCAGCTAGATATTTCGGATTTTTCTTCACTCGTGATGGGGGTAGTAACTGCCCACAAGCTGTATCAATACGGCCAAATGGAGCTGGATGCTCCAGAAAAGCTTCCGATTTTGGATAGGCTGTTTGGTGTTCCCGAGAAGCCGCGATGTGTGACTACCTTCTAAACAAGAGGATTTGTCACGTTTTTGACACATTTGGTTATCTTATTTTGCTTCCTCCCATATGTTGTTAGTAAATGGGAGGAGGCAGGTTATATGATCTTTCTTACACTGGTTATCTTTTTTGCGTTTCTTTTGATTGTTTGGGTGGTCGTTAGACTCCTCTTCCGGCTGGAAAGGCATGATTCCATCACACATGATGAGAGAGAATTATGGAATCGCTTTCAGGTGAAAGAGCAGGAGATCAAATACCGAAAGCCCAAAAAATAAAAAGAAAGGCGCCAAGGTGACAGGCGCTCTTTCTTTTGCGTATTACCCACTATGAGAAGAGAAAGAAGGAGAAGACAATGCCAGGTAGATCAGAGGGGCATCAACGTGAATTTTTTCGCTTACGTCTAGAATACGCCCTCTGTGCAGACATGACTATTGTGCTGATCAAAGGGAAAACCATGGAGATTGGGAGCACACAGGTATTGATCGAGGATATCGGAGCAGGTGGACTTCGATTTCTCTCTCATCTCAAAATGCCAGCCAATGACCAGCTCGTTCTGCAGTTTGCGACGGAATTGTGCGGACAGGCTCTGAAAATGTACGGCCACGTCGTTCGCACGATTCCGTGGGAAACGGACTATTACGAATACGCCGTACGTTTTACAATGGAAGAGGAACAGCATCTGGAGATCAATCGTATGGTAAACCGCTTGGCGATCCGCTATCGGCAAAACCGGACATCAACAGAGGGGCGTTTCTATAAAGGCGATCGCCTGGTATTTTTAAAAGAGCTGGCCCAAGCAAGTCTTGCGATGCGAGCCAGTGAAGCATAGACAAAGAGGCTTTCTGTTGTGCAAATACACAACAGGGAGCTTTTTTGTTTGACACAAAACAAACGCAGTGATAAGTTATCTATAATAAATCAAACGATTAAAGGTTGTGTTTATATATGAGTCTTCATGAAGCATTTTGGAGCGCTTCCCTTCAAGAATGGAAGCAAGGTTACATCGAACAAGACGAACATTATATGTGTTTGCTCTGTGGGGAACAGGTGGAGAAAGGAATTATTTATCCAGTGGAGGGTGCCCTGTACGAAGCGTCCCGCTTTATGCGCCATCACATCGAGGCTGTGCACGGTTCTGTCTTTACTCACTTGAGCCAGTTGGATAAACGATTGACGGGCTTGTCTGATCATCAGGTTAATTTGCTTCGCCTCTTTTACCAGGGCAAGACAGACGCCGAGGTTCAAAATGAAATGGGGATCGGCAGTGCATCGACGATTCGTAATCACCGCTTTGCACTCAAGGAAAAAGAACGTCAGGCCAAGGTGTTCCTGGTCATGATGGAGTTATTGCATGAAACGGATAAACATCAAACGACCAACGATGCCAAATCAAGCAAGCAAAAGAATACCTCGAAAGATGGCGATGCCGCAGAGTATGCCGCGATCATAAAGAAACTCTTGCCGAATGGACTATCAGGTCGATTAGAACGATTCCCGCGCAAGCACAAGCATAAACTCATCTTACTCGAAGAGATTTCCAAAAAATTTGAGCTCGATCGTTTCTACACGGAGCGGGAAGTGAATGAGATTTTGGAAGGTCTCTACGACGATTATGTGACCTTGCGGAGATATTTAGTCGATGTTGGTTTGATGGATAGACAGGCGGACGGCAGTCAATATTGGCGGATCGCAGTGGAAAATGAAGGAGAGGAACGGGGGGCGCAACAGATGAATCGCAAGCAAGAGCTCAAGCAGATGTACAAGGAAGTAGAAACCGATGCAGGCGTTTATCAAATTAAGAACAAGCAAAATGACAAAGTGTTCATCGCCAGCACGAATAACCTAAAAACGATCAACGGTAGAAAGTTCATGCTTCAGCATGGCTCACATCCTAATCGTGAGCTGCAAAAAGACTGGGATAAATACGGTCCGGACGCTTTTGAAATCGAGGTATTAGAGAAGGTTGAGAAGAAAGACCATCCGTATTTTGATGGAAAGGATGCACTGGAAAAACTCGAAGATAAATGGATGAAAAAGCTGGCGCCATATGGTGATCGAGGCTATCACGTGCAAAAAGATCCGTCCTAGTCTCGTCCATCATCCAACATACGGAAGCGCTCCAAGTGATCCCACAGACCTTCCTTATGCAAAATCTGAATTTGTTTTTCACCAAGTAAATCAAAATGTGGGAAGGGTGCTCGGTTATGAATGTAGACAGGATCGAGCCCGTTGGCAAGGCACCAGTCTGTCAGTAACGAATAATTGGCACAGCCTACTTTTGTAACGGTTTTGATTCCAGGAAACCGTGGGTCCAGCCAATAGTGGGTGAGAAATGCCAATTCGCCTCGACTAACGGCTTGCTTCCAACGGTTCAGTTCGTCTCGTGTAATCCCAAATGCCACTCTTCCTCATCCTTTGCAAAGCGGTCGTGTTTCTCACTCATTAATAGCATGGAATGGTGTAAACGTCAAAAAGACAGTTCTCCCCCGGGGATAGCCGATGGAAACTGTCTTTTTGTGCTTGGTTGCTTACCGAACTCCTGTTGGAAGCTGAGGCGGAATGTAATTCAACTCTTCGTCCGCAGTGATGTAATCGGTGTTGACCATGAGGAGCAAATAGCGTTTGCCGGTTTGCGGATCGCTGATAATGATGTGGTCGCGGCCAGCTGTTTCGAGGACACCACGGAAAATTTTGGCGTTCCATTGGCTATTGTTTTCAAACGTTTGGTACACCGTAATGACTTTGCCTCGATTCAGGCGAAGGATGTTTTCGATGTACGATTCTTCCATCACTTGCCCAGGAGTAATGGGCATTCCAGGAATCAAGGATCCGCTTGGCTGCATCGGAACCAGTTGAGGTTGCTGCTGCTGAATCATCTGCTGCTGTTGCTGAGGCATACCGTATGGATACTGGGCGGATGGGTACATGTCGTAGCCGTATTGTTGTTGAGGGAAACCAGTGTAAGGCATTTGTTGACTCATGATGAACTCGCTCCTTTATCTATCTAATCCTTTTAATAGACGCGTGGACAATCTGCTGGTGTTGGAACGAAGAAGCAGTGTGCCTTATAGCGACCGGAGTTTTGTTGATCCCACCAGGTAGGAGGACAGTTTCCGGCAGGACGGTAGAACCACAATGCGTTGCTCGCGGGGCGGGTTTTCTCTCCATTGACTGCGCGCTGTGCCAGTCGTTTGTCTCTTTCCCTGGCACGTTGATAGAAATACGGCTTCTGGACCGCTTCGAATCCTCCCGGAGATTGATAGACCATGTCACGCATGCTGCGAATGTTTTTGAAGTCAAGGCAGTTCCCTAAAATCCGATTTACCCCAACGTTGCCAACCATCAACATGCCCAACTCACCTTCACCCTCAGCCTCAGCCCGAATCAGTCTGGCAAGCATATCGACATCACTGGAGTTCGCTTTAATGACGGCCATTGCTTCACCTCCTTCCACAAAAATCACAATAACAATATATGGGCGAATAATAGATTGGTGATTGGCCCGATAAATTTTTCATCAAGTTGACGTTTACGTAAACGGCAGTTACAATCATTTTATTCGGTAAATTTAGAATTTTATAAATGTAAGTGAGGGGCGCTGGACATGAGCAGAGAAGGAATACAGAAGGATGAATCGTGGACCATCTCTGATCTCGCTCAACAATTAGACGTAAGCACCCGAACGATTCGGTACTACGAAGAGCTCGGCTTGATTTTCCCCAGTCGGACAGAGAAGGGAAGCAGGTACTACAACCGAAAGGATCGTGCCAGGCTACGACTCATTCTGCGAGGAAAGCGATTCGGATTTTCGTTGGATCAGATTCGCGAGATGATTGAGCTGTTCGACGAGGACCGTACAGGTCGTGCGCAGCTTTTGCGAACGATTGAGTACGGCAACCAAAAGCTGGCTGAGATCGACGAGAAAATCATGGAACTCCGACAACTGAGAGAAGACATTCTCGTCTACAAGCAAAACTTTGAACAAAAATTGCTTGAAGAAAACGAGGAGGAGAAACGATGAATGTATCAGCTCTGCTCGCAGCAAACGGAAGGAAATACCCTGACAAGTCCGCGCTGATTGCAGGAGATGTAGAGGTCAGCTTTTCCCAGTGGGACACACGTTCTACTCAGTGGGCTTGCCATTTGCAAGAGCTTGGCATCGAGCAAGGGGATCGGGTTGTCATGTTGATGCCCAATTGCCCGGAGTTTGCCATTTTTTACGTCGCCGTCATTCGCAGTGGTGCCCTCGTCGTACCGATCAATGCGCGCTCAACCCAAGAAGAAGTACGACATATATGTGAACATGCCGGAGCAAAGGCACTTCTTGTTCACGATGCCCTCGTGCCTATCGTAAATGAGTGGGTCCTGCAAACGTCACAGCTTGTGGCAATTAAAACAGGTGCGAGCCAAGGGAATTGGCATGGAATCGCTGACTGGGATGCCAGTGACGTGTCTTTCGAAAAAATGAATACGCTTTCTTCACAGCCGTATTTGGCGAACATGAACGAAGATAGCGAGGTTAGCATCCTGTATACATCTGGCACGACTGGACGCCCTAAAGGGGTGCTCTATACACATAGAAACTTGTTGACTGTCGCGAAGATGATGTCGATTGAACTGACGGTGACACATCGTTCGCGAATTTTGCATTTGATGCCGCTGAGTCATTCGGCTCCCCTCCATCTCTTTTTCATTGCAGGGCTCATGCTTGGCGCCACCCAGGTAATGGCCCTGACCTTCTCGCCGCAGCTTCTCTTGGATTTGGTGCAGCAGCATCGAATTACGCATTTCTTCGGAGCGCCAGTGGCCTATTTGCTGACGATGAAGCACCCAGAGTTTACGGCGTACGATTTGTCTTCGATCGAATATTGGATGTATGGCGGGGCTCCGCTGTCCAAAGAGATGGCTTCGCTTATGGACGCGATAAACTGGCGTGCGTCTACGGCTTGACGGAGGCAGGGCCGACCGGAATGTGCCTCTTACACCGAGAGCATCCGGACAAAATCGGCAGTATAGGCAATCGTGGTGTATTGTTCGTCGAAATGGAGGTTGTTGACGAGCGAGGAGAGCAATGCGCCAGTGGAGAAGCGGGCGAAATTCGCTTGCGCGGAGAAGGGACAATGAAAAGATACTATAACAATCCGGAGGCGACAGCAGAAACTATAAGGGATGGTTGGGTGTACACAGGCGATATTGCACGCGTGGATGAGGATGGATTTCTGTGGATGATTGATCGCAAAAAAGACGTGATGATTACGGGCGGGGTAAACGTCTACCCCAAGGAAATCGAGCAATTGTTAGAGCGTCATCCGTCGATTGGTGAGGTAGCTGTTGTAGGTTTGCCGCATCCTGAGTGGGGTGAGACGGTTACGGCCTATGTGGTACTGAAACCAGGAGTCGATACCAATCGAGAGTGGCTAAAAGAAATCCAAGGCTCTTTGCGTGGTCATCTCGCCGATTACAAGCTCCCGCGACAGGTGAATATCGTTCCTTCATTGCCGCGGAACACGAGCGGAAAAGTCCTGAAGCATGTACTACGTGATGTCAGTTCCCAAAAGGAAGTGGAACTGCGATGAGTGATTTGCAAACGAGCATTGATCAGCGAACATACAGCGATAACATCCCGCACCCGCGTACGCCACAGGCACAAAACTTTTTCAAAGCAGATCCTAACCTCGATTACTTGCTACAACGCTATCTCCCTGCTTCCATGCATGAATGGGCCAGACAGCAGTTGAGCTGGCTAGGGGCGCAAGTGGCAGGCCCCATCGATGAGCGTGCCGCCTATACAGACAGAGAAGGCAAGCCGAGATTGCGCAAGTACAATCGGCTGGGTGAGGATATTTCTGAGATCATTACCAATGAAGGCTACAAGGAAACAGTAGCAGAAGTTTACGGAGCAGGCATCGTCAGCTACTTATATCAAGACATTCCTGAGTTGGGGAGAAAAGCGCCGTACAGCTATTCCTTTTTCATGGGCTATCTCGTGAGTCAGTCTGAGCCGGGTTTCTATTGCCCTGTCACCTTGTCGATGTCAGCCGCTTATTTGATTGATCGTTACGGCAGCGAAGAACAGAAGGAGCAGTACCTGACAGGACTGACCTCTCGCGATCGTACTCGCTTGTATGAAGGAGCTACTTGGCTGACAGAGAGACAGGGCGGTTCGGATGTCGGTGCGAATTTGACTGTAGCAGAGCCAGTAGCAGACCGGCCGGGTGTGTACCGATTGACAGGAGAAAAGTTTTTTGCGAGCAATGCTGGCGCATTTGTTGCCACTGTTTTGGCGAGAATCGATGAAGAGAAAACGGGGACAAAAGGGCTCGGACTGTTTTTGGTGCCTTGGATAAAGCCTGACAACGAACGCAATCACATTCAGGTCCGCCGCCTAAAAGATAAGCTGGGCGTTAACGCCGTACCATCTGCGGAGATACTGTTGAACGGGGCAGAGGGCTATTTGATCGGGGAGCCGGAGAACGGCTTCAAGTACATGGCAGAAGCACTGAACCTCTCTCGCATTTGCAACGCGATTGCTTCGATTGGGATCATGCGTCGAGCTTTTTATGAAGCGAGGTATTATGCCGAGCAACGTCGTGCATTCGGGAAGCCAATCGATCAGTACCCGATGGTAAAAGAAATGCTGGTGAGCCTCTTATTGGATACGGAGGTGAGCACGGGTGCGGTGTTTGATATGATTGCTGTTTATGATCGCTTGCAGTCTAATTCCGCTAGCAAAGAGGATAACGCGCTTGCTCGCCTGCTGATTCCTTTGCTGAAATACCGCACAGGGGAAGAGGCTGTCGAATCGACCCATACCGCAATTGAAATTCATGGCGGTAACGGTTATATCGAGGAGTACGTGACGCCGCGTCTATTGCGTGATGCGCAAGTTTTGACCGTATGGGAAGGCACCTCGAATATACTCGCACTCGATATTTTGCGTGTGATGCAAAAAGAAAACAGCCACGAAGTGTATTGCAGATTGCTTCGGGAGCGTATAGCTGGCTGGAAGCATGCCTTTTCGCAGCCGTATGCCGAGTTGATTCGGACAGAACTGGCCATCCTGGAGGAGAATATCGCCTATCTCATGCAACAGACCCACGATTATTTAACGTATAAATTAAAAACGCTCGCGGATCATATGGTAGATTTGTACACCTTATCATGCATCGTCAGTGAAGCAGAGGATCAGGTGACCGGGGAGGGAAATGCGCGAAAATACATTTTGGCAAAGCTGTATGCCGAAAAGCATTTCCATTCACAAGAAAAACGGGGGATTCAAGCCGATTCTTTGCTGGATGTACAGTTCTTTACCCAACTGATGGAGTATCAGTCTGTCAGCGTAGAAGAGTGGACCCAACAGTCCGCTATTGTTCCGACCCGATAATCAAAAAGCGCCTTTAGACCACTTGTTGAGGTGGCGAAGGCGCTTTTGATTTTTACGCATACCGCTTGCGGCGCATACTCCAAATGAACCAGATCGCAGCAACCCCTGTTGCGACCGCCAGCAGAGTGATCTCAAAGTATTCATCGATCAGAACCTTGGCGTGTTTTCCATATAAATAAAACAAGGTGCCAATCAAATAAAACTTCAATCCCCGCCCGATGATCGCATAAAACATGAGCTTGGTCAGCGAGTAATTGAATACGCCGGAGAGCACAGTGAAAACCTTGAAAGGAATGGGGGTAAAAGCTCCGATCAGTACGGCAGCATCCCCGTTTTTTGCGAATTTTTCCGTCGCTACGATCACCCATTTTTCAGGGAGAAGCTTGTGCAAAAGTGGTTTTCCTAGCCATCTCCCCAACAAAAATCCGATGGGAGCGCCGAGGACGGAAGCAGTAAAGGCTACTGTTGCAAACTGAATCGCTGAGCCTGGATCGAGCAGACTCATCGCAATTTGCATAAAAAACGGAGGAATCGGACTAATAAATGAGTCCAAAAATGCCATGGCAACAAGTCCCCACATCCCATATTGCATGAATAGCTGTGTGATATGTTCGAGCATGAGCATCTCCTTAGAAGGTTTTTTCTATTGTAGCTATCCTATGCCAGTTTGTCCAAAGAAAGACCACAACTGAAGGTGGATGTCGAGAGGGAAATTAAGGAAATGGGACGATTGGCCCATCAATCGGTTTCCAAAATATCCCGAAGATAAGTTGGTATGGAAGTCATTACGAAAGGGATATCTTTTACATGAAAATGCCATTATCAATCAAAGTTATTCAAGGGTTAATGCTGTTGCAAGTCATCGTATTGGGGGGACTATATTTTGTGGTTTCACAGGTAGATCCGATGAACTTGAATCACTGGGCCAGTAAAATGGTTTTCAGCGTTGTGACTATGCCAGAAGATATGTTAGATCAAAGCTATGTGTTAGGAAGAATGCAAGGAAGATTAATGCTTCCGCTGATCATCACGACTTTATTGTTCATCTTCATACAGATGAGGTTTCTCAAGTCGGCGATTGTCTGCATAAGTCTGGCGATTTTACTGGATATAAGCAACGGAGCTTTCTTGATTGCAATCGTGTATGTAACTCTTCTTTTGGTTGTGACCCACAACAAACAATCGAAGGCATATTTTAATCGGAATCATCATCAAGTTATCCAAACGGTTTCAAAATGAGTGGTCCAATGAGCTTATCCTAGGTCGAATATTGATATTGAAGTCCTTGTTTTTTCATTGACGCTAGGAAAGATTATCCACTAAAATGTAGGGAAACAGGACAAACATCATGGGAGGAACCAATGAAAACATTGGGTTCGGGAAAAGTCGTTTTCTATGCGCCAAACGGGACTAACTTGCAATTGTCAGGGGAAATTGACGTACGTGGTGATCGGGTATCCATAACAGAAATCATTTATTTTAATGGCCAACCAAACGGAGCACGCGAAACGAATTTGCCACTCGCGCAAACGGTGATTTACTGGGAGCCAGAAGTATACGAACAGATCGGATATGAAGAACAATAAGAATAATGGCGATTCCAAGCCCTGTCTCTAGCAGGGTTTTTTCGCGTATGGCAGCGAATCTGCCAGCACCTCGGGCTATAGCCGATGTCCCGGTATTGTGATATGATGTGGGATGGAATTTACGTATGGTACAAGGAGTGATCCTTATGATCGATTCTATATTGGAACGTGCTCTCGCAGGTGAACGTCTGGGTCTTGAAGATGGTCTGGCTTTGTTTGCGAGCAATGAAATCGAAAAGATCGGACATTACGCCAATCTGGTCATGCAAAAGCATCATCCAGAACCGATTGCGACTTTTGTTATTAGCCGCAACGTCAATTACACGAACGTATGTGACACCTATTGCCGATTTTGTGCTTTTTATCGAGCGCCAGGCTCTTCGGAAGGATACGTTCTACCCAGAGAGACTATTTTCGAAAAAATTCAAGAGACCGTAGACGTAGGCGGTACGGAAATCTTGATGCAAGGCGGTACCAATCCGGATCTGAAGCTGGATTATTACACCGACCTGTTGCGCGCGATCAAGCAGCGCTTCCCGCAGATTACGATGCACTCTCTGTCTGTAGCGGAAGTGATGAAAATCGCGGAAGTTTCCAACATGTCTGTCGAGGAAGTGCTGAAAGAGCTGAAGGCAGCGGGTCTCGATTCCTTGCCAGGAGCGGGTGGCGAAATCCTCGACGATCGTACACGTCGGAAGATTTCCCGATTGAAAGGCTCTTGGACTGAATGGATTGACACCCAAAAAGCCGCACACCGTGCAGGGTTGCCTGGTACTGCTACCATGGTAATCGGTTTTGGGGAAGAGATGGAGGAGCGCGTACTGTCCCTTTTGCGCATTCGTGATGCCCAAGATGAGACAGGCGGATTCAAAGCGTTCATCGTCTGGACATTCCAACCGGACAACACCAATATGAAGGCAGTCAACAACACGCCAGAGGAATACTTGAAAACACTGGCAATCAGCCGCCTCATGCTGGATAATATTGAAAACTTCCAATCTTCTTGGGTGACGATGGGCCCACATTACGGTCAGCTTTCCCTCTCTTACGGAGCGAATGATTTCGGCCAAACGATGATGGAAGAAAACGTGGTTTCCGCAGCGGCATGTACGTACAAGGTCAACACGAACCAAATTTTGGAGCTCATTCGCGGCGCAGGCAAAATCCCTGCACAGCGCAACACAAAGTATGACATTCTGCGCGTTTTCAAAGACGGAGAGATGTCAGAACGTGATTTTGTCATGCAAAACTAAATAACCTCCAAACGCTTCTCTGCCCCCTCCCAACAAAGGGAAACCGGCAGGGGAGCGTTTTTTGGTTTTTTATTCAGGAATTTTTTACCTGCAACCTTCCCTGAGTTTCCAACCGTTTAAAAGTATATCGCTCCTGACGGGACATATACTGTAACTACAATGGCGGTTGGGGGGATGGTTATGCAGACGTTTCGCGTATTGCTGGAGAATGTCCCTGAGCATTGTGACACGTATCGGGCTATCGTAAATGAGATGACGGAGCGGGTCAACACTGCACCGGTGCGCATTACATACAGGGAGCAAGAAGAGAATGGATACCTCTTGTTCTACTTTCAAAGCTGGTGTGAGACTGAGTATGACGCGCAGACCATCGAGTGGGCGAGAGCCTTCGTTGCTCTTACATTAGCCGAATGGGTCATTCAGGTGAAGGAACCGAAAATTATGGAAGAAATGGCCGATGACTTACTCGCTGCCGAACAGATGGAGAACGAGTGGGCAGAGATTTTTCCTTATATTCAACGCATGTGCCAAGAAGTCGAGCTTGATGGTAGGGAACTGTTAACAGCTACGACACGCAAGGCAAACGTATATCGCAAAGTTTTCACGTATCTGGAGTGGGAGAGAACGATCAACGTCTTGGGCTTCGTTCGGTTTCGACTGCAGGAGCATTGGAACGAGCTATTCGAGCTCGTGGAAACTGGCATTGATGAATATCTGGAAGACAAGCAATACCAAGAGTTTGTCGAGTTGTTGCGCTATTTCATCGCTGTACAGGAAACGAAGCAGGAAGTCGTTCATGTCGTTCCTAGTGTGGACAAACCTTTCCATCTTTATGACAAAAAAGGGGATCGTCTTTGGCTTGAACAGTTGGATACCGTTCTGAACATGGATGAACAAAAATGCAGGGACGAGGATTATTTGGTCAGTGCTTTGGTTACACTGGCTCCTGAGAGTATCGTGCTCCATATGGCTTCGGAAAAGCCTGGGCTTGCACAGACGATCCGCAGTATTTTTGACAGTCGGCTCGTTACTTGCCACTCTTGTTCGCTTTGCCTATCCGAGCGACGTGTACTTGACGGGAATAATCCCTCTAAACTATAATAGCAACAACAACTTTACATCGCTTATAAATACGATGAGAAGGACACGGACAATAGTAAGGACGCTCTAGAGAGGCGGGCCACAGGCTGGAAGCTCGCTGCGAACTGTTATTGATCTACCACCTTCGAGTAGCTGCCGGGAACGAAGCGTAGGCTTTTACTATCGGTATGCCGGTTAAATACCGTTACATGGAATGAGGAGTCTGTTTTTGTGAACAGACTTGAAGTAGGGTGGTACCGCGAGAACACACTCGTCCCTTTTTGGGATGAGTGTTTTTTTATTTTCTCAACCAAACAAGATACAGGAAGGAAGAATCCGCAGTGGCACAAATTCATGTTACTTTCCCAGATGGAGCCGTTCGTCAATACGACGCTGGGATTACTATCGAAGACATCGCAGGCTCCATTAGCTCTAGCCTGAAGAAAAAGGCAGTAGCTGGTAAAAAAGACGGCAAGGTTGTCGATCTGTACACAGAACTCACAGATGACGCAGCGATTGAAATCGTTACCCTCGATTCTGCTGACGGGTTGGAAGTATACCGCCACAGTACAGCTCACTTGCTCGCTCAAGCGGTAAAACGCATTTACGGCGCTGAAGTGAAATTCGGAATCGGTCCTGTAATCGAAGATGGCTTTTACTACGACATGGATATTCCGGTCTCCCTTTCCCCAGAGGATTTGGGCAAAATCGAAGCGGAAATGGAAAAAATCGTGAAGGAAGACCTGCCGATTCGCCGCAAAGTCGTAAGCCGCGAAGAAGCAACTACGATTTTCCAAGAACTGAACGATCACCTGAAGTTGGAGCTGATTCGCGACCTGCCAGAGGATGCGACTATCACGCTGTATGAGCAAGGCGAATTTTTCGACCTCTGTCGTGGTCCGCACTTGCCGTCTACTGGCTTCATCAAAGCATTCAAGCTGATGAGCGTAGCAGGTGCATACTGGCGCGGTAAAGCAGAAAACCAAGTTCTGCAACGCGTATACGGTACAGCTTGGCCGAAAAAAGCAGACATGGATGAATATCTGCACTTCATCGAAGAAGCGAAAAAGCGCGATCACCGCAAATTGGGTAAAGAACTGGGACTGTTCATGTTCTCCGAGGAAGCGCCAGGCATGCCGTTCTACCTGCCAAAAGGCTTCACTGTTCGCAACGAGCTGGAGCAATTCTCCCGCCGTCTGCAACAATTGGCACAATACACAGAAGTTCGCTCTCCGTTCCTCATGAACGAGCGTCTCTGGAAAGAATCCGGTCACTGGGATCACTACAAAGAGAACATGTACTTCTCTGAAGTAGACAACGCGACTTACGCCTTGAAGCCAATGAACTGCCCGGGTCACATGCTGATCTATAAAAACGAGATGCACTCCTACCGCGACCTGCCGATCCGTTACTCCGAGTTCGGGCAAGTTCACCGCCATGAGTACTCCGGGGCATTGAACGGAATGCTGCGGGTGCGCACCTTCTGCCAGGATGACGCGCACGTATTTGTCCGTCCTGATCAGATCGCGAGCGAAATCAAAGGCATGATCACTTTGATTGACAGCATCTACAAGGTATTTGGCTTCGAATACAGTGTGGCTCTGTCCACTCGTCCGGAAGATTCCATGGGCTCTGATGAGCTGTGGGAAGCAGCAGAAAGCTCTCTGAAAACAGTGTTGGATGAGCTCGGTATGGCCTATGAAATCAAAGACGGAGACGGTGCGTTCTACGGACCGAAGATCGATTTCCAAATTACCGACGCGCTGAAACGCCGTCACCAATGCGGAACGATCCAGTTGGACTTCCAAATGCCTGAGAAATTCGACCTGACTTATGTTGGTCAAGACAACGAGAAGCATCGTCCAGTTGTCTTGCACCGTGCGATGTACGGCTCCATGGAGCGCTTCATTGGTATCCTGATCGAGCACTACGCAGGTGCATTCCCGATTTGGCTGACTCCAATTCAAGCACGCATCATGAACATCAGCGAAGTGCACATGCCATACGCAGAACAAGTAAGAGAAAAGCTGCAACAAGCTGGCATTCGCGTAGAGTTGGATGGCCGCAATGAGAAAATCGGCTACAAAATCCGTGAAGCACAAGTTGAAAAAATCCCTTACATGCTGGTCATTGGTGAAAAAGAGGTGGCTGACGGTACATTGTCCGTCCGCAAACGCGGAGTGGGCGATGAAGGCGCGATGACAGTGGATGCGTTTGTAGAGAAAATCCGCGCTGAAATCAATGAAATGAAGTAATAGCGTATAGGAGTAGAGCCGCCCTGAAGTTTCGGGCGGCTTTTTTCATTATACGTTTACTTGGAAAAAAGAACGGGAAAAGGATGTAGGGTAATTATAGATATGGACATCAAGAAGAACTGCGGGGGATACGTATGCGGGTAAGCATCAAACAAAGACTGATAGCAGCATTTCTTGCCATTATTTTAATCCCGATTGGAGTGATTAGCTCATTTGTCTATGTCAAAATGGAGGAGCGAATCCAGACTTATTTTATTGAATCCACGACAAAAGAAGTGGCTCAAGTAGACAATGCGATTAACTTGCATTTCGACTCGATTCGTGAAAACGTAAACCTGATAGCAGGCAGTCCCTTATTAAAAAGTGCAGATAACACCATTACGACGTATATGGACAAACCAACCAAAACCAAGCATACGCCCCTGCAAAATGGCGGAGTAGAGGCGGCCATTTTTCAAGATTTCCTGCGATTTGTCGATTCTCATCCGAATACTGCATTTATTTATTTAGCGACCAAGTACGGAGGATACATACAGTGGCCGACAGATGATGTCATTCCGAATTACGATCCGCGTACAAGGGATTGGTACAAAAACCCAATGGGAAATCCCGGAAAAGTGATCACGACAGATCCGTATCTCTATTTGGGCGATAACAGTCTCGTGATCAGTAACGTGACGATGCTTGCGGATGACAAGGGTGAACCACTGGGCGTTGTTGGACTGGATGTGAATTTAAAAGGGCTAACCGATATTTTGAAAGACATTAAGATCGGCAAAACGGGTTATCTCATGCTGGTTGGCAAAGACGGAACGATTTTGGCTAATCCCAAGAACCCCGAGCTCAATTCGAAGAACCTGAAAGATACGCAAATTCCTGAATTGGCTGCTATCGCAGAGAATACCGCAAGCAGCTTTTCGGTCACGATGAACGATACCGAGTATTTGGCTAACGTCTTTACTTCAGAAAAAACTGGCTGGAAATATATTTCGTTTATTGAAAAAGCTGAGCTCTCTGCTGAAGCCAATCAAATCGGTTTCATCATCGGGGCATTGAGCCTTTTGTTTGCTTTATTAGCGGTTATCGCTTCCGTTCTTTTCTCGCACAAATTCACCAAGCCATTGCTTGCTATCGTTGACCAGATTGCGCAGATCGGACGTGGTGACTTTACCGGTGAATTGCCCAAAAACCTTTTGGAAAGAAAAGACGAAATCGGCATGCTTGGTCAGAGCATTCAGGTGATGCAAGTATCCATCCAAGGACTCATTCGGGAAGTCCAAAAAGCGGTTAACACCCTCTCTACTTCGTCAGACAACATATCGGTTCGCTTGGCAGACAATGTAGACACTACGAACAAGATTTCTACCACGATACAGGAAGTAGCGAGCGGGGCGCAAAATCAGCTCAGAGGTGCGGAAGAATCCGCAAGAGCGATGGAAGAAATGTCGATCGGTATCCAACGCGTGGCGGAAACAACCTCCATCATCTCCGAATCATCTACATGTACGGCGGATGAAGCGCAGCTAGGAAACCAGTCCATCCAAAAAGCTATCCAGCAAATGGACTCCATCCGTGGCTCTGTGGAACATTCCGTATCCGTCGTCAAGCAATTGGGTGAGCGATCCAAAGAAATTGTGCAAATCATTGACGTGATTACAGGAATTGCTTCCCAAACGAATCTGCTTGCTCTCAATGCAGCCATCGAAGCTGCCCGTGCGGGAGAGCATGGACGAGGTTTTGCTGTCGTAGCAAATGAAGTAAGAAAACTCGCTGAACAATCGGATGAGTCTGCTCGGCAAATCGCCAACCTCATTCAGGAGATCCAAACAGATACGACCATGGCGGTCAACTCGATGGATTCTGTCAATCAAGATGTTCAGGATGGATTGTCTACTGTACTGGAGTCAGGGGAAGCCTTCCGACGCATCTTACAAGAAATTCGACAAATAACGGATCAAATTCAGGAGGTATCTGCTGTCTCTGAGCAAATGTCTGCCGGATCGGAACAAGTAGCAGCATCTGTGGACGAGACTGCCCAAATTGCAAGGATTTCAGCGCACAATGCTGAAAATCTGGCTGCTTCCTCCAATGGTCAATTGGCCACTATGGAAGAGTTTGCCGTTTCATTTGAATCCTTGAATCAGATGGCTCGTGAACTGGAAAGAATGATCAGTAAGTTTAAAATATAAGAATGCATAACGGAAAGAGTACGAATGTCGGGAGGTATTCGTACTCTTTTTTTGCAAAAGTAGTCCCATTTATGACACAATGTGCTGTTTGCGTTTGAAAATTTGGCTATTTCGATTTATGATTATAGACTGGTACTAAGTCGAAATGCGATATGATAGTAATGATGAAGGGGAAAATTCGTCCTATATAGATAAAAGGAGAGTGAACATCTATGTCAGAAAAAGTGCTTGATTTGCGGAACCGTCCTCTCCGAGATTTACGAATATCTGTCACCGATAAATGTAATTTTCGTTGTCGTTATTGCATGCCTGCCGAAATTTTTGGACCGGATTTTGAGTTTTTGCCGCAAAGTAAGTTGCTGACCTTTGAGGAAATTACCCGTTTGACCCAGATCTTTACTTCACTTGGGGTTGGGAAAATCCGCATTACCGGCGGAGAGCCATTAATGCGCAGAAATCTGCCTGAGTTGATTCGAATGATACGTGAAGTAGAAGGCGTTCAAGATATTGCCATGACGACTAACGGTTCTCTCTTGTCCCGCCATGCGCAAGCACTAAAAGAAGCGGGTCTGGATCGGGTGACGGTCAGCCTGGACAGCTTGGATAATGAGCGCTTTGGGGTGTTGAACGGAAGAGGCTATCAGGTAGATGCCGTGCTGGAAGGGATTCGCGCAGCGGCAGATGCCGGGCTTTCGATCAAGATCAACATGGTGGTACAACGCGGAGTCAATGATCAAGATATTTTGCCGATGGCACGGTACTTCCGTGAGCAGGGGCACACCCTTCGATTTATTGAATTCATGGATGTGGGAAACAGTAACGGGTGGCGGCTGGATCAAGTCGTTCCTTCCCGTGAAATTGTGCGCATGATCCATACAGAGATGCCGTTGGTAGCGACTGAAGCGAACTACTATGGAGAGGTGGCTTCTCGCTATCGCTATGAGGGATCGGACCAGGAGATCGGGTTGATCTCATCGGTTACCCAAGCTTTTTGCTCCACTTGTACGCGAGCTCGCTTGTCAGCAGAAGGGAAATTGTACAACTGTCTCTTTGCTTCATCTGGAGATGATTTGCGCGAACCAGTCCGCGATGGACGCACGGATGAAGAGATTCGCGAGCTGATACGTGCAATCTGGGAGCGGCGTGACGTGCGCTACTCGGAGGAACGACTAAGTGAAACGCCTGGTCTCGCCCAGCGTGAAAAGGTCGAAATGTCCCATATCGGGGGATAATTAGGTATGAGCCTTGACAAAACCCAAGCTACCTTGTAATATAAATTGCGTGTATAAACACTTCATACTTCGAGAACAAGCAGAGGCGCCCAGCTTCTCACCTGGGTCGACGTCGTATACGACTGTTGACAGGTAACTCTTACGCAAAGATCCTCGGATCTGATGAAATTGCTTAGGTGAGATATGTGCGGGCGCAGAATGCGTTCGCACATTTTTGTTCCTTCTCGAAATTGACGGGGGTGGCAAGTATTAGCAAGGATCAAATGTTAATTAACGAAGCGATCCGTGCCCGTGAAGTCCGTTTAATCGGTGCTGACGGGAGCCAATTGGGAGTCGTACCTTTTAGGGAAGCATTGCGCATTGCCCAGGAAGCTGAATTGGATCTGGTAAACGTTGCTCCTACAGCCAAGCCGCCTGTATGCCGTATCATGGACTATGGAAAGTTCAAATACGAGCAGGCGAAAAAGGAAAAAGAAGCACGAAAAAACCAGAAGATCATCGAGCTGAAAGAAGTGCGTTTTTCTTCTAACATCGAGGAACACGATTTTCAAACAAAGCTTCGCAACGTCCGCAAGTTCTTGGAGGATCAACACAAGGTGAAGTGTACGATCCGTTTCCGTGGACGTGAAATCACCCACTCCGAAATTGGACTAGGCGTTATGGAACGTGTAGCTGCCCAGTGTGAAGATCTCGCTACGCCTGAGCGCAAGCCGAAGATCGAGGGCCGCAGCATGATCATGATTCTGGCTCCGAAAGCGGAAAAGTAAGATAGTAGTTTAGACAGGAGGATTTTTCAGATGCCTAAAATGAAAACCAACAAGGCTGCTGCGAAACGTTTCAAAAAGACTGGAAGCGGCCAATTGAAGCGCGACCGCGCATTTGGTAGCCACTTGTTCGCTAACAAAACGACTAAAGCAAAACGCCACCTGCGTAAAGCTGCACTCGTTTCCAAAGGCGATCAAAAACGCATTGAGCAAATGCTCACTTACCTGTAAGTTATTTTTTATTACACACCATTACGCAGCATGAGCTCCCTAAGCGCCTAGCAGTAGGCCGCCATGCTGGAAAGACCAGGAGGAGTTTAGTATGCCAAGAGTAAAAGGTGGCATTGTTACACGCCGTCGTCATAAGAAAATCCTGAAGCTGGCGAAAGGATACTTCGGTTCCAAACATCGCCTGTTTAAATCCGCTAATGCGCAGGTAATGAAATCCCTGCTGTATGCATACCGTGACCGTCGTCAAAAGAAACGTGATTTCCGCAAACTGTGGATCACTCGTATCAACGCGCAAGCTCGCATGAACGGTCTGTCCTACAGCCGTTTGATGCACGGCCTGAAAGTTGCTGGCATCGAAGTTAACCGCAAAATGCTGGCTGACTTGGCTGTTAACGACAAAGCTGCGTTCAACGAACTGGCAACAGTTGCAAAAAGCAAACTGAACGCTTAATTTTTGAATAGAAGAGCCGATCTTTCCGATTGAGGGAAGGGCGGCTTTTTTGTTGTGGTCTAGATGGTGGTAGAAATCAGAACGTAGATAGGGAAATTTGAGTCAAAGAAAAAACAACCGAAAACACATTCGGTTGTTTTTTCTATTTTTATTCAACAAATGATTCGCTGTCGAATGGCGTCCGCCACACCTTGTGCGCGATTTTGCACACCGAGCTTTTTTAAGGCGGACTTGATGTAATCCTGCACGGTAAACTCACTAATTCCCATCCAGTCCGCCATCTCCTTAACGCTTTCGCCCCATGAAATCCGCTGCATGACTTCGACTTCTCGGCGTGAGAGCTTGACGGTTTTAGGGCGATGGGAGTCGGTTGCCAATACTTTGCCCAGCATCAGACAGTATGCGCTCAAAGATTGTACCAATTGTTGGTTGATGCCAGAACAGCCATCCTGATGCCAGGAGATACCGGCGTAGCCGAGTACGTTAGGCCCGTAGCTGATAGGGAGAATGAGCGCATAAGGGGCGCCGTACACTAAATTGGGCGGGAATTGACGGATTGCTTCAGAATCTAGCAGTACGGCTCTCTGTTCACGGATCGCATGCTGGATAAGGGGCATGTTGCGCATGTCCACCCGTATATCGCGGATGGAGCATAACTCTTGGTCAAGGATCGACCATAGTCCCTCACCCATTTGACTGAGCGTCGAGTAATTGCACAGAATGGCTCCCATGAAAGGAAAGAGATCCACGAAGCCACGTACAGCAAGCACCAGTTTCTCCTCGTAAAATGCCGTTTCTTCGATTCGATCGATGTACATGTTCAGCTCTGGACTGACCATGGAGTGATTGCCACCTCCATTTGAGTGATGAACACCCCCTGATTTTTGGGGATATGAACGATCGTTCAGCTTGACCTATAATCAACCTATAGCGCCTTCATTTTATCAAATGGCTGATCTGAGCGTAAAGAATGGAATTGGTATAAATTAACAATATCATGACTTCTTTCATTCATTCGAAATAGAAGGCGTATGAGAAAAAAGAAAGGTTGGATGGGGATGAGGAATGGTTTTGTTTCGACCAGCCAAAAAGGATTGAATCAGGAGCTGCTACCGTACCAATTGTATCAAAAAGCGAAGAGATACGGCATTTGGAACCCGCAGGACATTGATTTTACGCAAGACCGCGAAGATTACGCGAATATGAATCTGGAGCAGAAGGAAGAAACTTTGGGACGGATTGCTGGTTTTCTGGGTGGGGAAGAGGCAGTCACCCTTGATCTTTTGCCTTTGATCATGGTTATTGCTGAGGAAGGGCGATTGGAGGAAGAAATGTATTTGACGACCTTCCTCTTTGAAGAGGCCAAGCACACAGAGTTTTTCCGGTTGGTTCTCGACAACATCGGCGAGTCAGGAGACTTGCATCATTTTCACGATGATGTGTACAAGCGAATTTTCCATGAGATCTTGCCAAATGCCCTCAATCGTCTGCTGACAGATAAATCCCCAGAAGCCATCGCAGAGGCTTCTACTGTCTACAACATGTTTGTGGAAGGCGTGCTCGCAGAGACAGGCTACTATGCGTTTTACGAAGCACTCAGCAAAACGGGGCTCATGCCTGGTTTAATGCAAGGAATTGGGTATTTGAAGACAGACGAATCGCGGCACATTAGCTACGGAACATTTCTGCTGCAGCGATTGATCTGTGAGCATCCCCATATTTACGATGTCATTGCCAAAAAGATGGATGAGTTGGCTCCAATGGCAAGTCATCTGTACGACTGGATGGATGACCTACAAGGGGTGAGTGCATTCGGAGTGAAGGTCGCTGATTTGCAGCAGTTTGCGAAAAAGCAATTGAGTGTACGCATGGAGGTACTTGCCCGAGCAAAAGGGCAGACGATGGAAGAACTGTATAAGCATACAAGAACAATGATCGATGTGTAAGAAAAAAGCGATCGAACGTATTCGACGGCGAAAGCATCCACAACGGGTGCTTTTTTTCATGCCTATAGATCCACTTTGACTTGGATTGGGGCATCGATAAATGGTTGACCAACAACTTCGAAAGTGGTTGTCTGTATTGACGGCTGGTTCTGAGGCTGCCCGAACTCGGCTTATTCGTTTTGAGGCGAGTCGTTGCTTACAGAACTGGGCCCTGGTCCTAAAGCAGAATCCGCCCGAGGTCTGAGCAAAAAACAACCTCCCGTCCGTGTTATATAGCTTGGCTGATCCCTTAAAATAAGGCCATAAGAGGAAAACATTGGATAGGGAGAGAGATCAAAATGAGAAAACAAAAGTGGATGATGATGGGAATTACAGCAGTTGTTTGTTCAGCGATGTTCGTGCCAGGGGCGTTTGCCAAAGACAAAGATGACTCATATTCCGTGACGTCTTCTATCTTCGCGCCTGGTCCGTACTCGGCTCCAGTAGTCCAGAAAACAGATGCGGTAGCAGGCAAGCAAACAGCAGGAAGTGCGTTTACTTTCGCTCCAATTGTAAACGAAAAAGAAGAAAACTAATGGGCTTCAAGCATCCGTACAGGATGCTTTTTGTTTGGAATAAAATGGATGTAATCCTTAAGTCTGAGCAAAAAACAATCTTTCGTCCGTGTCGAGCAGACTCCCCAATGCCATACAATAAAAAGCGTACAGGAAAACATTGGATAGGGAGAGAGACATAGATGAGAAAACAAAAATGGATGATGATGGGTGTAACAGCGATAGTCTGTTCAGCGATGTTCGTGCCAGGAGCGTTTGCGAAAGACAAGGATGATTCTTACTCGGTGCCGCCTTCCTTCGTAAGCCCTGGTTCATATGCGATACCAACCGTTCAAACGGTTCAAGTAACCGATGCCAAAAAGACGCAACAAATCGGCCCTTCGTTTATTTTCGCCCCGGCTGTAAACGAAAAAGATGAAAAATAAAGCAGCAGAAAGCTGTCAGACCCTGTCTGGCGGCTTTTTTTTGTGAAAAACGCCTCGACGTTTTTCATAAAAGTGGATGTGACCGTTTGGTTTGGGCGAGTTGGATATAGGTGGACGATGCGCCACTTCCAGTCACTAGGCATATGATGGTGGGTGAATCCTAGCAAGAGAGGAGCTTCGCTGATGAGCAATCGCCAGAAAATGGCGGATGAGGAAATACAGGAATGGGCAAGCCGACTGGAAGGTCAAGCGCCGCAGGACGTGCTTGTGAACGCCGTGGAAAACTATGCAGCCAGTCTAATCCTAGCTGCCAGCTTTGGCGCAGAAGATGTCATGTTAATCGACATGCTGCACAAATTGGCTCCCACTATTCCTGTATTTTACCTCGATACCAACATTCATTTTGCTGAAACGTATGATACGCGTGACAAGCTGCAAGCCAGATACGGCACGACATTTATTCAAGTGCAGCCACAGTTGACGTTAGCCGAGCAGGCAGAAAAACACGGAGACAAACTGTGGGAGAGGGAACCGAATCTTTGCTGCGAGATTCGGAAGGTAGAGCCGCTAAAGCGCGTCCTGTCCAACTATCAGGCGTGGATTACGGGCATTCGCCGCGAGCAATCACCTACCCGAGCAAATACCAAAAAAGTGGAGTGGGACGAAAAATTCAACCTGGTAAAATTCAATCCGCTAGCAGATTGGACGGAGGCCCAGGTGTGGGAATATATCCATGCGCATGATGTCCCTTACAATCCATTGCACGACCGAAACTATCCAAGCATTGGCTGCCGAGTATGCACGCGCGCTGTCATGCCTGGCCAAGATTCTCGGTCGGGACGGTGGGCTGGCTTCGAAAAGACCGAATGCGGTCTGCACAAATGAACAGTGCAGGAGGGAAAGATGTGAAGCAAATCATCTTGCCGCACGGGATCAAAAAGGCCATTATCGTGGACAAATGGACCCTGTCGGACATCGAATGTCTTGCTATCGGAGCATTTTCGCCGCTGGCTGGATTCATGGAAGAGGCGGATTACCACACGGTCGTGGAAACGATGCGTCTAGCCAATGGAACGGTTTGGCCGTTGCCAGTGACATTGGCTGTCGATGCAGATGAGCACGACGATCTTGTACCCGGCGACAGTATTCTGTTACGTGGGGAAGATGGAGTGGACTATGCGATTTTGCAGGTGAAAAGCTGCTTTGTGCCAGATAAAATGCGTGAGGCAGAGCTCGTTTTTCGCACGGTGGATCTCGCTCACCCTGGTGTGAAAAAGCTGTTTGAAAAGCCAAACCTATACGTGGGTGGGCCTGTAGAAATACTGCAAAAGCCTAAGCCTGAGCGCTTCTCTGATTTGTATTTGACGCCGGCAGAAACGAGAGAAAGATTTCGAGAAAATGGCTGGCAAACGGTGGTTGGTTTCCAAACGCGTAATCCCGTTCACCGGGCGCATGAATATATTCAAAAGGCGGCATTAGAGATTGTCGATGGTCTTTTTCTCAACCCATTGATGGGGGAAACGAAATCAGACGATGTTCCTGCACAAGTACGAATGAAAAGCTATCTCGCCCTTCTCGAAAATTACTATCCGCACAACCGTGTATTGCTCGGCGCTTTTCCGGCTGCCATGCGATATGCAGGTCCGCGTGAAGCGGTCTTCCACGCATTGGTACGAAAAAATTACGGTTGTACACACTTTATCGTCGGCCGCGATCACGCAGGGGTAGGTGATTACTACGGCACGTATGATGCGCAACACATCTTTTCCGAGTTTGTCCCAGGTGAGCTCGGTATCCAGCTGCTCTTTTTTGAGCACAGCTTTTACTGCAAGGCATGCCAAGGGATGGCAACGACCAAAACGTGCCCGCATGACAAAGAATCTCATATGACCTTATCGGGAACAAAAGTGAGGGAAATGTTGAGAAACGGGATCACGCCACCTCTGGAATTTACACGTCCGGAAGTCGCAACGATTTTGATAGAGGGATTGAAATCCCCGCAATAAAACGGAACCGAAAAAGCAGGAGAGGGACGGCAATGCCGTTCTTTTTCCGATGCAAAAACTGGACGAGTTTTCCTTTTCTTGTATCCGCTTTCACGCAAAAACCGCGCTGTAAAGCCATTTCCAACTGAGCATTCGTTCGGACGAAAGTCCAGTAAAATCTTTTTGTTTTCGTTGACACCCCCTAGGTGCCTAGCTATAATCAGACGTAACACTTTATTCTGACAACAACAATATTGAAAATATTGTTTTAATAGTAGGCCATGACGAGGATGGTGCGCGTTACCCCTTTTACAGAGAGCCCTGATGCTGAGAAACGGGTATAGGGTATGTCGCATTGCTCACCTCTGAGCCGTTTTGCTGAAACTTGCCTTGCAGGTAGTAGGCCAAACCGCTTAACACCCGTTAACGTGTTACAGTCCACATTTGCTGTGACTGGCTGAGATCGGCTGACCGTGAGGCGCCGATAAAGTTGGGTGGTACCGCGAACCCTTTCGCCCCAAAAGACATGGAAATAAAACCGTGTCGGGGCGAAAGGGTTTTTCTATGCGTCTATAGTTATTTTCAATACCTGTTGAGAATTGGGAGGAGGAGAGGTCAATGAGTGTTGAAATGGCCGAATTGCAGAAAAAGAACGGCATTCCACCGATTCAGTTCGGGGAAGAAGTGACAGGAGCAGAAACGCTGCTGCGCTGTTTGATCCTGGAGCAGGTCGAATACATTTTCGGCTATCCAGGCGGGGCGGTTCTCCCCATTTATGACTCCCTGTACGGGAGCTACTTCAAGCACATTTTGACTCGCCACGAGCAAGGCGCTATCCACGCTGCTGATGGATATGCCCGAGCGACAGGCAAACCGGGTGTATGTATCGCTACGTCCGGTCCGGGAGCAACGAACCTCGTAACGGGGATTGCAACCGCTCAGATGGACTCGGTTCCGCTGGTCTGCATCACAGGTAACGTGGCACAGTCGCTGATTGGTACCGACGCGTTCCAAGAAGCGAACATTACGGGAATTACCATCCCGATTACGAAGCACAGCTACTTTGTCCGCGACATTCGCGATCTTCCACGGATGGTGAAGGAAGCTTTCCACATCGCGACAACCGGTCGTCCGGGCCCAGTATTGATCGACATTCCTAAAGACGTCGCCAATGCGAAGGCACCATTTACCTACCCGGATCAAGTGGAGATTCGCGGCTACCGCGCTTCACTCGTACCAAGCGACGAAGAAGTACAAGAGTTTGTCAAAGCCGTTAGCGAAGCGAAGCGTCCAGTCATTTTGGCGGGCGGGGGAATCATTGCAGCTCAAGCAGAGAAAGAATTGCGCGACTTTGCAGAAAAAACACGCATCCCGGTGATCAACACCTTTATGGGATTGGGCGGTTTCCCTGGAACACACGAGTTGTCGCTGGCAATGCCAGGTATGCACGGAAATTACACAGCGAACCAAGCGCTCTTGAATGCGGATTGTGTGATTGGTCTGGGAGCACGCTTTGATGATCGGATCACGATGGGACGCACGAAGGAGTTCGCACCAAAAGCACGCATCGTACATGTCGACATCGATCCAGCAGAGCTGGGGAAAAACGTTGAGACAGCCGTCACAGTAGCGGGCGACGTGAAGAGCACGCTGGCAAAAGCAATTCCGCTCGCAAAAGCTTGTGATTCGGAAGCGTGGATCAGCCAGTTGAAAGAGTGGCGAGAACAATATCCGTACAAGTACAAAAAAGATGGCGACGTATTGAAGCCACAAGCAGTCATTGAACTCTTGTACAACTCCACAGATGGGGAAGCGATCGTCACAACAGACGTTGGACAACACCAGATGTGGACAGCTCAATACTATAAGTTCAAGCACCCGCGCTCCTTTATTTCTTCCGGTGGTCTCGGCACGATGGGCTTTGGCTTTCCGGCAGCAATTGGCGCACAGATCGCTCACCCGGATCGCACGGTAATCTCCGTCGTTGGGGATGGCGGATTCCAGATGACCAACCAGGAGCTGGCAATCGTCTCCCAATACAACATTCCGGTCAAAGTAGCGATTGTAAACAACCAGTGCTTGGGAATGGTTCGTCAATGGCAGGAGCTCTTCTACGATAATCGCTACAGCCAAATCGATCTGACCTGCAGCCCAGATTTTGTCAAGCTGGCGGAAGCATATGGCGTAAAAGGCTTGCGAGCAAGCACGCCGGAAGAAGCCGAGGCAGTTTGGGCAGAAGCGCTTGCGCATGATGGACCAGTCGTGGTGGACTTCCGCGTTGCACAGGAAGAAAACGTATATCCGATGGTTGCATCAGGCAACACACTAGATCAGATGGAATTGGGGGACGATTAGGATGCAGCGACATACCATTTCCGTACTCGTCAACGACCAACCAGGCGTTTTGACCAGAGTGGCGACACTGTTCGGCCAGCGTGGCTTCAACATCGACAGCATTACGGTGGGAGGCACGGAAGAACAGGGGCTGTCCCGGATGATCATTACAACCGGGGGAGATGACCGCCAAATCAATCAGCTCATGAAGCAATTGCACAAGCTGATCGATGTCATCTCCGTCACGAATCTCAGTGAGAACCCTTTTGTATCACGGGAACTGGCGCTGATTAAAGTGACGGCATCGCCTAGCCAGCTGGCAGAGTTAAACGGAATTGTCGAGCCGTTCCGTGCCGCGATCGTTGATGTGGGTCCTAGCTCACTGATCGTGCAAGTAACGGGTGACACCGAAAAGATTGATGCGCTGCTCGTTCTATTACAAAGCTACGGCGTTATTGAACTGACAAGAACGGGTTCAGTAGCGATGGCGCGCAGTATTGTTCCAGCAACAGCCGCAGCAACGGTTTAAATTGCCAAATTTCAGAATAAAAATTCAAACTAAACATTTTTAGGGAGGCTATACAAATGGTAAAAATGTATTATGAAGCAGACGTAAAACAAGAGGTACTGCGTGGAAAAACAATTGCAATCATCGGCTACGGTAGCCAAGGTCATGCACAAGCACAAAACCTGCGCGACAGCGGTTATAAAGTAGTTGTTGGTCTTCGTCCAGGTAAATCTTGGGATGTAGCAGCAAAAGACGGTTTTGAAGTTTTGACTGTAGCAGAAGCAACCAAACGCGCTGACGTGGTTCAAATCCTGATGCCAGATGAGCGTCAAGCACAAGTATACCGCGACGAGATCGCGCCAAACCTGAAATCCGGCGCTGCCCTGTGCTTCTCTCACGGATTCAACATCCACTACGCGCAAATCGTGCCACCAGCTGATGTAGACGTAATCATGGCAGCTCCAAAAAGCCCGGGTCACCTCGTTCGCCGCGTATACCAAGAAGGCTTTGGCGTACCTGGTCTGATCGCGATCTACCAAGATGCGACTGGCAATGCGAAGGACCTTGCACTCGCCTATTCCAGCGGTATCGGTTGCACAAAAGCAGGCGTAATCGAAACATCTTTCCGTGAAGAGACAGAAACAGACCTGTTCGGTGAGCAAGCAGTATTGTGCGGTGGCGCAAGTGAGCTGGTAAAAGCAGGCTTCGATACATTGGTGGAAGCAGGTTATGCTCCTGAGATCGCCTACTTCGAGTGCTTGCATGAGCTGAAGCTGATCGTTGACCTGATGTACGAGGGTGGTTTGGCTCGTATGCGCTACTCCATCAGTGACACTGCTGAGTACGGTGACTACAGCACAGGTCGTCGCATCATCACAGATGAAACTCGCAAAGAAATGAAAAAAGTACTGGCTGAAATCCAAGACGGTACATTCGCTCGCAATTGGATCTTGGAAAACCAAGCAAACCGTCCTGGCTTCACTTCCCGTCGTCGTCTGGAATCCGAGCATGGCATCGAGGTAGTAGGAGAGCAGCTGCGTGGCATGATGTCTTGGATCAACAAAGACACGAAAAAAGAAGAAGCGAAAATCGGCCAATAATTGCCGTATACAAAATCTATATATAATGTAGGGAAAAATGTGGAGGTGAAAAGTTCATGCGGACCATTGAGATTTTTGATACGACACTGCGTGATGGGGAGCAGTCTCCGGGCGTCAATATTAGCACGAACGAAAAGGTGGAGATCGCCCTTCAACTCGAGAAGCTGGGCGTAAACAGAATTGAGGCGGGCTTCGCTGCTGCCTCCCCTGGTGACCAAAAGTCTGTGGCCGAAGTTGCAAAACGGGTGAAGAATGCAACCGTCGTCAGTCTGGCTCGTGCCGTAAAAGACGACATGGATAAGGCATACGAAGCGCTTCGCAACGCACAAAACGCTTCCCTCCACGTCTTTCTCGCAACATCTCCGATTCACCGTCAGTTCAAGCTGAACATGAGCAAGGAAGAAGTCCTTGCTCGGGCGGTGGAGGCAGTTACTTATGCGAAAAAGTACTTTACGGAAGTTCAGTTTTCCGCAGAGGATGCGGCGCGTACCGAGATCGACTTTTTGGCAGAGGTTGTAGAGGCGGTCATCAAGGCAGGGGCTACTACGGTAAATATTCCAGATACGGTTGGCTACATGACGCCATATCAGTACGGAAACATTTTCCGTGAGCTGAAAAAACGCGTGCCTTCTACCGATCTGATTCGTCTGAGCTGCCATTGCCACGATGACCTCGGGATGGCAGTCGCCAACAGTCTCGCTGCAGTCGAGGGTGGAGCTACGCAGGTCGAGGGCACCATCAATGGAATCGGAGAGCGCGCTGGAAATGCTGCTCTGGAAGAAGTGGCGCTTGCATTGGAGACGCGCAAGGATTACTACCAGGCGACGACCAAGCTGAATTTGAAAGAAATCGCACGGACCAGCCAGCTAGTGAGCCGTTTGACAGGGATGATCGTGCCAGGGAATAAAGCAGTCGTGGGGGCAAATGCTTTTGCGCACGAGTCCGGTATTCACCAGGATGGTGTGTTAAAAGAAGTCACCACGTACGAAATTATCCGTCCGGAATCGGTCGGCTTCAAGTCAAACAAACTGGTTCTTGGCAAGCACTCTGGGCGCCATGCTTTCAAGGAAAAGCTGGTTGATCTGGGCTATCACTTGGAGCAAGAAGAGGTAAATGTAGCGTTTGCAGCGTTCAAAGTATTGTGCGACAAGAAGAAAGAAATCACGGATGACGACATTCTCGCTCTGGTAGACTCCAAAATGGTTCGCGGACCAGAAGCATTCCAGCTGGAATCCGTACAGCTCGCTTACGGCAACATTTCCGTTCCGACAGCGAGTGTGCGACTGGTTCGTGCCGACGGATCAGTATGCGAAGAAGCCGCATGTGGAAATGGATCGGTTGATTCCATCTACAAAGCGATTGACCGCGCTACTGGAGAAGAAGTCTCCCTCGTCGATTACAAAATCCTTTCCGTTACTCACGGACAAGATGCGCTGGGTGAAGTGTTCGTTCGTCTACAGCAGGGCGATCTGATCGTTACCGGCCGCGGCGTGAGCACAGATGTGCTAGAAGCGAGCGCGATCGCCTACGTCCGGGCAGTGAACAAGATCATGGAGCGTCGTGGCGAACCTACGCCCGTCAGTGCAACGATATAAAGATAGGTCAAATGTGGATAGGATCATAGGAACCAGCAGCGTTCGGAAACCATTACGTATAGAAAAGGGATAAACGATGAAGAAAAACTATCGCATCGCCGTTCTTCCTGGAGACGGTATTGGACCAGAAATCATGCAGGAAGCGGTCAAAGTCCTTACACTCGTAGGGGAACTTGAAGGAGTCACTTTTACATGTGAAGAAGGCCGGATCGGTGGTATCGCAATCGATACGGATGGAACACCGTTGCCAGAAGAAACGGTAACGCTGGCTAAGCAAGCGGATGCTGTGCTCTTAGGAGCTGTTGGCGGACCGAAGTGGGACCAGAATCCTGGGAATCTTCGCCCAGAAACAGGGCTGCTCGGTATTCGCAAAGCACTCGGGTTGTTTGCGAACATTCGCCCAGCTACCATGCACAGCTCTCTGGTCGATGCTTCCTCCCTCAAACCAGAAGTCGTTTCTGGCGTTGACTTGATCGTTGTACGTGAACTGACCGGGGGGATTTATTTCGGTGAGAAAAAACGCTATGACGGTCCAAACGGTGAAGTCGCAGAAGATCAGTGCATCTATCATGAAGCGGAAGTCGAGCGAATCATTCGAGTCGGTTTCGACATTGCGCGAAAACGCCAAAAGCGTCTCGTATCTGTAGATAAGGCGAACGTCCTCGAAAGCTCCCGCCTCTGGCGCAAGGTAGCCGAGCGAGTAGCGGCGGACTATCCAGATGTAGAGCTGTCTCACCAGTTGGTAGACTCCTGCGCGATGCAACTCGTACGTGAACCAAAGCAGTTTGACGTCATCGTGACGGAAAACATGTTCGGCGACATCTTGAGCGATCAGGCAGCGATGCTGACGGGTTCGATTGGGATGCTGTCCTCGGCGAGTTTGGCAGCAGGCAGTTTTGGCCTGTATGAACCGGTTCATGGCTCTGCCCCTGACATTGCTGGAAAAGGCATTGCCAATCCGCTGGCAACCATTTTGTCCGTAGCGATGATGCTTCGTCTCTCGCTCGGTATGGATGAAGCGGCAGCAGCAGTGGAAAACGCAGTTTGGTCCGTACTGGAAGCAGGACATCGCACTGGCGATATCGCGGCAGACAGAAGCAAAGCGATTGGTACAATCGAGATGGGCCAACTGGTTCGCGACGAGCTGTCCAAACAGTGGCAAAAACAATAAATCATACAAAACGAAACCCTGCCAAAGTCCTTCGGGTGCTTTGGCAGGGTTTTCTCCATTTTTATACGGTTTATCCGATCGTGATCTTCCCTTTCGGATAGCGGAAGTATTCCTTTTGTTTGCGCTGTGCGAGGGCAAAGGCAATCGTGAGTGGTCCCACCCGACCAGCAAACATCGTCAATACGATCAGCGTTTTTCCGATCGGAGTCAGATGAGGGGTCAGCCCCATGGATAGTCCAGTCGTAGCAAACGCGGAAGTGACCTCGAACAGGATCATTTCGAATCGGGCGGTTGTCTCCGTAATCGAGAGCACCATCGTCATGACAAGTACAATGGACAGAGCGATCATGGTCAGCGTCAGTGATTTGTAGACCATGTGAGGCAGGATGCGTTGGCGGAAGAAAATGACATCTTCCTTTCCTTTAATTTGGGCGATAACAGCACCAAGCAGTGTGGCAAAGGTTGTCGTCTTGATTCCGCCTCCCGTTGAGCCCGGAGATGCACCGATGAACATCAGGATAATAATGAGGAAAAGTGAAGACTGATACATATCCCCGATATTCAATGTGTTCGAACCTGCCGTACGAGGTGTAACTGACTGATAAAAGGAGCCAAGCACTTTGCCCATCATGGAAAGGGGCTGCAAGGTCTTCGGATTGTTGTACTCCAAAATGAAGATAAGCACGGTCCCAGCCGTAATCAAGAGACCGGTTGTTGCCAATACCACTTTCGTATGTAAAGACAGGCGACGGGTTTGACGATAATCGTATAACTCACTCACAACAATGAAACCAATACCACCAAGAATGATCATCAAACAGACGACGAGATTGACGAGCAGATCATCTACATAAGCTGTTAAGCTGGCGAAATCGCCCATCAGGTCAAATCCAGCGTTATTAAAATTAGAAATCGCATGGAAAAAGCCGAAGTAGATCGCCTTTGACAGAGGAAAGTCAAAGGCAAAACGAATAGAGAGAAGCACTCCACCTATAAACTCAGTGACGGCAGTAAAAATCAAAATCATTTTAGCTAAACGTACGACCCCTTCTATCGATATCTGATTCAGTGATTCTTGAAGGATGAGCCGTTCACGCAATGAGATTTTTTTACGCATAATCAGTGCGAAAAAGGTAGCGAATGTCATAAAGCCAAGTCCGCCAATTTGAATGAGCGACAAAATGACGAGCTGACCAAAGGTAGTGAAGGTCGTTCCAGTATCGACGACAACCAAGCCTGTTACGCACGTAGCAGAGGTGGCCGTAAACAGAGCATCAAGCCAATACAGGCCAAGTCCATCAACGGTAGAGACCGGGAGTGTCAAAAGCAGCGTACCCAGGAAAATAATCAAGGCAAACCCAAGTACAAGCGTTTTTGGTGGATCAAGGTGAAGCTTTTCTACGATTTTTTTAATCATAGCAGGTTATACCTCGGCTTTTTTCGAGTCTTGTGTATGAGAAGAAGGGAAACCCATCTCTTAGTATGGCATTTCCCTTGGAAAACTTACCGAAGAAGAGCAGCGCCCAATCGGTGAAGCCAATGTTTCAACTCTCGCTCTTCCAATGGAGCAAGCGGGAAACGGACAGCCGGGCAGCGCAGAATATCGTCAGGCTCATCCGCTACGCGAAAGGCATGGCCGCCTGTCAACTCGAGACCTTCCTCCCGCAGAATAGCGACGACTCTCTCTTCCTGTTCGGTTGCTCTTGCGGTTGGCGTGCCCCATTTGATCCATGTATTTAAGCCGCCTGTGATGGGGAACATCCGCGCATGATCGGGGAGTGCTTGCCGTCTTTCTTGCCAGAGTCGCAGGAAGCGGGCCTGGAATAGGGAACGTCGATCTGCAAGAAACTCTTCATAAAACCAAGGATCATCAAGGAGTTGAACGGCTGCTTCTACGACGAGCAGAGAAGGTTCCGCTCCGGTCATGGAAACAAGCTGGCTGTAGCGCTCCAATTCATCATCCGATAAATCAGAGGGAAGCATCAACACGCCCAATTGCAGGTCGCGAGCCAGTGTTTTGGACAAAGAATGCAAATAGTAGACCTCAATAGAGTTTTTTGCCTGCGCAGCCATGTGGTACAGTGGAACGCTCGGCTCTTCAAACCAGAGGTCGCCATAATGGTCGTTTTCAATCAGACGTACGTTATGATTATGTGCCCATTCGAGCAGCTCTTCCTTTCGTTTCAATGAATAGCTGATGCCCGTTGGGAATTGGTAATGCGGGTTAATCAACAGCCAATTGGCGGGGTAATGCTCCTGCTCTTCATTGAGGGCTTGAATACAGACGCCTTCTTCATCCATGCGAATCGGGCGAACCGTAATACCGCACTGGCTCAGTAAGCGCAGGAATACGGGATAGCTATACTCCTCCACATAGACGACATCGCGCGCATTCATGATGCGCTGTGCTAAAAAGGCGAAGCCGCTCGTGCTTCTGTTAAAAAGCAGAAGTCGTTCAGGTGAGTGTGGCAGTCCTCTGCGGCTGAGATGATCAGCGAAAACTTTGGCAGCCTGCGTTCGCATGATTTTCTTCTTCGCGGACGGTTCATCCAATACGGTCAGGCTCTCATAAAAAGCACCACGCAAACGCTTCACCAGCTCTTCGCTTGGACGAGGGGAGGAATCAGCTAGGGAAGCAATCGGAATATCTGTGAGCGGGAGGCGATTTTCCAAACGAGCTTCTTTGGCAAGCTGCGTCAAGTAATAACCTTTACCGTGCACAGCTTCCAGCCAGCCTTCCAGCGCAAGATGATCGTATGCTTTTTTGACTGTCTCCAACGAGCAGCCGCTAATTGTCTTCATATCTCGCAGCGATATCAATTGTTGTCCATCTACAAGAAAGGCACCACGCAGAATCGCTGTTTTTAATTGTTCAGCGAGTTGTACATAGATTGGTGTGTGCGATTGTTTGTGGAAATGAAAAGAAAAATAAGGTCGCTCTGGCATTCGCGCACGCCTCCTTGTCTGTCGAAAAAATAGCAGTCATCAGCATTATATAGGAAAGCGAAGCATCTCGGGTATAGGGAGTGAAGAAATTGTTGCCGGAACGACGAGGGTATTGGAAACTCGAACATGGTATCATGAGAAAAAGATATATATTGAAGAAATGAGGAAATTACGGATGAGTACGCAGGAACACAAGGCGCTAGCGCCCAAGCAAGTCACATGCATGGTCATTACCGTTTCCGATACTCGGACAGAGGATACAGATAAAAGCGGTCAGTTAATGAAGCAGCTTCTGACTGAAGCCGGTCACAGCGTTGCTCTTTATCAAATGGTAAAGGACGAGCCTGAACAGGTCATTGCGGCGATTGAAGCGGGAATCGCACATGGCGACGTTCAAGTCATTCTTCTCAATGGCGGTACTGGCATTTCGCCAAGAGACAATACCTTTGAGGCTGTTTCTGGCTTGCTTGATAAGGAAATGCCGGGATTTGGCGAGCTGTTTCGGATGTTGAGCTTTACAGAAGACATCGGTTCCGCAGCGATGCTCAGTCGTGCGATTGCGGGGACACGGAAAGGGAAGATGATTTTTTCCACACCAGGCTCGACAGGTGCGGTGCGATTGGCGATGAATCGGTTGATCGTGCCAGAGCTGGGGCATGTGGTGCGCGAATTAAATCGGTAACCATTCGGGTTCAGCAACCTTGTAACCGGATGGATTTGCCGTTAGTAGTCTCGTATGGTACTGTTACGAAAGGATAAAGATCGGTCAGACCATGAACCATCGATTGCAGATGGTTTTTTGGTGCCGAATTTTGCAAGGAGAGTAGGCCCATCCATGAAGATTTTACTATCGACCTTAAACGCCAAGTTTATTCACTCCTCACTTGCTTTGCGCTATTTGCGAAGCTATGCCCAGGAAGCATTTCCTTCGATTGAGGTGGTGGAGTATACCATCAACGATGTAACGTTAAATATAGTAGCAGATATACACAAGCGCAAGCCGGATGTCGTTGCATTTTCCTGTTATATCTGGAACATTCGCGAGACCCTCAGTGTCATGCGCACGCTGAAAAAGATTTGCCCGGATGTTCCGATTATCCTCGGGGGACCAGAAGTGACCTACGATGCGGATGAATGGATGAAGAAGCATCCTGAAATCGATGTCATCTGCATTGGTGAAGGGGAGCAGACCTTCTTGGAGCTTTTGCAGGTGTATCAGGAATCCTTGCAAACCAAGCAGCCCCCACGCCTGCGTGATGTAGCCGGGATCGCTTATCGCGAAGAGGAGTACGTGCGTTTTTCCATGCCGCGTGCGCAAGTGGAAGAGATGGACAGCATTCCTTCCCCATACGCGGACCATCTGGACGAGCTGAACAACCGCGTCGTCTATTTTGAGGCGTCCCGTGGGTGTCCGTTCAAATGCCAATACTGTCTGTCTTCGATTGAAGACGGCGTACGCTATTTCAGTCTGGAACGAGTGAAAGAAGATCTCATGCGCTTGATCAATCACGGGGTCAAAACGATCAAGTTCGTGGATCGCACGTTTAACATCAATAAAAAATATGCGTTGGAAATCTTTCAATTTTTGATCGACAACCACAATGGCACAGTCTTTCAATTCGAGATCACGGCAGACATTTTGCGCGCGGACGTACTCGACTTCTTGACCGAGAATGCACCTCCAGGCATTTTCCGCTTCGAGATTGGGGTTCAGTCCACAAATGATGAAACGAACCGCCTTGTTCAGCGGATTCAGCGTTTCGATCGTCTTGCGCGGACAGTGACACAGATCAAGGATTCGAAAAAAATCGATCAGCATCTGGACTTGATCGCTGGTTTGCCTGAGGAAGATTATGCATCCTTCCGCAAAACCTTTAATGACGTGTTTGGTTTACGCCCGGAAGAGCTTCAGCTCGGCTTTTTGAAAATGCTGCGAGGGACAGGTGTTCGTGCGCGTGCGGCTAATCACGGCTATGTTTTTATGGATGAGGCTCCTTACGAAATTTTGGGGAACAATGTCCTTTCCTTTGATGACATGCAAAAAATCAAGCGTGTAGAAGACATTCTAGAAAAGTACTGGAATGCGCACCGGATGGACTATACAGTGGAGTGGCTGTTGGCGAATCAATTTGAAACAGCTTTTGACTTCTTCCAGACATTTGGCGACTATTGGGAAAATCAAGGCTGGAGCCGTATCGGTCATCAATTAGAGGATTTGTTCGTGCGTTTGCAGAAGTTTTTGCAAATCCAGCAAGTGGACGGTATGGGGCATGTGCTCAGCATGATGAAATTCGATTTCCTGCGAAATCAGAAGCATCGCCCGCGCAAGCTGTGGTGGGAGGATGTCATGGACAAGGAAGAGATGCAACAGACGTTCGCTGTCCTAACCGAGCAGCGTGAGCGACTCCGCGATGATTTTGCGGCACATGCTGCGTTGGAAAAAGATTACTTCAAGCACACGCTGACTGCCAAAGTGACCTTTGACATTGAAAGATGGATGGAGACCGGTGAGTTTGTCGAGGGAGATTTTACACTCGTCGTGTATTATCCGTACAAAGATGAAGAGCAAAATGCTTTTGCTGTCGTCAAGCAGGACGTCCAAGTAGCAGGCTAAACCACCGGATGATGAGATGAGTGGAAGGGGGGAGAGGCAGATGAACGCAAGCGAGTATACGGAGGCTGTCGAGGAACTGTTGCGTGCACATGGTGATTCGATGGTGGCTGGGCCAATGGAGCAGTACATGAAAAATCATTTTCCTTTTCTGGGGATAAAATCACCACAGCGCAAAGAACTGACTAAACAAATCTTTCGAGATTATGGCGTACCCGAAAATTGGGAGCAGGTCGTTAGTTCCTTGTGGGCTTTGTCAGCGCGAGAGTACCAGTATGTAGCTCTTGACGTACTCGAGAAGTCCAAAAAGCGTCTCACCCCTGACCATCTCCCGTTCGTAGTCGAACTGATCACAACAAAATCGTGGTGGGATACCGTGGATTATTTGGCTTCCCATACAACGGGCAGATTGTTTGCCTTGCATCCCGAACTGATCGAACCGAATACGACAGCCTGGATGAATGGAACCAACATGTGGCTGCAACGAACGGCGATTTTATTTCAGTTGTCATACAAAGACAAGACAGATCAGCGGCTGCTCTTTTCCTTGGTGGAGAGATGCGCGGATTCCAAAGAGTTTTTTATTCAGAAGGCAATCGGCTGGGCGTTGAGAGAGTATGCGAAAACAAATCCCGACGCCGTACGTGAATTTGTAGAAGCGACGCCACTCGCGAGTTTGTCCAGACGTGAAGCGCTCAAACATCTGTCATGATAGAGTCGTCTGGCGTATCTGTGCTTGATAAAATACGTAAATCTATTGCAAAATAAACAAGTACCTTTTTTGGGGTTCATACGTAATACATAGAGTCAGATATCGTGCGATGCCATAGCTGCTAGTATGTCAAGAAATGACCGCACTGTGGCAAGGATAGGGGATTTTGCCTCATGGAAGTCGACCTGCTGATGTCAATCATAGAGCAATACGGTTACGTAGCGATTTTTTTCCTGCTCTGGCTAGGGATTGTCGGTTTGCCGATTCCCGATGAGCTGGTTGTCGCTACAGGAGGATTTCTTGCCTCCATCGGCGTGCTAAACCCATGGTATTCTTTTTTGGCGGGATATTTAGGGGTTGCCTCCGGATTGACGATTGGCTTTTTACTTGGAAAGTATTTTGGGAAACCGATATTGCAATGGCTATGCAAAACCGAGAAAATGAGGAACGCTGTGAATCGATCAACGGGCTTGCTGGAGAAGTACGGTACTACTGCTCTTTGCATTAGCTACTTATTTCCGGTTGTCCGTCATGTTGTCCCTTATTTGGTCGGACTGGGCGGTATGTCGTTCCGGCGTTATGCGATGCTGTCTTATCCAATCGGGTTGGTTTGGACCGTTGCTTTCTACTTTCTCGGCCATGTATTTGGTAATAACGTGGAAGCGATTATCGAAGTCATCCGTAAATACGGTTTTTATGCTTTGCTGGTGCTCGTGGTTGTTTTGGGTGTGGTATTCTTCGTACGCAAGCAGTTTATGGGAAATCGGGCATATCGGGCAAAAGGAGAATAAGAAATGTACCATCAACAATTAGCTGCCCATCGCCGCAATTTCGTGCTGATGCTCGTCATAAGCTGGGTCCTCCTGTTGGCAGGATACTTCAATTCGAATGTCTGGGTGCTGGCTGCGGGAGCTTTACTGCTAAATGGTTATGCTTATTACCTGATGCAGACAGACAAGCGTCTGGCGAAAGAAAAAGGTTTTCGGGTTCCAGAACAGAGTCTTTTGTTAGTCGCATTTTTAGGAGGAGGAATCGGTGCGCTTGAGGGCATGCTTATTCAACGGCATAAGACCAAGCATATGTCTTTTCTCATCCTGCTCCCGCTCTTTTGCATCGCGCAAATTTTGTTAGTCATTTGGTTGACGCAGCTATACTTGAATAAAAGTCTCGTGTCGTAGGTGGCACGGGATTTTCTTTTTACGAATGGGATTCCGCTGTTTGAAAATTCAGCCTATAATGGAGGGGAACGATAGAACAAGCTGAGGAGGTAGCTATGTCTCAATCAAGCCCCCTAACGAAAACGGACGCGCAGCAATTGGATGCACAGGACGAACTCGCGAGCTATCGCGAAGAGTTTTATCTGCTTCCGAGCCTGTATTTGGATGGCAACTCGCTTGGCCTCATGTCAAAAAGAGCGGAAAAGAGTGTCATGGATATGATGCAGTCTTGGAAGGAGCTGGGTGTGGAAGGCTGGACAACGGGTAACCATCCGTGGTTTTTCTTCTCGGAGAAATTGGGAGAGATGAGCGCAGCACTTGTAGGGGCAAGCCCCGAGGAAGTGATCGTAACGGGTTCTACGACGATTAACCTCCATCAGCTGGCAGCTACCTTCTATCATCCGGTTGGGAAAAGGACGAAGGTCGTTGCCACCGAGCTGGATTTCCCTACCGATATATACGCACTCCAGAGTCAAATGAAGCTCCATGGGCTGGACCCAGAAGAGCATTTGGTTCGGGTAGCGTCAAGAGATGGCCGTCTGATCGAGGAAGAGGACATTATCGATGCGATGACTGATGAAGTAGCATTGGTAGTCCTCCCGACGGTCCTGTATCGCAGCGGCCAGCTGCTCGATATCGAACGGTTGACAGCAGCTGCACATGAGAGAGGTATTCTGATTGGTTTTGACGGATGTCATTCTGTAGGCGCGATCCCGCATTCCTTCAGCAAATGGGGAGTGGACTTTGCATATTGGTGCAACTACAAATACGTAAATGCAGGGCCCGGAAGCGTGGGCAGCCTATATGTCAACCGCAAGCATTTTGGCAGGGCTCCGGGATTGGCCGGGTGGTTCAGTTCGAAAAAGGATAAGCAATTTGACATGGAACATACACTGGATGCATGCGAAAATGCGGGCGCTTACCAGATTGGTACCCCCCATATGTTGAGCCTCGCACCACTGTTTGGTTCCTTGGAAATGTTCCAGGAGGCATCCGTGGAGAAGCTTCGTACCAAGTCGCTCGGCTTAACGCGGTTCATGATGGATTTGATCGAGGTGGAGTTGGCAGACATGGGTTTTACGATTGCGAACCCACAGCAGGATGATCGCCGAGGTGGGCATGTCAGCCTTGAACACGATGAGGCCATACGTATATGCAAGGCTTTGAAGGAAGCGGGCATTATTCCTGACTTCCGTGCACCGAACATCATCCGATTAGCCCCCGTTGCTTTCTATACAACTTATACAGAGGTTTGGGAAAGTGTCCAGATCTTAAAGACGATCATGCAAGAGAAGAGCTACGAGAAATTTGAGAACAAGCGCGAGGTAGTTGCTTAACAGGTCCGACTTAGGTTGGACCTGTTTTTCTTTTTGAATACGCCTTTTACGGGATTTCCTTTCCATGTATTGGGCACACTATCCGTACCTGTAGGCAGGATACATTCCATGGATAAGGGTGAGCAGCTTGAACCAGTTTTTTCAAGCATGGCAAAAAAGAAAAGAAGCCCTCCAGTCAAAAGGGTTGGATCAGCACTCCAACAAGAGCATGGAAAGCGTATCGGATGTTACGCTCACGACAAATGTGGAAGAAAACATCCAATTGATTCAAGCGCAGTTTGGAAAGTGTGATGATCTCGTCGTTCGTCGTTTTCAAACAAAGTCGAAGGCTCAAGCCGCTATCGTTTTTATAGATGGCATGGTGGATCGCAATGTCATTAGTGATTTTATTATTCGCTATATGACGACTCCCGATATCACCTATCAAGATCCGGCGACAAATGAGCTGGATTTGACAGACAAACTGAGGCAGATCGTCCGAAATATTTTGTCTGGATGTGCGGTGCTGATCATTGATGGGTGTCAAAATGCTTACTTGAATAACACGAGAGGTTGGGACAGGCGTTCAGTGGAAGAGCCTCAGACGGAATCAGTCGTACGAGGGCCACGCGATGGTTTTTGTGAAACGTTGTGCGTGAATGCAGCGCTGATCCGCTTCCGCTTGAAGGACCCCAATCTCAGAGTGCGTCATATGGTTGTCGGGGAACGAACACAGACTGACATTTACGTCATGTACATCGACGGCATTGCGCATCCCCCGATGGTCGAGGAAGTGATTGCGCGAATAGAGAGCAGTGTTCGCGTGGATTCTGTGCTGGAGAGCGGTTACATCGAACAATTGATCCAGGATCGGAGATGGTCCCCATTCCCGCAGATTCAAAATACGGAGCGCCCTGACAAAGTAGTGGCCAATCTTTTGGAAGGGAAGGTAGGCATTCTGGTAGATGGGACTCCGTTCGGTTTGATTGCTCCAGCTGTATTTTCGCAGTTTTATCAGAGTCCCGAGGATTATTACGAGCGATTTTATATCGCGACCTTGATTCGGTTCATTCGGATTATTAGTATCAGCATCGCCTTGCTGTTGCCGTCTCTTTATATCGCTTTTAGCGCGTTCCATCCAGAGATGATCCCTTCTCGACTGGTCATTGCGATGGCGGCAGGACGATCTACGGTTCCATTCCCTTCTTTAATCGAAGCCCTGTTTATGGAGCTGGCCATTGAGATATTGAGGGAAGCAAGCGTGAGGCTACCGGGGCCAATCGGTCCTACGATCGGGATTGTTGGAGCACTTGTGGTCGGAGAAGCAGCGGTAACGGCCGGGCTTGTCAGTCCTGTCATGGTGATCATCGTAGCTGTGACGACAATCGGCTCGTTCGCATCCCCGAGTTACAGTGCAGCGATTGCCATTCGCATGCTCCGCTTCCCGGTGATGATCTTGGCAGGGATGTTTGGTCTTTACGGTATTATGCTGTTTTTGATCGTCATCCTCATTCACTTGTCTTCACTGAAATCGTTCGGCGTACCCTATATGAGCCCGCTTAGTCCTCTCAACCTGAATGGAATGAAGGATTTGTTCGTACGGGCCCCCCATCATCTGATGAAAGCAAGACCGATGATGTTTCATGTTCAAGATAAAATCCGGATCAGAGAGGAGGATAACCAGAAATGAACAGGAGGGAGGGGCACAGCTGGCACCAGGCTCTATCGATGTGGCAGCAAATTTGTCTCATCACAAGTACCTTAATCGGTGTCGGCGTATTGACCCTTCCTCGCACAACCAGCTCGAAATTATTTGAGGCAGGTTGGATCGCTCCTCTGATTGGCTCAGCAGGTGCGTATGTCTCCTTATGGTTAATTGTCAAATTGAGCAGGCGTTATCCGGGGGAAACCTTTATTGAATACAGTCACAAGGTATGGGGATCTGTCAGATGGCCTTGGGTGGGCAAAGTATTCAGCCTCCCTTGGATTTGTATCTACTTGGTATACCTGTATTTTTCCACGGCAGTCGTATCGCGTGTATTTGGTGAAGTGGTTGTGACTTCCGTTCTTTTGCAAACTCCGTTGGAAGTTGTGCTTATCACAATGTTTTTGCTGGTACTATTTTTGTGCATGCATGAGGTGGAAGTAGTAGCGCGAGTGAATGAGTTGCTGTTTCCTTTTATTATCTTGCCACTTCTTTTTATCGCGATTGCTTCGTTCCAAAAAGCGGAATTTGGGAATCTCCTGCCGATTACTCATGTGTCGTTCCATTCAATGGTAGAGGGGGTATACGAAGGAATTTATTCTTATTCCGGTTTTGAAATTATGTTTATCTTTTTCGCCTATGCACAACAAAATACGAACAGGGAATTGGCAGGATTTTACAGTCTGTTAATTGCAGCGTTGCTCTACATGTTAATTGTGGTGGCTGGCATTTCAGTGTTTGGGTACGAAGAGCTGCAGAGGGTGACGTGGCCGACACTTGAATTGGTCAAGACGACGCAAGTGCCTGGATTGATCTTGGAACGATTGGAGTCCGCTTTTTTGGCCGTGTGGGTGTCGGCTGTTTTTACTACGGTAGCCAATGCGTATTACGTTGTTGTGTATTCACTGAGACAGTTGTTTCGCAAGGGAATCAGGTTTCAAAGAATCGTGGCTTCTGCCCTTTTCGTCCCTTTATTCTTCTTTTCCCTCATTCCCCAAAACATAACAGAAGTATTTAAGTGGGCGTCGTTGCTGGGGTTGTCTAGCCTGGTTATTAATTTGCTGTTTCCCGTCGTTTACTGGGTAGCAATCCTCATCCGTGACATGGTGACCCGACGAGAGGGGCGGAATATCGATGGGTAAGTCTTTTAGATACTTCGCTTTGCTGATCTTCTGTACAATCTTGCTGACGGGGTGCTGGGACAGACGGGAATTGGAGGAACGCGCATCGGTATTGGCTATTGCGATTGATCAGGATGAAAAGAATGAAAATCTGTACAAAATGACCGTCCAAATTCCGATTCCCATTAAAATCGCGGGGAGTAGCGGGAAAGGTGGAGGAAATGATGCGAATGCCGTGAAAATCATGAGCGTGACAGGAAAAACGGTGACAGATGCTTCCAACAACCTGCAAATGCGGCTGAACCAGCGAGTGTTTCTTGGGCATACGCGTATTCTTGCAGTAAGCGAGGAGGTCGCTAGAAAGGGAATCCAAGACATCATGGACAGCTTTCGTCGCGAGCCGCAAATAAGGCGACTCCTGTGGCCGATCGTCGTGAGAGGCAAAGCGTCTACCTTGCTGGAAATCAAACCGAGGATCGAGCCGATTCCAGTCGTTTTTTTGATGGGGCTGATCGAAAATGGCATGAAATTAGGAAGAATTCCGGACCAAACGTTGGGCGACTATTTCAATCAGACCTCTAATCTAACCATGGAGCCGTTTTTGAATTATGTTGAGGCAAGTAAGAATGAGGTGAGCTGGAAAGGGGTTGCTGTTTTTCGCGGGCACAAGATGGTGGGGATACTTGATCACATGCAGACATGGGTATTGCTCCAACTGCGCAATGAAAAACCGGGTGGAGACATTCTGATTCCGTTGCCGAAGACCAAGAACGGATATGTTAGTTTTCGTCCGCATTTTGTAAAAAAAAAGGTGATCATTCACAAATCCTCTTCCGCTACCTATCATTGCGAGCTCCAAGGAGATATTGTCGAACTTACAGAAGACCTGAAAATTCCAGCAGAGCAATTCGTCCTACAAATGCAAGCGCTTATCCAAAAAGAAATGGAAAAGCGCGCCAAGAAGTTACTGCAGCAAGTACAAAAGCAGTACAATAGTGACATTTTGAAGCTGGGTCTTACACTGCGTGCGAAGCATTACCAAGACTACTGGAAAACGCACAACTGGAAGGAAGATTTCAGGGATTTTCCGGTTCGCGTTACATACACAATCAAGCTGCGCCGTCTCGGTATGGAAATGCAATAGGAGAGCGATCACTGTGGAGAATCAGCAACGTAATTTTGGTACCTGGCAACTGACAAGCATTATGATCAGTTCGATGATCGGGGTGGGTATTCTCATCATCCCGAGAACGGCAACCGAACTTCTTCATCAAATGGGATGGTTGGGACCCATTGCAGGTGCTTTCGTAGCATCCGTGGCTGTGGCGGCCATCGTTTATTTAGGTAACCAGTTTCCAGGCCTTACCTTTGTTGAATTTATGCCGAGAATATTTGGGGTTGCCATCGGTACCCTGTGTGTGTTTCTTTTCATTCTCTATCAATTCCTCAATGCGGGAATCACAGCCAGATTGTTCGGGGAAGTCGTCGTGACCTCCGTATTACCGCAAACGCCACTGGAAGTAATTATCATCACGTTGCTATTGTTGGTCATGTTTCTTTGTTGTCATGAGATTGAAGTTGTGGCGAGAGTGAATGAGCTGTTGATTCCTTTCCTCCTGTTTCCGTCTCTCTTGATTCCGCTCGTCTCTTTTATGAACGCAGATTGGTACAATTTATTGCCATTCCAAGTAGAGTCATGGAAACAGGTCATGAAAACAGGTCTGAATACGTATACGCTCTACACCGGGTATGAGCTGTTAATGGTTTACTTTGCCTTCGCTATTCCCGGGGCAAGGCTAGGGGTGGCCAGCATGACAGGTATGAGCTTTGCTCTTGTCGTTTATTTGCTCACAGTTGTTGCAGGCATTACTGTATTTGGCTATGAAGAATTGCAGAGGCTGGTTTGGCCTACGCTTGAACTGGTCAAGGTAACACAGAGAACTGGTTGGTTTTTGGAGCGTTTTGAGTCCGCCTTTCTTGCCATTTGGGTTGCTTCTGTATTTACAACGATCGGCAATATGCTTTACGCAACGATTTTTTCATTACGGCGCTGGTTTCACAAAGGAATTCGTTTTCAGCAAATCACCGCGATTGTAATCATGGTGCCACTATTTTTCCTAACATTACTGCCGCAAAATATAGTGGAATTGTTTTCTTATACACAGCATTTGACTGCCGTGGGATTTTTGATCACCATCATCATTCCCATTTTGCTGGCAATCACCCAATTCATGCGCAATCAGTTCAACAAAGGTCGGGAAGTGAACAATGAAAAGGGAGGGACATAAGAGTCCCTCCCTTTGTAGCTTGCTTTTTTCAAAGAAGATGTGGTTAGATCGGTTTTTCGGCTTGCTCAGGCAAGTGTTCCGCGATCGTCGTAATCATGGATTGTCGTGAGGAAGCATCGCTGTTTTGCCACAGCACTTCAAACAAAACGCCTAAACCCGGGAGCGTCTTCTCCTGACCGCTCGAGATGGCATCACTGATGGTTTCTTCGACTGCGTTTGGATCTGAGCCTTGCATTTTGTACATGATCGCTTGACGTAAGTTGAGTGAGGCAATATTCATGACCGTGCTTACACCTCTCTTGTGAGAATGAATTCAAGAAATAGTATTTGTAAACGCTGATTTGTGCATACCATGCTTTTCGAACAAAACGTTCATGACCGTTTTGTGGCGGATGTTTTGGATGTGCTATAATGCTTGATATTGGTAAGTTCCGTAAAGGAGAAGATTAACATGTCCAAGCAATTTGCCATTATCGGGATGGGACGTTTTGGTTCTAGCGTGGCGAGAACGCTGTACGAGATGGATTATGAAGTCATGGGAATAGATGAGAACGAGGAGCGTATTAACGAAAATATTCAGTACGTAACGCACGCGGTAGCGGCTGATTCTACGGATGAACGGGCCTTGAAGGAAATCGGCATCCGCAATTTTGACGTAGTCGTCGTGGCCATTGGGGTCGATATTCAGGCGAGCATCCTGACAGTATTGACACTGAAAGACTTGGGTGTCAAAAAGATCGTGGCAAAAGCACAGAATGAGCGTCATGGACAAGTATTGTACAAGGTAGGAGCTGACCGTGTCGTATTCCCTGAGCGCGACATGGGGGTGCGGGTTGCCCACAATCTGATCTCCTCTAACGTTCTTGACTTTATTGAGCTGGCAGAGGACTACAGCGTGGCGGAGGTCGTCGTGTCGTCCAAGCTGGTCGGTCAAAACTTGCGGCAACTGGATATTCGGAAAAAATACGAGGTCAACGTTATTGCCATCAAAAGCGGAGATAAATTCAACATCGCTCCTAGCCCGGATGAAGTCATCCAATACGGCGACGTGCTTGTGGTGATCGGGAACAACAAAGACTTACGCGAATTTGAGGAGCGGGCATAGGTTTATGACAAATGACATCATTACTTCGGTACAAAACCCTCTGGTAAAGCGATTGCACCAGTTGCTGTCACGGAAAGGACGGGAAGAGCATCAACGTTTTCTCGTGGAAGGGGCGCATCTGGTAGAGGAGGCGTTAAAAAGCGGGGCGGAGGTAGTCACGGTTATTTATGATCAGCAGCGTGACATGGACCCTGCCTGCCAACGTGCTCTGGCTAATCATCCGGAAGCTGTTCAGGTCATTGCGGCATCAGAGACAGTGCTGGCGAAGCTGTCTGAAACCAAGTCACCACAAGGAATTGTGGCCGAAGTGAAAAAAACAGCAACAGATTGGGCAAAATGGGTAGATAAGAAGAGAGAGGAACAAGACAGCTTGCTACTCCTCTTTTTGGACGAAATACAAGACCCGGGCAACCTCGGCACGATTTTGCGTACAGCAGAGGCGGCAGCAGTCGATGGTGTCGTACTTGGAAGTGGCAGTGTCGATATTTACAATGGAAAAGTGGTACGTGCCACAATGGGGGCACTGTTCCGCATCCCAATCTTTACACAGTCATTAGTCGAGACAGCAGATGAATGGAAGGCAAAGGGAGGGCGAGTTCTGATCTCTTCCTTGGAGCAAAACAGTGTTTCCTATGACGAGGCTGATTATGCTGGTTTAACGGCAATGGTCATCGGAAATGAAGGAAGAGGCGTCTCTAAAGAGATGTTTGCCAGGGCAGACCAATTCGTTCACATCCCGCTTTATGGCGGCGCAGAGTCATTGAATGCAGCTGTCGCGGCAGGAATTTTTGTATACGAGGCACAACGCAAAAGAAAAGATCGGCATGCTTAGCCGATCTTTTGCTCACTTTTTTTCTCTTTATACTCTTCGCGCGCGAGTTGCCATTGATCTTGCGCCATCCGGATAATGCCGCTCTCAATGGTGTGGTTGCGAAAAGCCAGTGCCTTACCGAAATACTTGATGGCTAAGTCAAACTTTTCGAGTCTGCGGTAGAGCTCACCAATCAAGTACAGCAAGCGAACTTCGGTCATTTCTTTATCGCCACGTGTATAGTCGGAATGAATATACGATTGTTCATATTCTTCCACGGCCATATCGATAAAGCGCATTTCTTCCGAGACATTTGTCTGGAATCGATAAAGCCATGCGAGACGCAAATACAGACCCGCTTTTACGGAATGGGGCTGATCTGTTAGTTCAGCTGCGTAAATGGCTAGCTTGTAGCTGACAATGGATTCTGGTATATGACGAACCTTGCCAAAATCTTTTGGCTTCCATTTCGAGGAGATTTGTTCATCCACAATCTGCTTTTGCCAGGGGGCGAGCTTGTCTCGGAATTGATCCGTAAAGGCGAAGCCGCATTCAGGGCAGACATTGACGGTATATATAATGGGATTTAAAGATTGCTCTTTAAAAGTGGTATAAAAATCGCTGTCGCGATTGACCATCGTCAACGTACCGCTTCTGATCCTTTTGGTCGAAAAGGACGCTTGGCAATGGCGGCAGTTGATTGTCTTATCGTAAAGGGCGGAAACATTATCAATCATGTCAAAATCCCCTTTCGAATGGTAACATACACATGAAAACACTCTCTTGATATGTAACATTTGTAGAATTGAAAGTTCTCTCTTGTTGCGCTATAATTTTCCTTACATCACAATTATAACGTAAAGCGATGACGGAGACTAGTACGCAGGACCTATCTGTTTTTTCAGGGAGAAGATGTCACAGACTGCGAGCATCTTTAACATGATAGCTGCTGAATTCACTCCAAAGCCGCACTCTGAACCGCTTTTCGCGCAGTAGGAGCAGCCGGGTCATACCCGTTACCAATGATCTGAAGTGAGACAAATGTCTCTTTCCACTAGTGATATTGTCATGGATTTGTCACAGGGTGGAAGTGAATTGTCTAACAAGGGTGGTACCGCGAGAAAAAAGTAACTCGTCCCTTTTCTGGGGCGGGTTTTTCTTTTTTTTTACGTTAGCCTCGATAGAGGTTATTTTATCAAACGAAAAAGGAGCGATTCGAAGTGCAAACTCGGTTGCAAGAAATGAAAGAGTCCGCACTGGGCCAAATCAGCCAAGTGACAGAAGCCGCACAACTTCAGGATTTGCGCGTCAAATACCTGGGGAAAAAGGGCGAGTTGACAGAACTGCTGCGCGGAATGGGTGGCCTGTCCCCAGAAGAGCGTCCAGTTGTCGGTCAGCTGGTGAATGAGGTAAGGGAAGCGCTGGAAGCAGCGTTCTCCGGTAAACAAAAAGCTTTTGAAGAAGCGGCTCTGAATGCCAAGCTTTCTTCTCAAACGATCGATGTGACACTGCCAGGACGTCCAGTACCAGCAGGCACCATGCACCCGCTCTCTCGGATTATTGAAGAGATCGAAGACATTTTCATTGGCCTGGGCTTTGAGGTGGCAGAAGGTCCTGAGGTTGAAATGGACCACTTCAACTTCGAGATGCTGAACCTGCCGAAAGATCACCCGGCACGCGATATGCAAGATACGTTCTACGTCACAGAAGAGCTGTTGCTCCGTACGCAGACATCTCCTGTGCAAGCACGTACAATGCTGAAAAAAGAAGGCAAGACCCCACTCAAAATGATCTGCCCGGGTAAAGTGTACCGCCGCGATGATGACGATGCGACACACTCCCACCAATTCACGCAGATCGAGGGTCTCGTGATTGATAAAAAAATCGGGATGAGTGATTTGAAAGGTACCCTCTTGACGTTTGCCCGTCAAATGTTCGGGGAAAACCAACAAATTCGTCTGCGCCCAAGCTTCTTCCCGTTCACGGAGCCTTCCGTAGAAGTAGACCTGCAATGCTTCAACTGCGGCGGTCATGGCTGCCGTGTATGTAAGCAAACAGGCTGGATCGAGATTTTGGGTGCTGGTATGGTTCACCCGCGTGTACTGGAAATGGCCGGCTACAACCCTGAGGAAGTCAGCGGCTTTGCATTCGGTATGGGTGTAGAACGAATTGCGATGCTCAAATACGCGGTGGAGGACATCCGCCATTTTTATACCAACGACGTTCGTTTCCTGCGTCAATTCAATCGAGGTTAGAGAGGAGAGGCAAAGATGAAGGTATCGTACCAATGGTTATCTGAATATGTCGATCTGAGTGGAACGACGCCCCAGGAGCTGGCTGAAAAGCTGACTCGCAGCGGGATTGAAGTAGACGCAGTTGAATCGCGCAACGCAGGTGTATCCGGTGTTGTGATCGGTTATGTAAAAGAACGCAGCAAGCACCCGGATGCAGACCGTCTCAATGTATGCGTCGTTGATGCAGGACAAGGGGAAGACCTGCAAATCGTTTGTGGAGCAGCAAACGTAGACAAGGGACAAAAAGTTCTCGTTGCCCTGATCGGTGCGAAGCTCCCAGATGGTTTGAATATCAAGCGTTCCAAGCTGCGTGGTGTAGAATCCCAAGGGATGATCTGCTCGGCAAAAGAATTGGGCTTAAACGACAAGCTTCTGGCAAAAGATCAGCAAGAAGGCATTATGGTCTTGCCAGCGGATGCGGAAATCGGAATGGATGCTATTTCGTACCTCGGCTTGGATGACTATGTGCTGGAATTGGGACTGACGCCGAACCGTTCGGATTGTTTGAGCATGCTGGGGGTTGCTTACGAGGTAGCCGCTATTTTGGGCAAAGAAGTGGTATTCCCACAAATCGAGCTGACCGAAAACGGTGGCGACAACCCGATCCAAGTCAAGATCGAAGCGACGAATGAAAGTTATCAATACCACGGTCGTCACTTCACCAACGCCAAAATCGCGACATCTCCGCAATGGATGAAAAATCGCCTGATGGCAGCGGGAATTCGTCCGATCAACAACGTGGTAGACGTGACCAACTACGTCCTGCTCGAGTACGGTCAGCCGCTGCATGCTTTTGATGCGACACAGGTAGCTGATCGCTCTATTGTCGTTCGACTGGCAAACGAAGGCGAAAAGCTCGTGACATTGGACGATCAAGAGCGCACGCTGGATGAACAAACCTTGCTGATTGCCGACCAGACCAAAGGCTTGGCGATCGCAGGTGTAATGGGCGGAGCTAACTCAGAAATCACAGGCGAGACGAGCGAAATCATTCTTGAAGCAGCTTGGTTCACGCCAAAAACAGTACGCCGTACAGCTCGTATGCTCGGCATGCGTACAGAAGGCTGCGTACGTTGGGAAAAAGGCGTTGACCAAGCACGTGTGCAGGAAGCGGGAGAGCGCGCTGCTGCTCTGATTCAGCAATTGTCTGGGGCAACGGTATCCAAAGGAATCAGCTCTGCTGTTGTAAGTGAAGCTACGCCTGCCGTTGTTTCTGTTACGCTTGCAAAAATCAATCAGCATCTCGGAACCGACATGGCTGCTTCTGAGGTATCGCCGATTTTCGAGCGTCTGCAATTCCCATATGAAGTAGCGGGCGAAAAATGGACGGTCACGGTTCCAACAAGACGTGGCGACATTACGCTGCCAGAGGATTTGGTGGAAGAGGTTGCACGTCTGTACGGCTACGACAACATTCCGACCAGCTTGCCTTCCGGTTCGACCACACAGGGACAGTTGACAAAAGAACAGCAATTGCGTCGTACCATCCGTCATCACCTGATCGGTACTGGCATGAATGAAGCGATTTCCTATGCACTGGTTCATCCAGATCGTGTCGAGGCAGTAGCGGGTCTGCATCAGGAGAAAGTAAACCCTGTTGCGCTCATGATGCCAATGAGTGAAGACCATAGCGTTCTGCGCACGAGCTTGATACCAAGCCTCTTGGAAACAGTCGCTTACAATAAAAACCGCCAAAACCACGATGTCGCGATTTTTGAATTGGGCCGTGTGTTCTTGACGAAAGAAGAAACACTCACGCAGCTTCCAGAGGAGCGTCTGTATGTAGCGGGTGCGTTGACTGGACAACTGCTCACACAAAACTGGATGGGCGCTAAGCAGCCTGTTGATTTCTTCCAAACCAAAGGGATTGTGGAATCACTCTTTGCTCGTTTGGGTATCCAAGCTGCTGAATACAAAGCTGTACAGGACATCGCGGGTATGCACCCAGGACGTACTGCTGAAGTATGGGTAGGAGAAAAACGTCTGGGCTATTTGGGGCAAGTTCATCCGGGTACAGAAAAAGCGTATGATCTGTCCGAAACGTACGTATTCCAGCTGGATGTAGCTACTTTGATTGATGTAGCTGCCGAGGTAGGACATTACAATCAGTTGCCGAAGTCCCCAGCGGTAACGCGTGACTTGGCTCTCGTTGTGGATCGCAGTGTAGCTGCTGGTGCATTGGAAGCAACGATTCGTAAAGCGGCAGGCGAGCTGCTCGAGTCCGTAACCCTGTTCGATGTATACATGGGTGAGCGTATTGCCCAAGATAAGAAGAGCATGGCATTTGCCCTTGTATTCCGTCACGCAGAGCGTACCTTGCAGGACGAAGAGATTCAACAAGTGACCACTGCTGTCGTCGAAGCCTTGAAAAACAACACAGGCGCTGAACTGCGCATGTAAGATTGCTTGACGAAATCTGACATTTTCAGTAACCTAAAAAAGGATAAAGTAGAGCAAAGGTCGCAGTAGGGAGGTACCTCTCGTGCAAGGTGATGGGAAAAATCGTTTGACGGTGGACATCTTTGGCCAACAATACCGGCTCAGTGGCAAGGCAAGTGTCAATCACATACGCATGGTGGCCGGTTTCGTTGATGACAAGATGAACGAAATCGCAAACGGCAACCATCGACTGGATACTGCCAAAATTGCCGTACTTTCTGCAGTCAATATCGCGGATGAATACTTCCGCTTGCGTCAGGAGTACGAAGAACTGCTGAAAATCATTCAGGAAGAGGCAAAGGCTAAACCGATAGATTAAGGAAAAGAGGGGCGGAATGCCTCTCTTTTCACGTTGTGGGTAAAAGGAGAAGAGCCACCCCGTCTTTGATGGGATGGCTCTTTGTCGCATTTTGCCTATGTCTCCTGCTTGTTCCCGGCATCTCCATTGCGCATGTCCATATGGGTTTTGATCGGGATAAACAAGTCGATGATCCCGATCACCAAGGAAGCCAGAAGCGCCCCAAGAATCGTGACGCGGAAGCCAGAGACGATGAACTGAGTGAGATAAATCACGACGGCACTGACCAAGAAGCCGATAATACCACGATTGTACGGCGAAATTCGATCTCCGAAAATGGCTTCTACGGCCCAGCCAATCAGTGCGATGACAACGGCCGCGAACAGAGCTGTCCAAAAACTGCTAACCGAAAAGCCGGGGACCAGAAAGCCGACAAACATCAGGACTACGGCAGCGACGATAAAGCGGACGATATGGCGCATGATCGTCAAGTGTACTCCTCCTTTAGGGTTGTTTCACCTTTCATTCTCTCACGCAAAGAGTAGAACTATGCCAAACGAAAACGTGTAAAATTATCCTTCGCCGGCGGTGCCTGTCCGAAGCTATCCGTAGCCCAAGTTTTCTAAGCTCCGCTGCCATGTTATAATGGGGAGATCGTAATGATTGCCGGTATAGACCGTCGCTCCCGCCCGCACGGTACAACGGTCGCCGCTGGATAAAGAAGGAGGAGCACAGTGGAACAACGGGTTTTAAGGACGTTAGAATACGATAAAATAGTCGCCCTGTTGATTGACAAGGCATCTTGCACATATGGAAAAGAAAAAGCATCAGAGCTGATTCCTTTTTTACGCTTGGATGAAGTCATAACCGCTCAGCAAGGGACAGAACAAGCAGCAACCGTGTTACGCCTAAAAGGCAGCGTGCCTCTCGGTGGCATTCGCGATATCCGCGGTCCCGTACAGCGCGCCAGATTGAACGCCATGCTCGCCCCGATGGAATTGCTGGATATCGCCAGCACCGTTATGGCCGGACGCAGGCTCAAAACGTTTTTGCTCGATATGTGTGAGGATCACGAGCTGCCATTATTGCAACAGGAGGCAGAGCGTATTGAGGGCCTGCGCGAGTTGGAAACCGATATTCGCCGCTGTATTGATGAAAATGGCGATATATTGGATAGCGCGAGTCTTGAATTGCGACAGGTACGTCAGGAGATTAGACAGCTCGAGTCGCGCATTCGCGAAAAGCTCGATCAAATGACACGCTCGTCTACTTACCAAAAAATGCTGATGGAAAACATCGTTACGATTCGTGGCGATCGTTTCGTTATTCCGGTGAAGCAGGAGTATCGCTCTGTATTTGGCGGAATTGTCCACGACCAGTCGGCATCTGGAGCGACGCTCTTTATCGAGCCGGAAGTGATCGTCGAGATGAACAACAAGCTTCGCGAGCTTCGCCTGCGCGAGGAACGTGAAGTGGAGCGCATTCTGTATGTGTTGACGGAGCAGGTATCCTTTGCGGTAGAAGCTTTGATCGAGAACACAGAAGCACTGACAGAGCTCGATTTCATGTTTGCCAAGGCTCAGCTTGCCTGGAGCATGAAGGCGATCTGTCCACGCATCAATGATCGCGGATACGTAAACATGCGAAAAGCGCGTCATCCACTCATTCCACGGGAAGTTGTCGTTCCTGTAGATGTGGAGCTAGGTGGAGAGTATCAGGCGATTGTTGTGACAGGACCGAATACAGGCGGAAAAACCGTTTCCCTCAAAACAATCGGACTGCTGTCCTTGATGACCATGGCAGGCTTGCATATTCCGGCAGAGGAAGAGAGCGAGATGACTGTATTCTCCTCCGTTTTTGCCGATATCGGGGATGAGCAATCCATTGAGCAGAGCCTGTCTACATTCTCGAGCCATATGACCAATATTATTCAAATCTTGGCGAAAATGGATGACAAGAGCTTGGTACTGTTTGACGAGCTAGGGGCAGGAACAGACCCGACAGAGGGTGCTGCTCTGGCCATGTCTATTATCGACCATGTGATTGATTCCGGTGCGAGATTGGTCGCAACGACACACTACAGTGAATTGAAGGCGTATGCCTACGATAGACCCGAGGTCATCAACGCCAGCGTAGAATTTGACGTACAGACGCTGCGTCCTACTTATCGCTTGCTCATCGGGGTGCCAGGTAGGTCCAACGCGTTTGCCATCGGAAGACGTCTGGGATTGCCAGAACACATCATTGATGTAGCGCGCGGCTCAATCAGTGAGGAAGACAATCAGGTCGAGAGTATGATCGCTTCGTTGGAGCGTAATCGCAAGTCGGCGGAAGCAGACAGGTTAGCGGCAAAAGCGGCACGCGAGGAAGCGGAAGAGCTGCGTAGACAGCTGGAAGAAGAGCGCGCGCAATTTGCTGAAGAGAAAAACAAGCGAATGGAGCGAGCAGAAGACGAAGCGCGAATTGCGGTCCAACTCGCAAAAGAAGAAGCGGAAACAATCATTCGCGAGCTGCGCGAGCTGATGGCAGAAGGCATGGAAATCAAGGAGCATCGTCTCATCGATGCGAAGAAGCGCTTGGGCAATGCCGTCCTTGAGCTGGAGAAGGAAAAGGTGAAGAAGCCTGCGAAAGCCGTTCGTGCCACACAGATCAAGGTGGGCGACGAGGTAATGGTGACGAGCTTCGGACAAAAAGGAACCGTGCTGGAAAAAGTAAACAATGAAGAATTCCTCGTGCAGATCGGGATCATGAAAATGAAGGTGAAGCGCGATGATATGCATGTACAAAACTCCATCCAGCAAAAACCGCAAGCTGCTCCGTACACCTCTGTGAAGCGTCGCAGTGACAATATCAAGATGGATCTTGACCTGCGTGGCTACAACGTTGAGGACAGCATTCGGGAAATCGATCAGTTCTTAGATGATGCGCTGTTGGCAGGCTTGCACTCGGTCTCCATTATTCACGGACACGGGACAGGGGTACTGCGCAAAGGCGTGCACGAGTATTTGAGAAGTCATCGTAATGTAAAATCCTTCCGCTTAGGTGGTCAAGGAGAAGGCGGCGTAGGTGCTACCATTGCCGAATTGAAATAAGAGGTCGGGAGGGACATATGGAAAGCCTTCTACACAATCCATATTTTGCAACTGCAGCTTATTTTACTGTGTCTGGACTGGCGATGGTGTTATTCTTAGCCATTTTTGAACTGGTAACGCGTTATCGTGTTTGGGAAGAATTGAAGCGCGGGAACATGGCAGTAGCAATGGCAACAGGCGGGAAAATTTTTGGGATCGCGAACATTTTCCGTTATTCCATTCAGGCGCATTTTTCTTTGGGAGAAGCGTTGATTTGGGCGACATTCGGATTTTTCCTGTTGTTGTCTGCGTACTTCATTTTTGAATTCATGACCCCTACCTTTAATGTCGATCAGGAAATTGCAAAAGATAACAGGGCTATTGGTTTTATTGCGATGGTCCTGTCCATCGGATTTTCGTATATCATAGGGGCATCCTTGCCTCGTTAGACGGGTTGAACGATATTTCAAACGAGAGTATAATTTGATTTGGCGAAAGAGTACCAAACTATTCTGCCCAATCAAAGTCCTTTTTACGAAAAAGAGGACAAGCCAAGATTGTATGGGGGAGGAACAGCCTTGGAAACGTTGTACAAGGTCCTCATCGGATTGTGTGTGCTTTTTATCGCTGCAGGTGTTTACTACCTGTCCTAAAAATATGCGCAAGTTGGCCGCCTGACTTCTTCTACAGTCATACGGACCTTACTTGGAGAATGTGAAAGAGGAGATACGCAATGACTCAACCTGTACGCGTAGCTGTTGTGGGATTGGGGTTTGTAGGCTTGCCGTTGGCGCTTACCTATGCCATGAAAGGAGCAAACGTCATCGGTATTGACGCCTTACCGCATGTCGTCGATGAGATCAATGCGGCACATTCCCATCATCTGGAGTCCTATCAGGGAAAAACGTTGCCAGAGATCCTCAAAGAGCAGATTGAAGCAAAACGTTTCCGTGCAACGACCTCCTACGAGGAAGCTGCTGCGGAAGTCCATAACTATATTGTAACAGTCGGATTGCCTGTTCATAACGGTGATCCTGATCTCGGACCGCTGAAAAGCTGTGCACAATCGCTCGGTCGCGTACTGAAAAAAGGCGATACCATCATGATCCGCAGTACCGTCGTACCAGGAACGACAGAAGACGTGATTCTGCCGATTTTGGAGGAAACAAGTGGTCTTGTTGCTGGTGTCGATTTCTTCCTGACATACTGCTCAGAGCGAATTGCAGAGGGTCGTGCTTTTGAAGAGTTCATCCATATGCCGCTCGTTCTGGGTGGCATCAATGAACAAAGCGCTGAAAAAGGAAAAGAGTTGCTGTCCTTCATCAGTGAGACGGACATCACGATCTCGGATATCCGCGTAGTCGAGACAGCAAAAGTCATCGAGAACATCCAGCGTGATGTAAACATTGCAATGGTACAGGAATTTGCTCGTTTCTCTGAGGCATTCGGCATCGATACGTTCGAGCTGATCAAGGTTGCCAATACGCACACGCGTGTAAACATGTTATCGCCAGGACCGGGTGTAGGCGGCTTCTGCTTGCCGAATGCGCTGTACTACTTGCAGCCTAAGGCACGTGAATTGGAAGTAAACCTCCCGATTCTGCAACTGGCCCGCAATACGAATGATGCAGTCCCTGAAGTGTTGATCAGCATGCTTGAGCAAGCCCTGAAGAATAACGGCAAGACATTGGCAGGAAGTCGCGTAGCTGTATTGGGGATGGCGATGAAAGACTTTTCCAATGACGACCGCGTAAGCCCTGTCCACGACCTGATCAAGCAGCTCATAGTAAAAGGAGTAGACGTTCGTTCCTACGATCCAGCTGTTCCGACTGTGTATGATCACAAGGTTGACAGTTTTGAGAAAGCAGTGAATGGAGCAGATGCGTTGTTCCTGACTGCTGTGCAAAAGGAATTTGCTGAGGCGGATTGGGCCCATGTGGCTGAAAAGATGGCTGACGCGCCGATTCTCTTCGATACGAAGAACCGCATCCCGCGTGACCTTGTCAGCAAGGCTACTGTGGTGCGCATTTAATTCTTGAACAAGTACCATTGATTCATATGAGAAAACCTCTCTAAACGCACGTAGAAGCGTTTGGCGAGGTTTTTTTTCATAAAGTAGTGAACCATATTGAACGAGAGAGCCAATACAAGGTGTATACAATTTCAGGGGGCCCTCCGATGAATGATCAAATGTTAGAACTGTGGCTGGACCGTTTGCTTGATGGAGATCAAGAAGCTTTTGAGGTGGTCTACAGCATGACACGGACAAAAGTTTACGGGACCGTATCAGCCATGGTCACGAATAAAGAAGATGTTCACGATATTGTGAGCGAAGTTTACTATCAGCTATGGAGATCACTGCCTGGCTATGATCGCAAGCGTCCTTTTCTTTTCTGGGTGAATGGGATTGTCATTAGACAGGTGAAAAACTGGCGTAGACAGATTTGGAGAAGATTCCGTCTGATAGAACGAAAACAGAGCTTGGAAGAAAAGCAACATGTCGAAACGCCGGATGAGCCAATGCTTGCGATGGAGTCTGCCACAGAGATGCAGCAAGCAATCCAAAAGCTGCCGTTCAAGCTGCGGATCGTCGTGATTTATCGGTATTACTACGATTATACGTACGATCAGATTGCCGAACTGCTGCAAATACCAGTGGGGACAGCAAAATCGAGAAATCATCTGGCATTAAAGCGAATCCGAGAGTCGTTTGACGTCGAGTGGAATGAGGAGGAGCTCCAAGCATGTCTATCGAGAAAATCATAAAACAGTCACTCACCAAACAAATTGACGAGACCATGATTCCTGGTGAAGTAGACCAGCGAGTCAGGCAGTCCTTTCAACGCTATCACAAAAAAAAGGAGACTGTACCGATGAAGAAAAAATTGGTTATGATGGGATTAGTTGCTGCTATTATACTGCCGACTGGAGTATATGCGGCTTTAAATGGAACCTCTTATTTTGCAGACAATCCAAAAGACTTGAACAGTTTGGTGGGTGAAGAGGTTAAGCGAGCAGCGGAAAAAGGGTTGTCCATTCCGATCGATCAAAAAATTACCGATCAGGGGATTACGATACATTTTACGGAAGTGTATGCGGAAGATAGCAAGGTTCTGCTGCACTATCGCATTGAACAACAAAATGGAGAACTGGTGCCTTTCGAATTCGATACGACAGGTTTAAATGTGGTAGGCGAAGCAAATGGCAATCCTGTGTACCAGGATAAAGGCTTGGAAGGTACAAGTGTCCTAAACTTTATCGGGACCAAAGAGGATACTATGCCTTTCTACTTAACAGACGAGTCCGGTAAGGAAGTAGAGGTGGGAATAGCCGATCATGACAAGCCAGAGGGCGTTCTTGCCTTCGCCTCGCATGGATTCAAGCTACCACAGCCACTCACCTTAAACATCGATGTGAACCGGATCGGCAAAACAAAGGGCAACTGGAAGGGACAATTTATTGTGGACCAGAGCAAAGCCAAAGAAGCAACAGAGGCTGCGAAATAGGAGAAAAAAATTCGGTCACGTATAAGAAGCCTCGTAAATGGCAATAGTAACCGGGGTAAGACAATATTTCAAATGTCATGTAAGGGTTACATGCTAGGAGGCAAAAAATGGAACGTGGAAGAGTAAAGTGGTTTAACAGCGAAAAAGGTTTCGGTTTTATCGAGCGTGATGGTGGAGATGACGTATTCGTTCACTTCTCCGCTATTCAAGGCGAAGGGTACAAATCCTTGGACGAAGGGCAAGAGGTTGAGTTTGACGTAGAAAACGGTCAACGCGGTCCTCAAGCGACGAACGTTCGGAGACTATAAAAGCTGAAACGACAAGCAGACTCAGGTGATGGGTCTGCTTTTTTATTTGGATTAGGAGTAGCTGCAGTGGTGGAAAGAAGTGGCTTGGGCTTTGTAAAAGCAAATAAAAAATGAAAAAAGATGCGAAAAAACAGAAATAGAGAACGGAAGAACTGATATCAGTCTTCCGTTCTCTCCTCACCTGTTTAGAAAAACTCTGCACCCGACGCCAGGTTCAGCATAGCCCGCATCGTTTTGTACATATCCTGCGGATTGGCTGCATTGTAATAAACCATGTTTGTAGCTGTTTCATAGCGCGTGCCCGGGACAAGCGCGGCCATCTCGGCTTGTCCTGCATGGGAGAATTCCATCGCCAGCTCTACAGGTACAGCTGTACGGAATGGCTGGATGTTGTTCCGATTGCGCAAGGCATTGGTCGTCTTGCGCTTCAGTTCAGCGGTCGCTTCTTCACGCGAGAGACAGATAGCAGCTGTGCGGGATACAGCTTCCTTCACGATCGCTGTCTGAATACCTGGAATCAGTTCCTGGGCTTCGACGGCAATGAGATTATCACCAGACACCATGACAACAGGAACGTTGTGCATGCCTGCAATCGCGGCGTTAAAGCCGAACTCACCCACGACTTGTCCGTTGATATACATATTGTGAACCACACCGGACATCGTATGGCTGAGCACGCCAGGAATCCCTTGGCGGGTATGATAGCCGATAAACATCGCTGCATCAAAGCTCTCATCGAGTCCCTGCATCATGGATGAATCGCGTGGAGAACCTGCCAACAGTCTCGCTTTAGGATGGAGCTTTTCCCAGAGAATGTTGTTCATCGTGTTGTGACTGTCTGCAACAACAATTTCCGTTACGCCAGACTCAAGTGCAGCTTCAATAACTGCATTAGCATCGTCCGTCATAAACTGGCGGCCACGCTGATAGTTAACCCCCGAATCCGGGTTAATATAGCTCGTATCCACAATGCCTGAAATACCTTCCATGTCTACCGATAGAAATAGTTTCATCTCATTTTCACCCTTTCTGTCTGGTACAGCTTGCTATACAAAATAGTTCCAATTCATATGTAACCAGATTGATCATAAGTAGGCAACCACAAAAACAGATTCTTCAAACAAATCATATGAAAAAAGCACGATGCCCGCTGTTCGCGTTTCACCGTGCTTTTCGTCATTTCAGTAACGTACGATAAAGAGCAACAATTTGTTTGGTCATGAGTTGAATGGTAAAAGTGGATTCTACTTTATTCAGAGCGTGTTGCACCATGGTCTCACGCAACTGTGGTGAAGTCCATAACCGTTCCATTGCTTGCGCCAACAAAGTGGGATTTCCCGGTTCGACGATCAGCCCCGTCTCGCTATCGAAAACAAACTCTTTCACGCCGCCGACATTGCTTGCTACGACAGGAACCTCCGAAGCCATTGCCTCGATGATCGTATAGCCTAGCCCTTCGTACAGAGAAGAGTGGACAAAGCCATCTAAGGCATGCAAGCACGCAGGAATATCTTGCCGAAATCCTGCAAAGCGAACACGCGATTCCAGGCCCAATTCTTTCACCTTAGCTTCGAGCGCAGCACGTTCAGAGCCGTCTCCGATTAACACGAGATAAGGGACCTCTTTCTTGTCCGCCACAAGCGTATGGAAAGCATCGAGCAGAATCGGGAGACCTTTTACGGGAACAAAGCGAGCTGCTGTCCCGAATAAAAAGGCGTCCTCTGGTATGTTCCATTCCGCACGCAGTCGATTGCGGTCATTCTCCCGTAAATGGTTTTGCCGATAAGGCTTCATGTCCATTCCGTTATAAATCACGCTAATGTCAGACGAGCGAACACCCTGCCCCCGCAAAATATCGGCAATCGCACCACTGATCGCGATATAGTGACGGTTCCAATGTCTCGTGCTCATTTCCATCATGCTGACAATGGCGTAGGCCAAGGAGCTTGTATAATCATAACGGAGTGAGCTGTGAACAGTGGTCAGTAAAGGCACCTTCATACCGCGAGCTGCCAGTCGAGAAAAGAAATTGGCTTTAATCCCATGCGTATGGATAATCGCTGGTTGGAATGTGGAAAAGGCATTCCGCAGAGCCTGCAGCAATCGTAAGTCAAAACGTCCGAATTGATTCAGAGTAATGACTTGGATGCCTGATTCCCGCAATTTACTCGCGAAGAGAGAATCATAGAAGCATACGACTGCGACATCTACTTCGTCGACTGGAAAAGTAGTGACCAAATTGAGAATATGTTGTTCAGCACCGCCAAATTCCCCCCCGCCAATCACGTGGAGGACTCGTAATTTGCTCATCTGAATTCACCCGAATCGTAATTAAAAAACAACCTCTACCGAGGTATGTACATGGAGGCACGACCCAATACAGGCGGTGTGCCGAAAATGAAGGATAATTTGTAAACAAAGCCATTCTCACTATAGCAGATGCCTGCTAGATTCGCAATAAGACAGCACTTATGGTATCGTTGATGATGGAAAATTGAAATGGAGAAGGACGGTTACGTAAATGAATACGCACAATGTGTTGATCATATGCTACATATTTCCTCCAATTGGTGGAGGCGGCGTGCCAAGACCGTTGAAAATGGCCAAATATTTAGGGGAGTTTGGCTGGAATGTCCATGTGCTGACAGTAGATCCTGCTTATCATGCGACGCTCGATCCATCCCTTTTGACACAGCTGCCGAGTGATGTCACCATTCACCGTGCGAAGGAATGGCAGCTGCTGCCGAATCGAGGGGGACAAGCCGCATCAGCAAGTGCCAATACAACGTCCACACCATCACAGCCTTCGTTCAAAGCGAAGGTAAAAAAACAGATCGTCAATGTGCTGAAAAAAGTAAAGCCATACTTATTGATTCCAGACGACCAAATCCTGTGGATGCCGAATGCGCTCAAGCTGGGGCGGGAAATTATGCGCCGTGAAAAGATCGACGTGATTTTTTCTACATCGGGACCGGTTACGAACCATTTGATTGCGAAAAAGCTTTCCCGTGAGTTTGGCTGCAAATGGGTAGCGGATTTCCGAGATCCGTGGACGCAAAATATGCACACCTCTGGCATAGAATGGCGAGAGCGTATGGAAGAGCGAATGGAGGAGGCCGTGATGTCCCAAGCGGATGCGATCACGACCGTTACCGCGACCTTCGCCTATAATTTTCGCGAGAAGCACCAGGATCGCATCAAGCGGATGGAACTGATCTACAATGGGTTTGATCAGGCTGATTTTCAAGGGTTGGCTCCTAGTCATGCTGCTCCGGACAAATTTCATGCGGTGTACGCAGGTATTTTGTATCAAAAGCGCAACCCACGCCTACTCCTGCAAGCCATCCGGGAACTCATCGATGAAAAAGCAGTAGACCGAAATGATCTCTTACTCAGCTTTGCAGGGGTGTTCGATTATCCGGGTTATTCCGAAAATCGTGACTGTGTAGAAGCATTGGGGCTGGGGGACATCGTTAGCGTGTTGGGGAATCTGCCGCATAAAGAAGCACTCGGACTAATGAAAGGTGCGAATGCCCTGTTGCTGATCGGGGATGTGTCTGCTGACGCTGGAGCGTATATTCCGGGTAAGCTCTACGAATACATGGGGATCGGCAACCCGATTCTTGCTCTGAATAAAAGAGGCGAAGCGACAGAGATTATTGAAGATTTCTGTCTCGGACAAGTAGCCGATCCAGAGCAAAAAGACGAGATCAAGCAAGCGTACCTGAAGCTGTATCAGGAGTGGAAAGCGCAAGGAAAAACGGGTAGCGAGAAACGCGGAGCGGATTTTGCAGAACGTGTGAAACCGTACGAACGTCGTGAACAGGCGAAGCAACTGGCGAACGTGATGGATGAACTGGTAAAAAAATAGGACAGCATAGCCCCGGAGCCAATGAAGGCTGCGGGGTTTTCTTCATGACAGGCATACTTCTTCTGCTTCAAAATAAAAGGACCTGACGATAATCGCCAGGCCCTGATTCGTACCGATTAGTCTGCTACCATGCAAATGTAGCAGGCTTTTTTAGTACAGCAAATATTTTTCTACTTCTTCCGGTTCTTTGATGTGAATGCCACCCGTATCGCCGTATTTAAACAGGTTGAACATCACTTGCTGGTCCATCGTTCCGGCTTCAGGCAGCGGCAGAATGATCCACGTCTCGTACTGGTGGATCAGACGGTCTTCCTTGCCGAACCAAATTGTTGTTTTGATCGTGGATTCCTTCAAAATGTAATCCAGATCAGGGCGTTCGCCCAATTGCTTTTTCAATGGTTCAAACAGTGGACTTTGGCTATTTTTCAGCCATTCTGCTCCTGTCATTTTCAATTGGAACGGAACGCTGACGACGCCAATTACTTTTTCCTCAGGCAATTGAACGGCCTTGTCCATGAAAGGCAGCCAGTCCTCGAAGCCTTTCAATACATCAAACGCCAGCGGCTCATCCGGAGCGGTTACAAACTGCTCGTTTGCCTTGATGTAGCGTTTGTCGTGAATGCGATAGTACGAATAGGGTTGGGCTGCGATGCGTGCATCGACATTGTAGCCTTTCCCGTTAATGACGGCACCATTGAACATACTCGTCGTGGTACGTGACAAGATGGTGTTTTTCACATGGCCCTTGTACCAGTAGGTCTGTGCCTCTTTATCCGTCTTGCCTTTTTCCAGGGCTGTTTTCAGCCACTCCGCACCTGACTCGGTTTGGACCGTGGTCGTCTGATCCGGCTTCTGGTCAAAATTGGTGGTGGCAAAAGCTTTCGTTCCTGATTCATACGTGCAGCCACCGAGCAGGGAGGCTGTGCAGATGGCAGCGAGTAATGCCCATGCTTTCGTCGCTTTACGCATGGCGAAACCTCCTTACGACTCCGTATCCCAAGAGTCCCACGAATATCGCGATCGTGAGTCCGAATACCGGAATGTTGTGCTGCTTAAACACGAGAATGCGATGCGTATTGTACATGTTGGCCACGATTTCGTTTTGCTTGTCGCCATCGATGTCGCCGATTTGAACATTGATTAGTGGCAAGTAAATACGCCAGTTTTGTTTCAAACCTTCAGGTGTGTAGTCATAGCCAGACAAATAGCGGGAATCCGTTGTGCTTACCCAGCTCTTAGCCTTTGCTACGATCTCAGGCTTGTCGCTGTTACCGAGCGTAGCGAAGTTGGAGAAGCGGAAGCTCTTGTCGCGGTCACCGCTAGCCCACAATATTTCCCACGTACCATCTGGTTTTGGTTTCAAGATGTACGAAGGCTTGCCTGCTACGAGCAGCTCGTCGACCTTGTCGTTGTCGATATCGGCAGGAATGAACTCGCCAGTTGCCAATTCAGCTTCTTTGCGAGTCAAGGTATAGGCTTCCGTCAGTGTGCCATCAGAATCGACGGTCAGTACACTCAGATGTTCACCCATGACAATGAGTCCTTCGCGTCCATCTGGGAGCATCATGGTGGTCAACAGCTTGGTGGATTTGGTCATCCCGCCAAAAGGCTTGCCGTCGTAGTTTCCTGTCAGCATACCATCCTTGATGTGTAGATCCGTGTACTTGGAGCCCAACGTTTGTCGTACGTCCATACTGCCTTCGTTTTCTGCCAGTTGATTTGCGATGTTTTCCATATCAAGCATCAACGCACGATATGGTGCCGTTCCGATTTGCATCATGCCTTCCGCATACGGTTGGCGTTGTACATTCGGTACCAATTGACCGTCTTTCATCGTGTAATACGGGAAGCCCGGGTAGTCGGTTGGCAATTTTTCCTTGATGATCTCCATGGTATCTGCCGGAATTTGATCATTCGGCATCCGCACCATTTGGCCGTCTTTCCAGGTCAGGACGTAAAGAGAAACAGGTTCAGCCTGCAAATGGCGCAGCTTCTCCGCCATTGCTTTTTTCTCTTCTTCCGTCTCTGGCTTTTCAATTTCTTCAGGCAGTGGAAGCTCCTCGGCATTGCCGTACGTGATGATCTCCATGCTGCCATCGCCATTGACGTCATGCAGTGTGACCGGGAAGTAATCCACCCAATCTCCGTTGTACAGACGGTCAGATTCGTATTTCACAGTAAAGTGACTGAGTGCAGTCAATGTATCTCGGTTGAACGTGACATTCGCCAAGAGGGCGATCAAAACTAATGAGCCGACTGCACGCCAATTGAGACGCCCGTACCATTTTACGAGTAGGGCAATCACGATGATGGCGATCGCTCCTCCGATCAACAGAGCAGCGGTCGTTTTCACATCGACGCGTGTCAGTGCCCGATCCAGGAGCAAGAAGCCGATGGTAAACACAAGTACTTGACGACGTTCCGACGGATGGACCACGAAGTAGCAAAATGCTAGCAGTGGCAGGAAAATGAGTACAGCAATCCACGTTAAATCAAGGAAAGCTGGTTTCACGAGCAAATGGTAAATCAGAAACAGGGCAATGGCGTACAGCGCCCAGCTTATCGTTTCGAGAATAGGATTCCGGCGCATGCCCTCACCACCTTTTATTTTGTGTCTGGTCGACGAATAATGCGCACAGGAAGCCGCCAAACAGCCAGAAATAGAGGGCCATGAACGGCACCTCGAAAATGTTTTCCACGAGGTTATGGGTAGCTACGGCTATTAAACCGCCCAATAGGCCGAGTATCGCAAAAAAGTGCGGCGAGCCTTGGAGGTTGCGGATAAGCCCAGCTCCGTATTTGAACATGGTGATCACGGTTCCGATTAACAGGATGATCCCGATCAGACCGTATTCCGCTAGACTTTTGAAGAAATAGCTGTCTGAATAAATCGTTCCGAAATGGCGAGTCGCTACTGCACCGCCGTGATGACCGAGACCGACGCCAAATAATGGCTCGATACGCATTTTGTCATAGGCTTCGCCCCAGCGACCAATACGCCCGCCTTGGCTGCTAGATTCGAAGTATTCAGGTGTAAACAGCGTGAAAATGCGATCTTTTACTTTTCCGACAAGCGGAACAGAATCAGGAACGAAGAACAGGGCTACAATCCCGATAATCCCTGCGATCACCAAGTATCCTGCGACTCGTTTGTTCCATATGTAGAAGCAAACAAATGCAGCAAAGGCAAGGGCAAACCAAGAACCGCGGGAACTTGTTAACAGCATGGCGAGCAAAGTCGTCAGCGCAACGATGGCCCAAATCCATTTTTGCTTGCGATCCTTCGCTGTCATGAATAGACCAGCGGCAATCGGTGTAATCAATGCCATATAGCTGCCCAATACGTTTGGGCTCGTTACGAAGGAGAATGCACGCGTGGTAACTGCTTCCCCTTCCTGCACCCATGATTCAGGTGTTTTGACGCCTACGATGACTTGCAAGACACCATACAGTGCCGCTATGAAACCAACCAGCACAAGTCCCTTCATGAACTTGTCTAGGTCTTCCATCGACTTCAATAAATAGAAGCCCATGAAAAAGGCGAGGATGTACTGGTAGACGGAACGGAATCCTTCTACGCTCGCTTCCCAGTTCGCCATGTCTGTCACCATGATGGCAACTCCGAGGACGAAAAGGGCTCCAAGCCAATGTTTGATTCCAGGCATCGTCCGATTTGACTGTAAAAACGCAACGAATGTAAACAGCATCAAGACGATGAGCAGTCCTTCATCCCACAAAGAAGATATGACTGGAATCGGTAGAATCTGTCGCAAGACGTAATCGATTACTGGATAGGCCAACAGCAAATACAACCACGTAGATGATTGGCTTCCCCACTTCAACACGGTTTCTCTCATTTTTATTGTAGTCCTCCTACAGGTAGGGATTAACTTACCTATTATAATGAATCTGACAACCCAGTAGCAAGCCGGGGGGAAAGAGGTTGGTAGGAAAGGTAGAAATAAGATATGATAACTAGGTAGTTTGAGGGTTAGAACCAAGCCTGGAACGTAGGGTTTCGAATAGGGATAGGAGAAAAGTGGACATGAGTTTGTTAAAAATCGCTTCCATGATTGTCGTGCTGACTCTCGTTGGAAGGCTTCTAGGCTTTTTTCGCAGTGTGTATGTATCGAGTTTGTACGGTACTGGGATGGAGGCAGATGCGTTTAATATCGCGGCAACGATCCCGCTGACGCTGTTCTTGGTCATACCGGGAGCGGTCAATGCTGTACTGATTCCGACGATGCGCGGCATGATGGAAAAAGGAGAGCGGACGACTGATTTGTATCAGAAGATGCTCACGATCATTTTGGGCGTATTCGTTGCTCTCTCTGTCTTAGGAGTTGTCTTTTCTTACGAGCTTGCTGGGATGTTTGGACTGACAGGTGAGAAGCTGGAACTCACGGCTAATATGCTGCAATGGATGTGGCCATCAGCTATTTTCATCGGGTTAACCGGACTGTGGTCGAGTATTTGCAATGCGCACCAGCATTTCTTTACACCGACGCTTGGCACGGTGGTCAATGGAGCTTTGGTGATTGTCAGCATGTATGTGCTCGTTCCGATGTATGGTCCCATTGGATTGGCGATGGCTACGACAATCGGTTACTTGGCGGCACTGTTGCCGATTCTCCCGACTTTGCGCGGATTCGGCTACCAGCACCGCTTCTCATTTTCTTGGCGTGAGGACGCTTCTCTCAAAGGCATGGGCGAGCGCGTCATTCCGATTTTGATTGGTGCGGTTGTAGCCCAGGCCACTACCTTTTTGGAGCGCGGCTTCGCAGAAGGACTCGGAACGGGTGTCGTTTCCGCTCTCGCCAATGCGAACCAGATCATGCAATTGCCTCTGGCTATTTTTGTCGGGGCGTTTACGTTGCCGTTATTCCCACTGTTGGCTAGTCATGTCAAGCGGGGGGAAATGACGGAGATGAAGCAAATCCTGCAAAAAGGACTTGCCTATCTCCTCATTTTGCTGCTGCCCGTGACGGTTGGACTCGCGTTATATGCAGAGCCTATCATCCGACTAGCTTTTGAGCGCGGAGCGTTCGATGAGCATTCTGTAGCTTTGACAGCGTGGGCACTGCCGTTTTATGGCGTAGGACTTTTCTTTTTGGCGTCGAGAGACTTGCTTACTCGCGCCTTTTATGCACTGGAAAACACGAAGACACCCGTTATGATCGGGGCGATCGGGATCGTTGTGTATGCCCTTGCCAACTGGTTGCTCATTCCACTGCTTGGTCATGGCGGAATTGCCCTAGCTAATGCAGTTTCGGCTATCAGTCAAGCACTCCTGCTGTTTGTTTTGCTATGGAGGGCGGTAGGCAGCCCTGTACGGGCGAATTTCCTCATGACTGCCGGGAAAACCATTTTGGGCTGCGCAGTCATGGCCGGTGCTATTTTACTCATCGATCCATGGTTATCCGCATGGCCTGTCTGGCTGTACTTGCCGTTAGGAATTATCGGTGCAGCGCTTTTATATCTCGTGGTGCTCATTTTGGTTCGCGAGCCACTCGTATCAGAGCTACTGCAAAAAGTACGCAAGCGGTCTACTCCAGCGGGAGGGCGCTCGTAAGCGGGAATTCCCGGATTGCATAACGAGATTTACCCGAGCTTGTGGGGGGAATGGTCTCCACGTAAGAAACTTGGATGCTTACTTGGCCTAACGCCGAGCGAATTCCTGCCAAAAGCTTTGCTTCATCAGCAGGTAAAAAATGTTCGGGCTCCTTCACCAGTCTCAGACTTAGTCGCTCTGGCTCATGCTGGACGATCTGGAAGGTGCGGAAGCTGTCCATATTGCGCACGATGTGATTAAAATAATGTCCGTGCACGTACCGTCCATTTAGCGCTAGGAACATGTCGTCTTCTCTGCCGTCGATCGAAGCAAGAAGTGGAAAAGGGAGATTGCATGAACAGGCTGAATCAGAAAGCGCGACGACATCTCCTATTTGGTAGCGCAGGCGAGGCATGACGGTATTGTGCAGGTCTGTGACAAGCAGTGCTCCTGGGTGTCCTTTGTAGACGGGAATATGCGTAATTGGATCGACTACCTCTAAATAACAGTTCCCAGAAAAGGCATGCATGCTTCCAGACTTGCATTGGTAGGCAATGATTCCGCTGTCACGGGCGCCGTATTCATTCACAACAGGCGCATTAAAAGCCTGGGCAATCGTTTGTCGCTGGTGTTCGTGCAGGCTTTCTGCTGTAGAGACCACGGCTTTGAGCGGGATTCCTAGTGTCATGCCGCGTCGTAGCATCATCGTGGCGAGCGCATGAAGTGCGGAAGTGTACCCGTATAAATAGGCTGGTTGGAAATCCCGGATGAGGCGCAGGTTTGCTTCCAATTGTCTTTCGTCCAGTTCATAGGCAGAAATCATCATGCGGTTTTTCAACCAGCGCTCCTTCCAGCGGTAGCGACGAGCTTGCTGGGCGTTTAATTCGAGAGGAGAGCCCCAGATCATTACACATGGGTCACCTATGCGAATGCCGTACCAGGATAACCCCAACCAGCGCGCAGCTTCATATCGCTCGACAGTTGGACGATCGAGATAAAAATGGGTAGGTTCACCTGTGGAGCCTCCCGTACGATTTGCAATGAGGCTTTTGGTTTGTAGTCCTTGGCTCATATATTGATCAGCGTTTTGCCGAAAGTGTGCTTTGGTCAGAACAGGAATACGCTGCAAAAAACGTTCAGGCATCTCGCGCATTTTGCTCCAGTCTGGGGCGAGGGCAGTGTAGGCTGGTACGTTTTGTATCGCATGATCGAGTAGCTTCACCAGCTTTTCTCGCTGCTGCACGTTAAGCGCTTCGGCAGATAGATGCTCGGCTGCTTGCAATTCTTTCATGTAAGGACGAATGCGATTTCCTTTCAAAGCCTCCATTAACGGCCACTGTACATGTCGGATCAAAAATCCGGTTGTGGGCATAATATCCCCTCCTACTCACAGATCACACAGGCAGACCGCAAGCGGTCACATTCTGTCTAATGAAAAACGTCGAGACGTTTTTCACAAAAATCAATGGAATCTGTTTTTTACCAGTATTGCTGCGAAATTCCATCGATATACCTGTTTGCTGGAAGAGGGAAATGATAGTAGGATAGAGAGTGGGTTCATGTCGATTGGTACTGCCCCACGGGTATCCAGTCAAAGAGACGAATAAAGGAGTTACCCATGTTGAAAAAAAGTCATTTTCTCGCGGGAGCATTGATCTTAGCCATAGCGGGGATTTTGTCAAAAGTTATCGGGATGTTTTATCGGATTCCGCTTCAGGAGATAGTGGGCGACAGAGGTCTCGGACTCTATCAGGAAGTATATCCTCTCTACCTGACCTTCCTCATATTGGCGACAGCAGGTGTGCCAGTAGCGTTGTCGAGGGTGATTGCAGAGGCTTTGGCTGAAGGGAAACAAGGCTCTATTGGACAAATTTTGGCCCGTAGCATGGTCATGATGGGCGGGATCGGACTTGTCTTGTTTGCGCTCCTGTACGCCAGCTCTCCACTGATCGCAAAGCTCATGGGGAATCCGCATTTGATTGAGCCGATTCGGGCGATTTCCATGTCGCTGCTGTTCGTTCCCTTGATTGCGGTTATTCGCGGCTTTTTCTACGGCCATCAAAAAATGTTGTTTGTCGGGCTCTCGCAAATCGTAGAGCAGACGTTGCGTGTCGTATTTATTTTGGTAGCTTCCCTGTATCTCGTGTCACTCGGTGAAGATACGGACACCGTGATTACCGGAGTCAACTTCGGTACGATGATCAGTACATTTTTAAGTCTCGGGTTTCTAGCGTTGCTCATGTGGCTCCACAATCGGAAAAATTCCGTATTTAGCGGGGCAGAGTGGGGGCGTCTTACTTGGTGGTATGATCGTGCCTTCTTCGCCTCGATGTGGCGAATTGCCTGGCCGATTTGTATCAGCGCCTTGGTTATCCCGATTTTCAGCCTGACGGATTCCTTCCTGGCGATTAACATCTTCCGCTACATTTGGAACGTGGATGGATTGACGGCGGATACGTGGTTTGGCATTTACAGCAGGGGAGGACCACTTCTGCAAATGGCGAGCTTGTTCGGATCGTCGATTGCCCTCTCGATCGTGCCTGCCATTGCCGAAGCGATCAGACAAAAGGATCAGGAACGGATTACGACCTTGACCAAACTCTCGCTGCGCTTTGCTTGGCTAATCGGTCTACCTGCCGGTCTTGGACTGACAGCTGTAGCTGAAGGGGCGAATCTCGCGTTGTATGGTGATATGGAAGGCACGCGTGCAATGGCGATTTTAGGCATCACAGCGATTCCGCTTTCCTTGTTGCTTGCTACAAATGGTATTTTGCAAGGAATCGGTAAAGAAAAAATCCCTGCGCGTCATCTGCTGTATGGTGTCATTGTAAAAGTACTGGCGACACTCGTGTTTACCTCGATGTTCGGTATGGACGGCTTGTCCCTGTCATGGCTGGTTGCGACTGCATTTGTCTGCGTACTGAATATGCGCGTCATCAACCATTATGTATCGATTCCGATTAACTGGCGCTTTGATACCGTTTATCCGTTACTGGTGGCTAACCTCATGCTGATTCTGGCTTGGGGAGCGACAGAGGCAGTTGATTTCCTGTTCAGGGGAAGAGAACCAGTGCGCATTTTGGGAGCGATAGAGACCGTCGCTGGAGTCGGTGTAGGACTCGTTGTTTACCTGGGACTGCTGATCCTCATTCCACTCATTGAGGATAAGGAGCTGGACTGGCTACCAGGAGGAAACAAGCTGCGCGCCTTTATCCAATTCATTCGGAAGAAGCAGGCTTCCTCGTTAAAGTCCAATACAAATAACGACTAATAGAATCGAAAAACCCCTTTCTCCAAAAACGGAGGAAGGGGTTTTATGTGATCTTACTTATTTTGCTTTTTGATAAACACATACAACCATTTTTACGAAAAATTCACGGGTAGCAGATAATTTCGCCAAGGACTGCAACTGATTGCGCAACGGAATCTCTCGCTGGTAAACCGCAGGCTGCACCACGCCTTGTTGAATTTTTCGAAACCGTTTGATCGTCATGCGATTAATGTACGAGATCGTATCTCTGCCATCAGGAAGCTTGTCGAAACGAAAAGCAATCCGGTCAGAACCGTCTGGCAAGTCACGGACTAGCTTTTTATAGGCATCAATCAAGGCTTGCTCCGAGAAGAGAGCATGCACCCAAGGAATGCCGATCGCATCTGACAAATGGGCACCGAATGGATGATAATACGGCGGAAAATTGATGTAGAGATGCCCGCCAGGCTTCAATACCCGAAAGCATTCCTCCAGCGTCTTTTCCGGTTCGCCTACGTGCTCCATCGCGTCATTCATGATGATCGTATCGAACGTGTTGTCCGGGAAGTCCATTCTCGCGGCATCACCAGTCATGAAGGAGACAAGATGATCCAGCCCTTTTTTCTTCGCGAATTCATTTCCTTCCTCCGCATAGTGGGGGACGATATCGATGCCGATCATTTTTTTCGGGCCAAACGTGGCGTAATAGCAGGTTTTTCCCCCGCCGCCACAGCCGATGTCCAAAACGGTTTTGTCATGGAACATTTGCTCCTGTGAATGGAAGGGGAGGAAAAACTGAATGGTTTGATCCCCTTTTTGAAATTGCCATTCGGTATAGCTCATTTCCCCGTTGTTTGCCAGATTGAAAGGGTGAACGGGGAGAGGAAATAATCGATTTAAACCTAGTAACACTTGTGAAGAAAAGGACATGATGTCCTCCTTTCCAGGTCAGCCTTATTTACGCAGCGCTTGCAGAACAAGTTCACTGCTTTTGGAAGCTTCGATTGCTAACAGATGGGAATGCTTCGTTACCACATCAATTTCGTGATCGAGGTTGTCCAGTTTTTCAGCGAGCAAGGTCAAAAGTGTAGTTTCATCGAGTTCAGTAATGTGACCAGCATTAGGCATTCCAGCTCGTTCGACGAATCGATCGATTTTCGGATCGTAGGAGATGCCGATAAAAGGGATTCGCAGCATGCACGCAAGAATAAGCGAGTGAAGCCGCATTCCAACGACGTAGTTGCATTGCTTCAATACCGACATAATGTCATGAAAAGTTACAGGCGCATCGAGAAGACGTGCTCCTGGTTGGCTCATCTGGTCCATGATTTCCTGGGACGGTGCCAAATCGCTAGGGACATGCATCGGCAGGAAGAGAACATTCCATCCGCGCATGATAAACCAATCGGCTGCTCGGGCTATCTTCTGTTTGAATGGTTGTTCCTGCTTCCAGTCCCGGACAGAGATGGCGACCAAAGGCTTGGAAGGATCATCAAACATACCATGGAGCAGCTCTTTTCCCCGTTGATCTGCAATATCGTCTGGGGATATCGTCAGAGCAGGGTCAGCTGTTATATAGATAGGGGCTTTTTTTACGCCGCAGGCTTTGAAGTCCTCTCCTGATTCGTAGTCGCGAACCGTGATAATGTTGACGTGATTGACCACGCGTTTAATCATCGTGCGACTGAGCGATTTGAGGATGGGGCCAAATCCTTGTGCGTAAAAGACCACGGGTTTACCTAAAAGCTTGGCAATGGTGACGATGCCCAAATAGTAGAGGACACTGCGCGGACTGGTTACATCCTGCATCAGTGTACCGCCGCCCATCACCAGCATGTCACTTCGCGAAAGCTCGCGGACGATGGTTCCAAAGCTCCAGCGGTTATAGGCTTCAATCCCGAACAGTTCCGCAGTCCGATCAGGCTGATTGGACAGAACGGCGAGAGAGATATTTGGTTGTTCCCGCTTAAGAGAGCTGATGATGCCGTACAGGACCACATCGTCTCCGGCATTATTAAAGCCGTAGTACCCGGAGATGAGAATTCGCGACATGGAGTGAACCTTCTTTCTATATCAAACGTACAGGAAAAATACATTCTCAAGTATAATCGAGTAAACAAGCGGAAGTAAAGCAACCACAGTAGAAAACTTCACGCCCCAATTGTTTGGACAGATACAGTGGGTGCAGCGCCGTTCGTAGGGTATAATGATGTTGTTCCGACTTACGAGAACATATAGAGGAAACCCATACCGAACATGCCGATGCCAAGAACGATGAGGGCAATCATGACGATGAACAGCCCTTTATTTTTGCGGCGACGGTAAAAAAATTCGTCAAACATGGTAAGCCTCCCTGCGGTTGTGATAGTCCATTCTACTATCATACCATGTTCTCTATCATCCTTGCCATCCACATATGAGTGAATAGATGTCCGCAAGAATAGGGGCGAATGACAGCAGAAGGGAAGGAGCATTTTTCATCATGGAAAGCATGTGGCTCAAATACACATTACTAGTGGAACCAGAGATTGAGGATTTGTTTGTGGCAGAGGTTTTGACCAGCTCCTACACGCTTGGCTGGATCGAACCGCAAATCGAAGTGCTGACAACGGAAAATGGATATGATTACGCAGAAAATACGGAAGGTCCACTTGTTGGCTATTTGTTTGAACCCCAGCATGATCGTGAAGAGGAGCATGTAGACCGCCTAAAGAGCTACATTCAACGCTGGAATGGACAAGTCACTATAAAAGAAGTAGAACTTGTAGCTGAAGAAAATGAATCGTGGAAAGAGGAGTTCCGGGAAGTCAAGATAGGCGACTGGTGGGTAGCACCAACGTGGACGGACCCCGCAGCGTTGGAGTCGGCTCGGCATATCCTATGGATTGATCCAGGTGCAGCTTTCGGAACCGGCTATCATGGAACGACGCAGGACATTCTATTGTTTTTGCAAGAAATGAATCTGGAGGGTAAGCAAGTCATTGATGTAGGAGCTGGCTCAGGAATTCTCTCTTTGTACTGTGCTTTGAATGGAGCGAAGCATCCTGTATGGGCTGTGGATATTAATCCGCAAAGCGAGTATCAGGTTCTCGTCAATGCGACGAATAACCACCTTCCTGACCACGCTGTACAAGTCGTGATTGGGGATGCGTGTGAGGACGCAGTTAAGTCCCAATTGCCTGACCAAGCTGATGTCATTCTGGTCAACATCGGAGGCGATGAAAATGTCGCGATGCTTCCGATGATTACGGAGCGAATGGCTCCTGAAGGAATTTTGATTCTCTCGGGAATTGTTGAATGGAATCGGGAAGCTGTCATTGCCACATTTGAACAGGCAGGCTTCCAAGTAGAGAAAGAAAGTCAACAAGACGAATGGGTCACCGTTGTATTGAAAAACATTGCTGGGAACCGCCCTGTAACTTCCGTGTGAGACAATAAAGAAAATAGGGTACTCAAATGGAGGGGAAAATCAATGGAGCAGGTTGTCATTGCTGCTGCTGGACGTACGCCAATCGGTACGTTTGGTGGCGTCCTGAAAGATGTAAGCGCTCGCAAGCTGGGAGAAACCGTCATTCGTGGTGTCATGGCTAGATCTGGTTTGGAAGCTTCTCTGATCGATGAAGTCATTTTAGGGAATTGCATTCAGCGTACAGACGAACCAAACATAGCGCGGGTGGCAGCATTGGATGCGGGCTTGGGAAAAGAAGTGACGGGCTACACGATTCAACGTCAATGTGCATCCGGCATGCAAGCGATTGTGAGCGGCGCTTCCCAAATTCTTTTAGGTGACAGTGAAATCGTCTTGGCAGGCGGCGTAGAGAGCATGAGCAACGCCCCGTATGTCCTGAAAAATGCGCGCTGGGGCAAACGCTTGACACATGGGGAAATGACCGACTCGATGTGGGATTTGTTAACAGACCCTCACCATCAAATCCTGATGGGCGAGACGGCAGAACGTCTGGTCGATCGTTATGGGATCACGCGCGAGGAGTCGGATGAGATTGCCTTGCGCAGTCAGCAAAATGCGATCCGAGCCATAGACAGCGGCTTGTTTGCCGAGGAAATCATCGGGGTCCCCATTAAAAAGCGCACCGAAGAAATCGTCGTAACGGAAGACGAATTCCCTCGCAGGGGAGTGACCTTGGAAAGTCTCGCGAAGCTAAGACCCAGTTTTCGTGACAATGGTACAGTGACGCCAGGCAATTCCTCCGGTCTCAACGATGGAGCGTCCGCAGCCGTTTTGATGAAAGAAGGCAAAGCGAGAGAGCTCGGGATCGAACCACTCGGCAGAATTGTCTCGTGGGCGGTAGCGGGGGTAGAGCCTGATTTGATGGGATATGGACCCGTTCCAGCAGTAAAGCGTGCATTGGCAAAAGCCAGTTTGACGCTCGCGGATATCGAACTGATCGAAGTAAATGAAGCCTTTGCTGCGCAATACCTCGCCGTGGAAAAACTGCTGGAGCTGCCACGGGAAATAACGAATGTGAACGGAAGCGGCATCGCGTTGGGTCACCCTGTCGGTTCTACTGGCTGCCGAATTGTCGTAACCTTGCTGCACGAAATGAAGCGACGACAGCTGAAACGAGGCATGGCTGCCCTTTGTGTTGGCGGTGGGATGGGTATGGCAATGGTTGTCGAACGCCCATAGGTTTAAACGAAGTCTCCCCTGTTAAAAATGGAAGCAAAGGGGGAGGCTTTGTCATGTTTATATGGTCATTTTTCAAGCGACATGGAAAACAGATTGCGTTTCATACCTTATCCTGTTTGGCGATCGGGGCGTTGCTGCTGGTTGCTTACAGTTCCTATCAATATAAGCAAATGACAAATCAGTGGTATGCTCCGATTGATGGAGCCAAAGGGAGCGCAAAACAGGCAGCTGCTTCCCTTCCACCACGTGATCTTTTGACAGGAACAGAACCGTTGAAGCCTTTCGTCGCCCTGCTTCTTGGTGTGGATAGTCGAGACGGGGAAAGTGCACGTTCAGATACAATGATGCTTGCGGCGATTCATCCCGGGAAGCAATCCGTCTACCTTTTGGCGATTCCGCGTGACAGCTACATGGAGCTCCCGGGAAAAGGATACGACAAAGTGAACCATGCAATGGCTTTTGGTGGTCCAAAAATGGTGAAAGAGTCGCTGGAAAAATATTTACAAATAAAAATTGATCGGTATATCTCCGTAGATTTCGATGGCTTCCGTCAAATTGTAGACGAGCTGGGAGGTGTCACTGTCGATGTGAAGAAACGAATGAAGTACAGCGATCCGAGCGACGACACGTACATCGACATTCAACCAGGGCTACAGACTTTATCAGGTGAGCAGGCATTGGATTACGCACGTTATCGAAAAAGTGATTTGGGCAAGGAAGACAGTGATTACATGCGGATTGACCGACAGCAGGAGATTCTCAAAGCATTAGCTTCAAAAGGCACCTCGCTTCAAGTGTATACGAAGGCATTTTCACTCATGGAAATACTGGGTCAGCATGTGAAAACGGACCTCACTGAGCAGGAAATCGCCTCTCTGTTATTGTCCTATGGCGATGGCACTCCGAACTCCATTCAAGCTGATACATTGGTCGGGCAGGATGAGCGCATTTGGCATAATGGAATCGTTGGCTGGTATCATCTCGTTCCTACATCTGAACGGGAAAGGGCACGACAGCAACTTGTCAAGGAAGTTACACCGTAAAACACGAAGAGCATAAGGACACGGCTTTCATCATGGGCTTTGTCCTTTTTTCGTTGAATAGTCTTGTCCCAAAAAAAGGAAAATATATGATTTTAGTTGGAAAATTGAATATGTTTCGAATACAATAGTCATTAGGAAGAGATTATGAATGTAGATCATAGGGAGAGGCAAGGCCATTTAAGGGATGGAGGGAATGACCATGTCAAATGCCAAGCCTTGGATTGCCAATTACCCGCCCGAAACTGCGCCGTCATTGGATTACCCCCGTGTTCCTTTGACGCATTTTCTGGAGCAGTCTGCAGCTATGTATCCAGACAGTAACGCGATCTATTTCATGGGAAAAAGCATTACGTATCGAGAGCTTTTACAGTTGTCATACCAATTTGCCAATGCATTGATCAAGCGCGGTGTAAAGAAAGGTGACCGCGTGGCGATTATGCTGCCAAATACTCCTCAAGCCGTCATCAGCTACTACGGGGCGCTTTTTGCAGGCGCGATCGTGGTCATGACCAACCCGCTGTATACCGAGCGAGAATTGATTCACCAAATGAACGATTCAGGCGCCGAGACCATCATCACACTGGATTTGTTGTACAAACGTGTTACCCAAGTCCGTGCATCTACCTCACTTCAACGAATCATCATCACAAGCATTGGCGATTTCCTTCCCTTATTGAAAAAATGGCTATATCCGTTCGTGCAGAAGAAACAAGGACAAAATCCGCAGGTTACATACAGCGCAGATATTGAACCTTTTCTTTCCGTCTTAAAAGAAAGCGCTACCAAGCCTGTAGAAGTACCAGTCGATCCGACCCAGGATATCGCACTCCTCCAATATACAGGGGGGACAACAGGTGTTGCCAAAGGCGTCATGCTGACGCACGCCAATCTCATTGCGAATGCAGTCCAGTGCCAAGCGGTCCTTTACAAGCTGAAAATGGGAAAGGAACGGATTCTGTGTGTGCTCCCACTGTTCCACGTGTATGGGATGACTACCGTGATGAACAAAGGCATTTGTATCGCAGCAGAAATTATTCTCGTTCCCAAATTCGACGTGAAACAAATATTTGAAATGATCGACAAGCGAAAGCCTACTCTTTTCCCAGGGGCACCAACCATGTATATCGGTTTAATCAACCACCCGGACTTGAAGAAGCATGATCTTTCTTCCATTGACGCATGTGTCAGTGGATCAGCTCCGTTGCCGATCGAAGTCAAGCTCAAATTTGAAGAGTTGACGGGCGGCAAGCTGGTCGAGGGTTATGGGATGACAGAGGCTTCTCCCGTCACACATTCCAATCCCATTTGGGAAAAAGGCATTACTGGAAGCATCGGAATGCCGTGGCCAGATACGGATTGCCGGATTGTGGATACGGCAACGGGAGATGAGATGCCCCAAGGCGAGGTCGGGGAGTTGGCTGTAAAAGGGCCTCAAGTCATGCTCGGCTATTGGAATCGCCCAGAGGATACCGCTGCCGTATTGAAGGATGGCTGGTTTTTGACGGGAGATATGGGCTATATGGACGAAAACGGCTATTTTTATATCGTCGATCGTAAAAAAGACATGATTATAGCTGGTGGCTTCAATATTTATCCGCGCGAAGTAGAAGAAGTGCTGTTTGAGCATCCCGCCATCCAGGAAGCAGCAGTCATCGGTGTCCCAGATCCGTACCGGGGCGAAACCGTCAAAGCATTCGTCGTTTTCAAGGATGGACAGCTCGCGAATGAAGCGGATCTGGAAGCGCATTGCAGACAGAGACTCGCCGCCTATAAGATTCCGAGACAATACGAGATTCGTACAGATTTGCCTAAAACCATGGTCGGAAAAGTATTGCGTCGCCAATTACAAGAAGAAGACAAGAAGAAAAGAGAAGCCCAGGAAGAAATCAAAACGAGCTAGTAGCTGATGTTTTGAGGCTTGCGATCCCAGGCGGAAAGCGGCCTTTTTTGCTGACCTCTTGCGATTGACAGAGGAGTGGCCCTGTATTACACTAATTATGAATGAGTGATCATTCATTTCGTCATCAATGTTAGTAAACATGGAGGTAGTTATGGCAAAGAAAACGGGGGAAAAGTATCAAGCCATTATTGATGCTGCTGTTCGAGTAATCGCCAGACAGGGCTATTACAGTGCCCAGGTATCGAAAATTGCGAAAGAGGCGAAGGTAGCAGACGGCACCATATACCTCTATTTTGAAAACAAGGATGATATTTTGATTTCACTGTTTAACGAAAAGATGGGCCTGTTTGTGGAGACAAACCGCAAACGCATTTCGGAAGCGACGACCATTGAGCAAAAGCTGTATGTACTCATTCATGCACACTTGAGCCAGCTATCCAAGGACCATGATCTGGCAAAAGTGACTCAAATCGAGCTGCGCCAATCCAGTCCGATCATTAGTGAAGGAATCGGCAACGTGATGAAGCAGTATTTTAAACTCATTGACGAAGTGATCGTAGCGGGTATGGAACAGGGTGTATTCCGATCCGATCTCGAGGTGCGGATTACGCGCAAAATGATTTTTGGAACGCTGGACGAAGTGACGACATCTTGGGTGATGAAACAGTGCAAGTACGACCTTGTCTCTTATGTTGATTCCATTCATAACCTCTTCCTGCTTGGTATGAAGGGAAAAGAATGAAAAGAAAAGCTTTTTTTGCATGAAAACGTTTGTTACAATGGAAACAGTAAGACTGAGCGATCGCTCGGAATGAAATAGTAGCTGTTTTTATATATGGGGAGAGTTTGGGGGGAGAGGAATGGCGTCGCATTGGAATGTAGAAATCGTTGATCGCGTTGCTACGGTAACGATTAGCAACCCGCCTGCTAACGCACTCAGTCAAGCAGTGCTCGGTCAATTGAGTGAACTTTTGGACCAGTGGGAAAATAACGATGAGATCAAAGCAATCGTTTTGACTGGCGAAGGTCGGTTTTTCATTGCAGGAGCGGACATCAAAGAATTTACCCAACTGAATCGGGATAATGCGGAAGAACTGGCGAAGAAGGGTCAAGCATTGTTCAATCGCTTGGAAACGTTCCCGAAGCCAATCATTGCAGCAATTAACGGTGCTTGCCTTGGCGGAGGATTGGAGCTTGCTTTGGCATGCCATATCCGCTTCGCAGCACCTGAGGCCAAACTTGGGCTGCCTGAGTTGAATCTCGGACTCATTCCTGGCTACGGTGGTACGCAACGTCTACCGCGTCTGGTTGGCCGTGGCAAAGCGACACAAATGATTCTTACATCAGAGATGATCGGTGGCGAGGAAGCTTTGCGCATCGGTCTTGTGGAAGCGGTTTATCCCGTAGAGCAGTTGCTTGCAGAAGCACAAAAGCTGGCAGCTGTTTTCGCAAGTAAGAGTGCGATTACCCTGAAGTTTGCGCTAGTGTCCATCCATAACACAACGGAGCTTTCGTTATCACAGGGCTTGGAGCAGGAAGCAAAGCTATTTGGCGATGCATTCGCGACGGAGGACGTAAAAGAAGGCGTGACTGCTTTTCTGGAAAAGCGCAAGCCGCAATTCGCAGATCGGTAGTTAAGCATATAGCTTCACAAGTATGAGGTACCACTAAGGAGGAGGCATCCTGATGAATATCGTGGTTGTGTTGAAACAGACGTTTGACACAGAAGAAAAAATCGTCATCCAAAACGGACAAATTTCCGAAGATGGCGTTGAATTCATCATTAATCCCTACGATGAGTACGCTGTAGAAGAGGCAATCAAGCTCAAGGAAGATCATGGCGGGGAAGTAACCGTAATCAGCGTCGGCCCAGACCGTGCTGAAAGTGCGCTGCGCACGGCTTTGGCAATGGGCGCAGACAAGGCTGTTTTGGTGGATGACGAGTCTCTGTTCGGAGACGAATTCACGATTGCCAAAGTATTGGCTGCCGTAGCGAAAAAGGTTGGCTACGATATCATCATTGGTGGACAAATGGCTGTAGACTCCGGGGCTGGCCAAGGCGGTCCTCGTCTAGCAGAAGAACTGGGAATTAACCATGTATCGACTGCTGTGAAGCTAGAGGTGGACGGGACGAACGTACGCGTAGAGCGCGATGTAGAAGGTGACCTGGAAGTCGTGGAGACGAGCCTACCTGTTTTGATTACGGCTCAGCAAGGACTCAACGAGCCGCGCTATCCTTCTCTCCCAGGTATCATGAAAGCGAAGAAAAAACCATTGGATAGACTCGGCGCAGACGATTTGGGCATTACTGCGGATGAGGTAAAAGCAAAGACAGAAATCGTCGATCAGACATTGCCTCCGAAAAAACAGGCGGGTCGCATTCTCTCTGGCGAATTGGCAGCTCAAACGTCGGAATTGGTGCAACTGTTGCGCAATGAAGCGAAAGTGATCTAAGCGAGAGGGAGAGGATATCCATGAAAAAAGTACTTGTATTGGCAGAAGTACGTGACGGACAACTTCGCAACGTGTCGCTGGAAGCATTGACTGCAGCACAAGCATTGGCTGAGGGCGGCGAAATTGTAGCAGGTGTATTCGGGGCAGATGCAGCAACGCATGCAGTGTCATTGGGTCAGTATGGTGCGAGCACGGTGTATACGGCTGATCATACAGCGTTAGCACAGTACACGCCAGATGCGTATGTGCAGGCACTCACGCAGTTGATTGAGCTAGCTTCTCCAGATGCAGTTGTTTTGGGTCACACCGCGATCGGTCGTGACATCGCACCTCGCGTAGCAGCGCGACTCGGTTACGGTCTGGTTTCAGACGTAACAAGTGTAGAAGCGGGCCCTGTCTTCATTCGCCCGATCTATGCAGGAAAAGCGACGCAAACGCGTAAATTCGTTGATGGAACAACATTTATTACGATTCGTCCAAACAACATTGCCATCGGCGCTGCGGACCCTTCGAAAACGGCAGTGGTGGTACCAGTTGAATTGGAAATTAAGGATTTGCGCACGATTGTAAAAGAAGTTGTAAGAAAAACAAGCGGCAAAGTAGACCTTTCCGAAGCAAAAGTCGTGATTTCCGGTGGACGCGGAGTGAAGAGTGCAGAAGGCTTCCAGCCGTTGAACGATCTGGCGGAAGTACTCGGTGCGGCTGTTGGTGCATCTCGTGGCGCTTGCGACGCAGACTATTGCGATTACTCCATGCAGATCGGACAGACAGGTAAGGTTGTTACACCTGATCTATATATCGCATGCGGGATTTCGGGAGCGATTCAGCACTTGGCTGGTATGTCCAGCTCGAAAATCATTGTTGCCATCAACAAAGATCCGGAAGCGCCAATCTTCCAAGTGGCTGATTACGGTATCGTAGGTGACTTGTTCGAAGTGCTGCCATTGCTGACGGCTGAGTTTAAAAAAGTGTTGGTATAACAGAAAAACGGTAACAAGGCGCTCCTTTTGGGGCGCTTTTTTTGTCCGCAAGGCTTACTTTATGCTTTCCTTGCTTGGTATAATAGGCAGTAAGGAGAGGTGATCGGGATGAGCGAACAGCTTTTGCAACAACTGATACACATGGTGGCGGAGAATAACCGATTGGTTAAAGAAACGCAGGAGGAGCTACGCGAGTTTAAGAAAGAAATGTATGATTTTCGGAATGAGATGCATGATTTTCGGAATGAGATGTATGCGTTTCGTGATGAAATGTACGAATTCCGTGATGATGCTACGCGCCGATTAGACAGACTGGAACGCCAAAACAAACACATCGATGCAGACCTCGATCTGTTGCATCGGAAAGTAAGTGATCACGAACGGGAGATTAATCGGCTAAAACAAGTCGGGCAATAAGGTGCAGCCAGACTGGACAAACTAAAGTGAGAAGTGCAGGGCAAAGTGTGGAGCGGCGTAGTCAATTTGGTGTTTGAATGATATACTGATAACCGTTAGGAACCTTTATTTAGCAATTGAAATTCAAGGAGGTAACTTCTCATGGCAATTGTAAATGCTACTGACCAAAACTTTTCCCAGGAAGTAGAGCAAGGCGGTACAGTCCTGGTTGACTTCTGGGCTCCATGGTGCGGCCCTTGCAAAATGATCGCTCCTGTACTGGAGCAAATCGACGGTGAAGTGGGCTCCCAGCTCAAAATCGTCAAAGTAAACGTGGATGACAACCCAGATTCTGCTGGTCGTTTTGGCGTAATGTCCATCCCAACGCTGATCGTATTCAAAGACGGTCAACCAGTTGACAAAGTGATCGGCTTCCAACCAAAAGAAGCGCTCATGGCAACTGTAGGCAAACATCTGTAATCGCAAAGCAATGAGTGAAGCGGCATAGCAATATGCCGCTTTTTTATGTTTGGATACGGAATTCTGAACGATCGTTTGTCAAAAAATTAAGTTTACTTGAGCGAAAATAATTGCGTTTTTAGAATACTTTGATTAAACTTCATATATTCAATTTATTTCGATAATAGAGGGGGCTTTTCTAATGAAGGGATTTCATTTGATGCGCTCGCTGGCGGCGATCTCGCTAGGGGCGGTATTGATGGTCGGATGTTCGAGCGGAGGAAATACAAGTGCTCCTGCAGCAGGAGAAGGTGGATCCGGACAAGCCGCTAGCACTGACGGACAAGAGATTCAGGCAAAAATCGGTGTGGTTGGTTTCCTCTCTGGTTCTGGGGCAGCTTATGGAGAAGCGCAAAAAGCAGGATTGGAGCTGGCGTTGGGCGAGCTGAATGAAGCGAACAAAGGCAAGCTCAAGATCGAACTGAAGTTTGAAGACTCCGCCGGAGAAAAAGAAGGCGCGATTAATGCGGTAAATAAACTGATTAATCAGGATAATGTCGTGGCGATCATCGGACCGACACTTTCCGGTGAAATGTTTGCTGCAGGACCAGTTGCAAACGAGGCCGAAACTCCGATTTTTGGTATCTCCAACACATCAGAAGGAATCAATGATATCGGGGAGTATGTGTTCCGAAATTCTTTGCCTGAATCCATTGCGATCCCGACAGCTATGAAAGCAGCTGTGGAGAAAAATGGCTTGAAAAAAGTAGCACTTATCCACGCTTCTAACGATGACTTCTCCGTGAATGGTTACAAAGTCATGAAAGCAACCGCTGAAAAGCTGGGCTTGGAGATTACCAGTGAAGCGACTTTCGCAAATGGTGATGTGGACTTCTCGGCACAATTGACCAAGCTGAAACAAACAAACCCAGACGCTTTGCTTGTGTCGGCTTTGTACAAAGAAGGCTCTATGGTTGTGAAAAAAGCACGTGAGTTGGGCTTTACAGGGACAATTCTTGGTGGAAATGGTTTTAATAATCCGAAAGTTTTTGAAATTGCAGGTCCAGCTGCTGAGGGCTTGATCGTTGCGACTCCATTCAGCCCTGAAAAGAAAGATGATAAAGTACAAGCCTTCGTAAAAGCATTCGAAGCTAAATACAACAAAAAGCCTGACCAGTTCGCAGCCCAAGCATACGACTCGCTGTACATCATGTCGCAGTCACTGCTTGCCGCAGGAAAAGCAGATCGCGAAGAGTTGCGCGGACAATTGGCTCAGCTGAAAGACTTCACAGGTGTATCCGGCAAACTGTCTTTTGACGAGAAACGTAATCCGATTGGTGATGCGGTTGTCGTTGTCGCAAAAGAAGGCAAATTCGTCCCGTTTGAATAGGATTGTGCCCGGGGTCGCTCCGGGCTTCTTTTTCTATCCGTTATCTCGCTGGATCAGTAAGTACCAGATCATGTTCTTCGCTTGCTGATCCAGCGAGAATAACTCAATCATCGTTGGATAGTAACCACTTAACAGTGAGGTGAGGCAATTGTTTTGGCAGCAATTAGTCAACGGTTTGACAGTTGGTAGCACTTATTCATTGATTGCATTGGGCTATACGCTCATTTTTGGTGTCTTAGGAATCATTAATATGGCACACGGCCAAATTTTTATTTTTGGATCACTGGTTGGCTTGGTATTGATGACCAGCCTGAATATGCCTTTAGGGGTAGCGCTGATTGTGGCGATCGTGATATCGGCCATTTTGGGTCTTGTGCTGGAGTATACAGCACTTCGCCCACTTCGTAAAAAAAATGTACCCCATCTGGCATCCTTGATCAGTACGATCGGATTTGCCATTTTGATGGAGGAAGCCATGCACAAGTTTTTCGGTGCTGACTCCCGTGCGTTCCCACAATCCTTTGGGGATACCACTTTTGACTTGGGGCTCATTCAAATTCGCAGCGTCGATCTCGTTATTTTGGGGATTTCTGTGTTGCTGATGTTCGTCCTGCATTTTTGGATACAAAAAACGAAAATGGGAAAAGCCATTCGCGCGACGGCTGAAAATACGGATACAGCAAATATTTTGGGGATTAACACGAATATGGTCATTGTCGTGACCGTCATGCTTGCGTCGGCACTGGGAGGTGTCGCCGGCATATTGATCGGGATGGCGTACTCTGCTCTCATTCCGACGATGGGGATGACGCTTGGCTTCAAAGGTTTGGCTGTTTTGATTTTAGGCGGGGTAGGCAGCATTCCTGGGGCCATGGTGTGCGGCGTATTGCTCGGGATTATCGAGGTGTTTACCGTCGCATACGGAGACTCGTCGTATCGAGATGCGGTTGCTTTTGGCTTGATCATTCTCATTTTGCTCTTGAAGCCGGAAGGACTATTTGGACGCAAAGCGTAAGGGAGGTGCAGACAATGGACATTCTCAATCCATATAACTTACAGGTACTGACTTTTATCTTGTTAAACAGTATTTTGGCGATCAGTATTTACATTACACTCTCGACGGGCCAGCTTTCTTTGGGACATGCGGGCTTTATGAGCATTGGTGCTTTTACGGCGAGTATTTTGACAAAGCAAGCGGACATGCCTCTGTTTATCGCCATCATAATCGGGGGACTTGCGGCAGGGCTAATTGCACTGTTGATCGGTGCTCCGACATTGAAGCTCCACGGCTTGTACCTGGCCATTGCTACGCTTGGCTTTGGTGAAGTGATCCGCGTTATTTTTCTCAATATGGAAATTACAAATGGCGCCCTCGGACTGACCGGACTTCAATCGATTGGCAATTACTTATACGATTTTGAAAAAGCAATGGGGTTAAAAGCGCAAACCTTTGGCATTTCGGTCATGCAAATGAAGTCATTATCCACCTTTGTGTTTATGCTGCTCTTGTTTGCCTTCGTTCTTTTCCTGACGCTGCGTCTGAACCGTTCTCGTCTCGGGCGTGCTTTTGAAGCGATCAAAGCAGATGAAACGGCGGCACGAGCGATGGGATTGCAAGTCAACTATTATAAGATGCTTGCATTTGTGATCGGTTCCATTTTGGCTGGTGTATGTGGAGGATTGTTCGCCCACATTACGACGACCATTACGCCAGATGATTTTAACTATCATAAAGTCGTAGAGATTCTGTCTTATGCCGTGATTGGCGGCAGCGAAGTGGTATGGGGGCCGCTGTTTGGTGCCTTGGTTTTGACAGCACTGCCGGAGGTACTGCGTGGTTTGGCCGAGTACAAAATGCTCATGTACGGTTTGATCATGGTCGGTGTAATGGCGTTCCGTCCGCATGGCTTGATTGGTGCCGATACGTTCCAAAAGCTGTTCAAGCGTCGTCGGGGCAAGTCATCGGACAAGGAAGCGAAGGGGGGAGTATAAGATGTTGCTGGAACTTGCGAACGTAGGAAAAAGCTTTGGCGGCATCACCGCTCTTCGTGACGTTTCTTTTACGGTCGGAGAGGGCGAAATTGTCGGCTTGATTGGTCCGAATGGTGCGGGCAAAACGACCATTTTCAATATGGCAACGGGCATATTCGAACCAACCACGGGCACCTTTTCTTTTGCCGGACAAAAGCTAAATGGGGTGGCGCCTAACAAAATTACCGAAATGGGGATTGCAAGGACGTTCCAAAATATTCGCCTCTTCGGTCACATGAGTGCGCTGGACAATGTGAAGGTAGGATGTCATTCGCGCATGAAGGCGGGCTTCTGGGCTTCCCTTTTGAAAACCCCCGGACAACGTGCGGAAGAAAAGGCTGTTACCAAAAAAGCAGAGGAGCTCCTCGAATTCGTAGGCTTGTCTGACATTGCTGATGTTCGCTCGGATACATTGGCTTACGGTCAACAACGGCGTCTGGAGATTGCGCGGGCACTGGCTACTGAGCCAAAGCTTTTGCTTTTGGACGAGCCTGCTGCGGGAATGATCGAGACCGAGACAAAAGCGCTCATGGAGCTGGTCAAAAAAATTCGCGATGACGGGACGACTGTCCTGTTGGTCGAACACGATATGGGATTGGTCATGAACCTGTGTGAAAAGGTTGTATGTATCAACTTTGGGGTCAAAATTGCTGACGGCACCCCGTCAGAGGTACAAAACAATCCAGATGTGATTGAAGCTTACCTCGGCAAGGAGGACGAATAAGATGCTGAATATACAAAACTTGACGACCTCCTACGGTCAAATCAAGGCAATTCGTGGGATAACGCTGGAAGTGCCTGAGGGAAAAATCGTCTCGCTGATCGGGGCGAACGGAGCGGGAAAAACCACAACCATGCGTACGATTGCAGGTCAACTGAAGCCTGAAGCAGGGACGATTACGTTTTGTGGTCAACGCATAGAGGGTTCGAGACCCCATCAGATCGTAAAAGCCGGATTGGCGTTGGTACCAGAAGGGCGTGCGATCCTCGGGAAGATGACCGTGCTGGAAAACCTGGAAATGGGCGCATTCCAGCGCAACGATGCACAAGGCATCAAGGACGACATGGAGAAGATGATGACCTGGTTCCCCATCCTGAAGGAGCGGCTTTCCCAATTGGGAGGGACGATGTCTGGCGGTCAACAGCAAATGCTAGCCATTGCTCGCGCATTGATGTCTCGACCGAAGCTGCTGCTTTTGGACGAGCCGTCGATGGGCTTGGCTCCCATCGTGGTATCGGACATTTTCAAGGTGATCAAAGAAATCAATGCGGAAGGTACAACCGTCCTCATCGTGGAGCAAAATGTCAAACAAGCCCTCAAAATCGCTGATTACGGGTATGTACTGGAGGCAGGGCAAATTGTGTTGGACGGCACAGGAGAAGCGTTGTTAAACGACGAGCGTGTAAAAGAAGCATATTTGGGTGGTCGCAAGCACTAGTCTGCCTGTAAAAAACTGTCGCCATGGAATGAGGCGGCAGTTTTTTTCGTCATCATTCCATGGTACTATAAAGGATAGAACGTATATTCTCTTATGATGCGAAAAAGGGAAGGAAGCCGGATACGATGCCAGCCAAATTGACGAGAGAGCAAATGGAATATCTTGTTCATCAAGTACAACGCTATTTTAAAGAAGAACGGTCGGAGACACTCGGCAATTTGGAGACGGAAGAGTTGATTGCCTTTTTCTCAAAAGAGCTAGGCCCCTTCTATTACAATCAAGGGGTGCAAGACAGCCGCAAGCTGCTGATGGAACGGATGAGTTCCTTAGAAGATGAACTGTATGTATTGGAAAAACCAATTCACAAGAACAAATAGATGCATAGCAGATATAGAGCAAAGAGGAGGGAGCAGCCATGAACAGCTCCTTAAAAGATAAGCTGGCCGTCCTGCCAGATAAGCCAGGCTGCTACCTGATGAAAAATGCGAGCGGGGAAATCATTTACGTAGGAAAAGCCAAGGTACTGAAAAACCGCGTCCGCTCTTATTTTACAGGCAGTCATAACGGGAAGACGCAGCTGTTGGTCAGTGAAATCGTGGACTTTGAGTACATTGTGGTATCCTCCGCGATTGAGGCGCTCATCCTCGAGTGCAACCTGATCAAGGAGCACGATCCGCGTTACAATGTCATGCTCCGCGACGACAAGACGTATCCGTACATCAAAATTACGAATGAGGCGCAGCCACGCCTGGAGATTACCCGTAAGGTATTAAAAGATAAAGCCAAGTATTTCGGTCCGTATCCGAATGCCGGAGATGCCTCCGAGGTGAAGAAGCTGCTGGATCGCCTCTATCCGTTGCGCAAGTGCCGCAATATGCCCAAGCAGGTTTGTCTTTACTACCATTTGGGACAATGTTTAGCGCCCTGTGTGTACGAGGTATCGGCAGAGGAAAATCAGCGTTTGGTGGATGAAATCAGCCGGTTCCTCGATGGTGGCCACGAGGAAATGAAGCAAACTCTCACGGAAAAAATGCTGCAAGCCGCTGAAAACATGGAGTTCGAACGAGCCAAGGAATATCGCGATCAGATCAAGAGCATCGAAGCGGTGATGGAGAAGCAGAAGATCACGTTCACGGATACGGTAGACCGCGACATTATCGGATTTGCTGTGGAAAAAGGCTGGATGTGCATTCAGGTGTTCTACATGCGAAAAGGGAAGATGATCGAGCGTCAGACAACTTCTTTTCCATACTATGGAAGCGAAACCGAGGACTTTATGTCTTATGTGAGCCAGTTCTACTACGATAAACAAAATGCGCTACCAAAAGAAATTTTGCTCCCGCAAGAGAGTGAACCGGAGCTTTTGGGTGAGTGGCTGGGCATCAAAGTCCATGCTCCGAAAAGAGGCAAAAAGCATGAGCTCGTGAAGATGGCTTCCGAGAACGCCCGTATTGCTTTGCAGGAGAAGTTCGCGCTGATGTCCAAGGACGATGCTCGTACAGTCCAAGCGGTACACAATCTTGGTCACATTTTAGGGATTCCGGTTCCTCATCGAATTGAAGCGTTTGACAACTCCAACATTCAGGGAACAGAGCCTGTGTCTGCAATGATTGTGTTTACAGATGGTCGCCCTGACAAAAAGGAATACCGCAAATTCAAGATCAAAACCGTCGAGGGGCCAGATGATTACGACTCCATGCGCGAAGTGGTTCGCCGTCGTTACTCACGCCTGCTGAAAGAAAACCAGCCGATGCCTGACCTGATAGTGATCGATGGTGGAAAAGGCCAAATCAGTGCGGCTATGGACGTGCTGGAAAACGAGCTGGGTCTCTATATTCCCGTCTGTGGACTTGCGAAGGACGAGAAGCACCGCACCGCTCAGCTCATGTACGGAGATCCGCCAGAGCCTGTGAATCTTAGACGTGATAGCTATGAGTTTTATTTGTTGCAGCGCATCCAAGATGAAGTCCACCGTTTTGTTATTACATTCCACAGACAATCCCGGACAAAAACGATGCTCTCCTCGCAGTTAGATGAGATCCCGGGTATCGGTGAGAAGCGACGAAAGCTGTTGTTCTCTCATTTTGGCTCGTTGAAAAAAATGCGAGAGGCGACCGTTGAAGACTTCCGCCAATTAGGGATCGGTGACAAGCTAGCAAAAGAAATCATCGGGCATCTGCGCAAGCTGGACACATAGCACATGTAACTTTTTGAACAACCTCTAAAAAGGAATTGATCCATTTTTAGACTCATGATATAATCCGATTCAAACAGAATAGTTAGCCTCACTTCCATTATGGAGTGAGGTAGAGGCGCGAAAACCAAGAGTACCACCCTGAGATCGGGAATCTGTGAAGGGGACGGGAAAGGGGAATTCGCCGAAGTGTGGAGGGAAACCCGCTTTTCTCCATGCTGGGTCTGCGTTGAACAAATGCAGGACTGTCATCTGCACAATGACCAATTGTCAGATGGAGAGCTATCTCACGGTGTGTCAATGTGAGTTTTGATGGTGATGACTGTCAATCTTCGTTGTCCGCGTGTATTGGGAGGGAGGAACCGGTATGTCGAAACAGTAGGCAGCGGCAGGTCTTATTCCTTGTCGGTGCCTTTTTTGTAAAATAAAATGCAAGATTTTTCCTTATAGAGAGAATAGTGAAAAACCATACGATACGAGATAAATACCAATATTGGATATGAGAAAAAGGGAGAGAAGCCGCATGGGGTTGATCGTGCAGAAATATGGAGGCACCTCTGTAGGTACCATTGAGCGAATTTTACGAGTTGCGGATCGAATTGTCAGCTACAAAGAGGAAGGGCATGATGTGGTAGTCGTTGTTTCTGCAATGGGCAAATCTACTGACGTGTTGGTAGGTATGGCCAAGCAGATTAGCGCATACCCATCCGAGCGTGAAATGGATATGCTGCTGACCACGGGGGAGCAGGTATCGATCGCGCTTTTGTCGATGGCCTTGCATACAAAAGGCTACGACGCCATTTCTCTTACGGGCTGGCAGGCTGGAATCACCACGGAGGCGATTCACGGAAGAGCACGGATCAAGCAGATTGATCCAGAGCGGATTCAATCCGAGCTCGGCCGTGGTCGTGTGGTGATCGTGGCAGGATTCCAAGGGATCAGTGACGAAGGTGAAATTACGACGCTCGGCCGCGGTGGATCGGATACATCTGCGGTTACACTCGCAGCGAGCTTGAACGCTGAGAAATGCGAAATCTTTACAGACGTGTCCGGGGTGTATACAGCTGATCCGCGAGTGGTTCCAGCTGCGAGCAAGCTGGATACGATCTCGTATGATGAGATGCTGGAGTTGGCGAACCTCGGTGCAGGGGTTCTTCATCCAAGGTCAGTAGAGGCTGCGAAAAAATACAAGGTAAGGCTGGTCGTCCGCTCCAGCTTTACTGCCGAAGATGGTACGTACGTTGAGGAGGTTGCCAACATGGAAACAGGAAGAGTAGTAAGTGGAGTTGCACACGATGAAGATGTAGCCAAAATCACGGTTGTCGGCATGCCTGCCAAGGTCGGGACGCTCTCCCGTCTGTTCAATACGCTGGCGGACAATCAGGTGAACGTCGATATCATTATCCAAAGCTCTTATGATGCGTCTGTTACGAATATTTCTTTTACAATTGCAGCGGATGACCTGAAAAAAGCACTGGATACGCTGGACAGAAACAAAAACGAGCTTGGCTTTGAAAAAGTCGATTTCGAGGAAGGCTTGACTAAGGTATCGATTGTTGGCTCAGGCATGATCAATAATCCAGGGGTAGCTGCCGAAATGTTCCGTGTCCTGGCAGAAAAAGAAATTTCTATTAAAATGGTATCTACGTCTGATATCAAGGTTTCTTGCGTCATTCCAGCAGCCTTGACGGAGCTGGCTGTTCGCAGTCTTCATTCGGCATATGGTCTGGATGTCGAGGAAACTGCGGTCGTGCACGGAGTATAAAACATGGATGCTCCCTCTCCCTTTGTTATAGGTAGAGGGGGCATTTTCTTCATGACGCCACTTGTACAGATATACGTATGTCAGAGGAGCTTTCCATTTCGATTTTGCTGAACGCTTCTCTTTCTTTCCATTGCTCAATCATACCAGCTATGATCCCAGCCTCAAAAGAAAGACTGCATCCTAGTCTTTCGATAGACTGGTAGCTAAAAATGGAATGAGTAAGCGAATAGACAATAGTTTGCCCGGACTCCTCCACGACGTCGAGCTGGCCTAATCCGAGCCGAATAAAAGGCATAATCGGGCCTGTTGCAGATTGAATGGGGATTTGGCGGCCCATATTTTTTCCAATCCAATAGAGAATATGGTTTTCACTATCGCCTAGCAGGGTGCTAGTCAGCGTTTCGCGTAGAAGATGATAGCCAAGATAGGGCATATTCATTCGTTCCGCATAGGGAATGGTCTCTGGCGGCAACAGTGCTGCAAGCTGATCCTTCTCTTTCATATGTGCTTCCCTCCTGTCTGTACTAGATTATGAGGAGGGACTCGCATTCATGACATCTTAATAGAAAAAATAGCTGGACTAAACAAAGTTATTCTATCAATGTATTTAGTACATTGATTGTCTTGACGCTATGTGTCGACAAGAGTACAATTGGATTTGGTCAAAGTTTTGCCCAACTTTTTCTCGGATTTTGACACATTCCGACAAATTCATGTGATCTAGCGAACGCAGTCTTTTTGTGAACAGCGTCAAGACGCTCTTCATAAAATGATCGTGGCGGTTTTGCTATGTCTAATGGGTGAGGCAATGGGTTAGGATATTGGGGAAAGGTCTATCAAAACGGCCGAAAACCGTTTTGGACTGCTTGCGGTGACGCTTGACGTTTTTCACAGAATTGAGAGTTACATACATTGAAAGGGGGACCATTGTATGGCGAAAGGCCATAGCTTTCTCAGTCACAAGCTACACTCACTTCTTGGTTTGTTTCCGATCGGGCTCTTCCTCGTGTTCCACTTGACAGCCAACTATCAAGCGACTCGTGGGCCTGAAGCTTTCAACCAGGCCGTAGGCTTCATTGAAAGCCTTCCATTTCTGTTAGTACTTGAATTTGCCTTGATCTACCTCCCGATCCTGTTTCACGCTGTTTACGGTCTCTACATCGCGTTCCAAGCGAAGCATAACGTAGGGAACTTCGGTTACTTCCGAAATCAAATGTTCTTGTGGCAACGCGTTACAGGAGTCATTACCCTCATTTTTATTGTTTGGCACGTTTGGGAAACTCGTATCCAAAAAGCACTGGGTGCACACGTGGATTATGACATGATGGCAAACATTTTGAGCAGTCCTGCAATGATCGTATTCTACACAATCGGGATTATTAGCACGACTTTCCACTTCTCCAACGGACTGTGGTCGTTCCTGGTTCACTGGGGAATTACAGTTGGGCCGCGTTCCCAACGCATTGCAACATTCCTGACTTTGGGCGTATTCGTAATTGTAACCTTCATCGGCTTGCGTGCGATGTCGGCTTTCATTTTGTAGGGATAGGGGGATTAAACTCATGGCAAAAGGTAAACTGATCATTGTCGGTGGAGGTTTGGCCGGCTTGATGGCTACCATCAAAGCAGCAGAAAAAGGCGTTCCTGTTCAGCTGTTCTCCCTGGTTCCGGTAAAACGTTCCCACTCTGTCTGTGCGCAGGGCGGTATTAATGGGGCGGTAAATACCAAAGGGGAAGGCGACTCCACATGGGAGCACTTCGACGATACAGTATATGGCGGAGACTTCTTGGCAAACCAACCGCCAGTCAAAGCAATGTGTGATGCAGCACCTGGCATTATCTATATGTTGGACCGTATGGGCGTTATGTTTAACCGTACGCCAGAAGGTTTGTTGGACTTCCGTCGTTTCGGGGGAACCAAACATCACCGTACCGCTTTTGCGGGTGCGACAACTGGACAACAGCTCTTGTACGCATTGGACGAACAAGTACGCCGTTATGAAGCTGAAGGTCTGGTAACCAAGTACGAATATTGGGATTTCCTCGGAGCCGTTTTGGACGATACAGGAACCTGTCGCGGGATTACTGCGCAAAACATGCGTTCCGGTGAAATTCAATCCTTCCGTGCGGATGCCGTTATTTTGGCAACAGGCGGACCTGGTATCATCTTCGGTAAATCGACGAACTCGATTATCAATACAGGTACAGCAGCGTCTGCGGCGTATCAACAAGGGGTTATTTACTCCAATGGTGAGATGATCCAAATTCACCCAACTGCAATCCCTGGAGACGACAAGCTGCGTCTGATGTCCGAGTCTGCTCGTGGTGAGGGTGGCCGTGTATGGACGTACAGAGACGGTAAGCCTTGGTACTTCCTGGAAGATAAATACCCTGCATACGGAAACCTGGTTCCGCGTGACATCGCGACTCGCGAAATCTTCTCCGTTTGCGTAGATATGAAGCTGGGTATCAACGGCGAAAACATGGTATACCTCGATCTGTCCCACAAAGATCCAAAAGAACTGGATGTAAAATTGGGCGGTATTATCGAGATTTACGAAAAATTCGTTGGGGATGACCCACGTAAAGTTCCAATGAAGATTTTCCCTGCGGTTCACTACTCCATGGGCGGTATGTGGGTAGACTACAACCAAATGACCAATATCCCTGGTCTGTTTGCAGCAGGTGAGTGCGATTACTCTCAGCACGGTGCAAACCGTTTGGGTGCGAACTCCCTCCTGTCCGCTATCTATGGCGGTATGGTAGCAGGTCCAAAAGCAATCGAGTACATCAAAGGCTTGAACAAATCCTCTGATGATCTGTCTTCCACGCTCTTCGACGGTTTTGCTAGCCAAGAGCAAGCGAAATACGACAGCATCCTGAAAATGGACGGAACAGAAAATGCTTACCTGATCCACAAGGAACTGGGTGAGTGGATGACTGACAACGTAACGGTAGTACGTTACAACGACCGTCTGCAAAAAACGGATGATAAGATCGTTGAACTGATGGAACGCTACAAGAAAATCAACATCAACGATACGAATAAATGGAGCAACTCCGGTGCGGCGTTTACCCGTCATCTGTGGAACATGCTCGCACTGTCCCGTGCGATCACGATCGGTGCGCTCAAGCGCGACGAGAGCCGCGGTGCTCACTACAAGCCTGATTTCCCAGAGCGTGATGACGAGAACTTCATGAAGACGACAATGGCGAAGTACAATGCTGAAACGACTGCGCCTGAAATCTACTATGAAGACATCGACGTATCCCTGATCGCACCACGTAAGCGAGACTATACGTCTGACAAGAAATAAGAGAGGAGGAAACTGATCATGGCAGAAAAATTGATTCATTTGATTATCACTCGTCAAGATAGCCCTGACAGCACTCCGTACAAGGAAGAGTTCAAGATTCCTTACCGTCCTGGTATGAACGTGATCAGTGCTTTGATGGAGATTCAACGTAATCCACTCAACGCACAAGGTCAAAAAACGTCTCCAGTAAACTGGGAATCGAACTGCTTGGAAGAAGTATGCGGTGCGTGCTCGATGGTTATTAACGGAAGACCACGCCAAGCTTGCTCGGCACTGGTAGATAAGCTGGAACAGCCGATTCGTCTTGAGCCAATGAGCACCTTCCCTGTACAACGTGACTTGTCGATTGACCGCAGCCGCATGTTCGATGCGCTGAAGCGCGTAAAAGCGTGGGTTCCAATCGATGGTACGCATGATCTGGGACCAGGTCCTCGCATGCCGGAAGTTGAGCGTCAATGGGCGTACGAGCTTTCGAAGTGCATGACGTGCGGTGTTTGCTTGGAAGCATGCCCGAACGTGAATGCGAAGGCTGAGTTCATCGGTCCGTTCGCGATTTCGCAGGTTCGTCTGTTCAACCAGCATCCAACGGGTATGATGAACAAGCATGAGCGTCTGGAAGCCCTGATGGAAGATGGCGGTATCGGTGATTGCGGTAACTCGCAAAACTGCGTACAAGCATGTCCAAAAGGTATTCCGCTCACAACTTCGATCGCTCACATGAACAAAGAAACAACCAAACATGCAGTGAAGAAGTTCTTCTTCTCCTAATTGTTTGCAATAGAAAAGGCGTGCACCGGTGATCCGGAATGCACGCCTTTTTTTAGTTTAGGAAAGTTTGTTTAAGTGCTTACTGTATATGTCGCTGTAGTGGAGAGAAGAATATTTCCAGGCTAGGCTCCAGGCTCCGTCCTGCTGGGGGATAAGACTGTCCGCTCCGAAGGGATTTGCGGGGAAACGCAAAAGTGGTAGCCGCTTCGTAGCACGGGCACGTTGCGTTTCTTTTGCCCGCAAATCCCTTCTCCGCTCGGTAGGACTCCACAAGTCGCTACGTCTGGAAATATTCTTCTCTGTTGTAACAGATGAGGTATTTCATTCTTTGAAGGATTTAAAAAAGCGGATCACATGGAAAGATCGTAGAGGAAACAGGAGAAATAAGCGAAGATCTTAGGGACACCGACCGAGACGCAATGCAAAAAGCGAAACACGCTCTTAAGCGTCCACCTCTGAAATACATCCTGAGAGGACAACTTTGGACGCGGTTTCGCTTTTTGCATGGAGTCGTGCAGTCAATCCCCGAGGGGGTGGCCCTAGAAGCAGAGCGTTTTCTCCTGTTTTCTCCCCACCACAACAGCAACGTACAAGGAGTTTATTCACTCGCCTCGATGACCGCCGCCATCGCCAGCTTTTCAAAAAGGAGGACGAAGTGCTGGAGTTCATCTTCGCTGAGGTGAGAGAACATTTTATTTAGTTTTTCTCTTCGATTCTGCTTGGCTACTTGCAGAATTTTTTTGCCAGAATCGCGCAAGCTGATGTAAACCACTCGGCGATCTTCCTCATCACGATCACGGGCGACGAAACCGTGTTTATCCAAACGGTCGACCATTGCTGTGATGGCGCTTGGTTTTACCCCCATTGATTCAGCCAATTCTCCGACTGTGCATTTTTCCTTCTGTTCCAACTGATGAAGAATGTAGAATTGCGGGCCAGTTAAACCAGAGACAGGTTCGGCTAATTGCGTTCCCATCGTGCGCATAATGGTACGAAACGCCTCCTGCAGGCGCTCAAGCGTATCTGTTAAGGGGGAGGGCATGCTCGTATCGTCTCCTTATTTGATCTATTTCTTCGTTATCGGGAATATTTGATATGTAATATTTAACGCACTTAAATATAGGCTGAAAGTACTTCGTTTGTCAACCTTCGCGAAAAGAAGGGAATACCCAAGCGATTCCTAGTGAAAACTGAAAACATAATGGAATGACTTCCAGCAAGGGGGCAAACGATGAAGAAAAAGGTATGCAGCATTGGATTGATATTGGCTTTGCTTCCCGCAACGACTGTCAGCACAACAGCGTTTGAAGGAACAGCGACCATTCGTACGCAGATTTTGCAGGATCTCGCGGAAATGCACGAGCCATTACATACAGGCAACGCGGACAAGGAATATAAAACGAAGGCAGATGAATGGCAACGACAAGAACTGCTACTGCGAGGTGAGCAATTAAAATCTGCGCCTGTCGATTCGCTGGAAATGATTGAGGCAACGAAGGCTTGGGAGGAAGCGGGGGTAAAAGGGGAAGGGATGCTCGTTTCCGTGATCGATACGGGAGTCAATCCGCGCCATCCCGATTTCCCTGTCCCACATGATAAGCGTTCAGCCATGCAAAAGTCAGGCTCTTCCCAGAAGGTGATCCCTGGCTTTAACTGGGCTGACCGTACGCAAACAACGGAAGACGTATCGGAATCTCAGCATGGTATCCATGTGGCGGGAATTATTGGGGCGAACGGAAAAGTAAAAGGAGTTGCTCCTGAAGCCCAGCTCATCAGCCAAAAAGTATTTTCCAATTATCAAAGCGAGGTTCCTGGGCTAGGTGAATCGATTTTATTTGCGATCAATGATTCCATTACGAAAAAAGCAGATGTCATCAACCTGAGTCTCGGTTCCTCAGCGGGCTATGTGGATGAAACAAATGTGGAGCAAATGGCTGTGAAGCGAGCAGTCGATAATGGGATCGTAGTTGTGGCAGCCGCCGGCAATGATGCGTATTTCGGCAGTGATAAGGTACGAGCACAGAATCCAGATATCGCCATGATCGGTTCTCCAGGCTTGAGTCCTGATGCGTTTTCGGTTGCTTCTGTCAACGCTACAGCACTAGCTGGCTATAGCTTCACGGTGCAAGGGGTACCCGGTATGGAGAAAGTCGTGTATTTATCGGGCTATGTGGAAGGCGGGGGTGCGATAAACCCGGTCATGACATTGATGAAGCCGTATCCGCTTGTCTATATGGGGAAAGGGAAGAAGGAAGACTACAATGTTTCCGTAAAAGATAAGGTGGTATTGCTCGAGCGAGGCGACATTTCATTCGACGATAAGCTACGCCTCGCCAAAGAAGCAGGAGCAGTTGGTGCTGTTATCTACAACAATGAAATGGGACCACTCATTATCAGTGCGGAGCATGCCAAGCAAATCCCGGCTGTTTCTGTCTTGAAGCACATGGGCGAGCAAATGGCGCAAGCGATTAAAAAAGGCAAGAAAGTGACGGTCTCATTTAACGGTGAATATGGCCAAAATCCAATGCCTTATCCAGACGGAGGAACGATCTCGGCTTTTTCATCATGGGGACCAACACCCGATTTGCAGTTCAAACCGGAGATTGCTGCTCCAGGTGGAGGCATCTTGTCACTCACGCGAGAGTCTGAATATGCCGTGAAAAGTGGTACGTCAATGGCAACGCCCCATGTGGCGGGCGGGATGGCTTTGCTGAAACAAGGTTATCTCAAGCAAGGGCGGAACCTGCAAGGCAAATCGCTTGTCGATACGTTGAAGGCTGCGGCGATGAATACAGCAGAACCGATTATCGATCCGCAAATCAGCATACCCGCAGCGGATAAAGAGAAAGCAAAAAAAGTTCCTTACAGCCCACGGGTTCAAGGGGCAGGCCTGATGCAAATCGCAAAAGCGATCAAGACGCCAGCCATTGTTGTGAATGCAAAAGGAAAAGCAGGTGTCTCGTTAGGAGAGATTGGGAATTCAACGACCTTTTCTCTATTTATTAATAACAAGTTTGGTAAAAAGCCAATTACGTATCAGCTACAAAATGAGTTTGGTGTCATGACTGACTTACGCAAAAACGGGATCAACATGCTGACAGATACCCTTTTGGAGGGGGCAGAACTACAATTTTCCGCTCCTAAGATTACCGTTGCGCCGGGGAAGTTAGAGGAAGTGAAGGTAACGCTCACGATTCCGACAGGTTCTCCACGTAATCAATTTGCAGAAGGATTTATTTCCTTTCAACCAGATGATAAAGAGCTGCCTACTTTGCGCACGCCGTTTTATGGCTTCTACGGGGACTGGGATGAACCAAAGATAATGGATCAGCCCGTATGGGAGGCAGAAAGTCAGGAAAAACGAACAGGTGTCAAGACGAGCTGGTATCACGATAAACGCAATGACAAATGGCGCTATCGGGATTATCTAGGTGTTACAGGTGTCAAAGCCGATGGCGGTGCGAAAATCGATCCCAATCATATTGCCTTTTCGCCAAACGGGGATGGGCATTACGATGTCGCTGCTCCTTCGATTACTTTTTTGCGCAATGCCCGTCATATTATCGTCGAAGTAACAGATCAGTCAGGCAAGCCGATTCGCACTCTTGTGCGTGATGAAAAGGTGAGCAAGTACGACCAATCCAAGCTGGGGACGCCATACTATTATACAGAAAAGGAAGCGTGGAGCTGGGACGGAAAGATCTTTTCACCACAAAAAGGCGCCTATATACAGGCACCTGATGGACAGTACCAATTCTCTATTAAGGCCAAAATAGACGACCGCAATGCCAATTGGCAAACGATGACACTCCCCATCCGCGTGGATACAAAAGCTCCTGTGATTACAGCTTCTGTGTCAGGAAACCGGGTTCAGTGGAGCAGCCGCGATAAAGATATCCAAGCCTATTTCCTTTATGTAAACGGCAAGAGGGTAGGAGGCCCCTATTCTCCAAAAGTGTCCAGCACACTTATTAATCAGCCAGATAAAAAAATGAGTGTAGTCGCGTATGATTATGCAGGGAATATCAGCGTGGCGCATATTAACGGGAAAAGTGACAGTACTCCGCCATTTGTGGAGTTTCCGGATGATTTGTTTCCTTATCTGAAAATATCCAAGCAGCCGGATGTAGCCTTCAGGGGCAAAGTAACAGGCGAGGATATGATGGACAGAGTCCGCTTATCGATTAACAAAACGCCTGTAAAGCTGGCGACGGATGGATCATTTGAAACCATCCTGCGATTAACGGAAGGTCTCAATTATGTGATGTACAGTGCAATGGATATGTATGGAAACAAGCGCCAATTCACGCAACGGGTCATCGTCGATACGAGTCCTCCGACACTGCAATTGATCAACGATGGCAGTGAAGACGTACAATTCGATGCAGCAACCAAGAACATGCTGGTTCCAGTCCGCTTCATGTACAGAGATCAAACCTATAAAGGTCAGGTAAGTATCAATGGGCAAATCGTGTCCTACTTTGAAGAAGAGCAATTGGAAATCCCTGCGCAAAAATACGTAACGCAAATTTTGAGTATGAAGCAGGGAGAGAATCGCATTTTGCTTGAAGGCAAAGACGGTGCAGGCAATCAAAGCATGTTGCTGGTGTATGCGTATGTCGATGCCAATGCAGGGTCGGTCGTCATAAGTAATGGAGAGCAGCGTATATCCTACAAGGCGCGAACAGTGCCAGCTCCGACGATCCAGCTGCCGAACAAACGGCTAGAAGGGCAGGAAGGTGAAGCGCTGCCCATCGAAGGGAAGGTGACAGGTGCTGGTGCTGTTAACCTCCAAATCAACTATGGATCAAAAAGCTTTCAGACCAACGCGAATGATCGTGGGCTATTTCGCCTGGTGCTTCATGAGGTAGAGGAAGGCAAGCAAAAACTGACGGTTGTTGCGACTGATGCACTGGGTAGGGAAGCCCGAGCGGAGATGAATGTCGTCGGAAAGAAAAAATAGGATAGCGGGCCCGTCAGTAGCAGATAGAAGGCTATTGCCGGGCCAAATTTTTGTGGGAGGATTCTATTTGATGTTTTACCACGGGATCATGTGGGAATATGTTACGAGAGAGTACCCTGTGCTATCACCGAGAAGGACCGCCAGAAGGAAGCGTGTGGCAGAGCAATTGTGGGATCGCATTCATCTGATCGAACAATTCGGTTTGGAGCCCGTTCATTTGCTTGAGGCCGACGAACATTACGATGCTGTCCGCTGTATACAAGAGTGCTTGGCATTTGGAGATACTGTTTTTGCCTTTGATCGCGTCCAGCTTCCGATGTGGCAATTGAGTAAGCATGAGATCGGTGTAGAAATATTAGACTTGCGAACGTGCACGGCCATCTATACCATTCGTCATGAGACAAAAGTAGAGGATTATTTTCCCAGTACTCCCTATTTTCGTGACCTTATGCCTATGAAGTTTTCGTAATCCTATTGCATCTGCCAAAAGTCGACATTATGATAGTCCTATACGAGTACGTCAAAAAGTCGTCTTTTCAGCACCTCTTTCGATGTCGAATAGGCTTCCAGTACTACTACGTGATCAAAAGACGACTTTTTGAACAACCTCTAAGAGTGAATTGCCCGGGAAAGGAAGAGAATGCAGATGATAGTCCAGTACCTTGATCCATTTCTTGAATCAGCTTCGTCCGTGATTCAACAAGTATGCAATGTCGACATTTCGCGTGGAGAGTTAGCTGAAAGAGAATGGAGCCATGTAGAAGGCCATACATGGATTCGAATCGGAATGACAGGTCAATTACAGGGTGAGGTCTTTTTCGGTCTGCAAGAGGAATTGGCTTTGCGCATTGTCTCGGCCATGATGGGCGGCTATCCCGTGCAAGAGATGGATGAGCTCGGAAAAAGTGCCATTTCTGAGTTGGGGAACATGATTTCCGGGAATGCGAGTACGCTTTTGTCCAATCGAGGTGTTCTTGTAGACATTACCCCGCCCTTATTTTTACACCAGCATGACTTGAAAGGCATGGCAGGGACAGCATTGACTGCACCGCTCGATCTCCATGACATGGGCAGACTGGATATTCAAATTATTGTGATAAGATAGAGGCGGCTAATGGCCGTCTTTTTTGTGAAGGATACGTAGCTACACATCATCATTCAAAGGAGGGATGGAAAGAGATGGATCATTACTTCTCGATTTGTTCAGCTGAGATGTATTATGAGAAATACATGGCCTTTTTATTGGAAAACTACGACCAGCTCCGCATGCCATATTCCTTTCCTGTGGCGCTCAGTTTTCTGGCGAGTCCCGTTTTAATGGAGGGGAAAGCATTTCTTTGCTTCAACGATGCCGATGAAGTGATCGGTGCTTTTTCGTACATTTACGGGACAGGTGAAAATCAGTACGAAGACAAGCATATCGTTCAAATTCAGGTGGTCTATTTTTTAGAACAGTATCGCAGCAGTCGCCTTTTTTTACACGCTCTTCAGTATGTAACCGAATATATCGCCTATATGGAGGAGGACGTGAAGGAGTTTCGATTCTGGACTTCCTCGGAAGACTCTTTACGCAAATTGTTTACCAAGATTGCAGAACGAGTAGCTTCTGTGGAAACGGCAAACGGTCCATTGGATGAATATCGCGCATCGTTTTTGGCTTGGCAATCCTATGCAGCCAGGTTTCAACATGAACCATTTTTCTAATCCAAGAAGGAGACGTTACGATGCTGTTCGTCATCAAAAAACTGTTTGGCTACATACGCCCCTATAAGCTCCTGAGTTTCCTTTTTTTCCTCACGCTTGCACTCGATCTGCTTTTTTTATCCTTGGCACCTCTTAGTTTCCAGATGATCATTGACAAAGCGATTGTTCCTAAAAATATGCACATTTTCACAGTCATCATGATCGTATTGGCGATTAGCGGGTTTATCTGTGTCAGTGCTGGAATAATCAGTGATTATGTGCTGGCAAAACTAAATGCACGTGTGCAAAATGATTTGCGGCAAAAACTGTTTGCGCATATGCAGCATTTGCCGGTCAGCTACTTCCACAAAACGCGTTCTGGCGATCTGGTCTCTTCCTTTTCAGTGGATTTGCCTGTCATTGATAGATCGTTGGCCATTCTCTTCACGACGGGTATTCAGTCATTGGTGGTCGTGTCGATTAGTACGATGGTGTTGTTTTACTTGGAATGGGTGATGACACTGTGTATTTTGGTGGGAGCAATCTTGATCTTTACAGGTCCTTATTTGCTTGGCCAACGTGCACACGCAGTCAATGCTGCATACAAAGAACAGCTCGCAGCTATGACGAACGATGTTCAGGAAAATACGAAAGCGCAAATGGTCATCAAGGGATTCAACCTGCAAGATGTCATGATCGATAAATTTAATGGAAGACTCAAATTGCTGTTGATCAGCAACTATCGCAAAAATCTGATGGCAGCGAAGCTGGAACGAATTCCTGCGCTATGCCTACTACTCATCAACTTTACGATCATTGGCTTTGGTTCCTATCTGGCACTCACCGGGCGAATCTCTGTCGGTTCGCTTGTCGCCTTTTTCACCATGTATACGTCGATGGGGAATGCAGTGTTTAATCTGACCTTTACGCTCCCTCTGATTACAGATGCACAAGTCAGTATGGAACGAATCCACAAGGTACTGGATGAACCTAGTGAAAAAGTCGACCATTCTACAGCGGATCCGCTCGATTTGCGTATGACTGAAGTGTCCGTAAAAAATGTTACGTTTGGTTATCAGGAAAATCAGTTGTCTATCAATCAGGTCAGCATGCAGATTCCGGCTCGGACAAAAGTTGCCATTGTTGGCTCCAGCGGGTCTGGAAAAAGCACGATCGTTCAGCTGATAGTAGGCTTTTATGAACCTCGTTCTGGTCATATCGAGATAAACGGCACAAAACTCGATGAATATAATCGGGGAGCCTTCCGCAACCATGTAGGGGTCGTCTTTCAAGATAACTTTCTTTTTCACGGAACCATAGCCGAAAACATCCGGCTCGGCAAACTCGATGCGACCAACGATGAGCTGAGGATGGCTGCACAGCAAGCGGAGATCCATGACTATATCATGAGTCTACCAGACAAGTACGAAACACTTGTTTTGGATGGGGGCAGCAACCTCTCAGGGGGACAAAGGCAGCGCCTTGCCATTGCTCGAGCGATTCTGCGTAATCCTTCTCTACTCATTCTAGATGAAGCAACTTCTGCTCTCGATCCCATTTCAGAGGCTTCTATTAACAAGACCTTTGCGAAGCTTTCCAGCGATCGGACTGTCATTACGGTGACACATCGTTTGTCGACGATAACGGACATGGATCAAATCTTTGTGTTGGAGCACGGGGAACTAGTGGAGCAAGGGACACACTCTCAACTGTTGCAAAAGCGGGGTTATTACAAAAGGCTATGGGAGAAACAAAGTGTGTTGGCCAGCCCAGAAGGTGTTATGGATGTTCTAGGTGTCGACGTGTCTGATATTTTGCATCTTTTCCATACCGAGACGTTTACTGCTGGACAGACGATCATTCGGGAAGGAGAAGCAGCAGAAAAGTTTCATATCCTCGCACGCGGAAAGGTAGAAGTTTCCCAATCATCTGCTGAATTTGAGGAGCCGATTCGACTTGCGATTCTGGAGGACGGCGATCACTTTGGAGAAACAGACCTAGCGGGTGCTTTACAGACAACAACGGTGACGGCTCTCACCTCTTGTGTTGTTTTGACCTTGCCTTTAAAGGTATACCAGTACATCACGTCCCAACACTCGACGATTGGCAAAAACGCCCAACAGCTAATACGCTAACGAACAGAAAAAGAAAGGCAGTGTGCAAAGGATGCATGTCCAATTTAGAAGTTGTACCAGTGACAATGATTTTGCCCAGTTCACGCTATTCTTTATGCGCAATCGATTGGAATTTAGTCGTATGTTTTCCCTTAGTGACACGCTCATTCATATTTTGACGTTCCTCCCGGATTCTCATTTGATCCTGATAGAGGACGAGCGCGGTAAAGTGGTCGGATGGGGCCACTATCAATACATGACAGCAGAAAGGCAACCAAACCCAGAGGGAGAAATTTGCTATATTCATTCTGTCATCGTCGAAGAAAAATATCGAAGGAGCAGGGTATTTCTGAAAGGCTTTCGCCATCTAATCAGACAGGTTCACGCAGAAAATGCACAAGTGAAACAGGTGACCTTTTGCGCTGATGCTGATCATGCCTATCTGAACCGGCTCTATTCGAAATTTGCACAGGTTGCAGGGGAGCAGGAGGGCTATTACGGACAAGAAAACATCTATATGGCCGAAATCAATCAACTAGCTTCCTATCTGGGAGCCGTAATTGACGCTAAATAAGGAAAAATGCTATTCTTAAGAAGATATTGTCAGAAAGGAGGACTATCAGATGATTCCAATGGTACCACGTTTGAAAGACGGAGTAAGAAAACCGTTCACTGCTTCGATTCAAAATCTTCTCATGAAAAATGAGCAGCTGCGTGTAGCTACTTCTTCTGCGAAGTAGTCGATCAGCTATCATCTTTTTCGAATCAACTGTCCCAAGAATGGAGAAGTGGTTGACAGGCTATCCTGCTCAGCCACTTTTTATTTTGTCATTCTATTTGAATAGAATAAAAAAATAAAATATTTTCTATTGTCTGGATGATTTTTAATAGATAGTGTATTGTTGGAAATAGTAAGGGGGTATGAGAGCTTGACCTATGTAAAACAATTAATTGGGATGTTTTTCCTAGTTATCGTCGTTTGCGGTGGGCCGTTCATGCTATATACGCAAAAGGAAGAAATCGTGTTCGAACCGGGAAATATCGTAGTTCATACGGTATATCTGATTCAGCAGATTGCAGAGGGCTCCCTCGGAACCTATTATTCGGGGCAAACGGAAAGGAGCATCGCTGAGGATATCCTCCCATTTGCAATTAGCTCCTTTGAACTACTGTTCGCAAGTGTTGGTGTCGCAGTCCTTGCTAGTATTATTTTTGGATTGCTATTGCAGCGCTTTCGGATTGTACGTCAATTTCAAAAGGTTTTGAATCTGCTTGCCACGATTCCTGACTTTATCCTAATTGTTGTTTCGATTGTGGGTGCTGTCGGATTTTACAAGCTGACGAACATTCGAATTATCACCCTGTCACCTATAAGTGACTCTGAGAGTACATGGTTTCCGATCACGTTACTGTCAATTGGACCAACGATTTTCCTCATGAAGGTTGTCAGCCTGAAGTATGTACAAATCGGCGGCGAAGACTACATTAAAACAGCACTTGCCAAGGGGATGGGGATTTGGCATGTTCTCATTCACCATGTCTATAAAAATATCAAGCCGTTTCTCATTGCTGATTTAAAGAAGACGATTGCCATTACAGTAGCCAACTTGTTTATTGTTGAGTACTTATTAAACGTCGTAGGATTGACTCGCTTTATTTTTAGTAAAGATGGCGGTTACGAATTCAATGCTGCTGTCATGGGACTTTTAGGTATTATTTTGCTATCCATTTTAGTCTATGTATTGATTCGTCTCATTCTGTATGTGATTGAACGCGCGGTTGTGTATAAATAGCCCAGACTTCTTATGGAATGAGTGAGGGTATGGTATGAGGAAACGGTTCAATTGGGCTTTATGGCTAGGTTGTATCTTGGTATTTTTTCTAATAATTATCGGTGTAGCCGGACCTTATTTGGCCCCCTATGACATCGATTACCAGGTGAAAGTTCGCAATGAGATGGTAAACGGGAAGCAAGTGATCATTTCGCCTCCTTTGGCACCTTCAGGCGAGTATTTGTTGGGTACGGATAAATGGGGCTATGATTTGCTTACAAAACTGCTCCACGGGGCACCTTACACCATTTTTATTACGCTCTTGATTGCGTTATTGCGATTATTGCTTGGAGCATGGATCGGTCTGTATATTGGGATATTGGACAAGCAGCAGCGTTGGTGGATTGCGATAGAGAACGCCTGGGGGTACATGCCCATATTTATTCCTGTCTATTTTTTATTGAAAGGAATCAATATCAATCCCGAATTGCCAACGTTTACGCTCGTGTTGTTTTTCGTAGTGGTAGTGGCAGTGCTTGGGACGCCTTCGGTAGCTGCGTCCATCCGTCAAAAAACGGAGCAAATCAAGGAATCCCAGTACGTTTTGGCTGCGACTTCGCTGGGGGCTGGGCGGGATCAGATCATCTTTCGCCACATCCTGCCGCATTTGAAGGAGCATCTGGTCATTGTCCTGGTGACAGAGATGATCGCCACCATGACGTTGATGGGGCTTCTCGGGATTTTTGGTCTGTTTGTAGGCGGCACGACTATGTACTATGACCCTGTTGAGTATCACTCGACCACACATGAATGGGCAGGACTGCTCGGGACTTACCGAAGCTTTGTCTACACGAATTACACGTGGATTTTCCTGATTCCACTTGCTGCTTATATGCTTGCAATCGGTTCCTTTAGTCTATTGGCCAAAGGATTGCGTGATAAATTCGAACAGACGTATAGTCGTACCCCATTTATTTAAGCAGCTGGTCACTTTTCAGCATGAGGGATAAGTGAGGTTTTTTGATGAAAAAACGATTCCATTTTTCTTTATGGCTAGGCAGTATTTTCGTGTTCCTTCTGATCGTGATCGCTGTGGCGGGGCCTTACTTGGCTCCCTATGATCTGGAATATCAAGCGAAGATGCGTCACGAGGTTGTGAACGGTAAACAAGTCATGGTCTCACCGCCCTTTCCGCCGTCAGAGGAACATTTACTCGGCACGGACAAATGGGGGTATGATTTACTGACCCTCTTGCTCCATGGAGCGCCATACACCGTTTTTATTACCCTTGCGATCGCATTTATTCGCGTGTTACTTGGTACATGGATTGGACTCTATATCGGCATCCAAGATAAAGAACAGCGTTGGTGGATGGCGATTGAAAATGCATGGAGCTATATGCCTGTGTTTATTCCCGTGTATTTTCTTTTGCGAGGAATCAATGTGAATTCCGAGCTGCCGACGTTCACGCTCGTACTGATTTTCATTGGGCTTGTCTCTGTTCTTGGAACCCCTTCTGTAGCCTCTTCTGTGCGTCAAATGACCGAACAAATTAAAGAATCACAATACGTTTTGGCTGCCATTGCACTGGGAGCTGGCCGGAATCAAATCGTCTTTCGCCACATCTTGCCACATTTGAAGGAACAGCTCATTATCATCTTGGTGACAGAAATGATCGCCGTCATGACCTTGATGGGGCTTCTCGGTATATTTGACCTGTTTGTAGGTGGTACGAAAATGACCTTTGACCCGGTTCTGTATCATTCTATTACACACGAATGGGCAGGACTGCTCGGGTCTTATCGAGGCTTTATTTACAGTAACTATACGTGGATTTTTCTCGTACCATTGGGGGCATTCATGATCGCCATTGGATCATTTAGCTTGTTGGCCAAAGGCTTGCGTGATAAGTTCGAGCAAACGTATAATCGTACACCATTTATTTAAGTTGTGGTGCCTTTGATTTTTACGAATCAAGGGCATTTTTGGTTGATCCGATTAAAAATAATGGAATGGAAGTCGAATTGTAGGGAGCAGTATATGTGTCGGGTGAATAGACTGGAGTGTCGGGGGCGGTGTTGGCCTTGGGTTCCGATGGCAATCTCATCAGGCGAGGCGAACTCGTCGCGATCTGAACGGGGGACAACTGGCGGCCATCGTCGTCTCGAACGGAAAAATTCACGGCGGATGTCGAAGAGGTTTCTCTGCGGTGTTCGGAACCCATTGCCCATTTTCTGAATAGGATGTAAGGCAAAAGCCTAAAATCCTTGAAATTCCGGCACCATCACCCACCCCCCATCATAGGATAAGGTGACTCTGTAATCCCTCAACCTTGTTCCTGTAGAGCCCACAAGGAGGGGTGGCACGATTGAAGGGTAGCGACCAAACCAAGCCGTTGTTAACGAATCGCGAAAGAGAAGTGTTTGAACTCTTGGTCCAAGATAAGACAACCAAAGAGATTGCCGGACAACTCTTCATCAGCGAAAAGACTGTGCGCAATCACATTAGTAATGTCATGCAAAAATTAGGTGTCAAAGGTCGATCTCAGGCAGTAGTCGAACTCGTTCGACTTGGTGAACTAGAGATTTGAACCCAGTCCACCCAGCCTCCCTTTTCTTCCCTTGGTCGGAAGGGAGGGTTTTTTATGTTCATTTGCGTTTAAATGCCCTTTTAATTACTTTTGTATAAATAGCAAACAAGAAAGAAGTAGAGAAGGCGATGGTCGAAGGGTATAGGATCTGAACGGAGCTTGAATCTCTTCGGCTGTTGGGATGTAATCGGTAATGGCGGGCTGGAGGCTTCGGCCACCACATTATCGGAACCATTCAAAGTTAGATGCCCTAATTGCCAAGGGTGCAGAATTAAAAATGATGAAACGTACAGTGCAGTACATAGGGACGATATACGAAATGAAGATGCACACATGGGGAGAAGAAAAACGTTTTGAAGATACTTTCTACATGGAAACAAAGGATTTTAAATCAGATGTTCCTTTGAAGCGAGACTACATGGAAATCTTCCATACAGAAGAATACCAGCAATTGGTGGGAACACAACGCCTTTCGAGTATGGGGCACAAGCAAGAAGATGTAGTTTGTTCCCGAAGGAGATACTTTTTGTACTAACTAAAATGGCGCTACTTGAAACATTCCTGTTAAAGCAGGATACTTACAACGAATTTTCAAGTGAGTCTTTGATCACTTTGAAATTCATCATCTTTTCCCAACCAACCGAAACGCACAATTGATGAAACTCTTCAAGAGTAGGGGTGCGTTCTATAATCTCAAATGACATATAACTCCTCGCTTTCAAATTTTCTATGTTTGAGGATATAACTTCATTTGAGACACCCCCTGAATGTTGATTAGAAAAAATATTACCATTTTTGGCTTTAAAACCTCAAGTATATGGACTTTCTTAAAGAGCAATTTATCAAAATGTGTACTTTGTTATTATTGGTCTTCGCCAACATAACGACTTTCTCCAGAAATGAATTTATTTAATGAGATCCACCATTTTAGGGAAATGGGCATCAGAAAACAATCAATTGAGATAGTTATTGTGTGGAATTGAAAAAGCCACCAATCCTTGCGGAAGGTGACTAAAATCCTCATTGAGTACTTTGTGGTAAATAATGGGTAGGATTCACTGGAGTTCCTTGTTTGATAACAGAAAAATGCAACATATCTCCTGTTTCGGACGATCCTACTTCTGCTATTTTTTGCCCTTTTTTTACGGTATCTCCGGCCTTCACAAGAAATGAACCAAGGAGAATGTGACCATAGAGAGTACTGAATTCGGAATTGTGCTTGATTATTATAGTTTCTCCAAATCCTTTTAAGCTTTGAGCGAAAAGAATGACACCATCATTTGCTGCAAAGATAGCTGTACCTTTAGCGGTTGCATAGTCCAATCCGTTATGACCTTTTGATTCCTTAGTTTCAGGATTAATTTGCAAGCCGAAATCAGAGGAAATTACATAGGTATCATGAATGGGGGCTTCTAAAAAAAAGTGTGTTTCGTTAATTTTACTAGGCTGACTCGAATTACTTGCCTCCGCTGCGAAAGCTGTTGGGGTTAAAGTAACTGCTAAAGTTAATAGATTCAAAATAACAATATTTCTGATTTTCATATTTCCTCCTACTTCATATAAAGTTGGTTTTATTATGAAATACGAGGATTATGGAAAAATGTAACTGCTAATCAAACTTTATTTTTCTTAAGGTCATGTACGGCACCAAAAAGGCAGAGATACGAAAAAATGATAGAGGCTATAAGGCAGGAGACACACTTTTGCTTCGAGAGTGGGAACCAGAAGAAGAAGAGTACACCGGTCGGATTGTAAGGCGGGTTATCACCCACGTACTGGCAGATGAGCAATTTCTGTAGCCAGGAAAGGTCATGCTGTCAATGGCACTGATTTATCACAACGGTAATGCAAGATAGTCATTTGCAAATAACAAAGAAGTGTCCCAAAGGACACCCTAATTGAACAGCATTATTTATGATCTTGAAAGTGCATAGATTTCAACCAAAAAGTTTTCTTGTGCACCCTTGGGACTCCCAATGTAAAGAGAGCGAGTAGAAACAACATCTGTGATTTTCTCGTTAACTACTCCAGTAAAATGAGTAGGATCATTGCCTCCACTAACATCTTGACTGACAGAAAAACTAATTTGATTAGGATTGGAAACTCCACTTATTACCCATTGAAAATTAACTGTGTCTGGCGGAAGGACTTCCGTACCAATATTTGAGCTAGAACGATGCGATTGACCAGGCAATGGGGAAGGAGCGGAATAAATAGCGCCGATAAACGTCGACTTAAGTGCACTCATGAAAAAACACCCTCTCAGGAAAGTAACTACATGAAGATCATATTTCAAGAAAATGGTAAATATGCAATCGATTTTAAACAACTTACTAGAAGTACAGGGGCATTTTACAAAACACACATTTGTTAAATGGAGGGTTTAGCATGATTAACCTAATCAAGATCGAGAAATTGGAGGAAGTGACAAAGTACGAAGACCCGAAAACGTCTCACATACATCATGGCGGAAAGGATTGGACAAACGGGGTTCCGCTTATTTTGATCAAACGCGAAGGCGGCGTGGTAGTGACTGACCAATGGGTATTTATCAACAATAACGGAGAGTTGGTATACGAAAAGAAAAATAACAAGTGGGCGCGAGTGAATATTACGATGTGAATAAGTCGCACATAAAAGAAGTGTATGTGGTTCGAGTGAGTTAACACAACATTACGGGAGTTAAGAATAAAGCGGAGTTTATCTAGGGATAAGGATTAGGAGTAATTAAATTACCTTCGGTGATTAATTCTTCCGACTGCCTCATCTTTAGAAATCCAAGACCAAATTCATTACAATTACAATCAGTTATCTACTTAGAATGTGCTTAAATAAGATATCTGGTGAAGGAGTTATTTATGGAAGCAATCATTTCAGATGTTAAAACAGAAAGGGGCTCGCTATGATCTGGATTAATCCACCTTATGAAGTAGAAGAAGTATCGATTATTACTGTAACGGAATGGGTTGAAAAACAAGCTAGATATATTAGACAGGCAGGGCCAGACCATTATGCCATCGTTGATTTCGTAATCGAACCATGTCAAGGTCTTATTGGCTTTAAGAATGAAGCATTGATTCAAGATGATTTGAAAGGAAATACAGAGTGGGAACGACTGTTTCCTATATTGATATGTTGCATCTATGACGCTTTAAAAGAGTATATACAATATCAATATCACGAACGAAATCTGGCAATTGGCAATTTCATGTTCAAGCTCATAAGTCTTGAAATCCGTCCTGGAAGTACCAGATTGACAGATTTCAAAATAGCAACACTTATCGGTCTGAAAGAGGTATTTGAAAATAATGAAGCAAAGAGAAGTACAACTTAGCGGTCGGTATTTCGCTTTACAGATGATGAAATGAATAGCTGAATTTGTTAATGATTTTGTGAAGGCTCCAATCATTGGCAGAACATGCCAAGAAACAGTGCGATCAAAACTTCGATTGCGAGGACTGTCCCACACATGGTTAGTCTATTGTTACTTAACAAAAGAGAAAGTAAGAAAACGAGAGCATGATCGCCCTCGTTCACTATGAAAATAGCAATTATCCTCTACTGCAAAGATGAATCCACGGAGGGCAACCCCCCAATTGTGTTCGAGCACATGTGGTGGATGGACGGAGAAGAAAAGCTGTTTTGGGTTAAGTGTGGGTAGGCAGCGGAGCCAAAGTATTTAACACAATATTTCGGGAGTGAAGGTGTGGGAACGATGGTGCCTGCTGGAATCCGAGATAACGGAAAACATAAGACGTTTGAAACTGGAGCAAAACGAGATCGAGCGCTAGGGAAAGGCAGATATGATGTGCTCTCTCCTGTAGCAATGCGCCGAATAGCACAGAGAAGTGAGCTAGGTGAAATCAAATACGGCGATGGACGCAATTGGGAAAAAGGGATGCCGATCAGTGAGTTTATGGATAGCGCTCTGAGGCACATTTTTCAATATATGACTGGCGAAGAGCAATTTATCAAAAAGTGTATGAAGAGAATGGGGGAAAAGGTAGATGTAGCACTTAAAAGGGGCATTGTTAATCGATATCGATTGTTATTAGAATGTGAGCGACATCCAGGCATTCTGCGAACGGACGATCATAAATTTCGTCATCGAAATATTCGATGAAAATGGTTTCTACATGTTTGGCCAACTCTTCAGGGGTGCTGTAGCTAGATTGAAGCAGTGTAATAATCTCATTTATTTCAAATCGGTAATGATCGTGTTCGGGATCTATACTAACTAACCCAATCGGGTCCCATCTATCAATAATGTTTTTTACTTTAGCATAAATCAATTGTTTCACCTCGAATTTGGTCAGTCTAAGTATATTACCATAAAAAAGCGGACGTTAACTGATTAGTTAGGGAGGGGAGGGTATGTTAGATTGCACAAAGATTAAGACGTTTACATCATATTCCTGCTGGTATGGGATCGACGGAACGAACACGATTTTCGAGGACTATCAGATCGTAGTAGAGACCATGCAACAGTGGCAACTCCATCAAATGCCTGAGTTCAATGGTTATTAACAAAACGGTAATTATGAAAATTAAAAAAACACTTCTCACCGAGAAGTGTAAGAAGAGACATTGATTCTTACTCTGTTACATCAATTTCCCAATCTTCTGATCCTATAATATTTCCTTTCTCTACAGAAAATCGAAGGGTATATTTTCCTGATTCTTGGAAGAAAACTGTCCCTTCATATCCATCCTCATAAGGTTGCATTACAATGCTCACATTTTGGTTATTGTCAAAGTAAGTTACTTTTACAAGTGCATTCCGTAACGGCCTATCATTGTAAAACAAATTGCTCGCTACATCAATTGGAGTTTTGGCTACAATTCCATTGGCAGAACCGGCTTGTAAGTTCCATCCAAATTCATTTCTTTGGGCTGATAATGGGTCAAGTAAGAAACTTGCAGGAATTAAAAGTGCAAATAAGAGAGGCAGAACAACTAGTAAGTTTCCGGATTTAAAAAGTTTTTTGTTCAAAATGAATTACCTCCGATTCTAATACTGATCTTGCTTACATTTTAAGGACGAAGTTAATGGTAATTTGTTACAACTTATTTCGATTTTTTTTACAAAACACACGATTAGTTAAATGGAGAGGCTCTGAATACTCTTGAACTGGCCAAAGAGACCTTTCGCGAGTTTGTCCAGAAACAATGAAAACGGTGTGCCCTTTGAACTAAGACACACCGGATGCTGTTTGGCGAATAAAGATATACGGTTTCACTTATTACTGATTGGAATGATCTTATGTGTTTTGAAATCCCATTTGTATAAATCGGTATGAGGCAGAGGCGGCAGGGGGAGGGGAACAAAAAAGTCCTTCTAGATTACTGAAGGACTCTGGTTTCATTTCTTATCGAACACTAAAATAGATTGTCTTTTCTACGCCACCGTACTCAACAGTAAACCATCCAACATCCGATCCTGTAGAATGTGTCGCTTTAACCATGGCATATACAGTTCTAGGCTGTTTAATGTACTCGCATGCTGCTTCCTCAAGTATGTTAACTTCATTTGACACAACCTTAGATGTGCCGTCTGAAAAAAATGCAGTTACCCAAATCGGAGCATAGTCACCAGGATAGAAGTAACGAGGGATATCTTCTTCAATAACAAGCTTCGTGACAGTGACTGGAGCTGTAACATTTGATTGTACGGGATGAGGTGATGCGGCACTCGCTGATGAAACAATGGCAAAGAGTGAAAAAATTGATAAAGCTACAGATGCTAATCTTTTCATTTTCTATCATCTCCTAATATTTCGGTTTATTTAGAGGTTACCTTTATATGACAAAAAATACAATATTTTAAAACTCGAAATATTCTTTCCTTTCGAATGGAGAACAAGTATTAACATATGAGAAATAGGAAAGTAGAAAGACGACCCTATTTTACAAAGGTCGTCTACTGAATTCCTTATATCTGGTGAATATGTATAAGCCCCGTTGGACTGGGGCCTTGAACCTAGCAATTGCAATTGCAAGGGAAAGGAAAGAGGTTTATAACGAAATTTAATGGAATGGTGATGATGGTGAACGTTTCATTGCTACCAGTGTAGACCCGAACGCGAAAACCATTTGGTCCGACACTGAGCAGACAGCCTGTAAATGTATCAAATATTGTTCTTACTACAACAATTCTGTTGATTAATCGGACTGCTTTTCTACGATTCTTTCTTTGTACTTCTAAGGACACTTTTCTCGACGAAGTTGTAACACCTTTTTGTGCTGCCAATTCTGGCACCTCCTTTTAAACGATCTTTAATACTAAATTTGATGTTTTTGTGAGAGAGATTTGCGTATAATTGGCCTCCGTACGCCAGCCACTCTGATACGTTTGAATGGAATGACCACCACGCCAGTTCTCGACATATTAATCAGCTCGTTTCTCTCACATGGTATAGAGAATGCAAATGAGGGAAGCTTGGCAACTGATACGAACCTATGGTAAACGCAAATGTGCTAATTGATTCGCAAATTCATTGAATAAAGGCTTATCCAAATGAACGACAAAGTGTAAAGGGCAGTTATGTAAAAAGGGCAGCTAATAAAGCCGCCCATAAACATTGAAAATTACTCGAAACTGCAAGCAACAATTACACTCATTAATGTCACTCCTTAATTGTGATTGCGGACAAGCCCAAAAGTAAGGTATGTCATATAACGAACTATATAATGGTGTAACTTGTTTTCAAATTTTTGTAAAATATTGATCTATCAACCATTGGAATGATTGCATATGGGAACTTAGCACACGATTTGATAAATGTAAGGGGGGATATGTCATGAAATACGGAATGAAAGCTGGCAAAATATGTACTTATGAAGGAACAGAAGTATTTCATGAAGGGGAAAGACGCAAGAAACGTCAACACACCTCTTAACCAAATGTAAGAGGTGTGTCTATTATCAAACTTTGTTAAAACGTAAATTTAGTTGTCTAGTAGGGAACCATCGGGAAATGCATTCTTTAGAGAGTCAGCAAGTACAATAATTTTACTCCAATCAAAATTGTACTTGTTAAAAACAGATGCGCTTGTGATGCCGCGCTTCACGACTCTTCCATTTTCTTCATCCAAAAGGTAGACCGTTGCACTATTTTGGAACTTTATCAGTTGAGCATTTTCACCAATGACTGGCCCATCGGGAATACTGCTTAGAGACGAATATTCCCGAATACCATCCCAATTATTAAATAATTTAAAATAAACTTCGGCACTAACAATGCCTCTTTTTTTACCATCCATGACCAAATATACAGTTGCACTGTTAGTTTCTTTCACCCGAAAACCATTCAATAGATGTGGATCTATTGCTTTTGCTTGAATGGACTGATTTGATTTTGAAGAATGAGAGGTGGCAGTCGTCTTATTTGATTCAGCATACGATGGTGTAGCCAACATACTAGCTAAAAGTAATGTAGCAGATAGGCAAGACAAAGTTCGCTTCATAAAAAACAGCTCCTTAATTGTAATTTTTTTCCAATTCAATATGAATTTCTTGACTATCAATTGTTTTCCTTTTGATGTATGGAAGGATTTGTTACAAAAATGTGAATACTGAAATTTCGAGGAGTTTTTTCAATACATGGCTGGCGGTAATCTCTAGTGACCCAGCCGCCCTTTTCTTCCCTTGGCCGGAAGGGAGGGGTTTTTTTATGTTCAATTGCGCTCAATAACCCTTTTATTACCATTTATGTAAATGTATTAGCATATCGTGATATAAGTCGTAATAAGATGGATTTGTAACATAATCCATGAAGATCGAGAGGGATACTATGAAATTCAAGAAATGTGTTAGGAATGTACTAATGGTAGGTGCCCTGCTTGTCACTTCCGTATTGCCCATGGCGGCACAGGCGGCGCAAGCAGAGGAAAATCAAGCGGAGGCGACAGCGGTATCCAATTCCAAAATTATTGGCTACTATCCCTCATGGGGAGCTTATGGACGAAACTACAATGTAACGGATATCGATCCCAATAAAGTAACGCATATTAACTACGCATTTGCGGATATTTGCTGGAATGGCAGACACGGCAACCCAGATCCAACGGGGCCCAACCCACAAACATGGGCTTGCCAGGATGAAGTAGGCAATATTAACGCCCCGAATGGTACAGTTGTTCTCGGAGATCCATGGATTGATGTGCAAAAGTCCTTTCCAGGAGATACGTGGGATCAGCCGATCCGCGGAAATTTGAATCAATTGGCAAAATTAAAGCAAAAAAACCCTCAATTAAAGACATTAATATCGATCGGGGGCTGGACGTGGTCCAATCGCTTCTCTGATGTAGCGGCAGATCCGGCTGCACGCCAAGTATTTGCACAGTCCTCGGTAGATTTTATCCGGAAATATCAGATGGATGGGGTCGATCTCGATTGGGAGTACCCGGTTAGTGGAGGGTTGCCTGGAAACAGCACACGTCCAGAAGATAAACAAAATTACACGCTATTGCTACAGGCTGTCAGAGACAAACTCGATGCGGCTGAGGTAACGGATGGCAAACAGTACTATTTGACGATTGCCTCTGGTGCCAGCCCTAGTTATGCCGCAAATACAGAGCTTGGAAACATTGCCCGGGTTGTGGATTGGATCAATATTATGACCTACGACTTCTATGGAGCCTTCCAAAAGCAGAGCGGACATAATGCGCCGTTGGCCTATGATCCGGCAGCAGGAGCAGCTGGTTTGCCAAATGCTCAAACCTATAATATCCAAACAGCTGTAGAGGGTCATCTCCGTGACGGTGTTCCGGCCAGCAAGCTCGTTCTCGGACTTCCGTTTTACGGAAGGGGCTGGTCGGGTTGCGCAACGGCTAACAATGGAGAATATCAAAATTGCACGGGGCCGTCAGTCGGAACATGGGAACCTGGCATGCTTGACTTCACGGATATCCAAAATAATTATGTGAACAAAAATGGCTTCACACGCCACTGGAATGACGCGGCAAAAGTGCCCTATCTCTTCAACCCGGCTTCGAAAACATATATTAGCTATGACGATGTGACTTCAATCGGACACAAAACTTCTTATATTACATCCAAAGGTTTGGCAGGCGCGATGTTCTGGGAATTTAGCGGAGACCGTAACAAAGCACTGCTAGATAAAGTGTATGGCGATCTTCTGGGCGGGCCAGCTCCAGTCGACAACGTACCGCCGACAGCACCAGCCACTCTCCAATCGACTGCAAAAACAGCGACAAGTGTTAGCCTGAGTTGGGGAGCTGCTACCGACAATGTAGGGGTTACTGGCTATGAGGTATACAATGGCACTCAGCTTGCAAAAACGGTAACCGGTACAACTACTACAATTAGCGGGCTTACTGCTGGAACCGCTTACCAGTTCACTGTGAAGGCGAAAGATGCAGCAGGTAATTCCTCCGTAGCAAGCAATGAGGTAACGGTTACGACGGATACAATTCAGCCAGATAATCAACCTCCAAGCACACCAAGCAATCTGGTTATTACAGGGAAAACAGGAACGAGTATCAGTCTGAGCTGGGCTGCTTCTACGGACAATATCGCGGTGACGAATTACGAGGTTTACAACGGAACAGCATTAGCTGCGGATGTAACAACTACGACTGCAACTGTCACAGGACTCACACCTAACACTTCTTATACCTTCTCTGTGGTAGCGAAGGATGCGGCAGGTAATTCTTCACAGAAGAGCGTCGAGGTAGTAGGTGTAACAGATGCTGCAAATCCGGGAACCCCAGCGTGGGCACCAAATGTAAGCTACGTGCCTGGTGATCTGGTCAGCTATCAAGGCAAGGTATACAAATGTTTGCAACCACACACTTCACTCGTGGGATGGGAGCCACCAAATGTAGCAGCTCTCTGGCAAGTTCAACAACAAGCGGCAGTTGAAGGCGTCGAAGGGTTACGTAGATGAGCCAATTGTGGAGGAAACAGACGGTACTGAAGGAACAGAAGGTACTGAAGAAACAGAACAAACACCAGAAACAGAAGGAAATGTAGATACCCAATAAGTAGGGAAGGGGCTGTCCCTCCAGTCATGAAAATGACGGAAGAACAGCCCCTATTTGTTCGTTTGGAAATTAAGCAAAGGCTTTTAACAGTTGGAGGACTAATGGAATAAGATCTCCAATAAAAGTAAGAATCGCAATTGCAGTATTCATAGAAGCCCCTCCTTAAAATTCCAAATTCACTATTATTATATTAATGTTCATAATAGTAATCAAGAAATATTTTCCACTCATGTTGAATTAACTAAGTGGCTTATGTAAAAAAGCGATAGAATGCCTTGATAAAAATAGCGATTTGTAGTGCAACTAGACCAAAAATAATAACAGCCCAGTCTCTGTTCTTTTTCCATTCCAATACACCTTTCGAGGCACAGATAACGACAAGGCCTACCAATGCGAATAGCTGAAAGAAAGCGACACTTGTCAGTAGTGCTAAAATTCCAATGACAATAACAACAGTTGCGGTCGCTTTAAACCAAAAGGGCTGCTCACTCATACTAACGCCCCATTTCCCTTTTTTGTAAATTTTAACATACATAAGAAATAAGCCAAGCCATAAGCAAGAAGAACCTCCTTTGCCAGCAGGTTAAGGGAGGTTCTTTTTCAATCAGAAAAAGTTGATCGAAATATAAGAAAAAACGAAATTGACACAAAATACAAATTTCAGTATGATCACTTTATAAAGTCATTGGAAAAATAAAGGATGAACGAATACGATGCGCAGAACTGGAGATCTGAAACTAATCCAAGAGCTCAATCGCTTTATTATACTCGACACCATTCGCCAGTTTGGGCCCATCTCGCGAAGTGATATCGCCAAAAAGCAGGGCATCAGTCCAACTACAGTCACCTCGGCAGTCAATGAGCTGATCCGTGACGGAATGGTTGCAGAAGATGGAACAGGTGAGTCAAAGGGTGGCCGTAAGCCGATTATGGTTCGCTTCTGTCCAGACGGGAAGTTTTTGATTGGCGTCTCTATTACGAATACAGCGATTACGATTGCCGAAATGAATTTGGAAGCGGCTACAAAGCAAAAGAAAATCTATCCGGTAAAAGCTGGTCTAGTGAGTGAGCTGATCATCCAGTATGTGCTGGATTCGATCGAGGACTTTCTCCAGTCGGTGGATGATGTCAGCCGTTGTCTTGGCATTTCCATCATCGCACCAGGGATTGTCGATGCAGCGAGTGGGGTCATCCGATTCAACTCCAAGCTGCGCTTGCATGATGTTCCGTTAAAAGACATGGCAGAAGAGCGTTTTGGGCTAAAAACTTGGCTCGACAATGATGCCAATGCAATCGCCCTGGCAGAAAAAAACTTCGGTGGTGGACTAAATGCTAATAATCTCCTGTTTGTCACCGTAGGAGAAGGGGTTGGTTCGGGTCTCGTTGTAAACGGTTCCATCTTCCGTGGAAGTCGTGGTGGAGCAGGTGAATTCGGACATACGACAGTCGATCGAAGCGGGATGCGCTGTGACTGCGGCAACGTTGGTTGTTTGGAAAACTACGTGGCGTGGCCAGCCATTTACTCAGGTATACTGTCCGCCGTTACACGCGGAAAAGAAACGCTCGTCATGGATTTGGCAGACGGAGATATGACAAAAATCACATTTGATGTTTTTCGCCAAGCACTGCATCAGGGGGATCAAGTATGCCAAGACATCGTCGACGAAATCGCTTCGTACATGTCGATCGGTATTGTGAATCTGGTGAATTTGTTCAACCCGAGCCTGATCATACTGGGTGGAGAAATGATCCGGGACAATCAAGTGTTGTTTGAGCGCATCCAAAAACAAGTAATGGCTCAAGCGATGGGGACGATGGTCGAAGGGCTGGAATTCCGTCCAACGGTATTGGGGGCTGATTTCGAGGTCAAGGCTGCTGCTGCTGTTTTGTTACAAGATGTTTTTCACTTCAGCTTGTAACATCTTTTTTGCAAACTTAATTTGGTCATTGGAAAAAGAAAGTCAACCCATCAAAAATCGTTGAAAGGGGGCGAGTCGAAAAGGGGAGCGTGTCGTGTTTGGCTATATTTTGGGGGTAAAAGAGGAGAACGTAAATCGAGGAGGGATTTCTGATGAAGAAGTTGGTTTCGATTGCAATGGCTGCTCTCTTGGTAGCAGTGGCAGGATGTTCGGGCGGCGGACAGAGCTCCGCACCAGCTGGAACGACTGGCAGTGCTGCTTCAGGTGAAAAGGTAACGCTCACATATGCGCTGTGGGACAAAAACCAATTGCCTGCGATGGAGGAAATGGCAAAAAAGTTTAACGAAAAGAACCCGAACGTGGACATCAAAATAGAGCTAACGCCTAACAAGCAATACTGGACAAAGATGGAGGCAGCCGCAACGGGTGGCACCTTGCCGGACATTTTTTGGATTAATGGTCCACGTATCATAAAATACGCAGCGAATGACATGCTCATGCCGCTTACAGATCAAATGAAGGCAGATGGCATCGATCTGAACAATTATCCGAAAGCTCTCGTTGATCTTTACACCTACGATGGACAAAACTACGCGCTACCGAAAGATTTCGACACCATTGGCCTTTGGTACAACAAGAAGCTGTTTGACGACGCAAAAGTACCGTATCCAGACGAAACTTGGGATTGGAACAAGCTGAAGGAAGTAGCAAAGCAACTGACTGATGAGAAAAAAGGCGTTTGGGGAATTGCAGCACCTCCTTATGGACAGGACGGCTTCTATAACACGATCTATCAAAACGGTGGCTATATTATTTCGGAAGACAAGAAAACGTCCGGCTATGACAAACCGGAAACGATCGATGGCCTCAAGTTTTGGACAGACCTGATCAACGAAAAAGCATCGCCAACAGCAGCGCAATTGTCCGAAACAGAGGCAACACAGCTGTTTGAATCAGGCAAGATCGCGATGATGTACAACGGATCATGGATGGCATCCGCTTTTAATAAGAATGAGTATACAAAGGACAAAGTGGACGTGACGTATCTTCCAAAAGGGAAAGAGAACACAAGCGTCATTCACGGCCTGGGCAACGTGATTTCGGCTAATACCAAACATCCGAAGGAAGCATGGGAATTCGTGAAATTCTTGGGCTCGAAAGAAGGGGCAGAAATCCTGGCAAAATCGGGTGCTGCGATTCCGGCATTTAACGGAACACAGGATACATGGATACAATCCATGCCGAACTTTAATCTGAAAATTTTTATTGATCAGGCAGCTGTAGCGAAACCGTATCCGATCTCGAAGGACACGGCAAAATGGGCCAAGCTGGAAACAGAACTCATGACCAAGGCTTGGGCTGGACAAATGAGCGTAGAGGATGCATCCAAAGAGCTCGCGCAAAAAATGAACGAAATGCTTAGCCAAGAATAAAAGGTCCATGATGGATGGCTTCGTATCATGGACGAGGCCATCCTTTTTTGAAAAGCTTATGTAAGGAGGGAATGAATGCGATGAGCAGCCAGTTGCAGCCTGAAATGCACGCCGCCGTCCAGCAAAAAACGAAAAAATCGTTGAATCATATGAAGAGAAATGATTGGTTCTGGGCGTATCTCATGATTGCTCCGACACTGATCGGGTTGAGTGTCTTCTACTTATGGCCGATTGTACAAACCATTTATTTGAGCTTTACCAAATGGGGAGGATTCGGCAAGTACAAGTGGGCTGGCTTACATAATTACGAGTTGTTGTTCAAGGACCCTTACTTGTGGATCGCGCTGAAAAACACGCTGATTTATACAGTGATCGCAGTTCCTGTCGGTATCGCTATCTCCATTTTTATCGCTGTGCTGCTTAATCAGAAAATTAAGGGGATTACGATTTATCGCACCCTGTACTTCCTGCCCGTTGTGACGATGGCGGCAGCGGTGGCGATGGTGTGGAGATGGTTGTACAACGCTGATTACGGTCTGATCAATTATTTACTGGGCTTGGTAGGCATTGAGGGGCCACGCTGGATATCTGATCCCGCTATTGCTTTGTATGCGGTGATTATCGTTGCCGTTTGGAGCTCCATCGGATACAACATGGTGATTTTCCTGGCCGGACTGCAAGGCATCCCGAGAAGCTATTACGAAGCAGCAGAAATTGACGGCGCAGGACCGGTTCGCATGTTTTTCAAGATTACGTTGCCGCTGTTGACTCCTTCCATCTTTTTCGTCAGTATCACTTCCTTGATTGGGGCTTTTCAGGTATTTGACCTGATTTATCTGATGCTTGGAAGCAAAATGGGCAATCCAGCTACTGAGCAAACGCAAACGATGGCGTACTTGTTCTTTACCAATGGATTTGAATCAGGGAACGGTGGCTATGCGGCCGCGGTTGCCGTCGTGCTTCTGGTGATGATCCTGATTGTCACGGCTATTCAAATGAAATTGCAGAAAAAATGGGTTCACTATGATTAATCAAAGCTGAACAGACGGGAGGGATATGGAATGAGTGTTTATACGAGTCGGAACAAAATGGGCAAGAAGTTGTTCATTCATCTGCTGTTGATTGCAGGTGCTCTCGTGATGATTGCGCCATTCATCTGGATGGTTCTCACTTCGCTCAAGTCACTGGGCGAATCGACACAGGTGCCTCCGGTCATTTTGCCGACCAAGTATCAATGGGAGAACTACACCCATATTTTTGAGATGCTGCCGTTCTTGGATTTTTATTGGAATACCGTGATCACAACCTTGGCGAAGGTAGTCGGGCAAGTATTCCTTTGCTCACTTGCGGCGTACGCATTCGCGCGAATTGAATTTCCAGGGCGAAACGCCTTGTTCATCCTGTTCTTGACCGTTTTGATGGTGCCAGGTCAGGTGTTTCTGCTCCCGCAATTTATGATTATGAAAGAGCTCGGCTGGCTGAATACGTTGACAGCATTGATTGTACCGGGCTTGTTCAGTGCATTCGGCACGTTTCTACTGCGTCAGTTTTTCATGTCGCTGCCAAAAGAACTGGAAGAAGCGGCGAAGCTCGATGGCTGCAACCATTTTCAGATTTACTGGAGAATTATGCTACCGCTGGCGAAGCCCGGCTTGATCGCACTCGCCATTTTCGTAGCGCTGTGGTCTTGGAACGACCTGATGTGGCCGCTGATCGTCAACAGCACGCCTGATAAAATGCCGCTCTCTGCTGGCTTGGCGTACTTGACAGGCGAGCACACCAATTTGACGAACTACCCGATATTGATGGCGGGCTCCGTTCTTGCCATTTGGCCGATGATTATCGTCTTTATTTTCTTGCAGAAGCATTTTGTCGAGGGAATTACCCTAACTGGGTCCAAATAGTCCAAGTTCAAAAAGTTGGCTTTTTGAACAACCGCAAATAGTCATTTTCGAAAAAAGGAGTGAAACCATTATGCATCATGTTCTGGTAATCGGAGCAGGCACCATGGGGACTGTTCACGCGAAATCGTATGCTGCCATGGAAAACGTCAAGCTGGTCGGGATCGTCGATATCCGCAGCGAGAGAGGAAAAGAGCTAGCAGCCGAGACAAAAACGGAATGGTTTGAGAGTTATGAAGAAGCTATGGAAAAACTGGCGCAGGTCGACATCATAGATGTGTGTTTGCCTACGTACCTGCATAAAACCTATGTAAAAAAGGCAGCGGATGCAGGCAAGCATGTCATTTGCGAAAAGCCGTTGGCTCGTGATAAGGAAGAAGCTCGTTTTATCGTTGATTATTGCCGGGAGAAGAACGTCAAGCTGTTCGTCGGACACGTCCTCCGCTTTTTCCCAGAGTACGAGAAGTCCCGTCAGCTGGTTAATGACGGCGCGATTGGCAACGTTGGTGTGGCACGTACGTTCCGTGGTGGTATCTTCCCGATAGCGTGGAACGACTGGTACGCGGACTACAAAAACAGTGGCAGCCTTGTTTTAGATATGATCATTCACGATTTTGACTTTTTGCGTTGGTGCTTCGGGGATGTGGAGCGTGTGTACGCGAAAGGCTTGCTTGGCCGAGGTTTTGCCCGGATGGATTACGCACTGGTTACGCTTCGCTTCAAGAACGGCATGATCGCACATGTGGAAGGCTCGTGGGCACATGAAGGCTTCGCGATGAAAATGGAGCTGGCAGGCAAGGAAGGCATCATTTCCTACGACAGTTCGAAGGAAAAACCGTTAGTGGCGGTTAATCGCTCGAAGCAAGCGGGTATGAGCGGAGTCGCAGTTCCGGAGAGTCCGTTGCGTGAAAACCCGTATTTCAGAGAATTGAAGCATTTCATCGAATGCATCGACCGTGATCTGGAGCCACTCGTGACGGCAGAAGATGCCGTGAAAGCGGTAGAAATCGCTCGTGCTGCGCTTGTGTCAATCGAAACGGGTAAACCCGTAACTTTGGTGTAGGAGGGGACTGGACATGAAACTCGGAATCATCAGTGTTGCACATATGCATGCATACAGCTACGCAAATGCGGTTGCGAAATTAGATGGGGTTCAATTGGTCGGGGTAGCAGACGAGGATGAAGTGCGCGGAAAGGCGGCGGCTGAAACGTTTGGCGTTCCGTTCTTCTCCGATTATCATGAGCTGCTCGCAACGGATATCGATGCGGTCATCGTCACCTCGGAAAATGCCAAGCACCAAGAGCATACGTTAGCGGCAGCGAAGGCTGGCAAGCACATCTTGTGCGAAAAACCGCTGGCGACAACAGCAGAGGCTGCTCAAGAGATGATTGACTTTTGCCGCGAACAGGGCGTCATTTTGCAGACGGCATTCCCAGTCCGATTCCATCCGGCTGTCGTGCGAGCAAAGCAATTGGTGGAGCAAGGCAAGGTCGGACGTATCATGGCGATCCGGGGTACGAACCGTGGACAAAATCCTGGTGGCTGGTTCGTCGATCCGGAAAAATCCGGCGGAGGTGCAGTGATCGATCACACGGTTCACGTTGTTGATTTGATGCGCTGGTTCATGGACTCTGAAGTGCGTGAGGTTTATGCGGAGGTAGACAGCAAGTTTTCCAATACACCGATTGATGATTGCGGCATTTTGACCATGGAATTTGAGAACGGAGTTTTTGCCACACTCGATTGCAGCTGGTCTCGCAACAAGGCCTTCCCGACATGGGGAGACGTGACGATGGAAATTATCGGGACAGAAGGCACGATCTCGCTCGATGCTTTTTCTCAAAAGCTGGATGTCTATTCCAATGAAAAAGGCTTGAAGTGGGTCAACTGGGGCGATGACATGGACAGTCAATTGGTCAAAGATTTCGTCACCAGCGTGCGTGAAAAGAAAGCACCGTCGATTACCGGTGAAGACGGCTTGCGAGCGGTGGAAGTAGCACTCGCAGCTTATCAATCTGCTGAACAGAAGCAACCAGTCGTATTACGCTAGGGCGGTGAATAACGCATGAGTGTACGTGTAGGCATGATCGGCGTAGGTGGAATCGGGCAGCATCATTTGAAAGGCTTGTTGACGGACGAAAGGGTAAAGGTCGTTGCAGTGTGCGACGTGAACCATGAGGCGGCTGCAGAGACTGCTGAGCGCATTGGTGCGCATGGCTACACCTCTTGGCGTGAGCTATTGGAGGTAGAAAAGCTGGATGCTTTGTTTGTGTGCGTCCCTCCTTTTGCACATGAAGAGATTGAGGAAACGGCGGCGGCGAAAGGCATTCATCTGTTTGTGGAAAAGCCAATTGGGCTGGACATACAGAAAGTGAACGAAAAGCAAGCAGCGATTGAAAAGGCAGGGATTATGACTGCAACTGGCTATTGCCTGCGCTATCTCGATATCGTGCAGGAAGCGAAAGCGTACTTGGAGGGCAAGTCGATTGCACTCGTCCGCGGCCATTATTTGACCAAGTTCGTCACGACGCCTTGGTGGAGGGAAATGGGCAAGTCAGGTGGACAGCTTGTCGAGCAGGCGACACATACGCTTGACATGATGCGGTATTTGGCAGGAGATATCGAGAAGGTCTATGCGCAGATGGCCTTACTCGTCTCGCGTGACATTCCAAACATCGATATTCCGGACGTGACTTCCATCAGTATGGTGTTTCAGTCAGGGGCGCTAGGACATCTGGATACGTGTTTCATCCAGCAGGATCACCGTACGAATGTAGAAATCTTGGGCAAAGATTTCCGCGTCATGATCGACGGAAAGAAAGTAGTGATCTTGGATGAGCAGGGAACACGTACAAAAGAGAGCACGGTGGATATGTACATGGAGCAAGATCGGGCGTTTATCACAGCGATTTTGACAGGGGATCGCAGCTTGATTCTGTCGCCGTATGAATCAGCGAGAAAGACGCTAGAAGTAACGTTGGCAGCGAATCAATCGGCACAAGAAGGGAAGCCTGTCACTATTTTGAGAAAAGGGGAGTGAGCAACATGGCTTTTCAAAAGGGGATCAATGCGTGGTGCTTCCCAAAGGAAACGAGCGTGCAAGAAATGTTTCGCCAGGCGAAAGCACATGGCTATCAAGGGGTAGAACTGAATTTGGACGAGGGAGATGCTCCCTTTCATCTAGAAATGACAGAGCAGGAATTAAAGGGCTTGGCGGATGAGGCTCGCGAGCTCGGTTTGGAGCTGCCAAGCGTCTCTACGGCTCTTTTATGGAAATATCCGTTGACACACAATGAGGAAGCGATCCGCGAGCAAGGCATTCGAGTTGTCGAGAAAATGATAGAGGCGGCAAGCATTTTTGGCTCACGGACCGTTCTCGTCGTCCCAGGTCTCGTAACGGCTGAGGTGTCGTATGATACGGCCTACGAGCGGGCGCGTGAAGCATTGCAGCGCTTGGCAAAAAAGGCAGAGCAGCATCAGGTATACATTGGGGTAGAAAACGTGTGGAACAAGTTTTTGCTCAGTCCACTGGAGATGGCCCGCTTGATCGATGAAGTAGACAGTCCTTGGGTAGGCGCTTATTTTGATGTAGGCAACGTGCTGCAATTCGGTTTTCCTGAGCAATGGATTCGCATTTTGGGCAAGAGAATCCAAGCTATTCACGTCAAAGATTTCAAGACGTCGACTGGCAACATCACAGGTTTCGTGCCGCTGCTTGCTGGCGATATTCCATGGAACCGTGTGGTGGAAGCATTGCGTGAGATCGGGTACGACGGCTACATCATCCCGGAAATCTCGCCTTACAGCCAGTTGCCTGAGCAATTGATCGCGCATACGTCCCAAGCGTTGGACGCCATTTTTCAATCGTGAATGGACAGCAAGGATGTGAAGCGTAAGATGAATCAAGACAAACCATATGCCATCGGGATTGATCTGGGTGGTACCAAGATCATAGCCGCGATCGTCGACCAGCATGGCAACATCCTCAGTCAGGCGAACGCAGCGACCCAAACAGAAGAGGCAGCGCAGACAGTCATCGGTTGTATCGGTGATTTGGTGCAGACTGTCTTAGACGATAGCGGCATCCTTCTCTCTTGCATTCGCGGGATCGGGATTGCAACTGCGGGAATTATTGATACACAGCGCCAAATGGTCATTTTTGCGAGCAATCTAAACTGGAGCGATGTGCCGATTGGTGCGATGCTTCAGGAGCGGTTTGGCGTAGCCGTGCACTTAATCAATGATGCCAATGCAGCAGCGGTAGCAGAATGGGCGTTTGGAAGTGCACGAGGCACGAAAGACTTGATCTATGTAACGGTTAGTACGGGTGTTGGTGCTGGCATTATTAGTGGAGGACGGCTGATGACAGGTGTTGGCGATAGTGCCGGGGAGTTCGGGCATATTTCGCTTGATCCCGAAGGACCGTTGTGCGTGTGCGGGAATAGAGGATGTCTGGAAAATTACACGTCTGGGCTGGCTTTGGCAAGTAGAGCTAGGGAACAGCTTCTACAGGGTGTTACCAGCTCGTTGCTCGTTGAAAATGGGAATGACCTGAGCAGGATAACGGCGAGAGAGGTCGGAGAGGCAGCGGTTCGGGGAGATTTACTCAGCATGACCTTGATGAAGGAAGCTGGTTATTATCTCGGGGTCGGGCTGACTAATCTGATCCATCTGTTCAATCCGCAGGTGATTGTCATTGGTGGCGGTGTGATGAAGAACGGACAGCTGCTGCTTGCGGAAGCGAAGAACGTCATTCGCGAGCGCTCTATCTCCCGGATGGCAAACCAAGCGAACATCCAGTTGACGACGATCGGAGCGGAAGCAGGTGTGCTCGGTGCAGCAGGCATGTATTATCCGTCCGAGCGTGAAATGGTTGAGGTTTAATAGAATGAGAGTTGTGGGGGCCGATGTTTGAATACATCGGCTTTTTCCTATGAAAGCGGACATAGAAGCCTAGACCTAGATTCTTTTCATTTGGTAAAATATAGATTGGAAAAATTTTCGCATGAATAGAGAGAAATAGACGGAGGGGTACCATGGCAGAAGCCAAAACAGCAAAAGCAGCGAAGAAGCCAGGATTTTTCAAAGAACTCATTACTTTTTTGTTTGTAGTTGCCTTAATCCTCGGAATTGCCAGCGGTGCTATTTTCTATTTATCTGGGAAAAATCTTGATGATTTACTAGGTGCTCGACCTGTAGCGAAAAAGGAAGTGAATCAGCCTGCAACTACTCCTGCACCCAAAAGTCCGGCGTCGACAGATCAAGAAGCGGGCACAAATCAGCATTCAAACGCTGTAGCTGTTTCCTCTGAGGGAACTGGTGCAACGGACGTGGCAATGCCAGCGGCCTATCCCGTCGAAACGCCAGGCCAACAAAGTAATGAGCGAGGACAGGTAGCACGAACCGAACTTCCTACTGAAAAGGGAGCACTCAAGGGCACGATTACGTGGCAATATAACGATTTTGTTGGGACGAAGCCGGATGTGAATGCAAGGATTTACCTCATTCCTACTGACTTTGATAAAAATACGATTACAGATCTGGAAGAGGGTATGTTTGCGTATGATACCATTGCTCCAAAAGGCTCGGGATTGTATGCTGCAAAAGCAAATGGGTATGGAAATTACGAGATCGGCAACGTGCCTGCTGGGGAGTATCATATCTTAGTAGTGTCAAAACAAACCATTCGAAATGTGCAGGAACCTGTAGATGACCTTACTGCCTATACGTTAAATCCGTACGTTAGGGATTGGGAAAATTTCGAAGCCGCTACGTTTTTGTTGTATAAACATGAACTTTCAAAAATTACGATTGAAGAAAACCAAACGCTCGATTTTAGCCACGATTTTGGTAATACCTATATTTAAGCTTGTTTTGGCCTTTAGACTCATAGGGTTTTCCCCCGCGATTCATGTATCATAAAACTATGGCACGTTTTGGCAGGAAAAACAGGTCAAACGTAATAGAAATTGTGGGTAAAGGGGTCGCAGCATGAAGGGAAAAAACACAAGCATCATGATCGTCATGGCTCTGGTCATCGTCGCATTGCTGGGATACGCAGGCTATCGATTCTTTGGTCCTGTGACACTGGCGGAAGGGTATTTGTACGAAGACGATACACGCATGCTATACACGAGTGTCACGGTGAATAACGAGAAAGTAAGCGTTGAAATGACGGATTCCATCGTCGAAACAGAAGACAGCATCCCTGTTCTGAAAACTGAGTCGATCTTGCTGGAGGGAACGTTGGAGGGTGAGAAGCTGACTCTCAAAAATCCGGCAACTGGTCAGGATATCATCGGCACAGTGAAGGGTGATGAGCTCCAATTTGACGGTCTGCTTATGGAAGAGAATAAGAGATCGACAAGTCTGGTTGCCACAAACAAAAGCGCGTATGAAAGTAAATTGGCGACATTAACCAAGCGGACCAACGAGGAAGCGGAAGTAAAAAAGAAAGAAGTAGCAGAACAAAGAGTCAAAGAAGCAGCACGTGTCGACTTCGCCAAAAAAGTAGAACAGACAGGAAAGCTAGAGGCTGATCTGATTGAAACGGCAAAGTATTTGGACGAGCTGCAATTTACGGATGAAGCGCAGTTTTCAAACGATCAAATAGCGGAGCTGCAAAGACTGTTGGAAGAGATTCGTACCTATTCGACACAGCCAGGCTTGAGCAAGATGGAATTCGAGGTCATGCAAGGAACACTGGGTAGTATGAAGGTGTTGGTCGATGGGATGAACACGATGGATGGTTCCATCCAGGATAAAAACAAAAACATGCAGGAAATGATCGCCATCATGGAGACCGACTTGAAGGATATCCAAACGATATGGGCGGAAATCAAAGCGAGCGTGCCGGATGCCGAGAAAAGGGAAAAAGCAATCCATGCAGCAGTCAAGACGGCGACCGATTCAATCGCGCAGGCGAAGCAGCGCCAAGGCTCGGTAGACAAAAGCGGACAAGCAAAAGTGAAAGAAACCGCGCACGGCCTGTATCAACAAGCGGTGAATGTACTGAATCAGACAAAAGCAAAGTATGGTTTTTAGACAGGAAAAAGGCTCTCATTCGAGAGCTTTTTCCCATTTGGGCACCCTTGTCGTTTTCAGGTCGAAAAAATTGTATTATTCTTATAGTATTACTAAGAGATAATCATAAGGCAAATTTTCCAGGAGGAGTACGATGAGCGTCTACCAGAACATTACCGAATTGATTGGAAATACGCCGATTGTTCGACTGAGGCGCATGGTTCCTGAAGGAGCAGCAGAAGTTTTTGTGAAGTTGGAGAAATTCAATCCGTCCGGAAGTGTGAAGGACCGCGCTGCCTACAATCTGATTTTGACGGCTGAGCAAGCGGGACTGATCCAACCGGGGGATACGATCATAGAGCCGACGAGCGGAAATACCGGAATCGGCTTGGCGATGAATGCCGCAGCAAAAGGCTATCGCGCGATTTTGGTCATGCCTGACAATATGTCGAAGGAACGGATCAATATATTGAAAGCGTATGGGGCAGAGGTGGTATTGACACCGAGCGAGCTGAGAATGCCGGGGGCGATTGCCAAAGCGCAAGAGCTGCAAAAAGAGATTCCGCGCAGCTTTATTCCTCAGCAATTCGAGAATCAGGCGAACCCGGACATTCATCGAACGACGACAGCTGAGGAAATTTTTACGCAAACGAATGGTCGACTGGATGCTTTTGTCGCCACTGCTGGGACAGGTGGAACGATTACCGGGACAGGCGAAGCGTTGCGGGAAAAGCTCCCGGAGCTGTATATCGCTGTCGTCGAACCAAAAGGCTCCCCGGTTCTGTCTGGCGGAAAGCCTGGTCCACATAAACTGGTAGGCACGAGCCCAGGTTTTGTTCCGCAAATCCTCAATACAAGCGTTTATAATGAAATCATTCAAATCGCAGACGAAGACGCCCTACAAAGCATGAGGCAGCTTGCAGCGTTGGAAGGGATTCTCGTCGGGCCTTCATCGGGTGCCTCGGTCTTTGCTGCCATCACGATTGCCAAAAGGCTGGGAGTGGGTAAGCGGGTCGTTTGCATTGCGCCTGACACGGGGGAGCGGTATTTGAGTATGAATCTTTTCTAATTAGGAGAAAAGGCGATGAGCAACGAAAAACACGCGCTGATCATTGGGGCAGGCTTGAGCGGGCTTGCATCAGCGCTTGCCTTGAAGCAAAAGGGGTGGCAAGTGACGCTTTATGAGCAGGCACGGGAGCATAAAGGAATCGGTGCTGGAATCGTTTTGGCTGCCAATGCGATGAAGGCATTGGATAAGCTGGGAGTTGGACAGGAAGTACGCGAGCTTGGGGCAGCTGTCCGTTCAGCAAGGATTCGCGACTGGAAGGGAAATTTGTTAGTCGAGCTACCTGTCACGGAACAAGCAGAACGGTACGGGGCTGACAGCTACTTGATTCATCGGGCTGATCTACAGCAGGCTCTTTTGGCGAAAATCTCAACGCATGAATTGGTTTTAGGCAAGCAGTTCGTTTCTTTTTCTCAAAAAGAAGCAAGGGTTCAAGCCGCTTTTGCAGATGGGTCAAGTACACAGGGGGCGATTCTGATCGGAGCGGACGGGATTCATTCTCATGTACGAAAGAGACTGTTCGGTGAAGAGTCGATGAGATACTCCGGGTACACGGCGATTCGCGGGATTGCTACTTACCAAGACCCTCGTTATCCACTGGAGTCAGGAGGCGGCTTTGAAGCATGGGGCAGGGGGATTCGTTTCGGGTTTTCCCATATCGGCAACAATCGAATTCATTGGTTTGCCGCCATCAATGCACCTGAGGGAGAAAAGGATGGACCGCTGGGCCGAAAGCGAGAGACTTTGCGCCGACTGGATGGCTGGTATGAGCCAGTACGTGCAGTGATTGAGGCGACAGAGGATGCAGCCATCTTGCGGCATGATATTTACGATCGTGCACCACTCAGGAGATGGAGTGAGGGCCGAGTTACATTAGTAGGCGATGCGGCCCATCCGATGCTGCCGAATCTGGGGCAAGGAGCGGGTCAGGGAATGGAAGACGCACTTGTGCTGGCCAGATGCTTGGCAGAAGCCGATGCGGACTCGGACTGGGCTTATGCTTTGCGTATGTATGAAGAGAAACGGAAGAAGCGGGCGAATGCGATTGTGAAAGGTTCCCGCTTAATGGGGGCAGTCACCCAGTGGGAAAATCCGCTGGCCATCGCGACCCGTCATTTCCTGTTAAAAACGATTCCTGCCCGTATCCAGAGCAGAAGACTGGACTGGATTGTTGGACACGAGGTGTGAATACGGCGGCAGAAAAAAGGCAAGGTGCATGAGGCCCTTGCCTTTCAACTTTATCCGTTTATTGATGACGTGCCTGATAGGCTAGCAACGCTGCAATGAATAACTGACCGGTTTGAATCATGGAGCGCTCATCAACATCGAATTTGGGATGATGATGCGGATACGTCGCCTGAATCTCCGGGTTGCGCCCACCGACCATGAAGAAGGTAGCGGGGCGTTCTTGGGCAAAGTAAGCAAAGTCCTCTCCGCCCATGCCAGGTGGGATTTTCAATACGCGCTCCTCACCAAAAATCCGCTTGGCTTCTGCTACAAAAAGCGGAGTCTCGGTCTCATCGTTCCAAGTAGCTGGGTAGCCGCGTTGGTACATGATTTCGCAAGTAGCGCCGACTGCCTGGCAACTGGCTTCCACGATACGTTTCAGGGATTGCTCAACCGCGACTCTCACTTCCTCGTCATACGTGCGGACGGTTCCCTTTAGCTTTACTTGATCAGGAATGACGTTGAACGCTTCGCCCCCGCCCACGAAGGAGCAAACAGACAGAACGACTTGTTTCAGCGGATCTACCTGACGGCTGGCAATCTGCTGCAAATTCATGACAACCTGACTGCCCAATACGATTGGATCAACGGAGGTATGAGGATAAGCACCGTGTCCGCCTTTTCCGTACAAGACGATCTCAAAGCTGTCTGCTGCTGCCGTAATGTAGCCATGACCGATCCCGACAGTGCCTACGGGAAGCTCGGAGGCGACGTGCGCGCCATACACGACATCGACTCCCTCGAGGCAACCCGCCTCCACCATGGCTTTGGCGCCACCAGGTGGCAGCTCTTCCGCGAACTGATGCAGAAATACCACATTTCCTGGGAGCTCATCGCGAAACTCGCTCAACACTTGTGCGACTCCCAAAAGTCCTGAGGTATGTATATCGTGACCGCAAGCGTGCATAACGCCTGGAATGCGGGACTTATACGGTACTTCTTTTTCATCTTGAATGGGCAAGGCGTCGAAGTCAGCCCGCAACGCAACTGTTTTTCCTGGCTTTCCACCCCGCAAGAGACCGACAACACCCATGCCGCCGACACCGGTTTGTACTTCTATACCAAAAGAAGCCAGCTTGTCCGCAACTTTCTTCGCTGTGTTTTCCTCCTGAAAAGAAAGCTCGGGATACATATGCAAATCACGTCTGAATGAAACAAGCTCTGGATAAATCTCCTGCAGTCGGGCAAACCATTTTTCTTCCATCGAACCCACTCCTTTTTCCTAGGGAAAGAGATTGGTATTTCGTATTCGTCTTATTATAAAAATATTCCGAATCATAATTCAATGTATGATTTTGAGAACTATAATGAAGCGAAATTCATATTATGTAGACATTTCCAGTAGAAATCTCTAGAATATTAGAGAGACATGTTCAAAAGGTCGTGTTTTTAGTACAACTGCGTCATCCACAGACGACTTTTTGAACAGATAGATTGAGGGGATTATGACGAGTTCACATCCAAAAAATCCTAGAGTACTACTCATTATGCTCGTTTCTGGTATCCTTGTTTTGATCTTGACTTGTGTAAGCATCGCGATTTCCTATTTCAATACGATTCAATCCGTCCGACTCTCCATTGCGAATCAAAGCATGAAAGCTGCTTCGGTGGTAGCAGACAGTCTAGATGTTGACGCGTACCAGGAGTTTTTACGAAATCCGGTAAAAGAGACCCCCGCCTATAAACGAATCGAACAGCAATTGAATCAAGCACGTGAGCAATTCGGTCTGCTGTATTTATACACGATTCAAGTCAATGAAGACAGGCAGAGTGGTCGCGCGATGATCGTTGCAAGACCTCCAAGTGCGCAGCAAAATTTTGATATCGGTATGCCTATTGTTCTATCTTCTGAGCACATTCAAATGATTTACGAAGGATCATCAGCGTACTACTCAGATATTATCAGAGATCCAGATTACGGGGTTTACATGTCTGCGGGTGCGCCGCTTAGAGATAGAGAAGGAAGAATCATTGGAATCATCGGAGTAGATACGGACGTAGCCATCGTCGAGGACATTGGAAATGATGTCGTTCGTAACAGCATTCCTGTTTTTGCGATTCAAGGTTTTTTTGTCGTCGTACTGATCTTCCTGGTTCTTTGCATGGAACGCTGGTACCAACGCGCCATCAAGGCAGCAGTTGGCGAGACGGAAGAAACCTATCAGGATGAATTGCGCTCAGTCATTTGTTCGATGCGCTCCATACGCCATGATTTCGTCAATCACATGCAAGTGCTGTACGGATTGATCGAATGCGGATATTATCCAAAAGCACGAGATTACGTGCAGTCGCTGCTGAAAGAAACCAAGCTTCTGGACCTCACCGTGAGGTTTGCGAATCCTGCCTTAATGGTATTGCTTCACACGAAATGGGAGCAGGCTAAATCCAAACAAATCGTAATGCAATTTGAAGAATGTTCTGATCCAATGGATAGTATTCCTTCCATTGATCTGATCAAAATTTTATCGAATCTGATTGATAATGCGATTGAAGCGGCTGAATTAGCGGATGGGGAAAAGCGAATCAGCATTTATTTTTGCTGTGATGAAGAACATATTATTTTCCAAGTGGAAAATACAGGACCGGAAATAACGCCAGAACAACGTGCACGTATTTTCGAGAAGGGCTATACAACGAAAACAGAGAAACAATGTGGCTCGCGTGGAACGGGTCTGACGATTGTAGATTCAGTTGTTCACAAGTACAAGGGGAAAATTGAGGTTGGGTCGGAGCGGGGAATCACGAGATTTACCGTTTGGTTGCCAGTGAAATAGGCAAGTAACGAAAACGATTCTAGGATGATAAAGAAAAAGCCGTCAATGATTTGACGGCTTTTTGCTTTTGTGAGTCGCTATGCATTTTGTGCTGGCGCAGGCTGCGCTACTTGGCTTTCCTGTGCTTGAAATGGACGTGAGATCGAGTAAAAGGCAAACCCGAACGAAAGCAGGACGAACATTGCTCCAACCCAAGGGGTGTAGATGACAGATGACCGCTCGACGACGAGACCGCCAGCCAGAGAGCCAAGGGCGATACCTAAATGTTGGGCAGAAGTATTCAAGCTTAATTGAATGTCTGCGGTAGCAGGTGAGCAGGAGATCAAATAGTTTTGTTGTGCTGGCGAAATAGCCCAGCTAAGCGCACTCCAGATTACCATGATCGGCAAGAACAAATATAGCGAGCCTGTAAAAAACGGCAAGACACACATGATCAAGCCAAACACTGGAATGATGAACAGAATGCTTTTGGTTGCTCCCCATTTGTCTGAGATCCACCCCCCAATACCACCGCCTGCAACGGCAGCAATCCCGAACAAGAGATAAATCCAGCTCAGTGTCGTTCCGTCCACATTCATCGTCGTTTGCAGATAAGGAGTAAAGTATGCATACAGCGTCAAGTGACCTGTCAGCATTAACAAGACGATAAATAAGGCGCTGAATAGCTTGCTGCTACGGAGGGTAGTCATTTGATCACGTAGCGGAATCGGCGGTGCAGTTTGGACTTTTGGCAAAAACAAGAGGATAAAAATCATCGCGACGATACTCAGTGCCGCAATTAGCCAAAACGGGGCACGCCATCCGAAGGCATTCCCCAGAGCCAATCCGACAGGGACGCCGAGTACGAGCGAACCGCTAATCCCCATGAAAATAACGCCAATGGCACGGCCGCGATAAGCAGGTTCCACAAGGCTCGTCGCAATCGTAATCGACAGCACAATCAGGATGGAACTGCTTGCTGCGCTCAAGATGCGCGCCGTCATTAATACAGCGTAGCTCGGACTAAGTGCCGCGAGCACATTACTCAGGAAAAAGGCCGCTAATGCATACAAGTATAGCTTTTTGCGCTCAACACGCCTCGTAACATGCAGGAGCAGAGGAGCGGCAACAGCAAATGCAAGTGAGAATATGGTGATTAATTGTCCGGCAGCGCTAATCGATATCTGAAGATCACGAGCAATCAGATCGAGCGTACCACCGATAATCAATTCCACCGTACCTACAACAAAGGTAGCAATCGCTAAGATGAAGACACGTGGATTCAAAACAATAGCTCCTCTCGAGTAAAAAGGTTACTACCATAATAGTAACCTTTTTGATCATGTGCAACTAGAAATTTCTCCTTACAAATAGAAAGGACTCTGGCCAAAAGCCAAAGTCCAGGTATTGTCAGTATCGGAGGCGAATGATCATCTTGCGGATTTCTTCATCGTCAAAGAGTTGATCCACATATTTTTGGGTGATTTTTGTCAACGCGACATCATGGTAAAACGAATCAGCAAAAAATTTGACGAAAGGTTGACCGCGTGTCTTGATCGCATGCCAGCCCGTGTCCTCCTCGCCTGCAAAAATCATTTCATCTTGGTCCGCTACGATTAGCTGATAGCGCTCCAAGCCTTGATGCTCTTGCACAGGGATAAAGGAATGAACACAGGAGAGCTTGGTGTTAATCTGCCCGATGACCAAGGCTTCGATCTCCACCCCTTCTTTTTCTTTCATCTCCAGTAGGGGTACATACTCCAAAAAATCATTGGACCAGGCAGAGATGCGAATAGACCGTGTTGCTCGTTGGATCAATTGTTTGCATTCCGCGCGGATCGATTCATCAACCTTCAGGCTCCAGACTCGGTCATCACGTACAGTTTTATGAGAAAGGGAGCTGGTCAATTTTTTGACGTCTGTTTGAAATTGGCGGGTCAGCTTTTCTACCAGGCTGTCCAAAGGCAGGGCTGTATACCGCTTTTTCTTTTCCGATACGGTGTCAAGAACCATCCCCTTTTCTACCAGACGATTCAACACCTCGTAAATTTTTGCTTTTGGCACTCCCGAATGCTTCACGACCATTGCTGCATCGAGAGGCTCGCCGCTAGACGCCAACGCTTCATAAACTTTACTCTCATACAGAGAAAAACCAAATGTTTGCAGCATCAAAATCCTCCATGGAAAACACGAGCATTTTTATTCGATCGTACCGATAATCGAGTTGTTTTGCAAGAAAGAGAGGAGGGCGAAAGAAATATATGATAGAAAAATATCGAGTTTTTTCGACAAAATTCAACAAATTTCTATAGGTCTTTAGGATGTAGACACAACGGTAATATATCGAACAGATACCCTTTGAATAAATGATTAGCCGAAAATTCGGCACTTGTCGTAACTAGTTCGATAGCCTTATTGAGCAATTTCTTTTGAACGGGAAGTATTTTTTGTCGAAGAAAAGAATTTGGCAAAAATTACGTATCACGCAATAATTATGAATAGTCGGAATTGGGGGTTTGATTTTTCCGATGCATCACAAATAGATAGAAAAAGAGGGTGAACCGTAGTGAAGAAAAGCAAGAAGCTCTTATCCGTTTTATTTTCCTCCTCACTCGTGCTCAGTACTTTCGTGGCTGCACCTACAGCTGGTTTGGCCAAATCAAAAGAGGACAAGCATGATCTGCATGTAGACTTGTCCACTGTTAACCTGGAGCGACTGATTAAAGGGTTAATGGAGCAAGGAATCATTGATGAAGACGCCGATCAGGATGAGATTGACGAGGCGTTGCTCGAGTACTTGGAAGACAAAAAAGTACCACACGGCGTTGACGAATCGACCTCTTTCGGTAAAGAAGCAAGCAGAGGTCAGCAGGCAGCATTGGCGAAGGCAGCCCAGAAAGTGGCTGAGATGGAGGATGGCGATGAATTGCGCTCTTCCAAACGACTACATACTGATAACATCGTTGTCGCTCTTGTCGAGTTCCCTGACCGGGAGCATAATCAGCTACCAAAAGTGAATGACTCGCTTTGGACGAAAGACTTCAACGAGAAGCACTACAAAGAGATGCTGTTTGATCAGAAGGGGTACGAAACTCCTGAAGGTATCGGCATGACAACGATGGCGAAATATTTCTATCTGCAATCGGGAAAAACGTGGACGGTTGATGGTGTGGTAACGCCATGGCAGATGGCTGAGAATAGCTACAAGTATTATGGCGAAAATTCCAAGGCTGGTGACGATTCCAATCCGCGCGATCTAGTAATCGAGACGCTTGAGGCAGTTGGGGATTCCATTGCCGGGAAAGAGGAATTGTACGATCAGCGCGATCCGTATGACTTCGATGGCGATGGTGATCTGATGGAGCCAGATGGCAATCTGGACAACCTCATGCTCGTTCATGCTGGGATCGGCGAAGAAACTGGGGAAGACGCAGATGCGATTTGGTCCCACCGTTGGACTTTGAAGAGACCTGTAGAAATTCCAGGTACAAGCCTCAAAGCGTTTGATTACATGATTCAACCAGAGGATGGCGCACCAGGCGTATTCACTCACGAATACGGACACAATCTCGGTTTGCCAGACTTGTATGACACGACAAGAGGCGGAAAAGATTCGCCAGTAGGTGCTTGGTCCCTCATGTCGTCCGGTAGCCATACAGGTAAGGTTTTCCAAACAGAACCTACTGGCCTTGATCCTTGGTCCAAAATGGTGCTGCAACAAATGTTCGGTGGAAACTGGATTAATCCGTACGTGCTGGATTACAAGGATGTAGAGAAGCGCAAGAGATCCCTTCGACTCATTGATGCGAGCAGCCTTGAGAAGGACGGCAAGGTCATCAAGCTGAACATGCCAAAGGTCGAAAAGAAACCGCCGGTTGAGCCAAAAGATGGAGGATACGCCTACTTCTCGGATGAAGGCAACAAGCTGAATACAAAAATGACGTCTGATGTGATCGATTTAACAGGGGTCAGCTCCGCAACGATGAAATTCGATTCGTGGAGAAGCATTGAGGAAGGCTATGACTACGTGAGCGTCAATGTAATCGACGCGGATACAGGCGAGAAAAAAGAAGTTCAAAAATACGATGACGTAACAAAAGGCTGGGACAAAGAAGAAATCAGCCTGAACGAGTTCGCTGGTAAAAAGGTACAAGTCGAGTTTAACTATGTAACGGATGTCGCTTTCGTGATGGATGGCTTCTATTTGGATAACTTTGAAGTAGAGGCGGATGGACAAGTCATCTTCGCAGATGATGCAGAGGGTGAGAAGAAGTTCAAATTGGATGGTTTCTCTCACTTCGATGGAAAAGGAAAAATGTTCGATGCGTACTACCTAATTGAGCTGCGTTCTCACGAAGGAATTGACGCTGGTCTGAAGCATTTCCGACGCAACGACTCTTTCTTCACGTATGATCCAGGTATGGTGATCTGGTACTTTGATGGTCGCTATGAAAGAACCCGTGACAACAATACGAGCCTGCATCCAGGCTACGGCATGCTCGGTGTAGTAGATGCCCATCAGGAAGTACGTTACTGGAACAATGATGAAGGTAACAAAAAGGCAATTGCAGACTCCCGTTACCAAGTGAATGACGCTGCGTTTAGCCCGAACGACACTTCTGGAATAAAGCTGGATTACATTATGGGAACCATGGAATACGAGCCGTTGGATGGAGTAACTGAGTTTGAAGACAGTGATGATTACTCGATGCCGGAAGTGCCCGAAGTCGGTAAAATCCTGCCGCAAATCGGTTTGGAAATCAAACTGAAAAGAGTTGCCAAGAAGTTCACGGATGCTACGATTGAACTCTCCATTGATAAAGATTAATTCATAAGTCAAAAGACGCCACGCATCGCTAAGCTGATGTTTGGCGTCTTTTTACGTTTCCATGAAGGCCCCTGATATCTAAATTCAGAGGCCTGTTTTTACTGGTCTAAGCTCGGCTTCATCGCAATAGGCTATAACAATGAACGACAAGCTGCCCGATCTGATTGCGCGTAAGAAAGGCAACCTTTTGTACAGGCATAGGTATCGCGCCCGGCAGCAAGGGGGGATCAATCATGCTGCATATTGTTGCTTGCATTAAGCAGGTGCCGGACACCAAAATCATCAAGATGAATCCGAAGACGAATACGATGGATCGCGCCAGTGCGCCAGCCATTCTCAACCCGTATGATGCACATGCGGTGGAGGAAGCCGTTCGTTTGAAAAATCGATATGGGGGTGTGGTCTCCGTCGTCACCATGGGACCGCCACCAGCGGTGAAGGCTATTCGGAAATGTATCGAGATCGGAGCAGACGCAGGCTATCTGGTAACGGATCGTGCATTTGCCGGAGCAGACACATTGGCGACCAGCTATGCAATTACCAAAGCCATTGAGAAGATTGCAGAAAGCCAGCCAGTCGACCTCGTCATTTGCGGGAAGATGACCATCGACGGTGATACGGGACAAGTCGGACCGGGTGTCGCCAGAAGGTTGGATATTCCGCCGCTCACGTGTGTGAAAAAAGTAGTGGAAATAAACAAAGAACAAGGTTACGCCATCGTGCATCGAAAGCTGGAGGATGGTTATGAAGTCATTCAGTCGACCTTGCCTTGTTTGTTTTCCGTGGAGAAGGAGATTAACGAGGTACCTTATTCTCCGCTGCCTAACATGCTTCGAGCTGCTAAATATAATCCCGTTGTCTGGTCCGTCGATGACTTGGGGGATATCGATCGGACGCAGTTAGGTCTGAAGGGCTCTCCTACCATCGTTGCAAAAGTTTGGCCCCCAGAGAAGCCAAAGGGTGGCGAAATACTCGAAGGAAGCGCCAGCGAGCAAATCGCACGCTTGATGGAAATTTTGCACGATAAACAGCGACTGTTTCGGGTGAAGGAGGAGCAGATATGAATCTGGATGATTTTCGTGGCATCTGGGTGTTTTTAGAGGTGAGTGACGGCCGTATCGCGCCTGTATCACTCGAGCTGTTGGGGGCGGGAAGACAAATGGCTGACAAGCGAGACGTGCCGCTTGCTGGCTTGTTAATCGGAGATGGAATCAAGGAGTTGGCCCACACGGCGTTTCCATACGGTGCGGACCAAGTGTATGTATACGATCAAAAGATTTTTCATGATTACCGAACAGAGTCGTACATGCGAGCTGTTATCGAATGTGTTCAAAAGCACAAGCCGGAAATCATCTTGTACGGTGCGACTTCAACCGGAAAAGATTTGGCGAGCGCTGTCGCGACGGACTTGGAGACAGGGCTGACCGCTGACACGACCATGCTCGATGTGAACGCGGAGACAGGTTTATTGGAGGCGAGCCGTCCAGCGTTTGGCGGTAACATCATGGCGACCATTTTGTGCAAAAAACATCGACCGCAAATGGCGACCGTCCGCCCAAAAGTCATGAAAGCGCTTGAGCCAGACGAGTCACGTACAGGAAAGATTATCGAAGAAAGCATGGAGCTACGTGAAGAAGACATTCGCACAAAAGTACTGAAAATCGTCCGGGAGACGAAGGAAAAGGTGCGTCTGGATGAGGCTGATGTGATCGTCGCTGGTGGCAAAGGACTCGGAAGCAAGGAAGGTTTTGCACTTATTCATCGCTTTGCAGAACGAATCGGGGCAACCGTTGGGGCCAGCAGAGATGCGGTGGAAGCAGGCTGGATCGGTCATGAATATCAGGTAGGGCAGACGGGAGTGACTGTTACGCCAAAAATTTACTTTGCCATCGGCATATCGGGAGCTATCCAGCATTTGGTCGGCATGCGCAACTCGGGATTGATCATTGCCATCAATAAAGATCCGAATGCACTCATCTTCCAGTCTTGTCACTACGGTATTGTCGGTGATGCTTTTGAAATTGTGCCATTGCTCATTGAAGCATTCCAAAAGGAGCCGGACAAGGAGGTAACGTATGGCTGAGAAATTTGATGTAATCATTGTCGGAGCAGGTCCGGCTGGCACAGCTTGTGCTTATACGCTTGCCAAAGCGGGTGTAAATGTTCTGTTGATGGAGCGCGGGGAATATCCGGGTTCCAAAAACGTCATGGGAGGTGTTTTGTATCGTAAAACGATGGAAGACATCATTCCCGAATTTTACAAAGAGGCGCCTGTTGAACGTCCGATCGTCGAACAGCGGTTCATGATGCTCGATAAGGAATCAGCCATCAATTTCAGTTATAAAGGCATGGAGTGGGCCCAGGAACCCTATAACAATTTCACGGTGCTGCGGGCGAAATTTGACCAATGGTTTGCAGATAAAGCCGTGCAGCAGGGAGCACTGTTACTCAATGAGACCGTTGCCTTGCAGTGCATTGTTGAAAATGGCAAGGTAGTCGGTATCAAAACAGATCGACCGGATGGGGATCTATATGCAGATGTTGTCGTACTGGCAGACGGCGTCAACTCCTTGCTGGCGAAATCGTTAGGTTTCCACAAAGAGTTTCGCCCAGATGAAGTAGCGCTCGCCGTCATGGAAGTACTGAAGCTGGATCGCAAAATAATCGAGGATCGCTTTAACTTAGAGGGCGATCACGGTTGTACGATTGAAATTTTCGGGGATTCGACCAAAGGGATTTTGGGGACGGCGTGGTTGTATACGAATAAGGACAGCTTGAACATTGGGGTAGGGACGATGCTGTCAGGTCTGATCAAAAACAAGATCAAGCCGTATGAGTTGTTGGACTATGTAAAGAATCATCCGATGATTCGGCCGTATATCCAAGGCTGTGAGCAGCAGGAATACTTGGCGCACCTGATTCCCGAGGGTGGATATCGTTCCATTCCCAAAGTTGTCGGCAATGGTGTACTTGTCGTAGGAGATGCTGCCCAGCTCGTCAATGCAATCCATCGAGAGGGATCGAATATGGCAATGGCATCTGGTGTCATGGCGGCGGAAACGATCCTGGCGGCAAAAGAGGCAGGGGACTATTCCGAAAAAATGCTCGACGGATACCGAATCAATCTGTTGAATAGCTTTGTCGGTCAAGATTTGAAAAAGTACAAGGACGCAACGCATCACTTTGAAAAATTCCCGCAGTATTTCGAACAGTATATTCCGATGATGAACAAAGCGGCGAGTCAAATGTTTACTGTTGATGGCAGCTCGAAATGGAGCAAGCAGAAGAAAATCTGGAGCGACCTCGGCTCTGCGAAGGACAAATGGAAAATGGCGCGTGACTTGATGAATGCGTGGAGGGTGATGAAGTGATGCAGGATCTACCGAAGGGCCAGTCAATCGAGGAGAAACAGTACCTTGTGCGCTTCAAAGCGGATACGGAGTCACATCTGCATGTGCTCTCCGCAGATGTTTGTGCGACGCAATGCCCTGATAAGCTCTGTACGATCTTCTGTCCTGCGGAAGTATACAAATGGGAAGAAGTGCGGATGCACGTCGGTTACGAAGGGTGTCACGAGTGTGGGAGCTGCCGCATTGGTTGTCCGTACGAAAATATCAAATGGGTGTATCCGAAGGGTGGGCACGGAATCATCTTCAGACTCGGGTAATGGGCGGCGATGAGCGGTGATACAAGTAGGCGATCTGGTCGTATACGTTAAGGATGGTGCAAAGGGAGTCGTTATTCATATTGAGGAGGACCGCTTCCAGGTAAAGTGGGAAGATGATTTTGTCAGCTGGGAGAAAAGGGAATGGCTGCTGCCCAGTTCAATGGAACATGGCGATCTTCAAAAACAGAAAGAACAGCGGGAGTAAATTCCCACTGTTCTTTTGTTTTGAGTGAATTTGACACTAGTTACGGACTGTATAAGGATACACCCGAGCAAAAGGCCCCTCAATTTGAAAACAGCCGAGAACTGGTTGTGGAGAAGCGAGCGAAACGATGAGATACGCGACCTCCGGGTAATGACAGTAAGCAATATCTTCAGGTGACGGAATGGGAGGTGCAGTAGGGTGGGAGTGATAGATCCCGACCAAATGCTCCCCACGTAACGCCATTTTGTGGAAAACGTGTTGGATCTGCTTGGGGTCCATGGCGAAGGCGACCGGGCTTTTCAATGTATTTTCCATACGCCAAACCGTCTGTGCACTCCCATTTCTACCGGAAAGCAATCCGCACGTTTCATTTGGCTTCTTCTCCAGGGAATCTCGGATGATTTCATCCCAGACTGCACGGGTCAAGGAAAAGGGGATCTCTAAAAGATTAGCCCTGCCAACGCCTGCCGCAGCAACCTCCGCTCGTTCTATTCTGGACGGACGGTTGCGGTTGGACTCTGTGAACCGGACCGGATTTTGGCAATGGTGATGGCGGCATTCTCGATGGACGCTGAGCAGGATGGACTTGATGTTGTTGACGTTGCTGATACAGTGCACGCATTTGTTCAGGTGTCATGGTTTTTCCTCCCTTTCTGTACTGTATTATGTTGTATTCAGGATAGATTCACATGGTAACGGCTCTCGCACATTTTCAACTTTTCAACGAAAGGGGTTGAACTCGTTGCCATTTTTGGGATAGGGCATCTGCATCTTTACTGGTGTGGAAGATAGTTGTTGAGTGGAGGGGTCGGAGCTTGGCATGAATTGCGTGCTTGGGTGGAATTGGGTGTTTGGCTGGAATTGAGTACTCGGTTGAAATTGGGCATTATGCTGGAGTTGACTGAAGGCTTTATTGGTTCGAGCTTCTTTTTGCGTGAATTCTTTGATGATTTGCTTGTATTTTTCTTCGGTGTTTTGGAGATCTTTCACCACGTTTTTGAGTCCGGTGATCGTCTTTTTCAATACTTGCTCCTGGGATGTAAACTGCTCAATAGCTTTTTCTTTTTCTGTTAACAGAGAGTCGTATTTTTGGGTAGTTTTCTCCAGTACTTCGTTCCATTTAGTTTTTTGAAGAGAGACGTTTGCGAGCTTTTCGTCGGTTTCCTTGGCTTGTTGCTGAAAAGCTTTGATACGATCCTGTGCCTCCGTTAATTTCTGTTGTGTATTTGTTAACTCCGAGTGGAGACTCTTAACGGTGTTTTGTGTTTGTTGGATTTCTTCGTCGCGTTTTTGGATGCTTTGCTGCAATTCTTGCTCATGCAGGGAATGCGATTCGGCCAGCTTTTTATAGTCAGCGACGAGTTGATTTTTCGTTAACCGAGCTGCTTCCAGCTCAAGGAGAGCTTCTGTTAATTGCTGAGAAGTCTCTTCGTGCTTTGCTGTCCAACTTTGTTCGAGATCTATTGCTTTTTGCAACATATCGTGGCGGGTGGCTTCTAGCTCTTGCTCTTTCGTACGTAAATCCTGTTTTTGCGCTTCAAGTTCCTGCTCTCGGGTGTATCTATCTTGATTCTGCACTTGTAGCTCCTGCTCTCGGGTTTGCAAATCTTGCCTCTGAACATGGATTTCCTGCTCCTGAGAGAGGAGGGCCAATTCCAGTGTATTTAGTTCTTGCTCCCGAGTAAGCAATTCCTGTTCTCGATTGTGTAGGGTATGCCCTTGAGCCTGCAGCTCCTGCTCTTGGTTGTGTAGCTCTTGATCTCGCTCGTTCAGCTCTTGTTTTAGTGTGAGTAACTCTTGCTCGTGGGAGTGGATTTCCTGCTCATGTGAGAGAAGCTCCTGTCCGCGAAGCTGTAGTGCTTGCTCTCGGGATTGAAGCCCTTGTTCTTGAACCTGTAGTTCTTGGCTCTGAGCCAAAAGCGCCTGCTCCTGGGAGAGGTTGGCTTGTTCCCAATCCCGAAGCCCCTGTTCATGGGTCTTGAGCTCTTGTTCTTGAACCTGCAACGCCTGTGCATGAGCTTGTAGCTCTTTTCCTTGTACCTGCAGATCTTGTTCAAAACCGTTTAGTTCTTCTTCCCTTGCTTGAAGGTCTCGCGTCTGCGCGAGAAGTTCTTGATCTCGTGCCTGAAGCCCTTGCTCGAAAGTGAGCAGCTCTTGTTCTTTCGTCTGGAGGTTTTGATTTTGAGAGAGAAGTTCTTGCCCGCGCGTTTGCAGCTCTTGCTCGAGAGTGTAAAGGTCTTGCTCTCGTGCTTGAAGGTATTGCGCCTGGGTGAGAAGGTCTTGCCCCCGAGCTTTAATACCTTGTTCGAGGATGGTTAGTTCTTGTTCTTTTGTTTGCAGATTATCTGCTTGTGTCTGCAGTTTTTGCCCTTGTACTTGGAGCTCTTGCTCAAAATGGAGAAGGTCCTGCTCCCGTGCGTTGAGATCTTGCGTCTGGGAATGTAGATCTAACGCTTTGGAAGTGAGCTGTTGTTCTTGCTTCTGCAAGTTTTGAGTCAGGGATTGAAGTTCTTGGTCTTTCGTTTGAAGTTTTTGATCAAGTTCGAGAAGTTCCTGTTCTCGTGAGTTGAGGTCTTGCGTCTGGGAATGCAGTTCTTGCTCTTTTGATTGGAGCTGTTGTTCTTGCTTCTGCAAGTTTTGAGTCAGGGATTGAAGTTCTTGGTCTTTCGTCTGAAGTTTTTGATCAAGATCGAGAAGTTCCTGTTCTCGTGCGTTGAGGTCTTGCGTCTGGGAATGCAGCTCATGCTCTTTGGAAGTGAGATGCTGCTCTTTCGTCTGCAGGTTTTGAGCTAGGGATTGAAGGTCTTGCCCTTGAGTCTGAAGCTCTTGCTCGAGATCGAGAAGGTCCTGCTCCCGTGCGTTGAGGTCTTGCGTCTGGGAATGCAGATCTTGCTCTTTGGATTGGAGCTGTTGTTCTTGCTTCTGCAAGTTTTGAGTCAGGGATTGAAGTTCTTGGTCTTTCGTCTGAAGTTTTTGATCAAGATCGAGAAGTTCCTGTTCTCGTGCGTTGAGGTCTTGCGTCTGGGAATGCAGTTCTTGCTCTTTGGAAGTGAGATGCTGCTCTTTCATCTGCAGGTTTTGAGCCAGGGATTGAAGGTCGTGGCCTTGAGTCTGCAGCTCTTGCTCGAGATCGAGAAGTTCCTGCTCCCGTGAGTTGAGATCTTGCGTATGGGAATGCAGTTCTTGCTCTTTGGAAGTGAGATGCTGTTCTTTCGTCTGAAGTTTTTGATCAAGATCGAGAAGTTCCTGTTCTCGTGAGTTGAGATCTTGCGTATGGGAATGCAGCTCTTGCTCTTTGGAAGTGAGATGCTGCTCTTTCGTCTGCAGGTTTTGAGCTAGGGACTGAAGGTCTTGGCCTTGAGTCTGAAGCTCTTGCTCGAGATCGAGAAGTTCCTGCTCCCGTGTGTTGAGATCCTGCGTCTGGGAATGTAGCTCTTGCTCTTTGGAAGTGAGATGCTGCTCTTTCTTCTGCAGGTTTTGAGCTAGGGATTGAAGATCTTGCCCATGAGTCTGAAGCTTTTGTTCGAGATCGAGAAGTTCCTGCTCCCGTGCGTTGAGGTCTTGCGTCTGGGAATGCAGTTCTTGCTCTTTGGAAGTGAGATGCTGCTCTTTCTTCTGCAGGTTTTGAGCTAGGGATTGAAGGTCTTGCCCTTGAGCCTGAAGCTCTTGTTCGAGATCGAGAAGTTCCTGCTCCCGTGCGTTAAGGTCTTGCGTCTGGGAATGCAGCTCTAGCTCTTTGGACGTGAGTTGTTGTTCTTGCGTTTGCAGGTTTTGAGCTAGGGATTGAAGGTCTTGGCCTTGAGTCTGAAGCTCTTGTTCGAGATCGAGAAGTTCCTGCTCCCGTGCGTTAAGGTCTTGCGTCTGGGAATGCAGTTCTTGCTCTTTGGAAGTGAGATGCTGCTCTTTCGTCTGCAGGTTTTGAGCTAGGGATTGAAGGTCTTGCCCTTGAGTCTGAAGCTCTTGTTCGAGATCGAGAAGTTCCTGCTCTCGTGCGTTGAGATCTTGCGTCTGGGAATGCAGTTCTTGCTCTTTGGACGTGAGTTGTTGTTCTTTCGTTTGCAGGTTTTGAGCTAGGGATTGAAGGTCTTGGCCTTGAGTCTGAAGCTCTTGTTCGAGATCGAGAAGTTCCTGCTCCCGTGAGTTGAGATCTTGCGTCTGGGAATGCAGTTCTTGCTCTTTGGAAGTGAGATGCTGCTCTTTCGTTTGCAGGTTTTGAGCTAGGGATTGAAGGTCTTGGCCTTGAGTCTGAAGTTCTTGTTCGAGATCGAGAAGTTCCTGCTCCCGTGAGTTGAGGTCTTGCGTTTGAGAATGGAGCACTAGCTCTTTGGACTGGAGCTGTTGTTCTTTCGTTTGCAGGTTATGAGCTAGGGATTGAAGGTCTTGCCCTTGAGTCTGAAGCTCTTGCTCGAGATCGAGAAGTTCCTGCTCCCGTGCGTTGAGATCTTGCGTTTGGGAATGCAGTTCTTGCTCTTTGGATGAGAGATGCTGCTCTTTCGTCTGCTGGTTATGAGCTAGGGATTGAAGGTCTTGGCCTTGAGTCTGAAGCTCTTGCTCGAGATCGAGAAGTTCTTGTTCCCGTGCGTTGAGGTCTTGCGTTTGAGAATGCAACACGAGCTCTTTGGACTGGAGCTGTTGTTCTTTCGTCTCGAGGTTATGAGCTAGGGATTGAAGGTCTTGCCCTTGAGTTTGAAGCACTTGTTCGAGAACGTGAAGATCCTGTTCTCGTGCATGGAGGTCTTGTGCCTGAGAGTGCATTTCTAATCTTTGCGCTTGTAACGCTTGTTCAAGCCCGACAAGTTCCTGATGCCGTGCTTGAAGTGCCTGTGTCTGAGATTGCAGTTCCAGCTCCTTAGCCTCGAGCTTTTGGTCGGTAACAAGGAGCTCTTGCTCAAGCCCGACAAGTTCCTGCTGCCGTGCTTGAAGTTCTTGTATCTGAGAATGCAGCTCCAGCTCCTTAGCCTCGAGCCTTTGATTTGTAACAAGCAGATCTTGTTCTTTCGTCTGCAGTTTATCCGCTTGAGAATGCAGTTCTAACCATTGCGTCTGAAGCTCTTGTTCATGATCGAGAAGTTTCTGCTCCCGTTTTTGTAGGTGTTGCGTCTGAGAATGCAGCTCTTGCCCCTTCGATAGGAGGTCTTGTTCGAGAGAGAGTAGATCCTGCTCTTTCGTCTGAAGGCTACTCGCTAGGGAATGCAGTTCCTGCCCTTGCCCCAGCAACTCTTGCTCAAGATCGTGAAGTTCCTGCTCCTGTGCCGTGAGACTATGCTCAAATGCGTGGAGGTTTTGCTCCCTCACCTGTAGTTCCTGCTTTCGTTGCTCCCAATTTGCGTTTGCTTCTGTAAACTGCTTTAGGTCAGAGAGTGTCTGCTCTTCCCGTGCCCGTGCGTCCTCCAACTGCTGATTCAATGACTCCATTTTGGATAGTTGCTCGTGCTGTCTCATCTGCGCACTTTCAAACTCTTCATTTACATGATCCAAAGCTTGTTTCCATGTGAGCTGTTGCTGCTCCAGATGTTCTATCATGTCTAAATGCTGTTGGCGTTCATGCAGGATCTCCTCGATTTGACTCAGATGCTGCTGATCTTGCTCGTGTAACGTTTTTTGCCATTGTGCCTCTTTTTGTTCGTAACTTTGTACTCGCCGTTGGAGCAATTCTATGTGCTCGCGTAAGTGTGATTCCTGCGCTTGATGTTTTGACATGATTTCTTCAAGCCGTGGACCTTTTCGCTGCTCTCTGATCTCGGTTTGCAAGTTGTCGATCGAACTCTTTAGTTTTGCTTCTGTTTCCTGGTGGTCGGTTATGGCATTTTCCCGTTGTTTCAGGAGATGCTCGTAGTAGTCGAGCTTGCTTTTCATTTCTTGAAGCATGTCTTGTGAATCATTCAAGCGCTGCTTCCATTCTGCCCCTTTGCTGTCCAAATCGTGGAGGTTCTGGTTCAATTGTTCAAGCTGCTCTCTGTATGTTTCATTTTTTTTGGATGTTTCCTCTATCTGCTTCTGTAGGTACCACACTTCTTGCATGAGTTGGTTTGCTTTTTCTTCGTAGTAGTGTGCTTGTTTTTTTAGCAGGAGGAGCTTCTCATTTTCTCTCGACTTGTTCGCATTGGAGATTCTCCTTTTGTACACAGTGTTGTCCTCCTTTTTCCGTCTGGCTTTCCCATATAGACATATGTACGGGGTGGGAATTGGTGCCTGTATTGTAGTGACGGGTTTCTATATAGAAAAAACGGGAGAAGTGCTAGTCTTCTCCCGCCTGATTGGAAACGAATATTTATTTCTTACGGAGTGGTAATGACAATATCCCCAAACGTGATGCAATCGGCAACCAGTAATTGTTCGTCTGGAACGATTGTAATTGTGGCACTGAAGACGAGGACGCCAGAAGAGTCGGTGAGTGTCAGGATGATAACGTCTGGCAGGTTGAGTCCTGTTTCGGCGAGTGTCAGAGAGTAGGTCACCGTTTCTTGTGCGCCTGTTGCTGTGAATGTCCGTACACCAGTACCTGTTACGACCAGACCTGTCACAATTGGCAGGATAGGCAGTACGCTAATGCATGTCGGAGAGCTGATAGTCGTTGGCGAGAAGCTGAAGCTTTGATCGCCAAGGACATCAGGCAGGAGAGCATCAAAGAAGTTAAAGGTAAACGAGCTGCTGGATGGATCGCAACTTGGGCAGATATCCGCGATGAGCTGGATCGTACCGACGGCAATGGCGAGCGGGATACCAATCGATACGGAGACGTTTGGTACCAACGCGTTGACGGACGCCTGGCAATCGCAGTTGCGTACTGGGAAGATTGGTGGGCATTGTGGTGGGAATGTGATCGGCGGGCAACGGAAAGATGGCGTTGGCGATGGAATTGGAATGTTGTTTGGACGTGGAGAGCAGAATTTCGCCAATACTTCTAGTTTGACTTCTGCTTCTACCTGGATTTCTACGCAGACAATGACGTCGAGTTGAACCATGCCACCGAGGAGAACAGTACCGGTTGGTGAGCACTCGAAAGCACTGATTCGGCACAAGATATTGTCCTCATCAAGCGGTTCAGGCAGGCAGAGTACGACTTCCTGATCGAATTGCACTGTCGTTGTGAATTCGCAGAGAGGTGTTCCGTCTGCGAAGACGCGAACGAGCACAGTGGCTCCGAACACGAAGCGAACGACACCGACCCGAACAGTGGTCCCATTGACTACAATGTTCTCGCGGCGAATACTGACGACTCTGCAAGTAGGACCAGGAGAAACTGGCTCAACGCAGGAGATCGTGATATCTTGCCCTGCACGAATGGCAGCGTCTACCAGAGCTTGACAATCGTCGGGAAGGGCAATCTTGTTTCGGTAGCTGTTCGCTAATACTACCCAGTCATACACCTTATTGACGCGAATGCACTCTTCCTGCAGGTTGTTCGATATAGGAGGAGTTGCTGTAGGCGTCGGTGTAGGGAGCTGGCGACCCATAATGGGCTTCACGTGATGTTTCACCGTAAGAATCCTTCCTTTCCTAGGGAGTTTGCTTTGCAGTTACATACTATGTGGGCAACCGGAGTTTGGCATGTTGAGCATGCGCCTATTTTTTAGGTCACTATCTTGTCAGAATGGAATTTGAAATTTTTGAAAGAACCAATTGTCGTCGAATTTTCTTTGGGCAGTGTATCGAACACGCTGAGCGGCAGCCCCGCAAGTCAGCACGTCATCCGCAATTTCACTCGCATTTGCGTAGAGTACAAGTTTTTTCGCTGCCTCAATCCGCTGCTCGTTAAAATGGCTGTACGCCATGCGAAGCATATTGTAATAAATGTGCTCATGTGCAATTGTGTAAGGGTGAACTTGCCTGAACAAATGCAAAATTTTTACGGATGGCTGGACCAGACACGTATATCCAAAGAGCCACATTTTGATGGAAAACTCGATATCTTCAAATCCCCATATGCGAAAACCACGGTCAAAACCCCCGACTTTCATAAAAGCCTCTCTGGTGACCAAGAAGCATCCCCCTGGCAATATCGCAACCGGTGACGGACCTGTTGGCTTTGGATACCAGCTGATCTCAAGCTTTTGATTCAGATTTTGCCCATAACCAATTTTATGTGGCTCCGTCATGGAGGCAATTCCCGGAGCAACTCCATCTGCTTTTTTTGTAAGGATGAGCTCCATCATGCGATCGATCCAAAAGTTTTCAAAAGACAGATGGGCATCGCAAAAAATGAAGTAGTTGCCGCGTGCGTGATTCACGCCCAAGTTTCGTGCAGCAGCAGCACCAATGCCTTCTGTTGTGATTAATTTTATTTTTTCATTTTGCCCGTGGCCTTGTAGAAAGTGACAACCGTTATCAGTTGAGGCATCATCGACTACGATCACTTCATATGGATACGTGGTTCTTGTATTCAAAAGGGAAGTGATGGTAGAACGCACATTGTCCCCCTCATTTTTTACAGGAATGATAATGGAGATTAGGGGCATTTGTGAGGTGGGCATATGACCACTCCTTTCTGTAGCATCGTATGCGCAAAGCGCTTCTTCGGAACAGTCATCGCCAAAAATGTTCACTTTGGACACTAGGCATTCATACAATATCGCGGACTGAAGGAAAGTGCGTGAGGAGAGATGGGAATGGATGTTGAGGTATATTACAGTGGTCAACGTGGCGGGACCATGCCGTACGCGGCTCTGCCAGCGTTTCGTTTATTTTGCAAGAAAAATGGCTTTCAATTGAAGTGGGATTCGACGAATAAAAGAGTTGACCTGGATTCGGGGTTGAAAGGAAAAGTTTGCGTTCTTTTTACAGGCATATCTTCTTCAGGAGGGACCGCCTACGAGTGGGAGGTATTGGGGAACGTTCAAAAATTTCTTTCTGATAGCGGGATGGAGGTTGTCTTAAGCCAAAACAATCCGTCTCTGGCGAAAAATACGGATGTCGCCATACGTTTCAGCTTGAAGGAAATGCGAGTCCTGGAAAAACCGAGACTGATTTTCTTTCAGTCGGAGGATGATAAGCGGCAAGATCTGGTCAAGTGTCTACGTACAGAAATGCAGCAGTCAGGAATCCCGTGTCACTATAAAGTAACCAAAAATCAAAAGCAACCATCGATCGTTCACATCCAGTTGCAGCTGCCGCTTTATACGGAAGTGAGCATGCGTAAGATCTATGCGGAAAAAATTGCGCTACACTTAGCGTCAGGGGTTTTGGAGTATTTCCAAAATGGATTACACATTCAACCAATGGCGTTTTTACCTCCCAATATTTTAAAGCTGTTTTATTCCACGATGCTCTTTACCTCTGATAAGGAAAGTCAGCAGGGAGCAGATGAAAAGCCATTGGCAGAGGAACCAATCACGATTCAGGAAAGTGAACAGCCGAGTGCTGAGGCCAGCGACTCAAATAGTGACTCAAATAGTGAAGTAAACAGCGAATCAAACAGCGAGTCAGACAGTGAACGGGAAGAACTGATGATCTTGGCAGAAGAAGAACTCCTGGAACAGGTAGTGACCATTCATCCGGTCGAAGAAGTGCCTGAACTGGTTGAATTGCGTACAACGGCAGAAGTGTATTTTGATTACACGTTGATTCACTCTGAATCAGTTGAGAAGCCGTACCTGTTGATTGGGACGCTTCAGGTGAAAAATACGGGGAACGTTGAACTGGACAATCCAATCGTTTGCCTGCGTGTCTCGCCTGTCGATTCGATCAAAATGGGAGGGCAGGTATTGCCACCGAAGCTCGTGGAGACGATGGCCGTGCAAGGTACATCGGGCTTAAAAGGATGGAGATACTTGGAAGACGATTGGTTTGCCCAAGCGATGGAGAGAGGGGAATACTGGATAGCGCCGATCCAACCTGTAACCATTGCGCCGGAATCGACGGAATCCTTCCAAAACTTTCAGATTTCATTTATGAAACAAGAAGCGGGGAAGGGAATCGTCGTTGAGGGTGTCGTGCTGTGCAACGATCAGACGGTACACTTTTCGGCAAATAACCGGATTGCTGTGTCTTTCTAATATGGAAGAAAAGCCACCATTTCAGTAGAAATGATGGCTTTTCCGTTCCGCGCCTCTATTTTTTCAAGAACATTTGCACGAATGTTTTCCCGTGCGGACCGCCATTCACGACAGCAATGGCTACGTAGTCGTATGTCGGACTCATGATATTGGCTTTGTGCCCGGAGGAATTCATGAACATTTGATGAGCGCTGCTTACAGAGTAGTTTTGCGCAATATTTTCAGCAGCAGCTATATAGCGAATACCAAAAGTGTCCATCATTTGAAACGGTGAGCCGTAAGTGGGAGAGGTGTGGCTAAAGTAGGCTTTGTTCACCATCTCTTGAGCTTTTACACGTGCAACGTTCACCAACTGCATGTCCACTTGATATGGTGCGAGACCACGGCTGGTGCGCTCTTGATTCACGAGTTGAACCATTTCTTTTTCCTCAGCCGTCAAACCAGCGGGAAGAGGAACTTGTGTGCCGACACCAGGGTTTTGTGGTTGCTCAGGCTTGCTCGGTGTTACGGGAGTCGTTGGATTTGTTGGGACGGTCGGCTTCGTATCTGGTTTAGGCTGTACTGGATTGTTCTTGTATTGTGTTTTTATGGCTGTAAAGGTTTTGGCGTCAGCTTCACCGGTCAAAGTTTGCTTATTACGTGACTGGAATAGCATGACGGCAAAGCGAGTAGATTCATCGTAATAACCCGAAGCAGTTACTTTGTATCCGAGTCCAGCGAGCATTGTTTGCAATTCCTTCACGCTTTCCCCACTAGCACCCAATTTCAGCGTAACGTAATTATTGGATTCTGTGGGTTCAGTAGGCTTGGACGGTGTGCTCGGCGTAATCGGCTTCTCTTGATTGCGTGCTTGGTACACGCTCTTCAGTTTATCGTAAGTGGTTTTGTTTACAATCCCGGTTTGCGCCAGCTTGTATTTTTTCTGAAATGCTTTGACGTTAGAAGCCGTGTAGCTGTTGTATGTCTTGTCCACTACCAGCTTGTAGTCGTAATGAAGTGCATCGAGCATCTTTTCCACTTCAAGCACGCGCGAGTTTTTCATCCCTTTTTTCAAAGAGGTAAAGCTTGTTTTCGCAAATGCAGGTTGTCCGATCATAGTAACGAGGACGGACAGGGAAAGGATCGTTGCCATTTTCTTTATGTTGCGATTCATCACATCACGCCTTTCTCTGATTTGTAGCACCACAATGGTACTAAATGTGGAACAAATGAGAAAAGCACAAAATATTGGAAAGAGGTGGAGGTGGAATGTTTGACCTCTCTTGGATCGACCTAATCATCCTCGTGCTGGCAAGCTTTCGTCTCACGCATTTGATTGTTTTTGATGAGATCACGTCTTTTCTGCGAACCCCATTTTATCAGGTGTTATATGTACCCGATGAGTCGGGGCAAATGGTTCGGGACTTTCAATTTAAAGGCGGGAGGGTGCGCCAATGGATAGGCAGATTGTTGAGCTGCCATTGGTGCGTGGGAATTTGGGTGGGCGCTTTGATCGTTGGGTTGTATATGTATGTGCCAGCCGCCTATCCGTTGTTGCTCCTGCTTGCCATAGCCGGAGCGGCGGCTGTCATTGAGACAAAGCTGTATTCGAGTTGAAAGGTTAGCTCCTCGAAAAAATTTTGTATACGATCACTTCGTCATACGAAAGAGGAATGATCTCTTCGGCCATGTATCCTCCTACGATTCTTTGCTGGACTTGAGGAGTGCTCGGTACACCGATACTGGAAGACGCGATGTCCACACGAACCGTCGGGGCATTCGGATCGAGTGGAATTTCGAGGGCAAAGGTGGGCTTATCAACGGTATAACTTTTTACATTTACGCCATTCACGAGTGCAGTCAAAACAATGGGCTTCGGCAATTTTACGGGGGAGCCAGGGACTTTGCCCTTTACTAACAACATTTGAGCCGGTGCAGAAGGATCTGATTCAACAATCGCGCGCAGGACAGGAGGCGCCCACAAGTCCATCCCCCGATTCATGCTTGTGATTCTGGTTGTATTGGATGGAAAGGACTTGTAGAGCCTCAACAGGTCGAGTACACCCATGCCTTTGTATTGTGGAACGTACGATATCCAATGGCTGGGTATGGACGAATAATTTTTTGCAAGAGATCGTAAGACTTCAGGTACGCCGACGGAATGCCATTGGGTAGCTGATTTGCACGCTGTGTGGATTCGAGCGTTTCCTAAATAGTGAGGCAGATAACCGATGGGGTAAAATTTGGCGATGCGCATCCACAGGTCATAATCCATGCAAAATTGCAATTTTTCATCTACGCCCCCCATGTGCCTGAAGACGTGGGCTCTGATGAAAGCGGATGGCTGGCAAATCACACAGCTCTGATACAACTTCTTGGAATCAGCCTGTTCTGACGGATAGGTGGTGGATACTTGACCGTACTCGTTCATCACATGGCAATTGCCATGAAGCATTCCCCAGGCGGGGTTACTCGCAAAAGCGTGAACAGCCTTCATAATGGCGCCAGGTACATAGGTGTCGTCTGAATTCAGCCAGCCGATGATTTCCCCTCTTGCCAATGCCAAGCCTTTGTTAAGCGCATGAGACTGTCCGCGATCCGGTTCGGAAATAAAACGGAAGCGCGGATCTTTTTGTGCATATTCTTGCAAGATGGAGAGGGTATCGTCAGTCGAGCCTCCATCTACCACGATATGCTCAAGGTTTACATAGTCCTGAGTCAATATGCTATTTATGGTCTCACGAATAAACCGGCCTTGGTTGTAAGAGGGGGTAATGATACTCACTAATGGTTGCTGTGAGTGGGACACGAGATTCACTCCCATCTTTCCATCATAAAAAATGCATGCACTACCATCAGACTATGAAAGAATGGAAAATCGGGTACACAAGCATCGTTGATCTTGTGCACCCGATTTCAATTTACCCGGAGATTACAGGTAGTCCGGAACGATCCCTGGATTGCGGAAGATACGGAGCAATTCCGCGTGGCAGTTAGGGTCGATCTCTTTGCCAGAAATGGCTCTTGCCACGAGGCTGATGCGACCTGCATCGTAATTGTTGATTCTGCCGGAAGGGATGGTCCGAACCGATTCAGGAATGATTTCAAACAGTGTGCCTCGGAGCATCTCCTCGATGCAAAGGACGGACGGCAGCCACCAAGTGGTATCGTCCTTATAAATCCGGTTCATTTGTCCAGGAGCTCCGTTGTAGACCATGATCGATTGGGTTGTATCCAAAATACAGGCAGTTTCCAACAAGAGGTGCCCACCTGGTTTAATCACGCTCCGGCATTGTGACAATGTCCACATCGGATCGCGCAGATGATAGAGCAGACCAAGATGCTGGACGACATCAAATTGATTGTGCCGAATTTGATGTGGGAACGGCAGGGGTTCAATAAAATCGTCCATCAGCAATACTTGCAGCCCTTCCCATAATTTATATGGGCTGGTATTGTACAGCGGCAAAACTTTGCTTTGTAGGATGTTCTTGCAAAACTCAAAATTCAAATAGAGCGGCTGCATACAGTCCGTAGCCACGACAAGACTTGCCCCTCTTTGCTCCGCTTCAAACGCCCACATTCCGTCAAAACTAGCGAGATCAAGGACGCGTTTCCCCGAATATTGGATGTATTCTCTGGATTGTCTCGTCATATTCCATATACCTTCCAGAAGCGTAATCCCGGGTGTGACAATACCGGGTCGCAGCGCGATCTTATGGTACCATCGCCGTTTGCTGATCTCATCGAGAATTTCCTGATCTGTCCAAAATCTTCCCATCGACATGTCCCCCTTCATTGCAGAGTGCTTGCCCTATACGATATGTTCGGACCGTGCTGGGGGAAATGATATAAATGCATTAATTTCGTCCTATTCAGGTCTAAAGTTGCTTGCCAACATGCATGATTTTGGAAAAAAGGCATATGCCCGTTTCTCGTTGTCTGTCACGTACATAAAGTATGGGGAGAAAAAGGAGGCGGAAAAAGTATGGCCTTGCCTATCGTGATCATCCATCGCGGGGACGATGATTATCTCACATACAGCTTGCAGCAAGCAAAAAGAAGCAATCCCCATTCGCCCGTCTATCTGATAGGGAATGGGGGAAACAGAAGGTATGCTATGAACGGCATCATTCACGAGATAATAGACGATTACATGCCTGCCGCTATCGAAATGACGAGAGTCTATAAACATATTCATTTCATGCCCTATGAATACAACCTATTTTGTTTTCAAAGATGGTTTATTTTGTTGGCGTTTATGAAAAAGCATCAGATTCCAAAATGCTGTTATATCGATACGGATGTCATGCTGTTTACCGACGTAAACCATCCGCGCTTTGACAACTTTATGATGGAATTCGTATGGACCAATTTCTTAGATAGGCAGAAGCTAGAACAATTTTGCGAGTTCATGACGTCTCAGTTTGCCAATCCGATTACATTCGCGAAAGTCGTTCATTACACGATGCAGAGAAAGGAACATGTCAGATTCAATCAACCTTTAATTACAGATATGGTGCTGGCCTTGCTATTTCTTTCGCAATTTAAGGATTACCAAATGACGAACGGCTTGTTTCATGATGGCTTTTTTGACGGCAATATTCAGCAGTCTGCTTCGGTGGAGAACTTGTATGGCTTTAAGAAAATTTACTCGATAAATGGTGTCCTGTGCTGCAAGGATAAGGCAACGAGTCAATTTGTCCCGTTGTTTTCTCTTCATTTTCAAGGATACACGAAGCACCATATGAAGTTTTTTACGGCTCCCTATCTCCCCCAAGCAGGTTCTTACATTTTCGATTATATTTCCAATCGATGGATTCAGTTTTTATAGGCTTCTATCATCCCTCGTGTTATTTGACCATTTTCATTGGATCATAGAGCATCGACTGCGACAAACGCATAAGATGGTGCATACAACACGATAAACGGATAGAGGTGGCCTGGGTGAAACTGATATTACTATCGGGTGGTTCAGGGAAAAGGCTGTGGCCGCTCTCCAATGATGTCAGGTCCAAACAGTTCTTGAAGTTGATAGGCAATGCGCATGCCCAACCGGAGGCGATGGTTCAACGAGTGTGGAGGCAGCTAGCCTCCCGCAATTGGTCGGAGCCTGTTTATATTTCAACAGGCCGTTCGCATGTTGACTTGCTTCAAAGCCAACTTGGAGAAGGCGTTCCTTTGATCGTGGAGCCGGAAAAAAGGGATACCTTCCCTGCCATTGCTTTAGCGGTGACCTATTTGTACTCTGCTTTGACAATGGACCCGGATGAAGTCATTGCCATCATGCCTGTCGATCCATTCGTTGAGGATCGCTTCATGGACAGGATCAAGGAGCTGGAGAACGTCATACTCAGATCAGGTGCGAATCTCGCATTAATCGGAGTGAAGCCTACGTACCCATCTACGAAATACGGTTACATTGTTCCAAAGCTGGAATCAGAGTCGGGTCAGGGTGAAAGGCCTCATGCCTATCAAAAAGTAAAAAGCTTCAAAGAAAAGCCGACTCTTGAGCAAGCGCAGGATTTAGTAGAAAAGAAGGCTCTATGGAATTGTGGAATTTTTGCTTTTCGATTGGGTTATCTGATTCGCGAATTGGAGCAAAAAGGATTGCCTACTGAATACAACCGCATGCTTGAGCAATATAGCCAAATGCCTGCCATCAGCTTTGACTATGAGATTGTAGAAAAGGCAGAGAAAGTAGTCGTTCTCCCGTATGACGGAGCCTGGAAGGACTTAGGGACGTGGAATACGCTCACAGAAGAAATGAGCGGGAATGCAATCGGTAAGGTTTTGATCGATGAGAGTTGCACGAATACACACGTTATCAACGAATTGGACATACCTATCGTGTCCATCGGTTTATCGGATATGATCGTGGCGGCCAGTCCTGATGGCATCCTCGTTTCTTCTAAGGAACAAAGCCATATGGTCAAAAATTTGGCTTTGAATTGGACAAAGCGCCCAATGTATGAAGAGCGGCGCTGGGGATGGTATCAGGTTATGCATTTACAGAAGAATGAAGACGACGTGGAAGTATTAACGAAAAGAATCCATGTATACGCCGGGAAAAATTTGAGCTATCAGTACCATCACCATCGTAGCGAAGTATGGATCATCGTAGAGGGCTGCGGCGAGTTCATTTTGGATGATCAGCTGAGCCAGGTTGGACCAGGTGACGTATTGCAAATCCCGGTAGGAGCCAAACATGCAATCAAAGCTACGACCGAGCTGGAATTCATCGAAGTACAGATGGGAAGTCAGCTGGTGGAAGAAGATATCGTTCGACTCGGAATGACGTGGTCAGCGATCCTGGAGCAGTTAGGGAAGCACGGTGATCACGATGATTGATCCAGCGTTTTGGCGAGACAAAAAAGTGTTGATCACAGGTCATACGGGGTTCAAAGGGTCATGGCTGTGCTTATGGCTGCATCATTTAGGGGCGAAGGTAACAGGGTATGCGCTGTCGCCGCCGACGAATCCGAGTATTTTTCAGTGTGCCCAAATCAGCTCATTGGTTGATTCGATCATTGATGATGTCAGATCGAAGGAAAGTGTTCAAAAAGCGATCAACCAAGCAAACCCAGATATCATCATTCACATGGCCGCTCAGCCGCTGGTGCGTCTATCGTATCAATATCCGGCGGAAACCTACGAAATCAATGTCATGGGTACGGTGAATGTACTCGAAGCGGCGAGAGTGGCTGTGCAGAACGGTATGAAAATCAAAGCAATCATCAATGTTACGACGGATAAGGTTTATGAAAACCGGGAGTGGGTGTGGGGATACCGTGAGCAAGATGCGTTGGGCGGCTATGACCCGTATTCCAACAGTAAAGCATGTTCGGAGCAAGTGACTGCCTCCTATCGCAATGCTTTCTTTCACCCCGATCGTTATCACCAGCATGGCGTAGCCATTGCTTCAGCGCGAGCAGGCAATGTAATCGGCGGCGGCGATTGGGCTCTTGATCGCTTGATACCGGATTGCCTGAGTGCCTTGATAAAGGGAGAAAAAATCACCATCCGAAATCCAAAAGCGATTCGGCCGTGGCAGCACGTCCTTGAGCCATTGAAGGGGTATTTAATGCTCGCAGAAAAAATGTGGGGAAATGGCAAGGATTACGCCCAGAGCTGGAATTTTGGTCCGAATGAGGAAGATGCCAAATCGGTAGAGTGGATCGTCCAGCAGTTGTGTGAGCGTTGGGGAGCTGGTGCCTGCTTTGAAGCAGAGCGAACAGATCCACAGTGGCACGAAGCCCAATATTTAAAGCTGGACTGTTCCAAAGCCAAAAGTGTAATAGGCTGGAAGCCCACCTGGTCACTCGAGCAGACCTTGGACAGTATCATTTTTTGGCATAAGGCTTATCAGCAAAAGCAAGACGTAAGGGAAATCTGTTTGGCCCAAATCGCAGCGTATACAGATAGGACCCAATGAAGAACAGAGGAAGGAGGGCAACCAATGAAAGTCGTCATCCTAGCAGGAGGGTATGGCACGCGCATTGGAGAAGAAACGCATCTTCGTCCGAAGCCGCTCATTGAGATCGGTGATTGGCCCATCATTTGTCATATCATGTCCATTTATTCCAAGTACGGTTTCCATGATTTCATCATCTGTCTCGGATACAAAGGCTTCATGATCAAGGAGTACTTCGCGCACTACTTCCTTCACCATTCTGATGTGACGTTTGATTTTCGTAACGACAATCAGGTCACTTTTCACAACCATAATGCTGCGCCGTGGCGAGTCACATTGATTGATACGGGGAAAGACACAGGGACAGGTGGAAGGGTGAAGCGGATACAGAAGTATGTGGGAGAAGAAACATTCATGCTGACGTATGGAGATGGCTTATCCGACATTGATATTGAACAGTTGGTAAAATTTCATCGCACGCATAAAAAACTCGCAACGATCACTACGACTCAACCGCCAGGCCGATTCGGAGCATTGGATATTGTCAATGGGAACACCGTAAGAGGATTCCAAGAGAAGCCAAAGGGGGACGGCGGCTGGATCAATGCTGGTTTTTTTGTCATGGAGCCGGGCGTACTTGACTATATTGCGGGTGATGAGACGGTATTGGAAAAAGAGCCGCTGGAGAGCTTGGCCAAGGCGAATCAACTGATGGCTTTCAAGCATACCGGTTTTTGGCATCCAATGGATACGCTCAGAGATAAAAACTACTTGGAAGAACTGTGGAAATCCGGAAAAGCAGCATGGGCAACCAGCCGAATATGAAGGAGGAAGCAGGAGTGGGTGGATTAAACGAGAACAGTGAAGAGGTTTTTTCTCCAATCGGATACGGGGACATAACGATCGATTGTGGGGCAAATCACGGGCTCATTTCTCAAAAAATGGCGGATAAAGGCGCCCTCGTCTTTGCGTTTGAACCGAATCCATACGTATTTGAGGAATTAAAAAAAAGGGTGGGATCCTATCCCAATGTCATATGTATAAACAAAGCGGTTTGGCATAAAAACGACAAGCTACGCTTGCATTTGCATGATCTTTACCATACGGATCCGGCAGGGTCTGCTTATGCCTCTTCTCTTCTGACTAATCATCCAGTTACGAATCCCGAAAAGTATGTAGAGGTAGAGGTGATCGATTTGACACAGTTTATCCAAATGCTCAATCGTCCGGTCAAATTGATCAAAATGGATATCGAGGGGGCAGAATTTGAACTGTTGGAAAAAATCGTGGAGCAAAATTTACACCTGCAAATAGAAAAAATCGTCGTAGAAAATCATGAATGGCTGATCGAAGACTTGAAAACGAAAGCCGATCACTTTCGGAGGGTCATGCAAGAAAAACGAATTCACAACATCGACTTGAACTGGGTATAAAGCAGGTGAAGGGGAGCGATCCCAAATGAAGATACTTGTGACCGGCGCGACAGGCTTTCTCGGAAGCCAGCTCGTAAAAGCGCTGCGATTGGACGGACATACCGTCATCATTTTGAAAAGGAGCACTTCCGATTGCTCGCGCATCCAGGACATATTACCTGATTTGATTACCTATGATACGGATTGCGGTCAATGGGAAGCTCCTTTTCTCGAGCAGGAGAGAATCGATGCGATCATCCATACGGCAACCTGTTATGGACGCAACAACGAGAGCAATGCCACGATGGTAGATGCCAATGTGACCTTTCCGCTGAAACTACTGGATGTGGCTATGCGCTTTGGCACCCCTGTTTTTCTGAATACAGATACGTTTTCCAGTGCGCCCGTCCGATTATCCAAGCATCTACAACCATACAATTTGACGAAGCGTCAGTTTCGAGAATGGGGAAAATGCCTAGCAGATACATCTTCCCTGCCATTCATAAACGTCAGGCTGGAGCATCTGTATGGTCCTTTTGACAATACGAATAAATTTGTCTCGACTGTCATCAAAAGCTGTCTCGAAAATCAGACCGAACTAAGGCTAACAGAAGGAAAGCAAGCAAGGGACTTTATTTATGTGGATGATGTTGTTTCTGCCTTTCGTGTGCTGTTGGCGCATGCTGCCCGTCTACCCGCAGGCTTTACGGAATACCAGGTAGGGACAGGTACTGCTACTTCGATCCGCGAGTTTGTAGAACTGGTTCATCAGATAACCAAATCAAGCACGGTTCTGAAGTTCGGCTCGATTGCTTATACAGATATGGAAATCATGCATTCACAAGCGGATAATCGACCACTGCAAGCATTAGGGTGGAATCATCAAGTGAAGCTGGAAGATGGATTGAAAAAGGTAATGGCCGATTTCAACTAACAGCGAAACAAAAAACATGGCGAGCCTGCAGCCATGTTTTTTCGTGTGCCCTTAATCGAGGAAGGTCTTGTTCGTGCAGAACAGATCAGCGTGGAAAGGTTTCATTTCGTCTAGTAAATGGTTGTAGTTCTTCACCTTCACCACCGTATTGTCCCGCTTAAACATATAGATATGGGAAAACAATTTCTCCAGCAGTGTGTATAGCACGAGTGGATGTCTCCCGAAGTTTTCCTTGATGCTCTCTGGGTTGAATTCAATGATCACATCCGGGTCCCACTGCTTAAGCGTTCGCATGGCATTTTCCAAGACGATGACCTCCGAGCCTTCCACGTCAATTTTAATGAGGTCGAGACGCGATATCATATTCTGCTCTACCCAGTCATCCAGCCTGACACATGATATGAATTGGGTGGATTTCTCCACGTCTTCTGGCTCATGCGGGATATAAGACCATCCGCCTCCACGCGGGTCGTCATTAAAATGGATGTTCCCGTTCCGGTCTGCTATTCCGAGCTGGAGTGGCTCGACATTGGTGATGTGATTCTCGGACAGGTTTCGCAGGAGATAAGGATAATTGACATCGGAGGGTTCGAATGCGTACACCTTGCCTTGGGGCGCAAGATAGCTCAGAGCGAGTGAGATCGGACCGATGTTCGCACCGATGTCTAGGCAAACATGGTCAGGTTGTACGATTTTTTTCAGAGGAAGGATAACGTAGTCTTCATAGTATCCATTGTAATACTCCATAAAGTACAGGACGCTTTGATCGGAGCCGTCCCCATAGACGGTAAAGGTTTGATTGTCAAACGGTAGGTGAAAGTCAACTTTCTTCATCGAATTCGTTGCTCCTTCAAGTGGATTGTAGATCATGATGATGTCATTTCCTACGACGAATAAGAGGTCGGGACGAATAGAATGAACGAATTCTCGTAGTTCTTGGATAGTGGGATAATCGTTCAACAATGGATTGGGACCAATAAAGCAACGAGCATCATCAATCAAAATGACGTGATTTTGAACATAATGCTGCAGAATGGCAGCCAGCTCATGCAAGATGGGGGTGTCTAGGTCTCCTTTGGCTGCCTCAGTTGAGCGGGGGATGTAATGACCGTCCAGCCAAAACAGGCAAGGTGATGTAACAGAGTGCATCAGGTTGGTCAATACTACTCCGCTGTCACCGTGGAGGATATGGATGTGGCTGTCGCCTGAAAATCTCTCTTTTGCCGCTATAAACAAGGCTTCATCCAGCTCGATGGAAACGAGCAAATCAAAATGGTTTTTCATCGCTTGCAACATGTCGCCCTTAAATGTACCTGTCTCGATCAAGGTGCGTATGCCCATCGTTTTTGCTATATGTTTGATCTTCGACTTTTTCAAATCGGTTGTCGGTGCTTCCAATATCCAAAAATCCCAAGTCTCTTGTTCTGTTAATGGAAACGGGATTCGGCGCTCCTTCCTCCACGTCTCCCGAATTTGCTGCATGCGTGACATACAAAGATGACCTCCTTTCAATTGACATTAGCGTGCGACGGAAGAAAAGACAGCCAGCGTTTCGCGCGCGCATTTCTCCCACGAAAAGTGCTTGGCTTGATGGATGCCTTTGGCAACCAGCTCTGCTCTTGCGTCAGGTGACAAATAAAGATGGGCGAGTTTCACCGCGATATCGTCGGAAATATTCGGATCGAAGGTGAGAGCAGCGTCACCTACCACTTCAGGAATGCTCCCTGCATTGGAGCAAACGATTGGAATGTTGGACTTCATGGCCTCTACTAGCGGTATGCCAAAGCCTTCGAAAAGGGAAGGGAAGCAAAGGAACTGGGCATTCCGATACAAGTAAGGCATCTCTTCCTGTGGTACGTAGTGGAGCCATTTGACTTGGTTCCACAGCTGGTTATTCGTGATGTAATTCATGACGTTCTGATGAGCCTCTTGAGCAAAACCAGTGAAAACCATGGGAATCCGTATATTGTGTTTATCTCGCAAAGTGACGAGTGCTTTGAATACATTCAGGTGATTTTTATGATGCCATGTATTCGCAGGGAAAAAGCCGTAGCCACTGGGCAGCGTATACTTTTGTATGACCTGTTGATTGAGTGCCTCATTATGCGGCAAGGAAAATTCCCGCGAAGCATCCAGGTGGATCGCATGTACTTTGTGCGGAGGAAGCTCGAATTTTTGGAGGATCGTTTGTTTGGAAAACTCCGAGAGAGTCAGCACGGCACTGCAACGCTGTGCAGACGATTGGTAGTTGTCTTTTCGCCAGCGCAAGGAATGAGCATCGAAAAACTCCGGGTAATACTCATGCTGGATATCAGGAATGTTGATAACAGAAGGGATTGTGACATCGGTTGGATTCAAGACAAGCAACGGACAAAACCACAAGTTCAACTGCAAGGAGTTAATCCAGAAATGAAGCATCGCGTGTGCATTTCCGTGGTCGGGGATCATGAATTTGCGCACATTCTTTTGCGCCTCAAAGGTATGGAAATTGTGTGACGATAAAAAAAGAAACCACTGATGGCCGTCCCCAGCATTCATCGAGTAGGCCAGCAAGTTCCTGACATACTGTTCCATCCCGCCGATTTTGCCAGGAATCACTGACATCAGATTGATTCCGACTCTCATGTAGGAATCCTCCCTTGTACGTGAGGATGTGCCATGTACCAAGCGATCGTTTTTTCCAAGCCAGCGAGTAAGGAAGTTTGTGCCACGAAGCCGAACCGTTCTTTTGCTTTGGTCACATCCAGCAAGCGGCGCGGTTGTCCGTCAGGCTTGGTTTTATCCCACTCGATCTCTCCTTGGAAGCCGCTTAGCTGCCTGATGATTTCGGCTAAATTTTTTATGGAAATTTCGTGGCCGGAGCCGATATTGACTGGTTCCGATTGATCATAGCGCTGTGTAGCAGCAATAATCGCCTGTGCCGCATCTTCGACATAGATGAACTCTCTCGTCACGCTCCCTGATCCCCAGAGCACGATCTTCTTTTCACCATTTCGTATAGCGTCCACGCATTTTCGAATGATGGCAGGGATGACGTGAGAGGTTTCCAAATCGAAGTTGTCGCCTGGACCGTACAAATTGACAGGGAGCAAATAAATGGAATTGAACCCGTATTGCTCGCGATAAGCTTGCGATTGTACCAGCATCATTTTCTTGGCTAAGCCATACGGAGCATTGGTTTCTTCAGGGTAACCATTCCATATATTTTCTTCCTGGAACGGTATAGGAGCATGCTTCGGATAGGAGCAAATGGTTCCGATGGCTACGAATTTTTCGACACCGAATAACCGGGATTGCTCTATAAGCTGGGTCCCCATGATCAAATTATCGTAAAAGTATTTTCCGGGATTTTTTTGATTCGCGCCGATTCCGCCGACGACGGCAGCCAAGTGAAGAATGATATCGGGACGGAAATCTTGCAACATCTTGTTCACATCATGTTCTTTGCGAAGATCGTATTCATGGCTTCTAGGGATGAAGATGTCCGTACAGTCCAATTTGCGCAATTGATGAACGACGTGGCTTCCTAGAAATCCTGATCCACCAGTAACCACAATCCGTTTTTTCGCCAGATTCAATTCGTGTCAACCTGCCTTTCTCGTCCGTATTCATGTTCGAGGCGATGGGACTCTGCGATTTACCCATTGTTCGATTTGGGCCTTGCCTTTGGTGAATTCCTGATAAAATTGGTACTCCTCATAGGAAAGCGGGAGGACTTCTTCTAGGTGGTAGCTGATAGATCGTTTGACTTTAGGATTGTTGGGGTGGCTCTGAAGGATCTGCTGGCTGCAAAAAATACTCACTTCACATCGCTGTCCCTCTGAGGTAATGGGAATCACGACTTGAAAACGCTCGTGGGTAACTTGGAATTTGTGTACGAGTTTCCCATTCCTCATGACATGGAAATGCAGGAGAGGGGCGGTATTATGGTTGCTTCCTTTGATAAGCAAAGCGTGCATCGGTCCATGGCTGGCTTCGATGGTCATTCGCAGGTTTTGGGGAGCCCATGCGTCTGAGTAGCGGTTGGATGCAATGATTTGGGGAGAGGGTCCGAACGCATGATACGCTTTGAGCTTGTGGAGAAACCAAAATGCTCCTTGATTGTAATGCTTCTGCGTATAGTGATAGAGCCATTCATTCGAGATGGTGCCATGATGCTTCACGCTTGTTTTCAAAATTTCGGAAAAGCCTGGCTCCAATTCATAAACGTACGTTTTACACGCGCTGTACAAGCGGGAATTGGCCAAAAACTCTGGTATCGTCCCAATCGGATAATGCAGGGAGATCCGGTTCCACAGATCGTAATCCATGCACCAGTCATGCTCCTCATTTACACCGCCAACTGCTTCAAAGGCATGCTTGCGCAAGAACGCAGCGGGTTGGCAAATGAGGTTGAAATTGAACAATTTTTTTCGGTCAAACTCTACCCAAATGTACGGATACTTTACTTTGTCATTTTCATCAATGTGGAGCCCTTTTCCGTAAACCACTCCCCATTCGGGATGCTGCTGCAAGGCTGCGACGGCCTTTCGAATCGCCCCGGGAAAATACGTATCATCTGAATTAAGCCAACCGATGATCTCTCCACGGGCCATTTGTAATCCTTTATTGATGGCATGGGATTGGCCGCGATCTGGTTCGGAAACGTAGCGGAAGCGGTCTTGCAGATGGCTATACTGCTGCAAGATGCCCACTGTACCGTCCGTTGAGGCGCCATCAACCACGATAAGCTCAATATGGGGATAGTCTTGCGTCAGTACGCTATCAATTGTTCGTTTGATGAATTTTGCTTGGTTGTATGAAGGGGTGATAACACTCACGAGAGGAAGGGATTGCATGGACATAGAGGTTCCTCCTGATTTTTTCTAAACATCCACTCGGCGTTTTCAAGAGCTGTTATGTTGGCGTAGCACAGAGCGCCAGTAATTCAATAAATCTTCCATCGTTTGCTGGAAAGAGATTTCGGGCTCCCACCCAGTCTTTTTTCGAAACAGCGAGGAATCGCCCAATACGATGTCTACATCGGAGGGTCTTAGTCGATCAGTGTCGACATGTATTTCCACCTGCACATCTGTCAGCGCCAGCAACGTCTTCAACATGTCCTCGATGGTATAGCGAGTACCAGCGGATATGTTATATACATCTCCTGGTTCGCCACGAGTAAGCGCCAACCAGTACGCCCTGACAATATCACGGACATCTGTGAAGTCTCGAATCGCACTGAGATTCCCGACGTTTACTTTTGGTTCTTGCAGGCCTAGCTCAATCTGGGCTATTTGTTTGGCAAAATTGGAGGTGACATAGCTTTCGCCTCTTCTGGGTCCTGTATGATGGAACGTACGGGTACGGATGATCGCCAGACCGTAACTGTGATGATATTGATACCCGAGATAATCCTGGGCAATTTTACTGACTGCGTATGGATTGAGGGGACGGAGGGGATTGGTCTCCTTGATAGGGATTTCCTCCGGATAGACCAAACCATATTCCTCACTGGAGCAAGCGATTTGAATCTTGCACGGAACAGCATGGTTGCGTACCGCCTCGAACAAATTTAACTGTGGGACAATATTGTTCACCATCGTATCTGCAGGAGACGACACCGAGGTGGGGACGAAGCTTTGGGCAGCTAGGTGAAAAAGGAGATCAGGCTTTATTCTCTGGATGAGTTCATTTACAGATTGGGGATCTTTTAATTCACAGTTTTCCATATGCACGCGGTCCATCAGGTGCCCCAGCTGCTCTTTTTTGGTAAGGGACCGGAATGTGCCATAAACATCCACATCCCCCCGCGACAGTAGATATTCAGCCAAGTGACTGCCGGCAAATCCCGTTACTCCGGTAATCAATGCCTTCATGAGTCGAATCCCCCCTGTCCATGATGCTCATAGCGAAGGATGAATAGCATAACATATTATGAATATGGAAAAACGTGAAAAATGGCACGGCGCACAGCTCGTTTCCAAAGGGAATTTTATTGGGATTAGGGTTCGGCTCGCACCCATTTGCAGGTCGGATAGTCGAAATACATGTAATCATCTGTATTCGGGATGTCTTGTGAGCGAAAATAGGGGATATATCCTTTTGCATGTCCTTGAAAATGCAAGGAATGAGCTGGGAGGTAGTTATTCGTCTCTGCTATTTTGCAAAAGAGCATGCCGTCCTTTTGATAGATCTGTTTCTTCATTTCCAAGCTGTTTGCTTGCGGACAGGATGGGGCAAACGGACAATTGAGATTATGATCGAAAAAGCCGTTTGCAACCAAGCCGTACGTAGCGCCACGGCGAAGCGCGTAATTGTGAAAAAGAGTAAACAATACCATATCTGAAATAGGAACATCACCGATTTCTTTTGCAAAGTGAAGCAAGTTCTCATAGTGAAGAGGATCGCGGAAAAATTTGGTGGTGTATTCGCAGAATTGATCGAGTATATCCAAGTCGCATACTGTTGTCCAGGTAAACTCGAATGTGAAATCGTGGAAATCATTTTCGTTTTGCTTGCTGATGTCGGTGTAGAGCATCACGTCAGAGTCTAGGTAGCAGCAACGATCGATACCCTGACTCCTCATAAAATCGCGTAGAATAAACCAGCGTTGGAAGCAGAACAGATTGTATTCGTAGGAGGTGGGGGAGGAGTGCTTGTAAACAAAAGAGTAAGCTTGGGCGCTTTTGAAATACTTACTCAACAGGTAGTGCTCTATATTTTCGGTACTAAGTTGCTTGGTTTCTGGCTTTCCAATAAGAATGACACGAGAGGAAGGATTGCTGTATTTCGCCTGTTGCACGCATAATCCTACATGCTCTTCAGCCGTTCTGTGAATAAACACGATGGGCAAACTCAAGATACACATCTCCTCTGTCTTACAAAATGTCTGATAGGCTCCTATTGGTAAACTTTCTCCTAATATATGTCCCGAGGAGGGCCTTGAAACGGCAGGCGCCTCTTACGTGGAACATTTTGTATGAGAGACGTGCAAATAGCCTGTTTTGCAGCCTGTTCATTGAATGACCAATCGTATCCGCAAAAAGATAAATAAGATACGTAAAGAGGGATGTTGTGAATGGAGGCATGGCAAGAATGGATGTGTTAAACCAATATGAAAAACGAGTGTATTCCCAAAATGGAGAAGACGGCATCATTGAAGAAATATTTTCGCGAATCGGAGCTACGAATCGCTATTGTGTAGAATTCGGAGTTGGAGATGGCTCGGAATGCATGATAAAAAAACTCGTCACGCAGCATGGATGGAGCGGATTGGCGATGGAAGGCGATCTGAACAGTTGCAATAAAATGTCTGCTGATTATGCTGCCTATCCCCAGGTCATCATCAAGAATGAGTTGATCACGAAAGAAAATATTTCTCGGTTATTCGAAGAAAATGGTGTTCCAAAGGAATTTGATCTGCTCTCCATCGACATTGACGGCAATGATTACTGGGTATGGCAAGCTCTTTCTATTTACACACCGCGGCTTGTTGTTATTGAGTACAATGCAGCTTTTCCACCCCCACAAAAAATGGTGATTGCCTATCAGCCTGATTTTAAATGGGGTGGCACTACCTACTATGGTGCCAGCTTGAGTTCCTTGGCCATTTTGGGAACCAGGTTGGGGTATGCCTTGGTGGGGACAGATTCAAAGGGCGTCAACGCTTTTTTTGTAAGACGGGACTTGCTTCTCCAATCAGGTTTTCCTGAACGAACACCAGAACAAGCTTATCATCCTCCTCGGTACGGAACAGTCGCGGGCGGACATCCTCATCAATCCGGTCCGTACTTGGAAATCTAGTCGTTACTAGAATTCGAGCATCTGCAAGACAGCTTGTTTCAAGGTGAAAAGCCTTTCTTGGCTATCCTGCTTACTCGTTCCTTTCACCCCTAAATAAATTTTGATTTTGGGCTCCGTACCTGAGGGTCTGACACAAAACCACGAATGATCGTGGAAAAAGTATTTGATCGTATCTGAGGCAGGCAAGGTGAGCGGTGTGGATGTACGTGTTTGGCAATCTGTGCGGATTCCGCTGGCATAATCTTCGATGGCTATGACGGGGTGGGAGGCGATTTGGGAAGGTGGCTGACTGCGCAGGGAAGACATCGTTGCCGATATTTTTTGCATGCCATCTCCTCCTTTGCATGTGAAAGAAATCAGCTCTTCCGCATAATAACCGTAACGGATGAATAAGTCATTCAGTGTATGATCGAGGCTTCTGTGCTGTGATTTGTAATACGCGCACATGTCAGCAAGCAACAAAGCAGTTTGTACGGCATCCTTATCCCGGACAAAATCGCCGATTAAGTATCCGTAGCTTTCTTCGTAACCAAATTGGAAGACGTACGCGCCACTATTTTCGTAGGCTTCGATTTTTTCGCCAATATATTTGAAGCCTGTCAAAGTATCTTCTGTCGATACACCGAAGTCTGTCGCAATGGCTCTGCCCATTTCAGAGGTGACGATTGTTTTCAATACAATGCCGTTAGAGGGGAGCTCCCCCTTTTTTTGTTTGGTTTCCAGCAGGTAATGAAGAAGCAAGGCTCCCAGCTGATTCCCTGTCAGGACGCTGTAGTCTTCTGCCTGGTTTTTGACGAGCACACCGAGGCGATCTCCATCAGGGTCCGTCCCCATGATCACGTCGGCATCCACCTGATTGGCGTATGAAATCGCTAATCGAAAGGATTCAGGCTCTTCGGGATTAGGCGAGGTTACAGTCGAAAAGTTAGGATCGGGGACAGCTTGCTCTTTAACGACACTCACTTGTTTATACCCGAACAATTTCAATCCACGTGTGATCGAGTCATGCGTCGTTCCGTGCAGGGGAGTAAAGACGATCTTCACTTGCTCCCGGATCGCAGGAGATAAGTCTGGGTGGACGCGCAATTGCTTTACTTTTTCCAAATACGCATGCAAGAGAGAATCGTCAATGTAGTGGAGAAGTCCATTTTTGTACAGCTCTTGTTCATCGGCTGGGGTGATTTCGAGTTCATTTCCGGCTGCAACGATATGTTCCATCAGTCGTTCGGCTGTCGCGAGCGTAATTTGCCCCCCGTCTGCGCCATAAATTTTGTAGCCGTTATATTCGGGAGGATTGTGGCTTGCTGTAATGACAATGCCAGCACACGCGCAAAAGTGGCGGACAGCAAAGGAAAGCAGAGGGGTAGGAGTCAGTTGATTGAATATACATGTAGTAATCCCATACTGACCGAGAACTTTGGCGGTTTCTGTGGCAAACAATTGTGAGTGTTTCCGTGAGTCATAGGCAATGACGACTTTTTTGACGGACAGATCCGGGTATGTTTCGAGCAAATAAAGAGCTAGCCCTGCACTCGCTTTGCGAATCGTGTATAAGTTGATGCGGTTTATTCCGGGCTCCATGACCCCGCGCATGCCTCCGGTTCCAAATGCAATCGGGGCAGAGAAGCAATCCGCAAGCTGCTTTTTATCAGTGTGCATGGCGGTTAACTGCTGACGAAGCTCTGGATCGAGGGATTCACACTCGTTCCAGCGTGTATAGTGTGCGTGCCAGTTTGCATTCATGTAGAGTTCACTCCCGTGTGTAGAGTACGACATCATTTACTAGGGTATTAACGAAATGGTGAGGGAGTGAGTGGATGTGATTAAGACTGGAGGATGTGAGTCTAACATGAAGGTGGATTGGCTGATAGTCGGAGCTGGATTTACGGGTGCTACACTCGCAGAGCGGATTGCCAACGGGCTTGATCAAAAAGTGTTGGTTGTAGAGGGGCGCAATCATATCGGAGGAAATGCCTATGATTGCTATGATGAGCAGGGGATACTGATTCACAAATACGGTTCGCACACCTTTCATACGAATTCCAAGCTGGTCTGGGACTATTTGTCGCGTTTTACGCAGTGGCGGCCGTACTTCCATGAGGTGCGTGCCTATGTCGATGGCATAAAAATACCATTGCCTTTCAATCTGAATGCATTGTCTGCTTTGTTTTCCCCGCAATATGCGCAGAAACTGGAGAGCTTACTGATCCGTCAATATGGATTCGGGGCGAAGATTCCGATTCTGAAGCTACGGGATAGTGCTCATGAAGAGCTAGGTTTTTTGGCTGATTACATTTATCAAAAAGTATTTCATCGGTATACGATTAAACAATGGGATTTGAAGCCGGAGGAGCTGGATCAGTCTGTTTCCGCAAGGGTTCCTGTGTATGTCAGCAGGGACAATCGGTATTTTCAGGACACGTATCAAGGAATTCCGTTGCATGGCTTTACGACAATGTTTCAACGCATGCTCGACCATCCGAATATAAAGGTGCTTCTCAATACGGACTATCAAGAAATTGCGGATGAAATCAGGTATAAACGTATGATTTACACAGGCCCGATCGATTCCTATTTTGGCTATAAGCATGGACAGTTGCCTTATCGAAGCCTGCGCTTTCATTTTGAGACGCATCAAAAGGAGTGGTACCAAGAAGTGGGGACTGTCAATTACCCCAATGAGTATGATTTCACCAGAATCCTCGAACAAAAGCACCTCACAGGTCAAGTCGTTCCTCACACAACCATATCCTTCGTCTATCCACAGCCGTATTCACCTGGCGAAAACGAGCCTTATTATCCAATTCCTCGCAAGGAAAACAGCCAACGGTACAGCCTCTATAAACAAGAGGCGGAGCAAATACGCGATCAGGTGCTTTTTGCCGGGAGACTCGCGGACTATCAATACTACAACATGGATCAAGCAGTGGCGCGGGCATTGACCTTGTTTAAGCAGATTGTCACAGAATAGTTAAGAAGGCTTTTCTTTCGGAATGAGCTCGTTCACATAGATCCATCCCTCGGGTGTGTAAACAAAGGCAGGCTCGTACTCGTCGCCCCACAGTTTCAAGATTTTTGTAAGGATGTACTTTCTTGCTTTTGTCCATTGCGGCCAGTTTTTTGTGTGAGAATTGTTGCTCTCGTGAATCAAATAATGATAGAGGTTCGTATCGACCCAGTGAATATCACCTGTTCCTATCAATTTTAATAACATGTACTTGTCATGAGAAAACCTTCCCTGCATCGGATCATCACATTCAAATCCACCGACATCACGAACCGCCTGTGTCCGATAAAAACGAGGCCAAACCATCGGAGCTTCCAAGTAATCATACTTATCTTCATAGATCGGAGGCCGCATGATTTCGGACAGTTCTCGCGTGTCACCCACTTCCTTCCAAAAAACGGTGTTGGAGAACACGACGTTCGTGGTTTCGGGCTGGCGTTCCATTTCATCCAACAAAATTTCCAAGGTCTTTTCGTCGAACCAGTCATCCGAATCAAGTGAGACAAAGTAGGGCGTGTCAATCCGTTCAAGAGCAGCCGCCATTGTTTTGCCGATCCCTGAATTTTCAGGGAGTAGCACGTAGTGAATGCGGGGATCATCGAGGTACTTTTCTACGATTGTCGGTGTGTGGTCAGTAGAGGCATCGTCTACAATGAGGAGCTTCCATTCCTTGTGCGTTTGGTTCAACACACTTTCGATGGCTGTCGGAAGATACTTTTCCCGATTATAGGTTGGAATCACGACAGTAATGAGCGACATGGCGGTCGAACCCCCTCTTTTGATCATTTTAAAATATCTGTCACCTGCCTACCTCCTTATTGATCATTGACAACGGTTTGCTTTCATTAGTTTATTACGGACTTTTATTCTTGACCCTCACCCTGACAACTGAACGTATGAACATGGTCCGGCATAAGCTTAAGAGATGCTCAAGGGTACTTACCGGAATGATATTACGGCACAGCCTGAAGAAGGGGAGTAGTAGCGGATGAAAACAGCTTTCCTTACAGGAATCACAGGTCAGGACGGCGCTTACCTGGCAAAATTTTTGCTTGAGAAGGGGTACCATGTGGTAGGACTGGTACCACGCCGTAGCACGGTGGACAGGTGGCGGCTGGAGTATTTGAACATCGCAGATCACGTAGAGTACAAGGATGGCGATCTATTGGATGTGTCGTCGTTGACGCGTGCACTGAAGGCATGTAAACCAGCGGAAGTGTATCATTTAGGAGCGCAGAGCTTTGTCGGTTCGTCGTGGGAGCAGCCTATTTTGACCGCGCAAGTAACTGGAATGGGTGTCCTGCATGTACTGGAGGCGATTCGGGAAACGGACCCCGCAATCAAAATGTATCAGGCTTCATCAAGTGAGCTGTACGGATTAATCCAGGAGCCACAGCAATCGGAGCAAACGCCTTTTTACCCAAGAAGCCCATATGCAGTCTCCAAGCTGTTTGGCTACTGGATGACCAAAAACTATCGGGAAAGCTTTCAGATGTTTAGCACAAACGGCATTTTATTCAATCATGAATCACCTTTGCGGGGGCTGGAATTTGTAACGAGGAAAGTGACACATGCTGTAGCGAGAATTGCCGCGAACAAGCAAAAGGAACTGCGTATGGGGAATATTCAGGCGAAGCGGGATTGGGGCTTTGCCGGAGATTTCGTGGAAGCGATGTGGCTGATGCTCCAGCAGGATAAACCGGATGACTATGTCATTGCGACAGGCAAAACTTCGACGGTGGAAGAGATGTGCAAAATCGCCTTCGATTATGTTGGGTTGAACTACCTGGATTACGTCGTGATCGACCCGGAATTGTATCGGCCAGCAGAAGTGGACATTTTGTTGGGCAATCCGGAAAAAGCGAAAAGAGAGCTCGATTGGACACCGAAAACAAAGCTGGAAGAGTTGATTCACATGATGGTCGAAGCGGATATGCAGCGGGTGGCAAAAGCATAGGGCATCAAAAGGTCTATGACCAAGTGACGAGGCGTCCTGCCTATGGGACGTCTTTTTCTATTCTCTCGCCTATGTCGCATCTACAGTCAACACATATATATAGGAATGGGCAATGATGTGTGTATAACCATGCTTGGAAAGGAATGGTGGGCAATGCCTACACAGAACGTTGGTTTTACTGGCGCCATTCAAACCTTTGTCGTCCCTCCAACGGTTACCTCGTTGACGATCCGGGCGGTAGGTGCCCGAGGCGGTGACGGACTCACAACTGGAGGGCGGGGGGCGTATATTCAGGGCGACTTTCCTGTGACACCAGGTGAGGTATTGTCTATCCTCGTAGGCGGAGCAGGAGGTGGCGATGACTTAACGGCAGGTGGTGGAGGCGGCGGATCATTTGTTTGGCGCACGACGAGTCCCGTTACTGCCGCTAACATTCTGATTGCAGCAGGTGGTGGAGGTGGCGGTACCCAAGGCTCCACAGGCCGCAATGCGAATGAGTCCAGTATATCAGGTCAAGCTGGTAATGAGGCATTAGGTGGCGCAGGGGGAGTGAATGGCCTCGGAGGTGGAGGGGGCAGCGGATTACTAGGGGGTGGAGGTGCTGGAGGAGCTGGTATCGTTGGAAACGGTGCCAACGGCTCCACGGGTGCTGTTGGAGGAACGGCTATTAATGCTGGGGGTGCCGGGGGAGGTACTGGGGGTTTTGGCGGCGGCGGAGCAGGGAGCGCAGGTGGCGGCGGCGGTGGAGGATACAGCGGCGGTGGGGGTGGAGGTGGTACAAACCTTGTAGAATCATTCGGAGGAGGTGGAGGCGGAGGTTCCTTTAATGCCGGACTCAATCAGAAAAACGTTTCCGGTGTGGGAACAGGCGATGGTATCGTAGTCATCACGTTTGCGGCTGTTACACTCAATTTTACGGGCGAGCTTCAGACTTTCGTCGTCCCTCCTTGTGTTACTTCTATGACGATACAGGCAGTAGGGGCGAGAGGCGGAGGTTCACTTGATTTTGGCAGAGGAGCGTTCATCCAGGGGGATTTTTCCGTCACGCCGGGTGAAGTATTGACCGTTTTGGTTGGTGGAATGGGAAATAGTCAGAGTGGCGGTGGCGGTACATTTGTATGGCGGACTATAAACCCGGTGACAGCCGCCAATCTGCTCGTAGCAGCGGGTGGCGGAGGCGGGGAAGCCAATTTACTGCCTGGAAGGGATGCAGCTTTAACCACAAGCGGAACGGCAGGAGCGCCTGGCGGAGCTGGAGGGATCAATGGGTTAGGTGGTGGTGCGGGAGCGCCAGACGATGGAGGAGGCGGTGGAGCAGGCATTGTTGGAAATGGTTCTTCCTCCCCAGGTGGAGGCGGAGGTGGAACCGCGATCAATGCCGGTGGCGCGGGTGGAGCTCCTGATGGTGGAGGCGGAACTGGCGGTTTTGGAGGAGGCGGCGGAGGCGGAGCTAGTGGCGGTGGAGGTGGTGGAGGCTTTAGTGGTGGCGGAGGCGGAAACGGATTAGATCCCTTGTTTCCTCTAGTCGCTGGGCTCGGTGGCGGAGGTGGCTCATTCAACGGGGGGAGCAATCAGCTTAACTTGACGAGGATTGGGCTTGGCAATGGTCAGGTCATCATCAGTTTTCCTTTCGTCGAACCCCCGACCATCACATGTCCCCCTGATATCAGCACCGGTACGGATCCAGGTGTGGATTTCGGCATGGTAACGTACACGGTAACAGCGACAAGTCCTAGCTGCGGTATCGTCTCGATTTCCTGCAGTCCGTCCGGCGTCGTTCACAATTTCCCGTCTTTACCTGTAGCGGAAGTGGTTGAGACCATGGCGTTTCCGCAGGGAATGACAGTGGTGACGTGCACGGCAACGGATGCGGCTGGAAATACGAGCTCCTGTTCGTTTACTGTTACAGTTACGAACGTATTTCCAACTGCCGCGCCTCCGATCCCGAACAATTTGGAGGCTAGATGCATCATGGTTCAAGAGGTATACGACTGGGTAGTCTCTACGAATCGGGAACGGAGCAAGGTATCCATCCCAGATGAATTCCTTCCGTTGGTTGATGAAGCCATACAATCTGGTCAGGACATCTCTATTCAATGCATAGAGCCTGTCGTCCCTCCGCCATTTCCGCTCTTTCAACGCTCACACACGGAATGTGTCTCCGATTTTTCTTGCAGGATCGTCAACGTTCGAAGAGTGCAGATGACAATCAATCAAACGACTTTTCTGGCAGGTATGGTACAGTTTGTTTTTCAGGCAACTGTCCTACTCCGCGTCTTTGCGAACGGAGTCTTTTTGTTCGAATTCCCGGTTGTCGTTTCGTTCGACGATGAAGTGATTCTATGCTTGCCTGAGCCTTTGGACGAAAACAATATAACCTGCCGGATCACAGGTATTGAGTGCACGCCGAATGCACACTTTCTACTTGGCGGAAGGGTCGAATTGGAAGTGATCATCTGCAAGGAGATTCAGGTACATGCGGAAGTCAAAATGGAGGTGCTGGGGAAATTTTGTTCCCCGCGTCCAAATAACATCCCTGCTCCTACTCCTACGCCCTTTTTTCGTTGCCCTTCTTTCGTATTTCCTCGGCAATGCCAATCGATTTTCCCGAGTCAGGATTAGGGGGGACAAAGTAGGATCACAACACGAGCCAAGGGGGCGTTTCATAGGGAACGTCTCTTTTTTTCGTAGCGTGCAAAGCTTTCTGCTAAACGCGGTGGCTCATAGGCTTATGGCAGTGTTCTGATCGTACTCCGTTTTGAAATAAAAACGGAAATGTCACCCTGTTACTTTTTAAGGTGAACCTATTCCTGATAACGAGTTAGCCTGTTCTTTTTCCATTCTAGGGAAAGGGTTGCTCTTTTTCTCTAGAAAATAGCTAAACTCCACCTGTTGCGTATTTGTTTCAATTATTGGCACACTATTTGCTTAGTTAGAAAAGTACAAACATTCAAACTTCCGTACACAAAGGAGACTTGCTATGAACGTCGTTGCCAACGTATACCGGGGAGAACAGGTAGAGAGCTCACATCTCGGACATATCGCAGTCGTTGATTCGCAGGGGACATTGCTCTATTCGTACGGTGATCCCCATCGCCTTACATATGCACGCTCCAGTATGAAGCCGTTGCAGACGATTCCAGTAATCGAGACGGGGACGGCAGATCGGTATGGTTTTGAGCCGGCTGATCTTTCGCTCTGTTGTGCTTCTCATAGTGGAGAGCCACGCCATCGCGCACGTGCGCTCTCTATGCTTACGCGAGCAGGTCAGCCAGAAGCGACATTGCAATGCGGGACACATGTGCCACGTCATGAGGAGAGCTACAAACAGCTGATTCGAGAGGGCAAGCCGCTTACACCTGTATTCTCGAATTGCTCCGGTAAGCACTCCGGCATGATTGCCACCGCGACACATATGGGGGAGGACGTGACTACCTATCATTTGCCTACGCATCCAGTGCAACAGCGGATTCTTGATGTAGTCGAAGACATAACAGGCTACCCCAAAGACAAAATCAACCTCGGGACAGATGGATGTGGGGTTCCCGTCCATCAATTGCCGCTCGCCCATTACGCGTGGGCATTCGCCAAGCTGGCAAGACCAGAGGTGATCGAAAATACCGAGCGACGAAAAGCCGTTCAGCGAATTACGGATGCCATGACCGCTCATCCGGAAATGGTCGGAGGCGAGAATCGATATTGCACAGACCTCATGACAGCCTTTGGTGGTCGTATCGTAGGGAAGGCAGGCGCCGAGTCCGTGTACTGCCTGGGCGATAGAGAAACAGGATGGGGCATTGCCATCAAAATTGAGGATGGAGGACCACGGGCGATCAATCCGGTCGTCAATGAAGTGCTTCGTCAACTGGGAATCGGCATGGACGGTCCTTTGGAAACGCTCGCGGAATATACAAACCCGCCCATTACAAACATGAGTGGTAACGTTGTTGGACGGATCGAGACATCCTTTATTCTCACCAAGACAGATTTTTCTTTACGTGTATAAATGGCATTCCCAGCAGTGCCGTTTATTCATAAAGCAACAAAGGCTAATTGTTGTTTAAAAAAGAAAAGGGGGTCACATGCAATGAACATGCGAAAAGGATGGAAGCTGCTTAGTACCGCTGCACTTGTCACTGTTCTTGCCATTACCGGTTGTAGTCAGTCTGCAACGCCACCAGCAGGGGGAGGTACAGCAGGTCAAGCGTCCACAGATACAGGTGGACAAGCCAATGTCGCTGGAAAACTCAAGCTCAATCTGAAGACGGAACCACCTTCGCTCGATCCACCAAAAGGCTTTGACAGTACTTCAAACGAAGTGTTGAATGCCACAATGGAAGGCTTGGTTCGACTGGACAAGGATCACAAGCCGCAAGCAGCCATGGCCGAGAAATGGGCAGTGAGTGAGGATGGGAAAACGTATACCTTTACACTGCGCGATAGCAAATGGTCGAATGGTGAACCAGTGACAGCGCAGGATTTCGAGTTTGCGTTTAAACGCATTGTCGATCCGAACAATGCATTCCCGTCTGCTTTCCTCGCCTATTACATCGATGGAGCAGAGGCGTTCAACAAAGGAACAGGAAATGCAGACGGCGTACAGGTAAAAGCCGTAGACGAGAAGACGTTTGAGGTGAAGCTGAAGGCGCCAACAGGTTACTTCCTCCATATTCTGACGCAGCCGACCTTCTTCCCGGTGAATAAAAAAGTCGTGGAGAGCAATCCAAAATGGGCGGAAGGCGCTGCAAGCATCGTGACGAATGGACCGTTTAAAATGGAAGATTGGGTTCATGACCAATCAGTGAAGCTGGTGAAAAACGACGGCTACTGGGACCGTGATTCGATCAAATATGCGGGAATCGAGTTTGTCATGGTCAACGATGAAAATACGCAATTCCAAATGTACAAAACAGGTCAGCTCGACATGATCCAGACCGTTCCCAATGATATGAAGAAACAGTTGATCGATTCTGGGGAAGCAAAGGTAGAAACGGAAGCATCCATCTACTACTACCGCATGAACACCACAATGCCTCCATTCACTAACGCCAACATTCGGAAAGCATTTGCGCTGGCCATCGATCGCAAGACCTTGATCGACAATGTCGTGCAAGGGAAACAGACACCTGCCATGGCTCACGTACCATTAGGCTTCCCAGAGCCAGACGGAGCGGATTTCCGCACAAAGGGCGGGGATTTCTTCAAGGATAACGATGTAGAGCAAGCAAAAGCACTGCTGAAAAAAGGGATGGAGGAAGAAGGGTGGACGACCCTCCCGCCTGTCACCATGACGTATAACACCAGTGATGCGCACAAGGCCATCGCGCAAGTTTTGCAGGAAATGTACAAGAAAAATCTCGGGGTAGATGTGAAGCTGGAAAACAAAGAGTGGAAAGTATTCCTGGCTGAACAGCGTGCCCGCAGTCTTCAATTCTCCCGCTCGACGATCCCTGCTGACTACGGAGACCCGGTCAATTACCTGGAGCTGTTCGTGACTGACCATCCTGGAAACCGTGTCAACTACAGCAACAAAGAGTATGACGCACTGGTAGAGAAGATTCGCAACACTGCCGACGAAACAGAGCGCTTCAAGCTCATGCATGACGCGGAGAAAATTTTCATGGATGATATGCCACTCGTACCTATCTATTTCGGGACAAAAGTATTTATGGAGCAGCCAAACATAAAAGGCATCGTTCGCCATCCAGTTGGTACGATTGACTACAAATGGGTAGAAATCGGCAATAAGTAATAAGTAAAATAAGCGAAGACAAGAGCGAATATTCGAAACGTTCTTGTCTTCACTTTACATCTTGGAGCGGCTGATATGGACAAAAAATCGATCATATTTATTGCAAGAATGGATGAGTTTCTACAGTCCGTCGTTAGTCAGTATCATGAATTGGGGATCGGCGATGATATCCATGTCGAGGCGATGCGAGTCGACCAGCTTCCGTTACGCCCGATCACGCCTGGTGCCCTCGTCATTGTATCCACCAAAAGCATTGTCCCACTTGTACAAACGTATGTGCCAAAAGAATCCAGCATCATCATTGCCAAGCGAATGCTGCCATACCATAATTTGCGCGGCATGCTGGAAATTCCGAAAGGCGTGAAAGTGCTTCTCGTCAGTGACACCAAAGAGACTGCTGAAGAAAATGTGGAATTGCTGCGTGCCTCTGGGATGGATTTTGAACTGTATCCCTACTATCCAGGTGCTGACTATCCACCTGACATCGAGATTGCTGTAACGCCAGGAGAGGCAGAGCATGTCCCCCCGCATATTCGCAAAGTTGTCGATATCGGGTATCGGATTATCGATTTATCTACGTGGCTTGCCATCTACTCTCATTTTAAAAACGGCAATTTTCAAAAGGTGACCGCACGCGCCATGCAATCGTTGGTCGATATCACCAAAGAGCTGAACAACGAAATTCAGCATGCGCATCTGTTGAGTAAATATTTGGAGGCCATCGTCAATCGGATCGAGGACGCGGTGATTGCCATGGATGAAAAAGAAAACATTCGTTTTGTCAATCAAAAAGCAATCGATACGTTGCAGTTGGAAGGGAATGAAGTCGTCGGTGAGCGGGCGTCCAATTGCTTGCCTGCGAATTTTTATCAGTTGATCCGGCAGTGTGAAGAGAACAAAGATGTTTTGGTAGATTGGGCGAACAAAACCTACTTTTTCCGCAAAATGCACATCGTCATGGAAGGAAGCTTTCTCGGGAGTCTGCTTTTGTTTCGTCAGGCTGCAGAAATTGAAAAGCTGGAGCACGATTATCGCATGCGCCTTTACAGCAAAGGATTGGTAGCCAAGTACCAATTTGATGATTTCTATGGGGAGAGCGTGCCTGTACAAAAAGTGATTCAGATTGCCCGCAAAATCGCAAGAAGCAACTCCACCGTGCTGTTGTTGGGAGAGACAGGGACAGGGAAGGAATTGCTCGCCCAGGCTATCCACAACGCTTCGCCACGCAGAAGAGAGCCGTTTGTCGGGGTCAACTTCGCTGCCATATCGGAATCTCTTTTGGAAAGCGAGCTGTTCGGCTATGAAGAAGGGGCTTTTACCGGAGCGCGCAAAGGTGGACATATCGGCTGGTTTGAATTGGCCCACAAAGGGACCATTTTTCTTGATGAGATCGGAGATGCCAGCACGGCTATTCAAAACCGACTGCTGCGTGTATTGCAAGAACGCCAGATTATGCGCGTAGGCGGCAGCAAGATCATCCCGACAGATATTCGCGTCATCGCAGCAACGAATCAAGATTTGCAGCGGATGATTGCGGAAGGAGCCTTCCGTGCTGATTTGTATTATCGTCTGAATATCTTGCCGATTCATTTGCCACCGCTGCGAAACAGACGGGAGGATATCCCGTGGTTGGCCCATCAATTTATGAAGAAATATTCCTATGATTTGCGCCGCCCACCGTTTACGTTGACCAATGAAGCCATGCGGGCGCTCCATGAGTACGATTGGCCTGGAAATATTCGCGAGCTCGAAAATGTGATTGAGTATTTAGCACACGTCGTCGAGGATGAAGCGTATCCGTATCATTTGCCGTTTCTGCGGGAAATACCGGAAGCGCCGTTGCCTGTAGATGGTCTAAACAAGGAATGTGAAATCATCGTCACTGAATATAAAAAACGAGGATTTCTGGATGAAATCACGGCTATTTTGCAGGAGCTGGGGCAAGGCAGCGGTGGACGCTATACGCTACTTGCACAGTTACAAGAAAGAGGCCACTCGGTTACCTTGCAACAGCTGCGCTATCGCCTGAAGCTTTTGCAGCAAGATGAGCTGATTCAAGTGGGAAAAGGAAGACAAGGGAGTCAGATTTCCTCAAAAGGTGAATCGTTTCTTGCCTATCTACATCAGATGAAAGCAGGGGAACGCATATGAGCGATTACTGGCGGCAGCAAGCGCTTCTGCAAAGAGAGCAGTACCTGGATGATTTGAAATCCTTTCTTTCCATTAACAGCATCGAAGATATGACGACGGCAAAAGAAGGAAAGCCATTTGGCGAAGGTGTTGCCGCGGCGCTTGAAACAATGCTCGCTCGCGGTGAGCTGGATGGCTTCCAGATCAAAAACCTGGATGGTTTCGCAGGGACAATCGAGTTCGGCGAGGGGGAAGAAGAGATCGGTGTGCTCGTTCATATCGATGTGGTCACTGTGGGAGAAGGTTGGACGACCCCGCCTTTTGAACCGAGCATTCGCGACGGTCGCATCTATGCGCGTGGAGCGATTGATGACAAAGGCCCAGCGATGGCTGCGTACTACGCGTTGAAGCTGGTCAAGGATTCAGGTTTGCCACTGACAAAACGTGTGCGAATGATCATCGGAACAGATGAAGAGAGCGGCTGGCTGTGCATGAAGCATTTTGCCGAGTATGATCGCATCCCGCCGATTGGCTTTTCACCAGATTCCTCCTTCCCGATGACACATGCCGAGAAGGGACAGATCAACCCGACATTGACGATTCCAGTGATCGAACCAATCGAACGAAATGGAGCATGGCAGTTAGCGTCATTTGTCTCCGGTGATCAAGGCAACAGTGTTCCCGAAAAAGCAATCGCTCTTGTACGACTGGACTCTCAGGCACGGCAGGAGGTCGTCCTTTCTCGATTGGCGGAAGAATGGGAAATGTTTCTGAATGAAAACCACACAACTGGTCGTATGGAACTGGTAGGGCTGGGACAATTGCAATTCACGCTCGCAGGAAAGCCGGCTCATGGGATGGCGCCATTCCAGGGCGTGAATGCGGGAACCTTGTTGGCTACTTTTTTGCGCTCGTACCCGTTTGGTGGCTCCTGCTTGTCCTTTCTTACGATGTTGTCTGACGTCCTGCATGAAGATTATTTTGCTCACCATCTACATATGGCTTGCGAGGATGAAGTGTCAGGAAAGCTGACGGTCAACGCGGGAATTTTGCGTTACGATTCCAGCGAAGGGGGGACCGTTCGGCTCAATATCCGTTATCCAGCGACTGTTTCCTGTGAGGAATACGTTGAGAAATTGAAGCAAAGGACGGCAGAGCTGGATTGGACGATTGCCGATTTGCGAACATCCAAGTCGCATTATGTACCAAAAGATCATCCTGTGATCCAAACCTTGTCGCGGGTGTACGAGGAGCACACGGGAGAGCCAGCGACCCTTCTTTCCTCAGGAGGAGCAACTTATGCCAAAATCATGCCGTATGGTGTTGCTTTCGGCCCGCTCTTTCCAGGCAAGGAATCCATGGCCCATCTGACTGATGAATATGCCGAGATTGACGACCTGCTGCGTGCCATGGCGATTTACGCGCAGGCCATTTACGAGCTGGCTAAGTAAACGAGGAGGACTTCCATGTCAAACTATCTGGTAAAACGTATTTTGATGATGTTCGTCACCCTGTGGATTATCGTGACGATGACGTTTGCCTTGATGCATGCCATTCCGGGGAACCCGTTTGCCTCCGAGTCGGATCAGCTGCCAGAGCAAATTCTCAATAATTTACGTGCCAAATACAACTTGGACGAGCCGTTGCCTGTTCAATACGTTTTATATCTGAAAAATCTGTTAATGCTCGACCTGGGCCCATCCATCAAATCAGACTCTCGTGGAGTCAATGACATGATTTCCGATGGCTTTGGTGCATCTGCGTGGTTGGGTGCGCAAGCGATCGGGATTGCACTCCTTTTCGGAATTTCGTTGGGCATCATCGCAGCGCTCAATCGCAACAAATGGCTGGACTACGTTGCCATGGCGCTTGCTGTGTTGGGGGTAGCGATCCCGAGTTTCATTATGGCACCGCTTCTGATCAATTTTTTCGCGATCAAGCTGCCGCTCTTTCCCGTTGCGACATGGGGGACCTGGCTGCATACAATACTGCCTTCACTGGCGCTCGCCTTTGGTCCAGTTGCGGTCATTACCCGCTACATGCGTGCCAGCATGATTGAAGTCATGAACCAGAACTACATTCGAACAGCAGAAGCAAAGGGTATTCCCATGTTTATCATCGTCGTCAGACATGGAATTCGCAATGCGATTCTGCCTGTTGTCACCTTTCTCGGACCTTTGATTGCCAGTTTGATAACGGGGACCTTTGTCGTGGAGAAAATCTTTGCGATTCCCGGCATTGGCAAGTATTTCGTAGACGGTATTTTCAACCGTGACTATCCGGTCATTTTGGGTACGACTATTTTTTACAGTGCGATTCTGATTTTTACCATTTTCCTGATTGATATCGCATACACCCTGATTGATCCCCGGATCAAGCTGACCAACAAGGAGAGATAAACTGTGGCGATGGAGCACAAAGTGGACCCGTTATTTCGCCCGTTGGCGAAAAATACGCAGGCGAATGTCATTGCACGACCCAGTCTCAGCAATGGGCAGCAGGTTATTCGGAAGCTGCTGAAAAACAAGCTGGCTATGCTTGGCCTGTTCATTATTCTCGCTTTGGTTGGCATCGCGATTATTGGACCGAATCTCGTGCCGTATAGTTATTCCGACCAGAGCTTGCTGACCAAAAATCAGGAAATCTCCGCGGAGCATTGGTTCGGTACGGATGAGCTAGGACGTGACATGTTTGCCCGTACGTGGTACGGGGCGAGGATTTCTTTGACGATTGGCATTGTCGCAGCATTGATCGACCTGGTCATCGGAGTGACAGTCGGGGGAATTGCAGGTTATATGGCAGGGCGAGGCAAACGAGGGGATCGCATCGATACGATCACTATGCGTATTATCGAGATTTTGTATGGGTTGCCGTATTTACTGGTCGTCATTTTGCTCATGGTCGTGATGGAGCCGGGAATGCTGACGATTATTATTGCTCTGTCTGCTACTGGTTGGGTCGGCATGGCGCGGTTGGTGCGCGGACAAATCCTGCAATTGAAAAATCAAGAGTTCATTCTGGCTGCCCAAGTACTGGGAGCGAAGTTTTCACGAATTTTGCTAAAGCATCTGATTCCCAACACATTTGGCGTCATTATCGTCAATTTGACCTTTACGATTCCATCGGCGATTTTTGCGGAATCTTTTCTCAGCTTTCTTGGACTCGGTGTACAAGCTCCCGTCGCCAGTTGGGGGACGATGACAAACGATGGCTTGGGCGTTATTTTAACGGGTGATTGGTGGCGACTTTTTTTCCCGGCATTGATGATCTCGCTGACGATGTTCGCCTTCAACGTATTCGGTGACGGTTTGCAGGATGCACTTGATCCACGTCTACGCGATTAGAGACGACAGGGGGAATGAGGATGAATCAGCATTTGCTGACAATCGATAACTTGCGGGTGAATTTCAAGACATATGGTGGTGAGGTTCAAGCTGTGCGGGGAGTGTCCTTTTACGTGGACAAAGGGGAGACGGTTGCCATCGTAGGCGAGAGTGGATGTGGCAAGAGCGTTACGGCTCAAGCGATCATGGGATTAATTCCGAATCCACCTGGAAAAATCGTCGGGGGAAAGGTTGTATTTGAAGGAGCCCAAATCAGTCACCTGCCCAAAAAAGAGCTGCTGGGTATTCGCGGAACGCAGATCGGCATGGTGTTTCAAGACCCGATGACAGCGCTCAATCCGACGATGAAGGTAGGGACACAAATCGTAGAGGGGTTCGTTCGCAGCCACCAAGTATCGCGAGAGGAAGCGCGAAAGCGAGCGATAGAGATGCTTTCACTCGTAGGAATTCCCGATCCGGAAAAGCGAATCGATCAGTACCCGCACCAATTCAGCGGAGGGATGCGTCAGCGTGTGGTCATTGCGATTGCTCTTGCTTGCCAACCAAAGCTGGTGATTGCTGATGAGCCGACGACAGCACTGGATGTGACGATTCAGGCGCAAATTTTGGATTTGCTCAAGCGACTGCAAGAGGAACAGGAGTTGTCGGTTGTGATTATTACCCATGATTTGGGAGTCGTAGCCGAGATCGCTCATCGCATGGTTGTCATGTATGCAGGAATGGTGGTAGAGACTGGGACGGTTGAGGACGTTTTTGCAAATCCTCGTCACCCGTATACATGGGGACTGATGCGCTCTCTCCCTCGTTTGGATGAAGGTGAAAAGCAACGGCTGATTCCCATCGAAGGCAGCCCTCCAGATTTGTTCAATCCGCCCGTCGGCTGTCCGTTTGCTGCCCGCTGTGATTTTGCGATGGAGATATGCGAACAGCAGATGCCCGTGACGAGCGAATTCGGGCGTGGACATCAGGCAGTTTGCTGGCTCCACGATCCACGGGCACCGCGAATAGAGGAGCTGGTGGCAGCAGGGAGGCAGGGAATATGACAGAAGCTTTGCTTGATGTTCGCGATTTGAAGAAGTATTTTTCGCTTGGAACGGGATTTGATTTGAAAGCAGTCGATGGTGTTTCGTTTACGATCAACAAAGGGGAGACGTTCGGTCTGGTCGGCGAAAGTGGCTGCGGGAAGTCTACGCTAGGCCGGACCATTATTCGCCTATATGATCATACAGATGGGGAAGTGCTGTTCAAAGGGAAGAATGTTCATCAGCTTCGCGGAAAAGAAGCGGGGCAGTTCAATCGGGATGCCCAGATGATTTTTCAGGACCCGCAAGCCAGTCTGAACCCGCGTATGACCGTGGAGGATATCATTGCAGAGGGCTTGGACATTCATCATTTGAGTCGCGGGATGAGACGAGAGCGTGTGGCGGAACTGCTCCATCTAGTGGGTTTGCATAAGGATCATGCGCAGCGCTTTCCGCATGAATTCAGTGGGGGACAGCGCCAACGGATCGGAATCGCGCGGGCGTTGGCAGTGGAACCGGAATTTATCATTGCTGATGAGCCGATCTCCGCACTCGACGTCTCGATTCAAGCGCAAGTCGTCAATTTATTAGAGGATTTGCAGCATGATCGCGGATTGACCTATTTGTTCATCGCACATGACCTGTCCATGGTCAAACATATTTCCAACCGGATTGGCGTCATGTATTTGGGAAAAATGGTTGAGCTTGCATCGAGCTATGAGCTGTACACTCGTCCGTTGCACCCCTATACGCAGGCGTTGCTTTCTTCTGTGCCAGTGCCTGACCCGACGGTGAAGCGGGAGCGTATCGTTTTGCAGGGAGATTTGCCGAGTCCAGCCAACAAGCCGAGTGGTTGTGGTTTTCGTACGCGCTGCCCACTCGTACAACCTCGCTGTGCGGAAGAAGTGCCGAAGTGGCAGGAGGCGCAGCCCGGGCATTGGCTGGCTTGTCATTTGATAGAGTCGTAAGAGAGGAAGAAGGGCTGTTCCCGATCGGTGGGACAGCCCTTTCTCGTGAGATTATAAATAGTAGAAACAGGTAAGAATGATCGAGAAGACAATCAGTCCAGTGCCCGACGTGAGAAAAAACGAGGTTCCGACTCGCACGAATGACTCTTTCTTTTCCTCGAAAGCAGGGTCGTTTGCCTGAACGATGTCACTGTCCATCATGCGCGGCTTGCGAAAGAACATCCCTTTCAGCTGTTTGAATCCCCGTAGAAATATAGTGAAAAATCCAGAGCGTGTAACGACGGCAATACTCCCAACGATCAATAGGAAAAGACCGATTAAAAAGCTCTGGTTAATCAATGGAACCAACGTACCTGCTTGAATGGTAATTCCTAAAATCACACTGCTGATCACGGAGAGAGCGAGTAGTAGAATGAGCCATTTTGTCAACGAAGAAGCACGTCCTTTTTATAGTGTGGGTACAATGCGCTCTGCTTCCCGCAAAAAAGCTCGAACGGCAGGTGGGGCTTCACGAAGCGAGCGTACAGCCAAGCCGATTTGCCGAGAGAGAGGCGGTGTGATTTCTATGACAGCGACATCGGGTAGTTGCGCTGGTAGAGTCAGTGACGGAACGACTGTCACCCCAACACCGCTTTCTACCATTGCGAGTATCGTTGTATTATCCGCGATTTCATAGGAAACATTTGGCGTAAGTCCAGTCTTGGCAAACTCCGCGCCTATCAACAAGTGACAACCAGCCATGGGCATGAGAAACGATTCGCGGGCTAATTGCTCCAAGGTAAGAGAGGGCTCTTTTGCCAGAGGATGATGGGCTGGCACGACAGCATGCAGGGCGTCTGTCGTCAGTAGAATTCCCTCTAGCTCGTCATCGGGCCACACATGAAACCCGACATCGACAACCCCAGAGCGAACCCATTCTTTTATTTCTTGATAGCTTCCTTCATATAACTTTGTTTGCATATGCGGATAGTGACTCTGCATTGCTTTTAGCAATTTTGGCAGGAGCTGAGCGGTTACGCTGGGAAAAGAAGCAATCCGGAGCGTCGCCTCCAAATGCTCGCTTGATTCGGCAGCTATCTGTTTAATCAACGAGACGTTTTCCAATATGGTCCGAGCAGAGGCGACGATTTTTTCGCCAGCTGCGGTCAGCTTAACACCGCCACGATTTCGGATGAACAAGGAAATACCAAGCTCTTTCTCCAGTGCGCCGATGGTATGACTCACTCCTGACTGGCTCAATCCGATTTGTTCTCCAGCTCGCGTGAAATTACCAGCGTTCGTGACAGCCACAAGGACTTCCATTTGAAACAAAGTCATGGAGCTCCTCCTTTCATGAAGTTTTTATCATGGTTGGTATGCGAAAGCTTCATTTTACAGCGCGGTTGCATCACTTTAAGATGAAAAGTAAGAGAAGCATTCGTTTAACAAAAGGAGAGAAATAACCATGAATCATGTGAGCGTATACCATGTGGACGCCTTTACGAGAGAGCCATCTGCAGGCAATCCCGCAGGCGTCATCCCGGAAGCAGGTACTTTGACTTTACAACAAATGCAGAAAATTGCCAATGAGTTGAATCTTCCTGAGTCTGCCTTTTTGATGCCGTCCGACCATCCAGAAGCAGATTTCCGTATTCGCTACTTTTCTCCTTCGGTTGAAATCGATTTCTGCGGTCATGCGACAGTGGGTTCTGCTTGGCTATTGGCAACAGAGCGCGGATGGTTGGAAAAGGGTAGCCGTATTGTGTTTGAGACCAACGTCGGGTTGATACCTGTTCAATTGGTGATGGAAGATGGTCAGTTACAGCGAGTGGAAATGACCCAAATCAAGCCTTCTGTGAAGGAGATTGATTTCGACAGAGAAGAGGTAGCGAGGCTGGTAGGCATAACACCCGCTGATCTGGACGATCGCTATCCAATGAAGCTCGCTTCCACTGGCAATATGCATCTACTCGTTCCAGTCCGCACCAGACAGGCGATTGATGCAGCGCGGCCACTGCTCTCTTCGCTCGCAGAAATGAACAGGGAACACAGCATCACAACAACCCATTTGTTTACGTGGGATGCTCCTGAAGGCTATGACTTGTATACGAGGGATTTTGCGCCTGCGATCGGAATTGCGGAAGATCCCGTAACAGGTGCTGCAAACGGGGCACTGGCTGGCTATCTGGCATTGGAAGAAAGACTGCCTGCTGGAAAAGTGACACAGCTTGTCGTAGGGCAAGGACATGCGATTGGTCGACCAGGAAAGCTGTATGTAACGGTTGATCGATCTGGAGAGGAGCCTGTTATTCGAGTAGCAGGTGAGGCGCATTTGACGATTGCGGGGCAGATATGTGGGTTAACACAATCCAGACAGAAATAGAGATTATGATGTATGCAAAAAAGAGTTAAACCTCAAGCGAGTAGTAAAATACTTGTTTGGGGTTTCTTTTTCTCACCAAAATCTTTTCTACCAACAAACATATTTGAAACATAAAACAATGACAAAACTAGAATATTATGGTATTTTCTCTGTAAAAATATGTTACGCCTCTCGTATAATCTCGAGTCGCATGGAAGGGGATCGATAGATTTGCTCATAGCCTTAAACCTGATCTTTCTACTTATCTTTGCCTTTATATTGGCAAAACTTCTCACCCTATTAAAACAAACCCAGAGACAGGTCCATCACTTCCACCCTTTCATCCCGGAAACAGGACCGGCAATCGGCACCAAACTACAATCACTACCTTTCCGCACGCTAAACGGCCAAGAGCAACAACTAAACCATTTGCCCCGCCCACTGATCGTAAACTTCACACATACAGGCTGCGGGCACTGTGCCAATCATGTGCACGAACTATTGTCAGAGGGAGGGGTACTCACAGATGCATCCGTTATCATCTCAACAGAATCCGAGCACATATCGACTTCCCAATGGCTGCGAGAAAACAACATATCCGGCATCCCTGTACTGATTGGCAACGAACCGATGCTTGAAACCTACCAGATCAATCATTTCCCAAGCGTTTTTGTGATCGACGAACAGGACGTCATTCGTGCCAAACCAATAACCGCCGTGGAAACCAAAAATAAGCTCCTGGCGCTAGCAGGTGAGGCAGTATGACGCGTTCCTATTTTACAAAAACGGTTCGATTGATTTGGGCACATGGCAAGCTATGGCTCATTTGTTCCATTGCCCTCAGAATCATCCTGGCATTTTCCCCGTTGGCTACGATCTGGATCATGAAAGAAATGGTGAACGAGGTTACAGCCATTGCGTTAGATCAGACGGATAATTACCAGCCATTGCTATGGCTGCTTGCGGGATTGTTTTCCGTGACGCTGGTGACCAATGCGTTGGAAACGGTCTTGCGCATTCTCGATGCCCACACGGAGCAACGACTGGAATATCATTTGGAGCATATGGTAGCAAAGAAGGCAGCATCTGTTCCGCTCTCTTATTTCGATGATCCGGAATTTTACAATCACCATCACCGCATCCGGGCAGAGGCAATGGGGGAACGCTTTCTGGACCCAGTGGAAAGGGTGTTGGATCTCGGGAAAAATCTGATTACTCTGATTTCCTATGCGGTGTTTTTGCTTAGCATTCACTGGGGATTGGCAGTGATGAGCTTGCTAGCTGTGATCCCGCTGCTCATTGTCCAAATCAAATTTGGTATGTCGGAATACTTTCTCGCAAGGCTCCAGACGCCAGAGATACGCGAAGCTTCTTATATCAGTTCAATCCTGAATGAGCGCGACAGCTCAAAAGAGGTCCGACTGTTTCAGCTAAAGGACTTTTTGCTAGGCAGATGGTCTCGCCTGTATTTGAAAAATATGAAAGAGGTACTTCGTCTGCTCCACCGCAGGGAAAAAGCACTGATTCTCTCAGGGATTTTTACCTCCTCGATGTATATTGGCTGCTTGGGATTGGTCGTATCGCTACTTCGTGCGAGCGCCCTGAAGGTAGGGGATTTTGTAGCCATTGCACAAGCAGTACAGAATACGCAGCAGCTACTTTCGCTCATGACCTTTAACCTCGCACATATCGTCAACAGATGCTTGTACATCGCTGATCTGTTTGACTTTCTGGAATATGAGGATAAAACGATTCCGCAGCTCACTGGAAAAGCTGAGTTTCCCACGAAGCTGCAATCTGGTATTACTTTTGATCGGGTTTCGTTTTGCTATCCCAAAATGGAGCGCAATGTGATCAATGAAGTTTCCTTTACGATTAAGCCGGGGGAGCGTATTGCGATTGTTGGCGATAATGGCTCAGGAAAAACGACGCTCGTCAAATGCTTAATGGGGCTTTATCCGATCCATTCGGGTAATATTCTGTTTGACAATCAGTCGATTCATGAGCTCGATATTTCCGACCTGCAACGAAATATTACGGTCATTTTCCAAGACTTCATTCGGTACAATTTCACTGCTGGAGAGAACATCACCATTGGGAGAGTGACGCAGGAAATCAATCCCGCGCAGATGAGACAAGTAGCGGTTGAAACCGGTGCAGATACCTTTATACGCAAGCTTCCCAGTGGATACGATACGATTTTGGGTCGGACGCTACAGGACGGCGAAGACCTGTCAGGCGGACAGTGGCAGAAGATAGCCTTGTCTCGGGCTTTGTACAGAAGAGGAGAGATTTTTATTCTGGACGAGCCTACGGCTGCACTTGATCCGCAGGCAGAGCTGGAAGTATTTCAGCAGTTTGATTCTCTCACACAGAACAAGACGGCGATTTTTATTTCCCATCGGATGGCTGCAGCACGAATGGCGGATCGGATTTTTGTCATGAAGCAAGGTCAGCTGATCGAAGTAGGGCATCATGATGAGCTAATGGATGCAAACGGAGAATATTCGCGTATGTACCGCATGCAGGCGAAATGGTTTGCGTAACGTAGGAGGGGTGTTATGGAAGAGCTTGGTCTGCTGTTTCGGCTGATTCTCGCCTTTTTATTTCTCAGCACGTTTGTATCAAAAATAAGCGATATGGGCACGCATTTGTCCATTGTGCGCGCCTATCAGATCATACCTTATTCGTGGTCAAAAAGCTTTACGTATATGGATCTGGTGCTGCAAGCCGCTGTAGCGATTTCCTTGTTGATCGGTCTTTTTACAACGCTGGGACTGTCCTTGGCGGTTTTGTTGCTGGGGGCGTACACACTTGCGATCAGTATCAATCTAGCAAGAGGCAGAAAGAAGATTTCATGCGGATGCGGCGGAATGGCGGGAAACCATTTTTTATCGTGGAAGCTCGTTTTGCGTAACCTGGTATTCATCAGTATGGCCGTCTATGTAGATCAATGGAGCGGGGGCTGGGCGAGTGTTGACCATTATGTATTATCTGGCAATTTCGGATTTGCTAACTGGGTAATCGCTATCTTCTTTTCGAGTGTGTGCATCTCACTGCTCATGGCTATTAGCGGAGAAATCAGTACGTTCCAACATATTTTGCGAAAAAGGCAGGGATGAACATGTCTACAGGCTGGGTGATTGGGTTTGCGGTATTATGGGTGACGGTCATTGCGATTTTGGTTGTCCTGTTTCAAGTATTAAAGGTACTCGGGACATTCATTAACAAAATGGAAGCAGCAGAAGAGAATAGTAGAAGAAGCGACAAAAATATTACTTCTTGAAATTTCAGAAAACGCTTTCGATTTTCATATAAGTATTGTATTATATTCCTGATGATACAAATTATGTAAAAAAAGAGGTGATAAGCATGTTCAAGAAATTACTTCAAAAGCTCGGAGCAAGTGCGTTTGCAGGATGCCAAAAAGGGTGCGTAAGAAATGGCCCTTTGTGTGAATGCCCTTGGTAGTATTTCAGGCAAATAAGTAGAGCAAGACTGTCTCGCAAGTAGAGAATTCTACTACAGGAGACAGTCTTGTTTTTTGAACAAGCGAAAATTAACGTTGTAAATCTAAATGAAGCAAAGGAAACGGCCTTCCCGAACCATCCAGTTCAGATCGTCCTGTTTGCACAAACCCATACCGTTTGTAGAAAGCGTGAGCGCCTTCGTTTTGCTCGTTGACATCTACTTTCAGATTAGGGCCATACTTGCGTTCCGCATGTTCGAGTAATCTGCTGCCAATCCCTTTTCCGTGGTATTCTGGATCAACGAACAGCATTTCGATTTTCGCTCCATCGAGGCCAATAAAGCCTACAGGCTCTTTCTTTTCGTTTACTTCCATCCATATCTCAACGGCAGATAGTGCTTCATTTTTTACCATGTTTTTATAAAACTCAATATCTTCTTTCGTCAAAAAATGGTGAGTACGGCAAACAGCACGATACCAAATATCTACCAATTGATCACGATAGCTGGCTTCATAAACAACAGTTTTGGTATTCATCATGAAACCTCCCGATTCAAACTAGAAAACAAAAAAGAGCGCTCTTGAGAGCTTATTATATAGAGTCGCTAGGAACTTTTCTATCATGTTCACAGCTTTTCTATCCTCCCAGAATAATCTGACGATTGATAAGAGGGAAGGGGGAGGGGAACCCTACCTCGCCACAATCCCCCCAGGCACCTCCAAATACTCTCTCTTCTCCACGAACAGCGGCTCTACAACCCCAAACTCATGCTTTAACTGCTTCATTTTCTCCTGAGCCTCCGCTTCCGTCCGATAGTACCCCGCCTCGACAAAGTATCCACCTTGCTTGTCCTTCAATACCCGCATATTGTCCGCGACCAGCAGAGATTCCTCCATAGCCCCGAGCGTCTCTCCATACGGCACGGAAGCAGTGCGCACCGCGTACACAGGCTGCTGCTTTTCTGGCGATACTTCTACTGGCGAAATCGTGATCACAACCTGTGCGGGTTGCTTATACTCTTTCACTTCATAAGCAATCGCTTCTTTAAAAGTCACATTAAACCGCACCAGAGAATCGTCCAATGAAATGATCTCGTAGGCGTCTTCGATATACGGGCTTTGCTTCAATGTCTCGAAATCTTTGACAGCCGAAAATCTTCTCGCACCGCCAACAGCAAACGTCATCGTATTCGGATATTCTGTAAAACTTACGTGGAAGGAGCTGGCGTTCTGCTGTACCTCATTATTCTGGGTAAAGTTCAAGATGATGCTTTCCCGGTCTCCTTGCTTCTGTACCGTAATGAAGCTAACATCTACGGCATCCTGAGGAGTACCGCCGCCTGCACTGCCTTTATTGAATTGTAATATTTTCACCAGCTTGCCCAGACCAGGTACGTTTTCCAAAGCACTTGCAAAAGCGGGCATCGTGTTCACGCTGACCGTGAAAAGAACAAAAACAGCGGCTGCGCTTACGCCAGCGTGCTTTACCCAACGCGTTCTTGCTTTCACGCGTTTTCGATGCAGCTTGCCACGTTCGATGGCTTGCTCGGTGACTGCCGCCAACTCTTCGGGAATTTCAATATCGTGATAGGCTTGTTTATAATCGTCCAGCTTTTTATCCAAGAGATTCACGCTCCCCAATGTTCACTTTCAATTTCTCCAGTCCGCGGTAAATGATCGACTTTACGGAACTGAGGGGTATGTCTAGCACATCGGCAATGTCCTTGATGGGCATGTCTTCGAAATATCTCAGCATAATGACCGTTCTGGATTTTTCATCGAGCTGGCCTAAGGCATCATGCAAGTCGATGACATCTTCTCGCGGTTTCTGCTCGTAGCTGCCTTCATGTTCTTTATCCATATAAACGACTTTTTTTGCTTTGCGTATGTGATCCAAGGCGCAGTTGACGGCAATTTTGGTCAGCCAGGTTTGAAAATATTGCGGCTGCTTCAATTTGTGTACGGAGATAAAGGCGCGGTAGACAGTCTCCTGCACAATTTCCAGCGCGTCTTCCTTGTTTCGTACATAAGTAAAAGCCATGCGATATATTTTTTCTCTATTCTCTTGGATCAGAAGAGTAAAGCTGTCTTCATCACCGGAAATGGCTCTTTGTGCCAGTTCAGTTTGATTCACGATGCTGCACACCCTCCTTACTGAATACGTTAGGTTCTTCCTTACTTCTCGAAAATAATCCCGCAGCGCGAGACACACTGCGGGAGCGTAGATCCTTTTTATCCTTGCTGCAATGGAAGTACCATTTTATTTTTCATTTCGCCGCTTTCTTGATCGATTTCAAACAGTTCGAGGGTGCTTGGCTTATTTTTAGATAGATTGCTCAGCGGAATGACAATCTCCTGAGAGAATTCACCCCATTCCGGGCCGCCTTTCGATGCTGTTCCAAAGCCTTTGGCAATTACTTGTTCGCCTTGCTTCACGGCATATTGATAGGTGCCTTCGAAAACACTAGCTTCGCCAGATACTTTGTACACGACAGTTGTTGCCGCAAGCTTCAGGTTACGAAATACGTTATTGTTTTTTACTTTATCGGAGCTATCTAATGGAATGGAAAGCTTGTTGATGATCGCGCCGTTCTCTTGGTTGATTTCAAACATCTCGAGCATCAATGGCTCGTTTCCGATCAGTTCGCTTGTTGGAATCTTAATCGTTTGCGCAAAAGTTCCCCATTCCGGGCCACCTTTTGAAGCTGTGCCGAATCCTTTTGCCAAGACGTGTTTCCCTTGCTTGACTGCGTATTGGTATGTTCCTTCAAAAACACTCGCTTCCCCTTGTAAGGTGTACAGTAGAGCAGGCTCCGCTAGTTTGATATTCCGGAACATAGTTTGCTTGGCAGCTTCGTTTGTTTTTGTTTCTTGCTGCGTGGTTACTGGGGTAACAGCTTGGTTAGCCCAAGTAGTGCCGAGAGCTCCAGCAAAAACAGAGCAAGTCAAAATAGAAGCAGCAAATACAGTGATGGTTTTTTTATTCATGGTATGTCTCTCCCTTATATGGCATATGGCTGTCATGATTGATTGTTTTTAGTTGTAGCTTCATGAAGTTTACATGGGTTAGACGGGGGAGGGATGCAAAAAGACGCAACAGATTTTATGGAAAAAAACAGAAAAACCGTCGAACTCGGTTTAACCGAAATACGACGTTTTTATCATTTTATCAAGAAACAAGGTTGCGAGTGGGGAGGTGAATCATATCATGCTACACACCTGTCCGACGGCTACCGCATTTGGTAGGTTACCTACTGGAATAGAAGTGATGATGGTGTTGGTTATGGTATTGATGACGGATACGTTATTACCAAGGTTGTCGAGAGTACCTGAATTCGTCACATAAGCGTACACCCGACAAGTATAGATGGAACTGATCGCACAAATCGGGATCATACGTGTGCCAAAATCCCCAGTAAGAATCACACTGCCTTTATCGACTCGGAAAACACTTCCTTGTAGTCGCTTCAGTTTCTTCCGTAAATCTTGAAAGCAGTTTGGGCTACCTGATTCAGATGGCACGGTGAATTTTTCAACCTTCATTTCCACTTTCTCTGCTTCGATCTTGATTTCATCTGCATATAGCTTGTCTCTGTCTGCACCTTTTTCTGGATCGTTCCGTTCATTCGCCATACATACGCACAACGTTAATGACTGAATATTAAAAATGTTATCGTCAATTGAAATCAGATTAGGCTATACTATTCTTGTGTAAAAATCTTCTAATTTAGTGGGGGCGGAAAGAATGAAAAAACTCGTTTCTCTGGCAGTCGTTGCAAGTATTGCGATCCCGTTACTGAGTCCGACTTTTGTCCAACATGCTGCTGCAAACCCTATTCATGACTATCGTAACGAAGTTCAGGTCAACCAGTTCCGCCCACATGGGGGAGATAAGCAGGAAGTAAATGATTTCATCGCATCCCTGGTGAAGCAACGATCCAAACCTGCTGAGGTAGCAAAGCTGGTAGTAGGTGACTCCATGACGAATTTTGCGATGAAAACCTATGTGGAAGGATTGGCGAAATACAAAAACATTCAGGTGATCGAAGCAAAAGTGGACAAGCTGTACACCGTCACGAAAGAGGATGCCTACAATAACTACCGCGCGATTGTGAAATTTAAATACGTCGGGTATACCGCAGATAACAAGGCCATTGAAAAAACGGATTATCTTGGCTTGGCCAGACTCGGGACAGACCCGGTGAACTGGAAGGCGTGGGGCGTCATTTGGCAGGACTCTGGCATCGATGTGTCAGATGTGAAGCTGATTCAGTTGGAGAAGCCACGCAAAGGCGAAGAAATATGCGTGATCACGACTGATGCCGGTGTGATCAAGCTGAGACTGTTCCCGAACAAAGCTCCAAAAGCGGTGGGAAACTTTAAGACTCTGGCGAAAAAAGGGCAATACAACAATATGATATTTCACCGTGTGATCAACGATTTCATGATTCAGGCAGGAGATTTGAAAGGGCCGGATGGGAAGGAGCTGCCGAGTATTTACGGAGAGTCTTTTGAGGACGAATTTAGCCGAGATCTGTTCAACTTCAGAGGAGCGCTCAGTATGGGGAACGCGGGACCAAATACGAACAGCACACATTTCTATATTGTACAGAGCCCCAAGGTAGATCAGGAGTATCTCGATTTGTCGGCGCTGCCGTTGAATGCAGAAGCGAAGTATAAAGAAATTGGCGGACGAGCTTACCTCGACAATCGCCACACTGTTTTTGGTCATGTATTTTCCGGGATGGAAGTCGTAGACAAGATCGCTGCCCAGAAAACAGATGAGAACGCCAAGCCCATCCAAAATCCGGTCAAGGTGCAAAAGATCGAATTTGTCCCGTATAACGAATAAGCTTAGCCAGCAAAAGCCCCCTCTCATTCCTGTCATTTGGGATGACGAGGGGGTTTGTCAATGAAGGGGAGATACAAGTTAATACGGCTCCCAGCGTAGTTTTCGTGCTTTCTCGAATCGCTCTTCCACATATGGCCAGTTGACGATATTCCACCAGTTTTCTACATACTTGTCTCGCTGGTTTTGATACGCCAGGAAATAGGCATGCTCCCATACGTCCAGAGCCAGTAGCGGAATCACATCCCATTGTGACAGGTTCTGGTGCTTTTCGGCTGTTAGAATCTCTAGATGATGTGCTCGCGGGGACCAAACAAGGATTGCCCACCCAGGACCTTCTACCTTTTCTGCCGCCTGACTAAATTGTCTCTTAAAGGCGTCGTACGAACCGAAATACCGATTGATTGCCGCTGCGAGATCACCGGAGGGCGTGCCACCCCCATTTGGACTCATGGATGGCCAAAAGATCGTATGCAAGTAATGACCGGCCCCATTAAAGGCTAGCTCGCGTGCCCAATGGCGTACGAGATCGAAGTTGCCACTTTCTCGCGCCTCTGCCAGCTTCCGCTCTGCTGTATTGAGATCGTCTACATACTTTTGGTGTAGCTTGTTGTGATGGATTTGCATGGTAGCTTCATCGATGTACGGCTCCAAAGCGTTGTAGGCATAAGGGAGCGGCGGGAGGGTATGTCGGCCGACAGCCACGGGGCGTGCCGCACGGACTGGCTCACGTGCACCGGGATAGGAAACGGGTTCTGGCTCTACAGGCACTTGTACTTCTTCCGCCACCGCTGGCTGTGCATTCATTGATTCCTGAACAGGTTCCCTCACCTCTCCTTCCAGATGCTCATCTTCACTCAACTGAGCCAGTCGTAAAAAGTGATGGAATTGCTCCTGTACCTGTTCTGCGCGAGTGATGAGAACAGGGAGTTCGTCGCTTTCTGTTGTCGAATCAAGCTTCGAGGCTTGCCTTCCGATCACTGTAAATGTTTCTTCGAATTTGTGCAGATGCCGTTCGAGTTCTCGGTTGAGGGTCTTATGTCTTCGCAAATGCTCGATCCATTGTCGGCCCCATTGGCTCCAGTCCAACAAATTTTTGGCTTCTTCTACCAAAAGATTCTCCTCCTCGTGGGCACATCATCTCTCCCCACATTATGAAAGGCGCCTAGAGAAGGTGCGACATTTGCGGAGTACAAGAAATTTCATCTCCGCATATGGTAGTAGCACAAATGTTTGAGTGGTATGCTGTACTATATTCATTTCAACAGGGGAGACACATTAGCATGAGTAGAGAACGAGCGATTGCCGTTATTGATTCAGGAGTGGGAGGATTAACTGTTGCGAAGGAAGTCATGCGTCAGCTACCCGAAGAACGGATTGTTTATGTAGGCGATAATGCCCGTTGTCCGTATGGCTCCAAATCGCCGGAAGAGATTCGTGCCTACAGCTTTCAAATGGTCGAATATGTGATGCGTACACCGTTAAAAGCATTGGTGATCGCCTGTAATACTGCTACTGCCGTCGTGCTGGAGGAAGCGATGGAGGATTTGCCACTGCCCGTCATTGGGGTGATTGAGCCAGGGGCACGTGCGGCTGTACAAGTGACGAAAAACGGAAGGGTCGGTGTCATCGGGACAGAAACGACTATTCGTACCAAGGCGTATGAGCGTGCGCTTTTACGGATTCAACCGGATCTGTACGTCTCAGGCATGGCTTGTCCCGCATTTGTGCCACTGGTGGAGAGCCACATGGCGAACTCGGAGGAAGCAAGAAGAGTCGTAAAAGAAACGCTCGCCCCGTTCTTGCACGAAGATTTGGACACGTTAATTTTGGGTTGTACACACTATCCATTGCTCGCACCGGTCATTTCGGAAGTGATGGGAGATCGAGTACGCTTGATCAACTCCGCAGAAGAGACAGCGCGAGAATTGTCCATGCAAATTGCGACGGACGCCGAAAGCAAGCAAATAGAGCGTCCGGAACATCTGTTTGTGACGAGTGGGGACGCCCACAAATTCCGGACCATTGCAGAAGAATGGCTGGATTGCAAAGTGAACGTCCAGCACAACTCATTGGAAAAAACCGTCCATCCCTGATGGAAGACCTTGTCTAGCGAGACAAACTTTCAACGCATAAACCCAAGCCTAGCTCGTATACATGGTAGTACAAAGTGTCTGGAGGAGGCTGGGGTAATGAAGATAAGGCACATCGGGAAAATGACGGCCGTGCTGGGGGTTAGCGCAGTGCTTTTGTCGGGCTGCGGTCTCTTTGGCCCGGAAAAGGAAACGATTCGTATTGATGCACCACCACAGTCAGAGGTATCAGTTGATTTGCCAAACGGCACGCCGACCCCGGATGCTGCAAAAGAAGGTGCACAACCGGTCGTTCAGGAGACCGGAGAGAGAATGGTGTATTTGCAGGATGCTAACGGATACATCGTTCCTGTCTCGATGACTCTTCCGAAATCAGAAGGTCCTGCCAAACAAGTATTGAGCTACATGGTAAAAGGTGGTCCGGTAGAGAGCATGCTCCAGGGTGGCTTCTCCGCTGTCTTGCCGAAAGGGACAGAAGTAAAAGGACTTGTCATCAAAAATGGCGTAGCCACTGTCGATTTTTCCAAAGACTTCAAAACGTACGAGGAAAAAGACGAGAAGAAAATTGTCGATGCAGTCACCCGGGCGTTGACGGAATTTAGCAACGTCAAGACTGTACAAATTTGGGTGAACGGAACGCCGTTGACGGAAATGCCAGCAGCCAAAACACCGATAACGCTATTAGACCGGAATCAAGGAGTCAATCTCGAATTGGGCGATGGGGCGGTACCAGGAGATACCTCCAGCATAACGGTTTATTTCCAAGGACAGCTGGATGATACACGTACGTATTATGTCCCAGTCACTCGCCTGGTTCCTGAAACGGCTGACATCGCCAAGGCAACCGTTGAAGAGTTGATCAAAGGACCGAAACAAGGGTCTCAGCTCTTTAGTTCCTTGCTGCGTACGACACGTGTTCTGGATGTGAAGCAGGAAAAAGAGTTGGTGACAGTCAATTTGAGCAGTGACATCCTCAAGTATGACGATGGTAAGGAAGCGAGCCCAGAAGCTCTGCAATCACTGGTCTTGTCATTGACAGAAACGACAGGAGCCAAGCAAGTGCAGCTGCTGGTGGAAGGAAAACCGCTAGCCAGTGGTGAGTTTACCAAGCCAGTGAGCCGCCCGGTTCAGCTCAATCCCATACAGATGTAAGGAACGAGCCACGCCCGTATTAACGAGCGTGGTTTTTGTTCGCCACTTGCTTGCTTGTCACCAGCGCTTACAGTCCTCCAGCCGCCAAGGAGCAACCGATGTCTGCTTGAAATTTTTATTCAAGAATATTTGCAATTAACGTAAATAAGGAAGAGGCGTTTGTGCAGTGGCAGATCGTTTCCCGCCTCTGGTATAATGAGCGGAGTGTAACAAAGTGATTTAGGAGGAACTTGGAATGAGAGTGGATGGCCGTGCCCATGATCAATTGCGTCCTGTAACCATTACGCGCAATTACATTAAACACGCAGAAGGATCGTGCCTAATTGAAGTCGGAGACACAAAGGTGATTTGTACGGCGACTTTGGAGGACCGGGTGCCGCCTTTTATGCGTGGTGGCGGGAAGGGCTGGATCACAGCCGAGTATTCCATGCTTCCCCGAGCAACAGCGACCCGCAACGCGCGTGAGTCGTCCAAAGGAAAAGTCGGTGGACGCACAATGGAGATTCAGCGTCTGATCGGACGTGCTCTGCGATCCGTTGTGAACCTTGAAGCAATGGGTGAACGCACCATTTGGTTGGATTGCGATGTCATCCAGGCAGACGGAGGTACGCGGACAGCTTCGATTACCGGAGCCTTCGTGGCAATGGTAGACGCGATGCAAAAGCTGGTGGATAGTGGCACCTGGAAGCAGCTGCCGCTCAATGACTTCCTGGCAGCGACCTCAGTAGGGGTTGTCGGTGAGGAAGCAGTGCTCGATCTCAACTACAAAGAAGATTCTACAGCGATTGTCGACATGAATGTCGTCATGACGGGAAAAGGAAAGTTTGTCGAGCTGCAAGGAACAGGGGAAGATGCTCCGTTTTCACCTGAACAGCTACAAGAAATGATTGCCCTTGCAAAAGTTGGCATTGACAACTTGATTAACAGTCAAAAAGAGGCGCTCGCTGATGTTTCGCTCTCTTTTGCACAATCAGTAGCGGAGGAAAGTCATGCCTAATCGAAAAAAAGTCGTTCTTGCAACACGTAACCAAGGAAAAGTGAAAGAATTCAACAGGCTGTTCGCAGATGCTGGCTGGGAAGGAATTAGCCTCGCTGAATTTGACGGTGTGCCCGAGGTAGTAGAAGACAAGGACACCTTCGAAGGAAACGCGCTGAAAAAAGCAATCGAAATCTCTACATACTTGAAAATGCCAGCCCTCGGTGACGATTCTGGTCTGGAAGTAGATGCGCTGGAAGGACGCCCAGGGGTTTACTCCGCACGCTTTGCCGGGGAAGAGGCAACAGACGAGCAGAATTGGCGTAAATTGTTGAAAGAGCTGGAAGAGGTGTCGACAGAGGAACGCACAGCCCGCTTTCGTTGTACGTTGGCGTTGGTGATTCCTGGCGAGGAGCCAATCATTGCCACTGGCGCTTGTGAGGGTGTGATCGCGCGTGAGTCAAAAGGGACAAACGGCTTCGGATACGATCCGGTATTCTACATTCCATCGATGGACAAAATGATGGCTGAACTCATGCCAGAAGAAAAGAACCAGATCAGCCACCGCGCTCGTGCCATGCAGCAGCTGCTTGAAGTCATCAAGTAGACAAGAGAGAAAACAGGAGAGTGAGGCGTGATGGGAATTCTCATCATGAGCGATAGCCACGGCTTGGTTCGGGAAGTAAGCCAGGTCGTCAACCGACATCATGTCGAAAAAATTTTGCATTGTGGCGATTTTTGTGTCGACCATAAGCGCGAGCCGTTTTCCAACATGACGCTTGTCCGAGGCAATTGCGATTCGACACAAGAGGTGCCGACTGAGCAAGAGACCGAATGGCGCGACCTTCACATCCTGCAAACGCACGGGCATCTTTTCGGAGTGAAAGGCTCTCTTCTGCGCCTTCATTACCGTGCAGAAGAGGTAGGAGCAAATGTAGTTGTATTCGGTCACTCTCATGTACCTGTCTGTGGCGTCGAGAGAGACATCTTGTTTCTGAATCCGGGCAGCTTGCAAATGCCGCGAGGTTTTCACGTACCGACATATGCTCTTTTAGAAGAGACAGGAACGAGTCCGACAGAAGTTTACATATCCGTGGCGTTTTATGATCATTTAGGCAACCCGGTTCCACAATTGGGAGGGAACTATTCTGTTCGTCGACCAATGAGGTCTTCTTGAAAACTAAAAGATTTGTGCTATACTAGAATGGTTATAATGGCTAGAATATTATCATCCGAGCCTGCGAAGATACCATGGCGCGGCTGGCGATGTTCTGTTGATTCGATTTAGGAGGGGAAGTTTACGTGGCAGCAAATTGGGAAAAGGTAGAGAATAACCAGGGAGTCCTGACGATTGAAGTAGATGCTACGCAAGTAGACGCAGCATTGGATCAAGCGTTTAAAAAAGTGGTTCAAAAAGTTCAAGTTCCAGGATTCCGTAAAGGAAAAGTACCACGCAAAATGTTCGAATCCCGTTTTGGTGTAGAATCTTTGTACCAAGACGCTCTTGACATTCTGCTTCCAACTGCATACGGACAAGCTGTTCGTGAAGCTGGTATCGAGCCAGTAGATCGTCCAGAAGTAGACGTAACGCAAATGGAACAAGGGAAAAACCTGATCTTCAAAGCGACTGTAACTGTGAAGCCTGAAGTGAAGCTGGGCGACTACAAAGGTCTGTCCATCGAAGATAAAGACTTCTCTGTAACTGAAGAGAGCGTTGACGCTGAACTGAAGCGTATGCAAGAGCGTCATGCTGAGCTCGTAGCAGTAGAAGAAGGCGCAGCACAAACAGGCGATATCGCTGTAATCGATTTCGAAGGCTTCCAAGACGGAGTAGCTTTTGAAGGCGGTAAAGCGGAAGATTACTCTCTGGAACTGGGTTCCGGTACTTTCATCGCAGGGTTCGAAGAGCAACTGGCTGGCTTGAACATCGGCGAAGAAAAAGAAATTACCGTAACTTTCCCTGAAGAATACCACTCTCCTAACCTCGCTGGTAAAGAAGCGGTATTCCAAGTAAAGCTGAACAGCCTGAAGCGCAAAAACCTGCCTGCTTTGGATGATGAGTTTGCCAAAGACGTGAGCGAGTTCGACACGCTGGAAGAGCTGAAAGCAGACACCAAGAAAAAACTCGAAGAAAAAACAGCGCAAGAAAAAGATCAATATGTTCGTGAGCAACTCGTTCTGAAAGCAGCTGAAAGCGCTGAGATCGATTTGCCAGCAGTAATGGTTGAGCATGAATTGGATCAAATGGTAAATGAATTTGGTCAACGTCTGCAATACCAAGGCATGACGCTGGAACTGTACTACCAGTTCTCCGGCATGGATGAGAGCCAACTGCGTGATCAATTGCGTGCAGACGCAACATCCCGCGTTCGCACTTCCTTGACTTTGGAAGCAATCGGCAAAGCAGAAAACATCGAAGCAACAGAAGAAGATGTAACTGCAGAACTCGAGAAACTGGCTGGCGTATACGGCCGCCCAGCAGACGAGCTGCGCAAAATCTTCTCCGCACAAGATGGCATGGCTGCTCTGTACCGCGATGTGCAAACTCGCAAAACAGTAGATTTGCTGGTTGCAGAAAGCAAAGTAACAGCATAAGCTTAGAAGAACGCATGATTGGTCAGTGGGCAGGCTAACCCTGAGCGCTGGCTGTCAAGACCACAAGGCACGAGTGTATCGTGCCTTGTTTTTCCACCATTGACTTTTTTCGGCAAAGGAGGAAAATACATAATGTTAATCCCTATGGTCATCGAGCAAACAAGCAGGGGCGAGCGCTCCTATGATATTTACTCGCGCCTCCTGAAAGACCGGATTATTCTCTTGGGCACCGAGATTGATGATGAAATCGCCAATCTTGTTGTTGCTCAGCTGCTTTTCTTGCAGGCAGAAGATCCGGACAAAGACATATCGCTATACATAAACTCTCCAGGTGGTTCTGTTACAGCAGGAATGGCCATCTATGACACCATGCAGTACATCAAACCGGATGTGTCCACGATTTGTGTGGGCATGGCTGCCAGCATGGGTGCTTTCCTGTTGGCTGCTGGTGCAAAAGGCAAGCGCTTCGCTCTGCCAAATGCCGAAGTAATGATTCACCAACCGCTCGGTGGTGTGCGTGGGCAAGCAGAAGACATCCGTATTCATGCGGAATGGATTATGAAAACGAAGCGCCAGCTAAATGAGATTTTGTCTGAGCGGACAGGTCAGCCTTATGAACGCGTAGAGCAAGATACAGATCGCGATAATTTCATGAGCGCAGAAGAAGCAAAGGCCTACGGATTGATTGACTCTATTATCGAACGCAAAAACTGACCCGTTGTGAGGTGAAGCGCATGTTTAAGTTTAACGACGACAAAGGCCAACTGAAGTGTTCCTTCTGCGGCAAGTCCCAGGAACAGGTGCGCAAGCTGGTAGCTGGTCCTGGTGTTTACATTTGTGACGAATGTATCGAACTGTGCAATGAAATTGTACAGGAAGAACTGGGCACTGAAGAAGAAATCGATATGAAAGAAATTCCAAAGCCAGTGGAAATTCGCAAAATCTTGGACGACTATGTCATCGGTCAAGATATGGCGAAGAAGTCCTTGTCTGTAGCGGTGTACAACCACTACAAACGGATTAATTCCGGGGCGAAGATCGAGGATGTGGAACTGCAAAAATCCAACATCATGCTGATCGGTCCGACTGGTAGCGGAAAAACGTTGCTCGCGCAAACATTGGCGCGCATTCTGAATGTACCTTTCGCGATTGCGGACGCAACTTCTCTGACAGAGGCAGGCTATGTGGGTGAAGATGTTGAAAACATCTTGCTCAAGCTCATCCAGGCTGCTGACTATGATGTTGAGAAGGCTGAAAAAGGAATCATTTACATCGACGAGATTGATAAGGTAGCCCGCAAATCGGAAAACCCATCCATCACGCGTGATGTATCTGGTGAAGGCGTTCAACAAGCGCTTTTGAAAATTTTGGAGGGGACCGTTGCGAGTGTGCCACCACAAGGCGGACGCAAGCATCCTCACCAAGAGTTCATCCAAATCGACACGTCGAACATTTTGTTCATCTGCGGCGGTGCATTTGATGGCGTCGAGCAGATTATCAAGCGTCGTTTGGGTAAAAAAGTCATCGGTTTCGGTGCAGACTTCGGCGATGGCGTAAAAGGCGATCTAAAAGCCGGAGAATACCTGAAATACATTTTGCCGGAAGACCTGCTGAAATTTGGTCTGATTCCGGAGTTCGTCGGTCGTTTGCCAGTGCTGGCTACCTTGGAGCCGCTGGATGAGGAGACGCTCGTGCGTATCCTGACAGAGCCGAAAAACTCTTTGGTGAAACAGTACCAAAAACTGCTGAGTCTCGACGGTGTTGAGCTGGAGTTCGATAACGGTGCGCTCATGCAAATCGCGAAAGAAGCGATTAAGCGCAACACTGGTGCGCGCGGCCTGCGTGCGATTATCGAACAAATCATGCTCGATATGATGTATGAGCTTCCTTCCAGAGAAGACGTCAACAAGTGCGTGATTACCGAAGAAACGGTTCGCGACAAAGTGAAGCCGCAATTGTTGACCAAAGAAGGCCAGGAATTGCACGAAGAAACAGCATAAGTATTGTCTACACAAACCATCTCGTTATAGGCGAGGTGGTTTTTTTGTTGTTGGTTTATGTCTACGCTTGCGGGGCAATACTACTTGATATCGTTCAAGAGAAGCTTTACATATGCACAAAACGGTCAGGAACGTGTTCCCCTCTCTTCGGGGGACAAAAGTTGACCGCAAGCGAAGACGCATGGGAGGGACTGCATATGGACTATACGACATTGGTCATTGCTGTCATTGAAGTGGTTGTTGGTATCGTGATCGGCACCTACTTTTGGAACTTGCTGCGAGCGCAGAGAAACACGAAAACCTCAACCGAAAAGGAATCGCGTAAGGATCTTGATTCTATTCGTAAAATGAGAATGGTTGCATTGACTGAGCCTCTGTCAGAGAGAACAAGACCAGCGACTTTGGAAGAAATTGTAGGACAAGAAGATGGGCTTCGTGCGTTGCGTGCCGCTTTGTGTGGTCCCAACCCACAGCATGTCATTATTTATGGACCGCCTGGTGTAGGCAAGACCGCAGCGGCTAGGGTCGTGCTGGAAGAAGCGAAGAAAAATCAGCTATCGCCGTTTTCTTCTGATGCCAAGTTTATTGAAATCGATGCGACGATTGCTCGTTTTGATGAGCGCGGGATTGCTGACCCGTTAATTGGCTCTGTACATGATCCTATTTATCAAGGGGCAGGCTCGCTTGGGCAGGCGGGAATTCCGCAGCCAAAGCCAGGCGCTGTGACGAAAGCGCACGGTGGCATGCTTTTTCTTGATGAAATAGGGGAACTTCATCCTGTGCAGATGAATAAGTTACTAAAGGTTCTTGAAGACCGTAAAGTCATGCTAGAGAGTGCTTACTACAGCGAGGAAAATAACCAAATTCCTTCGCATATTCATGACGTTTTCAAATACGGTTTGCCGGCCGACTTCCGCCTGGTTGGAGCGACGACAAGGCTACCAGAAGAACTGCCTGCTGCGCTTCGTTCCCGTTGCCTGGAAATCTTTTTCCGCCCATTGAAGGCTGGAGAAATTGGGAGTATCGTGCGTACGGCCGTGCCTAAAATGAATATGAATATGGAAGATGGTGCTGTTTCCGTGATCGAGCGCTACGCGACCAATGGACGTGAAGCGATCAATACACTGCAAATCGCTGCGGGAATTGCCTTGACGGAAGACCGCAATGAAATCCAGGCTGCCGATGTGGAATGGGTGATGCACAGCAGTCAAAAATCGCCTCGCCCAGAAAAGCAGGTACATGATACACCGCAGGTCGGATTGGTCAACGGTCTTGCTGTGTACGGTCCGAACATGGGCAGTGTGATGGAGCTGGAAGTGACTGCTTCTCCCACCGCTGTTCCAGGTCAAGGTCGAATGGCGATGACAGGAATGGCTGAGGAAGAGGAGATGGGCAGCCGTAGCCGGACGATCCGCCGGAAGTCGATGGCAAAAGGATCGATCGAAAACGTTTTGACTGTCCTGAACAGAATGGGCGTCCGCCCGTATGATTACGATCTGCATATCAATTTTCCTGGAGGCATCCCTGTTGATGGTCCTTCTGCGGGCATTACCATTGCTACTGCGATCTACTCGGCGATTTTTAATCAGCCTGTCGATAATTTACTGGCCATGACTGGCGAAGTCAGTATTCATGGGAAGGTAAAGCCAGTTGGAGGTGTAGTTGCGAAGGTAGAGGCCGCCAAACAAGCGGGAGCGACCAGAGTCCTCATTCCACAGGAAAACTGGCAAAGCATTTTTTCAGACATGAAAGGGATCGAAATCATACCAGTGTCAACTGTCACTGAGGTAATTGAGCTAGCTGTACCGCAAGCTACTATGCAAGAAGAAGAGGCGACGGGATTTACTTTGCAAATCCCAGCAGAGGATCTCGCTTCCTCTCCGCTATCCCTGTAACAGTCGGGTATGCTCGCGGATTAGACATCGGATTGTGTTTGCGCTACAATGGAAAAAAGCTTCTGCTTGCAAAGAGCCTGAGGCCTTGCCCGGCCTGAAACGAGCTCCACAAAAAATGATTGCGAGATCTTTTTTGTCTCGTTTTTTGGGGCCGGGCGGGCGTTTGAAAAACGGCTTTGAGGGCCGTTTTTGTCTGTTATAAGGCTCTTTGTAAGAGGGTAGATCAACAAGGAGAGGTGCATCCGCTTGGGCGAACGTTCCGGTAAACGAGAATTACCGCTTCTCCCGTTGCGAGGATTGCTTGTTTATCCGACAATGGTACTCCATTTGGACGTTGGACGGGAAAAGTCCATCCGCGCATTGGAGCAAGCCATGGTAGACGATAACAAGATTTTGCTTGCGACACAGGAAGAGGTCCATATAGAAGAGCCAGATGCTGAGCAAATTTACAGTATTGGTACCGTTGCGCGTGTGAAACAAATGCTGAAGCTGCCGAATGGGACAATCCGTGTATTGGTAGAAGGCTTGCAACGCGCGAAGATCGAGGAGTATCTTCAACAGGAAGATTATTTCGTCGTGTCGATTACATATTTGCAAGATGAAAAAACAGAGCAAAACGAAGTGGAAGCATTAATGCGTTCCTTGCTGGGCCACTTTGAGCAGTACATCAAGCTGTCCAAAAAGGTTTCTCCAGAGACGCTAACCTCTGTGCAGGACATTGAGGAACCGGGACGTTTGGCAGATGTGATTGCTTCGCATTTGCCACTCAAGATGAAGGACAAACAGGAAATTTTGGAGACGACCAACATCAAGGAACGTCTCGAAATTCTTTTAACCATTTTGAACAACGAGCGCGAAGTACTAGAGCTGGAGCGCAAGATCGGCAACCGCGTGAAGAAACAGATGGAGCGCACGCAAAAGGAATATTACCTGCGTGAGCAAATGAAAGCTATCCAAAAAGAGCTGGGCGACAAGGACGGACGCCAAGGTGAAGTAGATGAGCTGCGTGCTCAGCTCGAAAAATCGGATGCTCCTGAGCGGATCAAAGCAAAGATCGAGAAGGAGCTCGAGCGTCTGGAAAAGATGCCGGCGACTTCTGCGGAAGGCTCAGTCATCCGTACGTATATCGATACCTTGTTTGCACTGCCATGGGCGAAGACGACCGAAGACAATCTGGATATTCATCATGCACAGCAAGTTCTCGATGAAGATCATTACGGCTTGGATAAACCGAAGGAGCGCGTCTTGGAGTATTTGGCAGTACAAAAGCTGGTAAACTCCATGCGTGGACCAATCCTTTGTCTGGTAGGCCCTCCGGGTGTCGGGAAAACATCTCTGGCCCGTTCCGTAGCGCGTGCAATCGGGCGCAATTTCGTTCGCATTTCCTTGGGTGGAGTACGCGATGAAGCAGAAATTCGCGGACACCGCCGCACGTATGTCGGTGCTCTCCCAGGACGAATCATACAAGGAATGAAGCAAGCAGGTACGATTAATCCTGTCTTTTTGCTGGATGAGATCGACAAGCTCGCGTCCGATTTCCGTGGAGACCCTGCTTCTGCGCTGCTCGAAGTACTCGATCCAAACCAAAATGATAAATTCAGTGACCACTATATCGAAGAGACCTATGATTTGACGAACGTCATGTTTATTACGACCGCAAACAGTCTCGATACGATTCCGCGTCCGCTCTTGGACCGGATGGAGGTCATCTCGATTTCCAGCTATACCGAATTGGAAAAGCTGAACATTTTGCGTGATTACCTCTTGCCGAAGCAAATGCAGGATCACGGTCTGGGCAAAGATAAGCTGAAAATGAACGACGATGCGATGCTGAAGCTCGTTCGTTTGTACACGCGAGAAGCGGGTGTTCGCAACCTCAATCGCGAAGCAGCTAATGTATGCCGCAAAGCTGCCAAGCTGATCGTGAGCGGGGAGAAGAAGCGTGTCGTGGTTACGGTAAAGACATTGGAGACACTGCTTGGCAAACCGCGTTACCGCTATGGACTGGCGGAGAAAAAAGATCAAGTCGGCTCCGTTACGGGTCTGGCTTGGACACAAGCAGGTGGAGATACGCTGAATGTAGAAGTCAGTATTTTGCCTGGAAAAGGTAAGCTCACCCTGACAGGGAAACTGGGTGACGTCATGAAGGAATCTGCGCAGGCTGCGTTTAGCTATATTCGCTCCCATGCAGATCAGTGGGGAATTGATCCGTCCTTCCACGAGAAGAACGATATCCACATCCATTTTCCAGAAGGGGCGATTCCAAAAGACGGTCCTTCTGCTGGGATTACCATGGCAACCGCACTCGTATCCGCCCTGACGAAAATCCCTGTGAAAAAAGAAGTGGGGATGACCGGGGAGATTACATTGCGAGGTCGGGTACTGCCAATTGGCGGGCTGAAAGAAAAATGCATGTCTGCTCACCGTGCAGGTTTAACCACGATCATTTTGCCAAAAGACAACGAGAAGGATATCGAGGATATCCCGGAGAGCGTACGCGGTGAACTGTCATTCTATCCAGTTGATCATTTAGATGAAGTGCTGCGTCACGCGCTAACTAAACAGCCAGTAGGTGACAAAGCATGAAAGTAACATCATCAGAGTTTATTATCAGCGCGGTTGGACCGAAGCAGTATCCTACGGATGGTCTCCATGAGATCGCGCTGGTAGGACGCTCCAACGTAGGGAAATCATCCTTGCTCAATAAAATGATGAACCGCAAAGGGCTTGCCCGGATCAGTTCTCGTCCGGGTAAAACCCAGACATTGAACTATTTCCGTGTCAATCAAATGCTCTACTTCGTTGACTTCCCGGGTTATGGGTATGCAAAGGTAGCGAAGACGATCAAGGAACAATGGGGAAAAATGATCGAGGGCTATTTGAAAAACCGGAAAGAGCTTCGCTTCATTATTCAACTGGTCGATATTCGCCATGCTCCGAGTAAAGACGATATTGCGATGTACGATTGGTGCAAGCAAATCGGGATCCCTACCGTAGTCGTAGCGACGAAAGGTGATAAAATCGCTCGCGGGCGTTGGCTACAGCATACGAAGATCATCCGTCAAAGCCTGAATTTGCGCGGGGATGATACGATCATTGTATTTTCCTCGGAGACAGGTCAAGGCAAGGATGAACTGTGGGCAGAAATCATGCGTCGTATCCGTGCTGGCGAGGAAATGGCCAGGGAGACGGCTGCCAAGGCTGAGGAGACTGCTCCAGCCAATGAGTAATTCTTAGACCCAATTCGTCGTGGGGAAGGGAGCATCTGAGTGAGCGGGAGTGCTTGCTTTGCTGTACGTGGTGTGATCGAAGGCTTCTATGGAACACCTTGGACACATGAAGAGCGGCTGGATATGATCGACTTTTTGCACCGACATGATTACAACGCGTATTTCTACGCTCCAAAAGATGACGAGTATCTGCGGGAACGCTGGATGGAGTCGCTCCCTACAAAAGCCAATCAACAGTTAGAAGAGTTGATCCAGCGGGCAAAGACTCGCAACATGCAGTTTATTTATTGTCTGGGTCCTGGGCTCAGCATGGAATATACGAATCGTCAGCACTTGGAGCTATTAGGCAGGAAGTATCGGGATTTGTATGATCGTGGTGTGCGTTACTTTGCGCTATTGTTCGATGATATCCCCATGCATCTGTTGCATGAGAAGGATGTAGCCGAGTTCGCCCATTTGGCGGAGGCGCATGCCCAGACGACGCTTTATGTGTGGGATTTGATACGGAGCTGGGGCGAACCAGTCAAGTTGGTTGTCTGTCCTACACAATACAACGGGATTGGAAAAGAAGCGTACATCATGTACCTCGGCCAGCATCTGCCGTCAGAAATTGATTTGTTTTGGACGGGACGATTCGTCTGCTCGCCCTACCTAACGGATGGTGATGCCATTCGCTTTCATGAGTCTACGGGTCATCAGCCATTTTATTGGGACAACTACCCGGTGAATGATTTGGCCATGGCGAATGAACTACATATCGGTCCATTGCGTCACCGCGATCCTGACCTGTGGCAATACGCAGCAGGCTATGTGGCGAATGCGATGTCTAGACCAGAATGCTCGAAGATTCCTTTGATTACGACGGCAGCTTATTTGCGAGATCCGATCGGCTACGATCCTGATACGGTATGGAAACAAGCCATAGAGGAAGTAGCGGGACAAAAGGATGCAGATGCTTTCTTTACCTTTGCGGATAATGTGCAAAGCTCGTTTTTATGCGAGGTGGAATCGCCGCGATTGCTAGAAGCGATCCTGACCTTCCGCTTTCATTTTTTGCAGGGAGATCGGCAAAAGGCCATTGCTGACTTGACGGCCCTTTTTCAGAAGATGGAGGATTCGGCAGACAAGCTGTTGGCAGGGATGACGAATCAGAAGCTTGCAGAAGAAACGAGGCCGTGGGTGGAGAAGTTCCATCTGTGGACAAAGGTCGGTCTGTCGGCAGTCGCTCTCATTGATCAGGGGACAAGAGGGCGACTTCCACAAGCAGCGTATCACTTGCTCCGGCTCAAACAGTGGCTCAAAAGAACGGAACGTTACCCGCAAGAAGTGTGCGGACCGATCATGCAGCTTTTTGTGGATGCCGTAATGCTAGAGGTCAAGAAGAGCTCATAAAAAAGTTCCTTTCCCGCAGGGGAGAAGGAACTTTTTTGCTTTTTCGAATCAGGCGGATTCACGACTCTCATTTGGTTTTCTCTGACGGAAATTCCGCAACCATTCTTGAATCGGCAGTTCAGCGAGAATCATGCCAGTGAAAATCAGGAGACATCCGGTCAGCTGTCTTCCATTCAATACTTCATGAATAAACACGTAGGAGGTGATTGCAGCAAAAACGGGCTCCAAAGCGAAAATGAGAGCGACCCGCGTCGAGCTGGTTTGTTTTTGCAAGGCCGTCTGCGCGAGAAAGGCCAGTGCCGTAGCGAAAATAGAAGTGACGATCAAACCAAAGGCCACCTCTGGGATGAACAAGATCGTCGGATCAAAAGCACGACTCCAATCCTCAAAGAAAAAGGCGTACAGCCAGCTCATAACAGCTACCGTGCCTAATTGCGTAATGGCAAGGGGCAATGCTGCAAAACGAGGTGCGTATTTGCCGGTAGAGACGATTTGCATAGCGAAGCAGATTGCACCGAAGAATACCAGGGCATCACCGAGATTAAAGGAGAACGACTGGCTCTGTGTCAGCAAATACAAGCCGAACGCTGCTAGAATCACGCCGACGATAGCGAGAGGTTTGACACGCTCACGCAAGAGCAAAAATGAGAAGAGCGGTACCAATACGACGGCTAAACCTGTGATAAAGCCAGCTTTGGACGGCGATGTATACAAAAGTCCTACGGTCTGAAAGGCATATCCCAGACAGAGCCAAAAACCGAGGATGACGCCTGCACGAAGTAGTGGCCCTCTCCATTCAGAGTTCTGCCCACGATAACGATTGCGGATGAAATAGATGATCAGTAAAAATAACGCAGCAATGGTAAAGCGTACGGCGTTAAACGTATTGGGAGGCAGCGATGCGATTGCCTGCTGTACGATCAAAAACGTAGTTCCCCAGATAACTGCGACGAGGAGCAGCGTTATGTCTGCCATCCAAGGTTTTCTCAAAGCTTCTTTTCTCTCCTTTCTGACATTTTCGCAATTTTTCTTCTGTTTTCATGTATAGCCGACATCATAAGGGATTCCCGGACGGAACGCAAGCGGATTATAAAGGATATACCCAAAGTGCACTCCGTTAAAAAACTTTTCACAATTACTCCTATCCGATTCGGGACATAATGATATAATAATAGTGCATTTTACATATGCCGCTAACAGGTTTGTTATTCTGGGAGGACATTATGGATATTCTTTTGCTGGGTCTAAACTATAAAACAGCTCCTGTCGAAATTCGCGAAAAGTTTACATTCAGCGACGATGGGACAGCACGCGCTCTTCATCTTCTCTCCCAGACGAAGAGTATCGCAGAATGTATCATCCTGGGGACGTGCAACCGGACGGAAATCTACGTTGTTTGCGACCAGGCGAATATTGGCCGAGACTATTCCCGCCGTTTTTTGGCTGAATGGTTCGGCGTGGAGAAAGAACAATTTAAGGATCATCTCTATATAAAAGAGAACGAACAAGCAATCGAGCACTTGTTCCGAGTCTCTTCCGGTCTTGATTCGATGGTAATGGGAGAAACACAAATCCTCGGACAAGTCCGGGATGCGTTCCTGTTGGCGCAGGAGCGTCAAACGACAGGGACTGTCTTCAACACCTTGTTCAAGCAAGCGATTACGTTCGCCAAGCGTGCCCATACAGAGACAGCGATTGGACAAAATGCGGTTTCTGTCAGCTACGCTGCTGTCGAACTGGGGAAAAAGATTTTCGGTTCCTTCGCAGGGAAGTCTGTCCTGATCGTCGGAGCGGGAAAAATGAGCGAGCTGACTGCCAAGCACCTGCACGCAAATGGATCGGAACGCGTCATGGTAGCGAATCGTACATTGGAGCGAGCGCAGCTTTTGGCAGAAAAGTTCAAGGGTGACTCCTGTACGATGGAGCAGTTGCCAGAGGCACTGCTCACAGCAGACATCGTCATCAGCTCGACCGGAGCGACAGGTTATGTCCTCGGCAAAAAAGAACTGGCTCCGATCATGAAACAAAGGAAGCATCGTCCGTTGTTCATGGTGGATATCGCAGTTCCTCGCGACCTGAATCCTGACTTGCATGATCTTGATAACGTATTTTTATATGATATTGACGATCTCGAAGGCATTGTCGCGAGTAACGTTGCGGAACGTTCTCGTGAAGCGGAACGTCTGGATGTCATGATTCAAGAAGAGATCGTGGCATTCTCGACCTGGTATCAAACGCTTGGCGTGGCGCCAATCATCGCTGCACTGCGTGACAAGGCAAACACGATCCAAAGCGAAGCGATGCGAAAAATCGAAAACAAGCTGCCGAATTTGTCTGAGCGGGAGATGCACATCATCCGCAAGACAACCAAGGGTATTGTCAATCAACTGTTGCACGATCCGGTCGTGCGTTTAAAAGAAATGGCAGCTACCAAAGATGGGGAAGAAGTGCTGGATATTTTCGAGAAAATGTTTGCGTTGGAGGAGATCCTGGAGCGAAAAGAACAGGAAGCAATCTGGGCTAACGATAAAAATAAACAGACATCTTCTTCTCGGGAGCAGGTATTGGCTTCCCGGTTCCCTGAATAAGCTGACCTGACAATCTATCTGCTACTAGAGGTTGTTCAAAAAGTCGTCTTTTGATCACGAAGTAGCTCAGTAAGCTAATTCGACATCGAATATGGCGTTCACCTCCGAAGTCCGGTGCTCATGTAGATTACCTACACTCCGCTCCTCCTTCGTTCGGTTCTCGCCATCTTCTCGGTGCTAAAAAGCCGACTTTTTGAACACGCACTGTTAGAAACCGATTGGGAAAGTGGGGGAGAGAGTGCATGGCCGAGGTGAGATGGATCTACGACTTGACGATCTTTCTCTACGCTGCAAGTGTTCTCTTCTATTTTAACGACTTCTTGCAAAGCAACCGGAAAGTCAATCGTCTGGCTTTCGGGTTGCTTGTTGTCGTTTGGGCCTTGCAAACCGCATTTTTTGTCTCGCAAGCAGTCATGAAGGGGTATTTTCCAGTCATTACGTTGTTTGAGACGCTCTTTTTTTATTCATGGGTGCTGGTAGGCTTGTCGCTTGCCATTCACTATTTTTTTCGGATTGATTTACTGGTTTTTTTTACTAATATTATTGGGTTCGTCGTGCTCGTCATGTCGATGTTTTTGCCGGAAACGCCGATTGAGGCTGTATCGAGCATCTTGACCTCTGAGCTATTGCTGACGCATGTGACACTGGCTATGTTCAGCTATGGGGCGTTCTCGCTCTCCATGATCTTCTCGGCCATGTACTTGCTTCAGCACAAAATGCTCAAAGAAAGACGTTGGTCGCCGTTGCTCAGGCGATTGCCTAGCCTCGATCAACTGGAAGGCTACGCGTACCGAATGAACATGCTGGGTGTACCGATGCTCTTGCTCTCGATTGTATTAGGGATCATTTGGGGTAAAATGGTTTTGCCGGAGAAATTTTTGTTTGACTCCAAAGTAGTGCTCTCCGTGCTAGTTCTTGCGATTTATTCGCTGTGGCTGTACCAACGCTATCGGGATACGGTGCAGATGCGCAGACTTGCGCAGTGGAACGTCCTGGCGTTTTTGTTACTGCTTATCAATTTTTTAGGCTTCACTACTTCTACATTTCACGACTGGTGGTAGGGGCTGTTCATCAAGGAGGCTGTCATGGGAAAATGGAAAGTGGGAACGCGTCGCAGCAAATTGGCGCTCACCCAAACGAAATGGGTCGTAGAAAAACTGAAGGGGTTCGCACCTGAAGCTGATTTTGAATTGCATGAAATCGTGACAAAAGGCGATCGAATCCTCGATGTGACCTTGTCCAAAGTAGGCGGAAAAGGGTTGTTTGTCAAAGAAATCGAGCAATCCTTGTTCGATAAGGAAACCGATTTTGCTGTACACAGCTTGAAGGATATGCCTGCTGAATTGCCAGAGGGCTTGGTAATCGGAGCGATTCCGAAGCGTGTTGATCCTCGGGATGTTCTGCTTTCCCAGGACGGCAAGACGTTGGATGAACTGCCGCAAGGAGCTTTGGTAGGGACTAGCAGCTTGCGCCGTTCTGCACAAATTCTCGCACATCGCCCTGACATTCAGATCGAATCTCTGCGTGGAAATATTGATACGCGCATGCGCAAGCTGGAGGAAGGCAATTTTGATGCCATTATCCTCGCTGCGGCAGGACTTGAGCGCGTGAATTTCGAAGGGAACATCTCGCAGTTCCTGCCTGTTGAAATCAGCTTGCCAGCAGTCGGTCAAGGAGCGCTTGCCATCGAATGCCGTGCAGACGATGAGGAGACACTCGCTCTCTTGAAGCAGTTTGATGACGCACCGACGCGTTTAGCGGTAACAGCAGAGCGCAGCTTCCTGCATAAACTCCAAGGCGGCTGTCAGGTGCCGATTGGCGCATATGCGACAGTTGGAGAGAACAATGAAATTACTATGACGGGAATGGTTGGCTCCCCAGATGGGAAGCAAATGTTCAAAAACACGGCGACTGGGCAAGATCCGTTAGCGCTGGGCATTCAAGTGGCGGAAGCCCTCCTGGCGCAGGGAGCGGGAGAAGTACTTGCGCAAGTATTGCGGGAGAATGAGCAATGATTGTCCACGGATCGCACAAGCCGCTGACTGGCAAGTGCATCATGGTCACGCGGGCAAGAAGTCAAGTTCGCGAGCTCGTTGAACATATCGAGCGGTTAGGTGGAGAAGCGTACGCATTTCCCCTGTTAAAAATGATGCCGCCGCCGGAAACTGCCAAGCTCGACGAGGCCATCACCCAGTTGCCAACATACGACTGGGTGGTCTTCACGAGTGTGAATGGCGTACGCTTCTTCTTGGAGCGCATGCGTGAGGTCGGGGTAGGACTCGAAGCGTTCACTGGCAAAATTGCTGCGGTTGGTCCGAAGACGGCCAAGGCGCTTGAGGATCACGGGCTCGGAGTAGCTGTCATCCCGTCTGATTACGTGGCGGAAGGCTTGCTGTCGAGCTTGTATGATCAGCTGCTTCCTGGTCAGCGTGTTCTGTTGCCTCGTGCAGATATTGCCCGCAAGGCACTGCCCAAGGAGTTGGCTCGCTTGGGGCTTGCTGTGACAGAGGTAGACGTGTATCACACTGTCATTGATGCAGAGCAGGCTCCAGATGCAGCGGAAAAGCTACAACAAGGTCTCATCGATATCATCTTGTTTACCAGCTCTTCAACGGTGACGCATTTCATGGCAGCGATGGAGTCCTATGCATCGTTTGACTGGCTCAAGCACGTTCAGATAGCCTGTATCGGACCAATCACGGCAGATACAGCAAGACAAAACGGGCTTTCTGTTCATGTGGTAGCGAGTGAGTACACCGTGGAAGGCTTACTAGCAGCTATCATAGAGAATCTGGGAGGGAATCGACATGGCACAAACATTTGACCGTCATCGCCGTCTTCGCAAAAGTGCGGCTATGCGCAATTTGGTGCGGGAGAACCACGTACGGGTGGAAGACTTGATTTATCCGTTGTTCGTAGTGGAAGGAAGCGGTATTAAGAATGAGATTCCGTCCATGCCAGGCGTGTATCAGCTCTCCTTGGACACTTTGGCCGAAGAGATGAAGGAAATCGTAGCTCTAGGAATTCAAGCTGTTTTGATGTTTGGGGTACCAGTACATAAAGACGCATGCGGAACAGAGGCGTACAATGATGATGCGATTACCCAACAGGCGATGCGTCTGATCAAGGAAGCCCATCCGGAAATGCTCGTGATTGCAGATACATGCCTGTGTGAATACACCGATCATGGTCACTGTGGTGTCATTCACGAAGGCGAAGTCGTGAATGACGAGACATTGAAGCTTTTGGGTCAGACCGCCGTTTCCCAAGCAAAAGCCGGAGCAGACATTATCGCTCCTTCCAACATGATGGACGGTTTCGTGATTGCAATCCGTGAAGCTTTGGACGAGGCTGGTTTTGAGCACATTCCGATCATGTCCTATGCGGTGAAATACGCTTCTGCTTTCTACGGGCCATTCCGCGATGCGGCAGGCTCGACTCCACAATTTGGCGATCGCAAAAGCTATCAAATGGACGCGGCCAATGCACGTGAAGGTCTTCGCGAAGCAGCTTCCGATGTAAAAGAGGGAGCGGACTTTTTGATCGTGAAGCCAGGTCTTGCCTTCATGGACATGGTTCTTCGTCTGCGTGAGAACTTCAACCTGCCGATCGTGGCTTACAATGTGAGTGCAGAGTACTCCATGGTAAAAGCGGCAGCTCTGAATGGTTGGATCGATGAAGAGCGTATCGTTATGGAAACATTGGTTGGCTTCAAACGTGCAGGTGCAGATTTGATCATTACGTACCATGCAAAAGATGTTGCAAAATGGCTGGCGAGGTGAGCATGAGATGAATAGAGAAAAATCTACTCAGTTATTTGCAGAAGCACAGCATTACATACCAGGTGGAGTAAACAGTCCGGTTCGTGCCTTTAAGAGCGTCGGAGGCAATCCTGTTTACATTGCAAAAGGAGAAGGCTCCCGCATTTTTGATGTGGATGGAAACAGTTATATTGACTACATCGGCTCGTGGGGTCCATTGATCTTGGGCCATGCACATCCGCGTGTCCTTGCAGCGATTACGGAAGTAGCTGCGCTTGGAACTAGCTTCGGCGCACCGACTGAGCGGGAAACAGAAATGGCAAAGCTCGTTTGTGAGATCGTGCCATCTGTAGAAGTCGTGCGCATGGTGAACTCCGGTACAGAGGCAACGATGAGCGCTCTGCGCCTTGCGCGTGGTTATACCAGACGCAATAAAATCATGAAGTTCGAAGGCTGCTACCATGGTCATGCCGACAGCCTGTTGATCAAAGCTGGCTCCGGTGTGGCTACACTGGGACTTCCAGACAGCCCAGGTGTACCTGAAGGAACAGCACACAATACGATTACGGTTCCTTACAATGATCTGGAAAGCGTCAAACTGGCATTTGAAGCGTTTGGCGATGATCTGGCAGCAGTTATTGTGGAGCCAATCGGCGGCAACATGGGGGTTGTTCCTCCACAGCCAGGCTTCCTCGAAGGACTGCGTGAAATTACAGAGAAACATGGGACACTGCTGATTTTCGATGAAGTCATGACTGGCTTCCGGGTAGCATTGGGCGGTGCACAAGAGCTGTACGGCATTACTCCGGATTTGACCACGATGGGGAAAGTCATCGGGGGTGGCTTGCCAGTAGGTGCATACGGCGGCAAACGTGAGATCATGCAGCAAGTAGCTCCTGCAGGCCCAATCTATCAGGCAGGGACGCTGTCGGGTAATCCTTTGGCGATGGCAGCAGGCTTGACTACCTTGCAAGAGCTCAGCAAACCAGGCGCATACGAACGCTTGGAGAAGATGTCCGCTCGTTTGGCTGAAGGCTTGGCTGACAATGCCAAGAAGCTGGGCATTCCGCACACGCTCAATCGCGTGGGTTCCATGGTTTGCCTGTTCTTTACAGAGACGCCAGTTATCAACTACGAAACAGCGAAATCATCCGATCTGGAGCGTTTCTCGGCGTACTTTAGCTATCTGCTGGAGGAAGGCATCATGATCCCGCCGTCCCAGTTTGAGGGTATGTTCGTTTCCTTGGCTCATACCGATGAAGATATCGAACGTACGATTGAAGCAAGCTTCAAAGCGATGAAAAGAGCGTTTGAATAAAGAATGAAAAGAAGAAAGCACTTCCTTGCTGATGCAGGAGGTGCTTTTTTTGATTTTTTGCAGGATTTTTCCACCCCTTGTCAAAATACGAAGGAAAATGCAGATGAATGAGGTGGAGACATGGAAGGGACGATCATTCACGTACCGCAAAAGCATCTGGTTGGCCTTAGCTTCTCTGGTTCGTTTCCTATGCTAGTGGAATACATGCCGAAGCTGTGGGAGACTTTTTTGAAGCGCCAGGATGAGATTCCTCTCGTGATTTCACCAGATGTTCGTTACGACATCAGCGACGAGAATCTGACGTACCAAATGTATACCGAGTACATTGTGGTGGAAGTGGAGCGCTTCGAGCATATCCCTGAGGGCATGCTCGGGTTCACGATTCCAGAGAGGACATACGCCCGCTTTACCCATACAGGGCCTATGGAGCAGGTGCAAAATACATACCACGGACTGTTTGGTTGGCTCAACGAGAATGGCCATCAGGTGGACGAGCAAGCTCGTCGCATGGAGCGCTACGATCAACGGTACGTTCCATCTGTGCATGAGTCTGCTCGGGTCGACAATGCGTATGAAATTTTTATTCCGCTTCGGTAAAAAAAAGAAAACAACACCGCTCATTGCAAGCAAGAGGTGTTGTTTTTGATGTCAATCTATTTGCTTGTCCAGGAAACGTGCTAGTTCACCCATGACAGACTGTAGCACTTGAAGGGAATCATCGACGTAGAGATCAACATCGAGGGAGTGCTTAGCGTCTGGCGGGAGATGGAGCTGGATGTTTGGTTTGGATGTGGCAAGCTGATCAACCACGCCCTGATTGTAGTAATGATCGGCGGTGCCTGAGACGAGAAATATCGGTTGGGTAAGAGTTAGCAATTCCGTATGGAACACTTCCTCAGTCAGCAATGGCGTCAATAAGATTGCAGATGAACAGGCAAAACGAGATTCCTTGAGCAATCCGCAGGTAATCGGCACCGTACCGAGTGACTTCCCGAGGAAGAAAACTCGTTCATATCCGTACACATCCAGCACATGTGAGACAACCGTTTGCATCTCCTCGCTGATCCAAGCACTGCGTTTGGCGAATGAGCTATTCCAAAAATCCGCATTGTCTCGTCCATACTCTGCGTGTACATAGACGAGATCGAACTGTTTACTCAAAAAAAGCATGGTAGAATAATACAGATAAGGCCTGTCGAACGAATAGCTGGCTCCGGGAAAGAAAAAACAGACGGAGCGAGATGGCGTCTGACTTGCCTGAATGTGCGTATACGCCATTTCTCTCCCGTCCCTGACGATCACGGAACCTGTTTTTGGGTATACCATCTACATGTGCACCTCTTTCATGTTCTTTTGAACAGGGGTTATTTTCAAATCGTAAGGGTAAGTAGCACTTGTTGACAAGAAGTAACCAAACAATAAAGGAGTATGATTCGATGAAAAAGGAAGTCCAACTGAGTAACGGCATCAAAATAGCCTATGTAGAAGAAGGAACAGGAGAATCGCTTGTTTTGATCCACGGTTTTTGCGGGAGCTCATCTTACTGGCATAAGCTAGTGCCGCTCCTGTCTAAAACGCATCGTGTCATTGCGATCGATTTGCGTGGTCATGGAAATAGCTCGGCCCCTGATGAACCGTATTCGATGGAGCGCTTTGCAGACGATCTGGCTTTGTTTGTAGATGAGCTGGGTTTAGCGAAGATTCATCTGTTTGGACATTCGCTCGGTGGCTATGTAACCTTGGCTTTTGCAAACCAATACGCGGACAAGCTGGCGAGCTTTGGCTTGATCCATTCGACGCCATATCCGGATGACGACGCTGCCAAGGCTAACCGGGATAAAGGAGCCCAGAGTATTCGGGAGAATGGGATGGAGCCTTTTATCAAAGCACTCATCCCGAAGCTGTTCGCACCTTCGCATATCGAATCGATGAGAGAAGAAGTCCAGCTGGCAAAAGAGATTGGCTTTGCGACGAGCCCGATTGGAGCCATCCAAACACTAGGCGCCATGCGTGATCGAGTAGATCGCAATCATGTGCTGCAAGAAACGACTTTACCTGTGCTATTAGTCGCAGGAACAGAGGATCAGATCATTCCTGCAGAAAAAACTTTTACAGTAGATAGAAATAGCGTCGAGCAAGTGCTGCTGCCTGATGCTGGGCATATGGGCATGGTCGAAGCGCCAGAGAAAATGGCTGAAGCATTGGGGAGCTTTCTCAACAAAAAGTAACAAAATCACACCATAGTCCTAGCAAATTTTGCTATAATGAAAACGTTATCCTATTTATTTATACATAGACGAGAGGGGAAATTATCATGAAAAAGGCACGTCGGATTACGATGACGGCGTTTGCATCTATCGTATTTGCATCGCTGATGTCTTCCTCAGCATTTGCAGCACCATTGCATCCCGTACAGCACGCTGACTGGATGGTGAAAAAGGCAATTGTATCAGCGGGTCAAAATGGCGATCTTGCTCTGGATCGTGCTGTGACTCTCGCGGAAGCTACTGTTGTTTTCTCCAAATTGAAAGAAGTAAAAGTGGGAGCTGCCGCTAAAGGTGCTCATTGGTCTGCTCCTTACTTCGACTGGGCAAAGAGCCAAGGCGCTCTCACACAAGACGACTATAAAAACCCTGCGCAAGTGGTAACATCTGCCAAGCTGACACAAATGGCTGACAAATTGGGCTACAAAATGAAGCTCGACAACAAAGCGACGGTAACGCGCGGTGAATTTTTCCAAGCATTGGGTGATGCGGCTACCACGCATGTAACGATTGCACACACCAACGATACACATGGTCATATTCAAGAAGACAAGAACCAAAAAGAATTCGGCTTTGCCAAAATCGCAACTTTACTCAAGGAATGGCGTGCAGAGAACGAAAACTTCTTGCTCTTGGACGCTGGTGATACCTTCCAAGGTACCGTTTTCGTGAACCAATTCAAAGGCGAATCTGTTGTTCCAATCCTCAACAGCCTCGACTACAACGTAATGGCTGCCGGTAACCACGAGTTTGACTTTGGTTATGAGCAATTGCTCAAGCTGCGTGACATGCTCGAGCATCCAGTCATCTCTGCTAACGTGTTCAAGGCAGATGGAAAAGAATTGCTGCCACCTATTTTCAAAGCAGAGATTGGCGGGAAGAAATTCGCCTTTGTTGGTTTCGTAGCGGAAGACACACCTGTATTGACTCACCCTGACAACGTAAAAGGGCTGACATTTAAAAATCCGGTAGAAGTGGCGAAAGTACTTGTACCTGAGCTGAAAAAAGAAGTAGATCACGTGATTGTTGTTTCCCATATCGGAGTGACCGTAGACCGTGAAATCGCGAAAAACGTTCCTGGCATTGACCTGATTGTTGGTGGTCACTCCCATACTCCGCTGAAAGCACCTGAACTCGTAAACGGCACGTACATCGTACAAGACTGGGAGTACGGCAAGTCTCTCGGACGCGCTGACCTCTACTACCTCGGCAAAGAATTGGTAGCATTCAGCGGCGGTTTGAAAGAGTACGATGAAGCAGTTGTGGCTGATCCAGACGTAGATAAGATGGTAAAAGAAATCGTAGGCAAGATCGATACAGTAATGAATGTTGTCATTGCGAAATCCGAAGTGCCACTCGATGGTGACCGTGCACTGGTACGTACGAAAGAAACAAACGTAGGTAACCTGATCACAGATATCATGCTGGAGCGCACGAAGTCGATCAAAGGCTATGAAGCAGATGTAGCACTTGCTAACGGCGGTGGAATTCGTACACAGCTGCCAGCAGGCGATATCACGAAAAAAGGTCTGTACACGCTCCTGCCATTCGAGAATAATACACTGGCAGTCGTAGAAGTAACAGGCGAAGAGCTGAAGAAAGCCCTCGAAAACGGCGTGAGCCAGGTAGAAGAGGGAGCAGGACGCTTCCCGCAAGTGAGCGGCATGAGCTTCACGTACAACCCATCCAAGCCAGCTGGCGAGCGCGTAGTAGAAGTAAAAGTTGGCGACAAGCCGCTTGACCTGACCAAAACGTATAAATTGGCAACGATCGACTTCCTGGCAGCAGGTGGAGATGGTTACGAATCGTTGAAAAAGCCATTCTTCAACACAGGATTGTCCATGTACAGCATTGTGGAAGAAGGATTGGTCAAGCGTAAAACTGTCAATCCAAAAGTAGAAGGCCGCATTGTTGAAGCAAAATAAGGTTTGACCGGACAGGGATGGAGAAAAACCTCCCTGTCCATTTTTTACGCAGTCGCAGTTCCTTGGTATGCTGCGAAAAAGAGGTTTTGTTATTATGAAGTACCTTGCAATATATAGTAGCTATTTGGTAAGCTTTGACATGGGTGATGTTGATGAACGTACAGTTTAAAAAAGGGGTTCTGGAGCTGTGTGTTCTCGTCTTGACAGCTAAGCAGGACAGATACGGCTACGAACTGGTTGCGAGCATCTCGGAAAAATTCCATATCTCTGAAGGAACGGTTTACCCCTTACTTCGCCGTTTGACCCAGGAAGGATTTTTTACGACCTATTTGGCGGAATCACAAGAGGGACCCCCACGGAAATATTACCAGCTGACAAATCGCGGTCGTCAATACATGAATGACCTCGTCTTGGAGTGGCGAATATTTAACCGCGGGGTAAATGAGATCATAGAGGAGGGACTCGGATATGACAAGGCGTGAGTTTATGGATGAGTTAAATGCTTTGCTTAGCGCTTTGCCTGATAAAGAGCGCTTAGACATCCTTGCCGATTATACAGAGCATTTTCTCTTAGGAATGAAACAAGGGAAGACGGAGGTTGAAATTGCAGAAGGATTGGGGAGTCCGAAGCTAGTGGCACGTGAACTTTTGGCTGGCTACCGAATTGATCAAGCACAGTCCAACGCATCCGTAGGGAATATGACGCGAGCGATTGTCGCGACGATCAGCTTGGGATTTTTCAATCTCGTCTTCGTTTTGGGGCCATTTTTAGGCCTGATTGGTATACTGATGGGGTTGTATGCAATGACTGCGGCGCTTTTGGTCGCCCCAGTCGGAATATTCTTGGATTACGGGATTCCTGCCCCTTCTCAAGAGCGACTTTTCTTGTTGTTCTCCAGCATGGTTTCCGTAGGATTGGGCGGAATGTTTGCCATCGGTTTGCTGCGATTGACGAAATGGCTGTATCGCCAGTTCTTACGTTATCTCCAGTTCAACGTGAAGATGATCAGGGGGAAATGAGATGAGAAATTTGGGGAAAAGACTCTTTGGAATCAGTCTTCTTTTGTTCATCATCGGTGTATGTGGAATCATCTGGCTCTTTACGAAGCAAGAAAATTTCTCATTTTCGTTAAAACAAGTCAATGAAGAGCACATGATCGAACAAGAGGTAAAAGCGATTGAGTTGCTGACGGAAACGGCTGATGTGGAAATCATGGCAAGCAAGCAACCAAAAGCGAGTGTACGGATGGTCGGGGAAGTATCCGAACAACAGCAGGAGCGACTGGAGTTTCGGAGTGTAGTCTCACAAGATGGTACGCTGCTCGTAGAACTGCGTGAACGTCCTCACGTCAATATGTTTTATCCTCGCAACGGGAAGGTAAAGCTGGAGCTCTTCCTACCCGAAAAAGTGTATGAGCGCGTCCAGCTTGAAACGATGACAGGGGATATCAAGAGCGGAATGCTGCATGCAAAGAACACGAAAATATCCAGCAGCAATGGAGATGTGGACGTGTTGGGCTATGAAGGAGAAGCGCTTAACGTCCAGACAGCTACAGGAGATATCAATCTGACAAATGTTCGCTCGGCCGTTACCATTGAAAGTTCTACAGGCGAGATTGATAAATTGACAATGCCAGAGTTAACCCATGACGTTTCTATTCGAACGGATACGGGGGATATTCGAGTGACAGTAGCCAAGGAGCCTGCTTCAGCACAGCTCGAAGTAACGACAGATACAGGAGGCATCGAAACCACCTGGTCTAACCTTACTTATGAAAAGAATGAGGAATACAAAGTGAAGGCATCGATTGGATCAGGTGGACCCAAAATGACGGTGCGAAGTTCTACCGGAGACGTTCGCATTCAATAGGAGAAGTTTGGAAACACTGATGGATAGGATTGGAAACGGAAGAAACGAAAAGATTTTGACACAAAAGAGACATTACTTGTCGAATGACGAATGGTATCATATTGAAGGAAACATAATTGTGCAAAGCGAGGTTTATTCATGACCGCAAAAACTTTTAACGATACGTTTTTGAAAGCATGTCGCGGTGAAGCGACAGAGCGTGTTCCAGTCTGGTACATGCGTCAGGCAGGGCGTTATCAGCCAGAATACCGCGCCATCCGCGCGAAGCATAGCTTTTTTGAAATGAACTACATACCGGAAGTTTGCGCGGAAGTGACACGTCTGCCCGTTGAGCAATTGGGCGTTGACGCTGCAATCTTGTTTGCAGACATCATGACGCCACTAAAACCGATTGGCGTGGATGTGAATATCGAATCTGGCATTGGTCCTGTAATCGCAAACCCAATCGAATCCTTGAAGGATGTTGAGCGTCTGCTTGAGCTCGATCCGGAAACACATGTGCCGTACATTCTTGAGTCCATTAAGATTTTGCGTCAGCAATTATCTGTTCCATTAATCGGTTTCGCGGGTGCACCGTTTACACTGGCTAGCTATTTGATCGAAGGTGGCCCTTCCAAGCACTATCATAAGACAAAAGCATTCATGTATACCGAGCCAGTTGCTTGGCAGGCGCTGATGGAAAAACTGGGCGATATGACGATCACCTACCTCAAAGCGCAAATTAAAGCAGGCGCGCAAGCTGTGCAAGTATTTGATTCGTGGGTCGGTGCATTGAATGACGAAGATTACCGCGAGTACATTACACCAGTTATGACGCGTATCTTCAACGCACTAAAAGATACTGGCGTGCCAACGATCTATTTTGGTATCGGCGCTGGTCATCTTTTGATGGATTGGAACCGCTTGCCTGTTGATGTGGTTGGTCTGGACTGGCGTACTTCGATTACGACTGCTCGTGAGATGGGTGTGACGAAGACGCTGCAAGGCAATTTGGACCCAACGCTGCTATTGGCTCCTTGGGAGAAGCTTGAAGCGAAGGCGAAGGAAATTTTGGATGAAGGCACAAAACAACCAGGCTTCATTTTTAACCTGGGACACGGCGTATTCCCTGACGCCAAAGTAGAAACGCTGCAACAACTGACGAAGTTCATCCATAGTTACAAAAGGGACGTCTAATCAGGAGGGGCGCTATCATGTCAAAGCAGAAGATCGGACTCTTGTTAATGGCGTATGGAACGCCACGCAGTCCTGAACAGATTGAACCATACTATACGCACATTCGTCGTGGTCGTAAGCCACCACAAGAACTGCTCGATGATTTGATGGCGCGTTACGAGGCTGTAGATGGATTGAATCGATTTGCAGACATTACGGATGAGCAGGTGCGCGCTCTCGAGCAGGAAATGAACAACCGCTACTCAGACCGTGAATTTGTAGGGTACCTTGGTTTGAAGCATATCGCTCCGTTTGTCGAAGACGCAGTAGAGCAAATGAAGCGTGATGGGATTACAGAAGCGATCAGTCTAGTTCTGGCGCCTCATTATTCCAGCTATAGCGTCAAAGAATACAATGGACGAGCACAGGAGCATTCCACAGCAATTGGCGGACCTGTCATCCACAGCATTGAGAGCTGGTATCTGGAACCAGGCTTCATCGGATATTGGGCTGATGCTATTCAAGCGACGTTTGCTACGATGACGGATGAAGAGCGTGGACAAGCAGTCGTGATCTTCTCCGCTCACAGCCTGCCGGAAAAAATCCTGAAGTCAGGTGATCCGTACCCAATGCAACTGGAAGAGACAGCAAAGCTCATTGCCGAGCAAGCAGGGATCACTTCCTATGCAATCGGATGGCAAAGCGCCGGAAATACACCTGATCCGTGGCTGGGACCAGATGTACAGGATTTGACTAGAGAGCTGTACGAAGCAAAAGGCTACCAAGCATTTGTTTACTGTCCAGTCGGATTTATCGCAGAGCATTTAGAAGTTCTGTTTGATAATGATGTGGAATGCAAAACGGTTACAGATGAGCTAGGGGTACATTACTATCGTCCAGCGATGCCTAACGCCAGACCTGCGTTCATTTCCTGTCTGGCTGATGCAGTCGGAAAGAAGCTGGCGAATTAGGGGATCGATCATATGAGCGATAATACCTATCATATTACAATTATAGGCGGCGGCATCACAGGGTTGACCGCTGCTTTTTACTTACAAAAGGAAATCGAAGCAAAAGGCTTGCCCATCCGTTTTCAACTGATTGAAGAGCAAGGGCGACTTGGTGGGAAAATCAAGACATGGCGTCACGAAGGGTTTGTTATTGAGCAAGGTCCCGATTCGTTTCTCGAGCGGAAAACGAGTGCGGCTGAGCTGGCAGTGGACTTGGGGCTTGCGGATGATCTCGTTCGCAACAGTACAGGCCAAGCGTATATTTGGCATCAGGATCGCCTGAAGGCTATACCAGAAGGAGCGGTCATGGGTGTACCGACGAAGCTCATGCCTTTTGTCACGACCGATCTCATTTCTTGGCCGGGCAAGCTTCGGGCAGCTTTGGATCTCGTTCTTCCTGCATCAAAAGGAGACGGCGATATCTCCGTGGGGGACTTTTTTCGGCGTAGGCTAGGTAATGAAGTTATTGATAATCTTATAGCGCCCTTATTGTCTGGTGTCTACTCCGGGGATCTCGACAAACTCAGCTTGCTTGCGAGTTTTCCTCAATTCGCGAAAATGGAGGAGCAGCATCGCAGCTTGATCGTAGCGATGAAGCATTCTCGCCCGCAAGTAAAAACGCAAGAAAAGCCAAAAGGCATCTTCCTGACGTTGAAGAACGGCTTGCAGTCCTTAGTAGAGGCAATCGAAAAGAGCCTGCCAGAAGAAGTTATCTCGAAGAATACCGGTGTCAAAGAACTGGTGAAACGGCCAGACGGGAAGTACACCTTGGTAATGAAAAATGGGGAAACGATCGAGACAGATACGGTGCTGTTTACCGTACCACATGCTGTCGCAGAGCCGTTGTTCCGTCCTTATGTACAAGTTCCTACCTTGCCACAAGCGAAGCCGCATATGGTCGCAACCATCGCTATGGCGTTTCCAGAGTCAGCGATTGATTTAGGAATGGAAGGGACAGGATTTATTGTACCGCGGCATTCTGGAGCAAAAATTACCGCGTGTACGTGGGCGCATCGCAAATGGCCGCATACGACGCCGAAAAACAAAGCCTTGCTGCGTAGCTTCATAGGAAGAGCAGGAGAGCAATCCTTCATGGAGCAGACAGACGAGGAAATTTTGGAGGTTGTCCTCCGTGATCTGCGCAAGATCATGACGATTCGAGCAGAGCCGGATTTTTATAACGTATCACGCTTGCAAAATGCCATACCATATGTGGTCGGGCATCAGGCTTGGGTGCAGGATATGAACAATCAATTAAAAGAAAAACTCCCTGGTGTTATCCTGGCAGGTGCGTCATACAGTGGCGTAGGTGTACCAGATTGTATTGATCAGGGGAAAAAAGCAATAGCAGAATGGATCGCGTCTGTAAAACCGGGGAGATAGATAACCCCGGTTTTTCCTTTTTTTTCGGTGCTAAACGGCTCGTCCTGTCCATATAGTATAGGGAAATGTCCTGCACTTGAAAGGAGGAGCACGAATGGCATTACAGGATGGGCAACTCTCTTTTGCCATCAAGGAGACCATTTTCCTCTCATCCGATAGAGCTGGAATAGGTGAATTGCAAGAGCTGGAATTGGTTCCAGATGTGGAAGTGTTGGAAAACGATTCCTACATCTCGATCACGGGTTGCTTGCAGTTAGTAGGGAAGTACGAGCCAATCAGGGAAGCCGCAGAAGCGACAGGCGGTGAAAGAGAATCGCTGGTTGAGGCCATGACTTTTACTCCCTTTCGCCAGGAAGCATCGGATCAAGCCTTTTATGGCTGGGAGGAACAGATTGGTCATCGCATTCCGTTGAACATCACCATTCCATTGGATCGGATTACCGAGATCGGAGACATCTACGCAATTGTGGACAGCTTTGACTATAAGCTAGAATCACCACATCAAATGCTAATCGATGCCGATCTGAAGATTTTGGGGATAGTCCTGGGGGATAGAGCTGAACAAGCAGAGCAGATCGAAACGCAAGCTGCCGGACCAGGCGAAGGAGCATGGGAATACACCTTCGCTGCTGGTGATGATGGGCAAGAATATACGGAGCAGACGTCCCTCGATGACATTGATCAAAAGCTGAGTGCGCTGGAGGAGGAATTGGAGCGTCAGGCATTGCCAGCATCCTATGAATCAACCGAATCTCCTTCCATGTTCGACACTCCGGCTATTGCTCAATCCAATGAGGATGAATACTACGAGCAATACGGTGATGTGCTGGAAGTGGCACAGTCCAATCCTCCAGAGTCCTGGGAGACTGCTTCTATTTCGTATGACTTAGATTCCCAACAATCTGCTTCGTACGATTCTTCTGTCGCCTATTCCGAGCAGTCAGTATTGGCTGATGAGCAAGAGCAGATGAGAGAAATAGCCGAAAAAGAACAAGAACATGAGGAGCCTGTACTGGCTATACACGATCAGCAGGCAATCGCATACCAGCAAGTTTCCAATGAATCTACTGGGGCGTCAGTCGAAGCAGAGTCGCAGGAAGCAGTGCAAGAAGCGGTGGAAGCCACTGTTGTTTCCGAGCAAGAACCTGAGCAAGAAGCAGAACCAGTCGTTGCACAACCAGAGGCTGCTGCGGAAGATGTAGAAGTGCGAGTGGCGATTTCAGGGAAACCCTCCTATGAAGAAAGAAGTCGAGTGAACATTACCTCCATCTTCTCACAAGCGAATCGTGCCAAACAGGAAGCGATGGCGTTGGAGGCGGAATCTTCATCTAGCTCTTCGAGACATGGATCTTCGGGAAATGTCAACGCTTCTACGATGGAGGCCATGCAAAATCTCACGTCGTTTGTCCGCAGAAAAGAAGAGCGATCGAGTCAGCTGAAAATGTGCATTATTCAGCGAGATGAGACGTTAGAGCATATTTCACAGCGATACTCCTTGCCTGTTTCCAAAATCGTGGAAGTAAACCGATTAGCTTCCGAGCAGCTAGTAGCAGGGCAGATTCTGTACATCCCACAATAGAGGAGTGGGGGACCGTGGATAAAATTGATCTCTCCGAGGTTTGCCAGCAATATCGGGCGCGCGTAATCCGAATTACGCCCCTAGAGGATTGCTATTTACTGGAGACAAACCGGGGCCCCAAAGAACTCCACGTTTGGCCGCGTGTAGATGTGATGCGCTGGTCGTTTGCCTGGCGCGAACGACTGGCTCGTCAGGGGTTTCGAGAAGTGGAGCGGTTTATTCGGACGAGAGACACCAAGCCATTTTTGATTTTGGGTAAACGCGGCGTTACCATGACCGACCATCACCGACAATTCGAAGACTATCAGCCCGGCCAGGACATTGCGAGGCAATGCGGACGCGTGATCGCGATGATGCATCAGTCTCAGCAGGAAAGTCCTTTACTGTCCGGAAGTGATTTACTCAAGCAGGAAAAACAGCAAGTAGAAGAAAAAGGAAGACGTGCCAAAGAGCTGGTCGAATCATTTCGAGCCAAATCTGGAAGGGATTCTAAAGAAAATCGTTGGGTATCGGAACTCATGACCCCTATGCTGCAACGAATGGACCGTTCCGCTGCGATGCTTGCCCATGAGCGAATTACTCCGGAGGCGGTTGCTGTATCCCATCGGGACCTTTTGCGTGACAACTGGGGAATGGTAAACGGGAAGCTGTACTTGAGAGGCTTTTTCCGGCCGATAATTTCAGTCCAGCAACGCGATGTTGCCACCTTTTTGCGCGATCATTTTTTAACCCATAAGGATCTGAAGCAGATTGACGCTTTTTTTGACGGCTATGAAGAAATCAAGCCACTCACCTATGGAAACTATTCGTTGATACTCGCCTTTATGGCTCGTCCTCGTGAAGTGTACAGAAGTATCGAATCGTATGTGAAGCGCGTATCGCTGGATCAAGAAGCGTCGATCGCTGGTATTGAGCACGCTTTGCAGAGCCAACAATCTGTTGACTTACTGCTTCGGCATATTGCAGAGCGGGCCGAGCGTTCGAGGAGGGAGGGAGTCTATGAGTCGGTATGATGACATTGCTCCTTTGTTCAAAGAGTATGACATGTATGCCCAGAGCATTGACGTTTTAAAGGAGCCAAATGTATTTAAGGCGACGACTCCCTACGGCTCCTTCGTATGCAAACGAGCGCAAATACCTGCTCAACGTCTTGTTTTCGTCAGCGATATGCTGCGTCAATTGCAGCACCGCGGATGGGATGGGGCCGTTCCTTTTACGTACACGAAATACGATGATCCATTTGTCCAACAGGGAAGCGCCGCCTTTTACGTAACCCCTTGGCAGCCAGGAAGTGAGGAATGGGCCGAGCAGCCTTTGGCTTGGGCGACTCCTGCTTTGGAGCGTATGGCGGAGCTTCATCATTTGACACAAAATTATCGCTACGATGATCCGAGACAGGTAGAGCCACTTGTCGACTCTTTGCTTAACCGTTGGCAATATTGGCAAGACCAAATGAATAAGGCGGCAACCCTTGCGCAGGAGCGCAAATATCCTTCCCCTTTTGACCTGGTGTTTTTGGCAAACAAGGAGTTTCTTGAGGAAATGGCTCAAACAGCGACAGACTTATTGACCGATTGGCGAGAGCGGCATGAGACGCACGCGCATTTTCGCCTATCGTTGATCCATGGTAACCCAAATCCTGAGCATGTTGTGCCAGATCGATCGGGAAAAGGACGGCTGCTTAATTTTGATCGTGCCAGCTTTGATACACCAGTGCGCGATTTGACACTATTTTATCGTACTTATTTTCAAATGGCGGGGGATGAGGTTGGGGCTTCTCAATTATTCCATCGCTACGCCGAGATTTTTCCGCTGCGACCGGAAGAAATTGAACTGATGGCTTCGTTTCTGTCCTACCCGGAGAGGATCATGAGGGACTTGGATATTTATTATCATCATCCCCGCGAGTGGAGCGAGTTTTACGCTGTCCAACGTTTTGAAAAAGATATGGACCGCCTGATGCGCCTGCATCGTTGGGTCCAGCAAGCCTTTTAATGAGCAACGTCTCACCGCGTGGGGCGTTGTTTTTCTTTTTTTATAACCATTCAAGAGAGATGGCAACATAGAGCATGGCTAGCAAACCGAGAAGGACGACATCAAAAGAGGTAGGAAATACAACGGTTCGGATAAACTGAAAAACCAACAGCGGAAAGAGCACCTGTTTGCATCCGTATTTGATCCGTAAATACGTGGGGTTATACTTCCAACGGAAATTCATCACAATCACCTCATTCCAGCATATGCGCGGCTACTTTGGACAGTGTCTACAACCTTGAGCAAATGCCTAAAACATTTTCATTGAAAGTAGATAGTGGTTTGAATGGTGTCTGAAAAGGGAAGGTGTAGGGCAGGAAGGCTAGGACGAAACGAATAAAGGTGATCACAATGTTTTTGAAAATTGCCATAACCCTTTTCGCAATTCCCGAAAGAAAGAATTATGCTAAAGTGTGTATGGGAGTGGCTCGGGGATGAATCATCAATTGGTCAAACTAATGGAATTAAAACAGAATTACGAGTATCTGGTGATGACCAGCAATGAGCAAAGCAAGCGCCAAGTCAATTACGAGAGCCTCATGCCATTTATAGAAGAGTTGGTTGATACGTGGTTCGTGAAGATGGACAAGCCTTGCTTCTTGTCGATCACGTTTGAATCGGCTCTAGGTGCTGTCTATTTTCGGATCGAGCGTGGCAACAAAGAGAGCGCAAAAGTGCAGCGCGAAGTAGAGGAGCGCATTGTTGTCTCGGAACAGTGTGACACCGCTCAAACACCGCGCTATGTCCGCTTGTTCGCCCAGAGTAACGTCAATGACCGTGAGCTAAAGGAACTGGAGAAATCTTTTTATGGGCTGCTCCTCGTGAACATTCGGGCGTTGATCCTCAGATGTCAACAGGACCAGTCATCAGGGCAGCGAGAAATCGAGATGGAGATGAAGCTGGCTAGACGTATGCAGTCGATGCTCATTCCCACAGAAGAGTTGCAGTTAACCAGTTTGCGAACAAGAACGGTTTACGTACCCGTCGATTATGTAGGCGGAGATTACATCGATTATAGACAAATCAATGATCGCTACACCTGTTTTATTATTGCGGATGTGTCTGGGCACGGTTTTTTGGCTAGTATTTGGGCAACGGGGATTAGGATTGCTGTACGGCAGGTTTTGCAGTCCAGCTATTCGCCGGATGAGATTTTGGAAAGACTCAATCAGTTGCTTTATGCTGATTTAGTAAAAACTCGTTCTTACATTACGATGCTGGTTGCTGTCTATGATGAGATGGAACACAAAATTCGATTTGGCAGGGCAGGACATCCACAGCCTTTTTATTTGTCCAAGTCGAATCAAACCATTTTAGCTAGCAAGGGTGGGGTCGGCCTAGGGCTTTTGCCCGATAGCACGTATCAAATGGAGGAGGTACCCTTAGAAGAAGAGGGCATGCTATTGCTCTACACAGATGGTTTGCTGGATACAGGGAGAAAAGAAGTATCTCGAGGCAGCAGGCATTGGCTAGAAGAACTATCCTCCTTATTAAATATGTCTGGTGAAAGTAAGCAGGAATCGATGAATCGAGTTGAGGCCTACTTAATGGGGATAACACAGCAGCGAAACCAAACGGATGATATTTCTGTGTTGATTCTTCAATTTGAGCCTGAAGAGAGTATAGCCCTCGTGTAGTTGCGCGTGAATAGGAGGATGAACTGTGATTTTGTGTGAGCGTTGTCCGGACAATCCCACTTGTGATAATTGCCTTGTCGCGCTACGTTCTGGCGGTGCAGCGAACAAAGTAGTTCCGCCCCGCACTGTAAAGGTGACGAACCTAGCGACGATGGAATCGTTCCAGGCGAAGCTGGTAGCAGTGAGCCGGACGACCATTGGGTTAAGCAGTTCTGATCATGATTTGCACGGACGCATAGAAATAGAGCTCGCCTATGATTTCCGAATTATCGGTAGCGGATTGCGCGGTATAGCAGGTGATCCGTACTACATTATCGATATCGAAAAAGTTTTGCGACGGGAAGATGTTCTGGAGCGATTGCTTCTGGAAGAATTTCATACATGGCACATGAGTGGCGAATTGGACCCGGCAGACGTCTTGTTACATTGGAAGGATCGAGACGACGAGCGGGGGCGATTAATAAAGCAAGAGATTCAGAAGTTATCCATACTGCGTCAGATCGAGACCGTTTTCCTCTATCTTTACGATGAAGGGAAAGTGCGTCCGTTGGGTGACGTTCGTGCGAGTTTGGAAGTAGAGCGAGAAATGCAACGACTGGTCGAAGATGTGGCTGGATCGGGTGGTCCTGTAAGGGAGCAAATTGTCACCTCTGATGGCACAAAGGTCTTTGAATTATACACATCTGTATTGCCAGATCGGACCTGTGGAATGGCTTTGATCGATGTCACTGCCGTTATTGCAGAAGAAAGAAAACGCAAAAGACGGGAATGGGAGATCTACAGAGATATTCTGGGTGTGGTCACAGAAGGTAAGCTATTGTTGCTAAGTGATGAAGAATTATTTTTCTTGCTTCGGGAAGGGCATAAGCTCTTGGCAATCGACATCCGCTTACCGGAGCAGCTGGCAGAACTGCGTAAATTGTTCAAGCAAGCTTTGGAACCACAAGGCATTTCTGATAAGCGCTTGCTACAGTTTCTCGTTGCGGTCAACGAAGCTGCTTCCAATACGTTGAAGCACGGAAATGGCGGTGTGGTCACGCTATACCTATCGAATGACAGGCAGATGTGTCGGGCTGTGATCCATGATGAAGGACAAGGAATTTTGCTCGAGGATATCCCGCGAGCTACCCTACAGCAAGGATTTTCTACGCGCCACTCGCTTGGGGCCGGTTTTCACGTGATCCTGCAATACTGTGATCGTGTTTATTTAAGTAGCTCCCTGGCAGGTACAAAGCTGATTTTAGAATGTATCCTTTCGCGTTAAGCTACGATTTCCCAAAAGCCAAATGTTTGCAAGTGAATGAAAATGGGTAATATAGTAAAAGGACGAGCAGATTGGGTGTACCGATACCTATTGAGAGGAGTTTGAGCATGGACTACCGCGCAACAGAGGCGAACGGACAGGCTACATTGTTTTTCGTCGGAGAGTTGGACATGGCTGTAGGAGATCGAGTAGGTGAATTGCTCCAACAGTATGGAGGGCGAAATCAATCCGTTACCGTCGATTTTCAAGGTGTCTCCTTTGTAGATTCTTCCGGTATTGGAAGCCTGTTTTTTACCACGAAAGAACTGTTGGCCATGGGCAAACAGGTAGAAATCGTCAATGTCCGAGAAGAAATTCTCGATATTTTGGGCGTGCTCGGTTTTACCGAAGCACTGGGCATTGCAGTTGGAAAAGTGGGCGAAACCCGGGTTTGACGCCAAACAGCGTGATTGTATATAATAGTGAAAAGCTAATCATACGACAACTACATACGATATGAACGATGAGTGGGAAGAGTAAGTCAGGACGCCTTAGCAGAGAGGAGAATCAGTTGCTGCGAGATTCTCTAAGGTTATGAATGGCTGAAGGTCGCCCAGGAGTTTTTTCGGTGAAAGCATGTGCCTAGCCGAGACCGGTTCGCAACCGTTATCTTGTCAGAGTGAACACGCCATAAGCATGACGTTTATCGTGTGTTAACAAAGGTGGTACCGCGAAAATAATCCTTTCGTCCTTTGCGATGAAGGGTTTTTTTATTTTTTGCAAAGAAAGTTATGCTAATAGGAGGAGTCGTACATGTCTACACAGCCAACAACCGACATCGACCAATTGCTGCCGAAAAACTATGATCCAAAGGCAGCAGAGAACAAATGGTATCCGTATTGGATCGAAAAACAATTTTTCAAGGCAGAACGTGACCCGAATAAACGTCCGTTTACGATTGTCATTCCACCGCCGAACGTAACTGGTAAATTGCACTTGGGCCACGCGCTGGATACGACTTTGCAAGATATCATTACGCGTACCAAGCGTATGCAAGGCTACAGCGCCTTGTTCTTGCCAGGTATGGACCACGCCGGTATCGCAACCCAAGCGCGGGTAGAGGCTACCTTGCGAGAAGAAGGCATCTCTCGTCATGATCTGGGCCGCGAAAAATTCGTGGAAAAAGTATGGGAGTGGAAGCACATTTACGCTTCACATATTCGTGAGCAGTGGGAAACGCTCGGTCTTGCCCTAGATTACTCCCGCGAGCGTTTTACGATGGATGAAGGCTTGTCCCAAGCTGTACGCGAAGTATTTGTTCGCCTCTACGAAAAAGGCTTGATCTATCGCGGTAACCGTATCATTAACTGGGACCCTGCAGCCCGCACGGCTCTATCCGATATTGAAGTAATCTACAAGGAAGTAAAAGGTGCGCTGCATCACATGCGTTACCCATTGGCAGATGGCACCGGTTATATCGAAGTAGCTACAACCCGTCCGGAAACGATGCTCGGTGATACGGCTGTAGCAGTACATCCGGAAGATGAGCGTTACAAAGACATGATCGGGAAAACCGTGATTTTGCCAATCGTAGGACGCGAAATTCCAATCGTCGCTGATGACTACGTTGATCCTGAGTTTGGTTCTGGCGCTGTAAAAATTACGCCAGCACACGATCCGAATGACTTTGAATTGGGTCTTCGTCATCAGTTGCCACAAATCGTTGTCATGGATGAGACAGGCACGATGAACGAACTGGCTGGTATCTACAATGGCTTGGATCGCTTTGTATGCCGGAAGCAAATCATCAAAGATTTGACTGAGCAAGGTGTTATGTTCAAGGTTGAGGAGCATATCCATCAGGTTGGACATAGTGAGCGAAGCGATGCAGTCGTAGAACCATACCTTTCTACCCAATGGTTCATAAAAATGCAGCCTTTGGCTGACGAAGCACTGGCGAATGCAAATAGCCCTGAAAGTGTGAAATTCGTCCCAGACCGCTTCAAGACGAACTACCTGCGTTGGATTGAAAACATCCGCGACTGGTGCATCTCCCGTCAGCTTTGGTGGGGCCACCGAATTCCTGCATGGTATTGCGGAGATTGTAACGAAACGATTGTATCTCGCGCGGATGTGACTGAGTGCCCAAGCTGCCACAGCCACAAGCTGGAGCAGGACAACGACGTTCTCGATACATGGTTCTCCGCTGGTCTATGGCCGTTCTCGACTCTGGGCTGGCCGGAAGAATCCGAGGACATGAAGTACTTCTATCCAACGAATGTCCTGGTAACAGGCTACGATATCATCTTCTTCTGGGTTGCTCGGATGATGTTCTCAGGTCTTGAATTTACTGGGAAAAGTCCGTTTGAATCCGTCTTGATTCACGGCATTATTCGTGACTCTGAGGGCCGCAAAATGTCCAAATCACTTGGTAACGGTGTCGATCCGATGGAAGTGATTGAGAAGTACGGAGCGGATGCACTGCGATACACACTGGCGACAGGGAATTCCCCAGGGAATGACCAACGCTTCTATTGGGAAAAGGTGGAGGCAAACCGCAACTTCGCGAACAAGATTTGGAACGCGTCTCGTTTTGCCTTGATGAACCTGGCTGACTTCAAATACGAGGAAATCGATTTGAGCGGTGAGCTGTCTACACCAGACAAATGGATTCTCTCCCGCCTGCAAGCGACAATCGCAGATGTAACCCGTCTGTCTGACGCATTTGAATTCGGTGAAGCAGGTCGTGTGCTTTACAACTTCATTTGGGATGACCTGTGTGACTGGTATATCGAGATGGCGAAGCTGCCGCTGTACGGTACAGATGAAGCGGCGAAGAAAACAACCCAATCCGTTCTGGTGACGGTTCTGGATCAAACGCTCAAGCTGTTGCATCCGTTCATGCCGTTCATCACGGAGGAAATCTGGCAGGCATTGCCACACCAAGGCGAGAGCATCACAGTAGCACCTTGGCCAACTGTTAACGAGCAATGGATTTTTGCTGAAGCAGAAAGCGAAATGAACCAATTGATGGATATCATCCGCAGCGTACGCAACATCCGTGCAGAAGTAAACGTACCGATGTCCAAAAAAATTGAGCTCTTGATCAAGCCAAGCGATGCATTGTCCGCTGAGCGCCTGACACGCGGTGAACACTACCTCGCCCGTTTCTGCAACCCTGAGCGTCTGGAAATCAGCCTGAATCTGGCTACGCCTGATAAAGCGATGTCTGCTGTGATCACGGGAGCAGAATTGTTCCTTCCACTGGCAGGCTTGATCGATATCGAGCAAGAGCTGAAGCGCCTGGAAAAAGAAGTGGCGACACTCAACGACGAAGTGGAGCGCATTGAGAAAAAGCTCAACAATGCTGGATTTATGGCCAAGGCACCTGAAAAAGTAGTCGCAGAGGAAAAAGCGAAGATGGCAGACTACATGGATAAGCGGGATAAAGTGATTACACGACTTGCCGAATTGAAGGGCGAATGATCCGCCATACCATCGCATATTTTTGAGAATGGAGCATTGTGGTATGCAAGCAGAAGAAGGGTTTGTAGAATACACGCAAGCGCTCGACTGGCTGCATGGACTGCTCAGGTTCGGTCAACGGCCGGGGCTTGAGAGAATGCAGTGGGTTTTGGAGCAAGTAGGAAATCCTGAGCGGAGAATCCCATTTATTCATGTGGCTGGCACCAATGGAAAAGGTTCAACCTGCGCATTCCTGACGCAAATGCTGATGGAAGCGGGATATAGTGTAGGTACATTTACCTCCCCTTATTTGGTTGATTTCCGTGAGCGCATCCGTTTCAACGGCAGCATGATCGCGGAAGAAGATCTATTGCAGCTGGTAAATGAGGTTAAGGTATGGGTGCAACGATGCGAACAAGAAACAGAGTTCGGTTCCCCTACCGAATTTGAAGTGATTACGCTGATCGCCATTCTTTATTTTTCAAGAGTGGCGAGACCAGCGGTAGTCGTATGGGAAACAGGACTAGGCGGGCGATTGGATTCGACGAACGTCGTCCTTCCGCTCGTTTCGGTCATCACGAATATCGGCATGGACCATACACAAGTGTTGGGAGATAGCTTGGAAGATATTGCCCGGGAAAAAGCGGGGATTATCAAGCCGGGTGTTCCTGTAGTCACAGGTGAGGTTAGGCCAGAACTTCTCGAGGTTTTTGAGGAGCGCGCGAGACAAACAAAGAGTACGCTATACCATATAGGTGAACATTTCCAGGCAGAGCAGGTAGAGGAGCAGTTGAATGACCAACAGTTTCGTTACAAAAGCATTCACCGTCGTGCAGAAGCATCCTACCGTCTCACCATGAATGGTATTCACCAAACAACCAATGCAGCCGTTGCTTTGATGACCATTGATATCCTGCGGAATTACTTCTCTTTCTTGCTGGAGGAAGAAGAAATATCTCGTGGTTTGCAACAAACGCGTTGGCCTGGTCGTCTAGAAGTCATCTCTCCAAGACCAATGGTTATCTTGGATGGGGCACACAATCAGGAAGGAATGGAGGCGCTTGTAAGCAGTCTGGATCGGTTGTTGCCGGACGGAGTACAGTTGCATTTGCTCTTTTCTGGATTGGCAGATAAGCCGCTTGCCAAAATGGCAGAGTCGCTCGCACCAGTAAAGTCAAAAATCAAAAAGCTGCATGTGACGACCTTTGACTTCCCGCGTGCAGCCGAAGCCAATAGCTTACAAGAGTCGTTTTTAGCCGGTGGCTGGGAGCAAGAGTTTCTCGATGCAGTCCCAGACTGGCGGGCGTTTCTCCTTTCTTGGATGCGGGAGAAGCAATTAGCGAAGGCGGATGACTGGTTGGTCGTCTGCGGTTCGCTCTACTTCATCGCCCAAGTACGCGCATTCTTTCCCACTATAGTAGAAGAGGCAGGTGAATAGGGTGGATCAGGCCCAACACGTCCACTTTGTGGGCATCGGCGGTTATGGCATGAGTGCCATTGCCCGCGTCTTGATCGACCTTGGATACAAGGTAACCGGCTCCGATGTCGCCATGAATGATTTGGCGAAAAAGCTGGAAGCAAGAGGGGCGGTCATTCATATTGGCCATAATGCTGCCCACGTGGAGGGAGCAGACAGCATCGTATACTCCACCAGTATTTCCAAAGACAATCCTGAGGTGATCGCAGGTCAAACATTAGGGATTCCGGTCATGCACCGTTCCCAAATGCTTGCTCGCATATTGAATGAACGCACAGGAGTAGCTGTAGCTGGAGCACACGGCAAGACGACTACGACATCAATGATCTCTCACGTGCTGGAAGAGTGCGGTGTAGACCCGACTTTCATCATCGGCGGTGAATTGATGAGTGCTGGTACCAATGCAAAGGCAGGTACCAGTGACTATGTGATTGCCGAGGCAGACGAGAGCGACGGTTCCTTTTTGGAATACAGACCGATGTATGAAATTGTGACGAGCATTGAACCAGATCATCTGGAGCATTTCGATGGCGACTTCAACAATTTGAAACAGGCGTATGTCCAGTTCTTGAGCCATCTCAAACCGGATGGAAAAGCAATCCTGTGCATCGATGATCCAATCGTGCGCGAAGTCATGCCATCTGTTGAAAAAACGGTCGTGACATATGCAGTCGATCCGAATTTTACAGCGCAAGCGGGGTTTTCTGCCGTTTCAATTGAATGTGGTGATCGTTGCAGCAAGTGCCAAATTTATCGTCAAAATGAGCTCTTGGGTGAATTATGCCTCTCGGTTCCAGGCAAGCATAATATTGCGAATGCACTGGCTGCGATCATTGTTTGCCTGGATGCTGGCCTTTCTTTTGATAAAATTGCTAAGGCACTGTCTACCTTTAGCGGTGCCAAGCGCAGATTTCAAATTATCGGGGATGCACGAGGCGTCCTAGTCGTAGACGACTACGCGCATCATCCGACGGAAATTATCGCTACACTAAGCGGGGCAAGGGCATCGGGCAGACGTGTAATCGCTGTTTTTCAGCCACAACGCTACACACGCACGTATTTCCTCATGGATGAATTCAGCCGTGCCTTTGCAGAAGCAGACGAAGTGATTATCACAGATATCTACTCTCCAGCCGGAGAAGAAAAAATCGAAGGAGTCACCTCCGAGGTTCTGGTGCAAAAAATCCGCACCAACAGCCACCCGCGTGCGCAGTACATTCCGACAAAGGAACAAATGCAAGAGCATGTCTTCAAAGGATTGCAAGAGGGCGATCTCGTGTTGACTATGGGTGCAGGAGATATCTGGAAATCTGCTTATTGGCTGGCTGAAAAGCTAGAAAAATAACGGATAGAGGCATATGAAGACTTGGAACCTACGGGTTTCAAGTCTTTTTATTTACTATCGGAAAGCTTTGGTATAATACTGCTAAGAATGATCTACCTAAAGGTTTTAAGAGGTATCGATAAACGAACAATGCTGGTGAGAAAAAAAGCACAGGGCTCGTAGACCTTGACAACGCCTACCCAGTCGGAACTACAAAAAGGGGACCACGCTTGTCGAACCCTTCTCCCTTGAGAAACTTCCGCCCGTAGGGTGGCTTTGGCTCGACGGTCCCCGTTTTGTAGTGGAGACGGCCAGTGAATCCCCCTGTTGGCGTGTCAGAGTCGAAGAGAACTGTGCTTTTTCTTCTCCTCCACTATGTTGACTGAATCCAAAATATCCTTCATAGATTTTTTAATCAAAAATTAGTACCAGATACTAATATCTAGTGTTATAATCAGATCATAAAAACGGAAGGTGATGATCCGATGATGACAATGGCAACCCCCTTCAAGTCGCGAATTACCGCTATCGGTACGTATGTGCCGAGTCGCGTTCTTACCAATACAGATATGGAAAAACTAGTGGAGACATCGAATGAGTGGATTTTACAACGAACAGGTATTCATGAGCGGCGTATGGCAAGGGAAGATGAATTTACCAGTGATCTGGCCATCGCTGCTATCCAAGATTTGATCGAAAACTATAAGAAGGATATCCGTGATGTCGATATGATTGTGGTGGCGACCAGTACGCCAGACTATCCATTTCCAAGTGTCGCAAGCCAAATCCAGGCGCATTTTCAAGTCGAGCAGGCAGGAGCCATGGATCTCTCCGCTACCTGTGCAGGATTTACGTATGCGCTCCATATGGCAAATGCGCTTATCAGCTCGGGCTTGCATCGCAAAGTGTTGGTAGTAGGTGCAGAAACGTTAACAAAAGTAACGGATTATACGGATCGTACGACGTGCATCCTGTTTGGGGACGGAGCAGGTGCCGTACTGCTTGAGCAGGACTCTACAGCTCCCGGTTTTTTGTCCGCCTATTTAGGCTCAAAGGGGGATGGTGGGATTCATGTATACCGATCGGGCTTGTCAACACATATGGACGGACGAGAATTGAGCGGGAATGGATGCATGGTTCAAAACGGGAGAGAAGTGTACAAGTGGGCTGTAACAACTGTTCCAAAGGGGATGCAGGAGGTAGTGAGCCGGGCGGGGAAAACGCTAGAAGATGTCGACTGGTTCATCCCGCACAGTGCCAATTTGCGCATGATCGAATCCATTTGCGAGAAGAGTCAGTTCCCTCTCGAAAAGACATTGTACAGTCTGACACATTACGGCAACACATCAGCGGCTACCATTCCATTGTCGCTCGCCTTGGGGATCAAGGAAGGCAAAGTAAAGGCAGGGGATACGATCCTGTTGTATGGGTTTGGCGGTGGTCTCGTCCACGCTGGCCTTTTGTTCACTTGGAATCCGTAAAACATGTTTATAAATCGAGAGACTGTCCAGAACATTCTGGGCAGTTTTTTTGTCCCAGGAATGAAAGGTATTCTTAAGGACAGTTTTCGACTGGGGGAAGAAGAAATGGCCAACGCTGTGATATTATTCGGACTCTGCCTTTACCTCTCGTGGATAGATTTTCGTTATAAACGAATACCCAATCGTGCATTAGGTGCAGGGTTTGTACTGATTTCTATTATGGAGTATGTTCTCTCTTCTCCTAGGGAATGGCTGATGGCTGGACTCTTTGCGATTCTCAGTTTACTGGTATTTGGATGGATCAGCTGGCACAGGCCGCTTGCGCTTGGGATGGGGGATGTGAAGCTGTTCGCGCTAGTCTGCTATGGACTTGGGGTCCGCGATTTTGTTCTCGTTCTTACGATTGCGAGCTTGGCAGCTTTTCTCGTCTCTCTCGTTTTGTTGCTGATACGAAAAGTAAGTATCAAATGCGAAGTGCCGTTTGCTCCTTTTGTGACGATTGGCTTAGCTGTGATTTTGTATATGAGCAAAACCTCTTGAAATAGCATGGTGAATAGTAGTAGAAACAAATTTAATAGAATCACTAGATAGAAGTCATAACCCGTCCGAGCAAAACGTATGCTAGTACAAAGAGCCTGTGGCTAGGAGGGCAAGCGTATGAGCGGACAAAATAAAAATCGTGTGACGGTCAAAATGAACGGAAGGTTCTGGGATGAAAAGCGGGACGACACCCCAAAGGAAGCAAGTAGAAAGCGCACTCCAAAGGATGATACGCCACGCGTTCGTTTCCAAGCACCTCCCTTGCTGTTTACTGACCCGTTGAAGGAGAAGGGCAACGAAGCATGGGAACGGATGATGCAGCTACGTGGATCTGCCACGAAAGAAACGAAGCCGAATGTTGAATTCGATCAGACGACAAACGACTCCTATGAATCCGATTATTCCTTCGAGGATACCGAAGAGAAGGGATACAGGAGTAGTCCGGTGAGTCGGCTTGCTACGTTATGGCCAAAGGGGCCCTTTTGGCGCACGACTTTAACAACAGGCGGGGCTGTAGCAATTGGCCTCTTGTTCGGATTTCTTGTTTTGACAGTCTTTTCCCAAAAGGAGTTTTCTGAGTCATACGGAAATGTTCTGAGTGAAACGGTTCAGACACTGACCGCACCAGGTGCAGGCACTGAACAAACGGCTGGGAAAAATGGCGTGACAGGTCCGGCTTCGCCTAATGAAAGCCAGCCAACACAAGAGACGCCGACGAATGGCAATGCAGTGGGTCAAAAAGCGATAGCTTTACAACTGCCAGCCGTAAACATGTACGTTGCACAGGCAGGAGTATTCCAGCCGGATGCGTCGCCGCAAACAGCTGTAGAACCACTGGAGAAAGCGGGGATTCCTCATTTGCTTTATAAGGACGCAAGCAAGCAGTACATGTTCGCTGCCGCTGCTCCTACAAGAGATGCTGTGCTAGGCTTTGCCGCCAGCCTGAAAAACAAAGGTATGGATATATACGTCAAAGAATTTTCCTTTCCCGCTTTTGAAGGGTCTGTCCCTGTCGGAAAAGCCGCTAACGCATCTGGTGACCCTAACGTGAAGGCCTTTTTCACCCACGGAGTCAAACTCGTCCAAACACTTTCGGCACAATCAGGGCTGATTATTACGACGGGTCAACTATCGCCAACGGCAAAAGAAACGGCAGAATTAAAAGAAATTCACCGCCAATTTCTGGAGGAAAGCCGTAAAATGGAAGCCAAGGAAGCCTGGAAGCCACTGCTAGATGGGATGGTAAATGGGGTGAATCAAGCGCTGGCAGCCAGGGACAAAATGGCAGAAGCAAGCGCAGGCAAAAAGGTGGAAAGCGCCGAATCCTATGCGTGGCAAGTACAGGCGGGTGTTCTTGCCTTTTTCGAGAGCTACGCAAGTTGGATGCAAAATGCACGTTCATCCACATAAATGCATGTTTATATGGTCTTCCGCAAGGTTTTCTTGCAGGAGGCCTTTTCTTTCTATACAGTAACTACCAAGAGCAATCAGGGATTGTTTCGCTTCTCCCCATTTGCTAAACTTATGTTTGGCAAAAAGAGAATCCCTTATAAAAAGGGAGTTGGGAAAATGGGGAAAGAAACGCTTACTCTCGTGTTTCTGTTGGTGAGTGGACTTTTGTTTGGCAGTATTATCGGGGAGATTTTAAGTCCCTGGCTACCTTTTTTGACCAAGAGCAAAGTGATTACTTGGTCGCCTGCGGCAGATTTAGAAATTTTGAAGTACGAACTGAACTTTCAGGTAAAACTAAATCTAGCCAGTATCGGAGGCTTAGCCCTCGCATTTTGGATACATCGACGGATAAAGTAGGTTGAAAAATGACGAAAAAAAATGTTCCTCTCATTCTGGCTTCATCTTCGCCGCGTCGAAGGGAGCTTCTGCAAGCTTTAGGTTTATCATTTACCGTTATCACCAGTGATGTAGATGAGACGACAGCAGAGCATTTATCTGCGAGCGAAGTAGTAGAAGAATTGTCTTTACGCAAGGCCAAGGAAGTGGCTTCTCGCTTGACGGAAGGCGTCGTTTTAGGATCTGATACGGTAGTCGTTCTTGATGGCCAAATATTGGGCAAGCCTGTTGATGAAATGGACGCATATCGTATGTTGTCCATGCTCCAGGGGCAAGAGCATACCGTTTATAGTGGAGTCGCCTTGATAGATGTGGAGACAGGCCGTGCGGAAGTCTCACATAGTCTAACACACGTAAGAATTCGAGCTTTAACAGAGCAAGAAATCAAGTCGTACATTGCGACAGGTGAGCCGATGGATAAAGCGGGCTCATACGCCATTCAGGGTATTGGAGCCACGATCGTGGAAGGAATAACCGGAGACTACTTCACAGTTGTTGGTCTTCCGTTAGGCCTGACGTCTACTCTTTTGACACGTTTTGGGATGCCGATTTTGTAAAGTTGTCATGCTTGAAGCAAGCGACGACGGCCATACGCCTCATGAACCTCTCCATGTCAGCCGTTTTCGATAATGTGAATATGGCTGGAGGCGGATATAAAATGGCAACAAATACCTGTAACAAAATGCTGTTGAAAAACGTCCCTTACTATGACCGTCCACGTGAACGACTGCTTCGCGAAGGAGCGGTCCATCTGTCTGATGCTGAACTTCTTGCCATTTTACTGCGGACAGGCAGGGAACAAGAGACGGCCCATCAGTTGGCTCAGCGCTTGTTAGCCAGGTTTGGAGACCTGCGTGGTTTAGCCCAAGCCTCTCATGCTGAGTTAACAGAGCTAAAAGGAATTGGTCCAGTCAAAGCGATTGAATTGCATGCTGCGTTTGAGCTTGGGCGTAGATTGATGGGAGTGCCTCGAGAGTATAGGGCTTCTATCCGTTTACCACGGGACGTAGCTGATTTGATGTCGCCAGAGCTTGCTCATTTGACACAGGAACATTTTGTCTGTCTCTTTCTGAATACCAAGAACCACGTGATTGGCAAGCAGACGATTTTCGTAGGCAGTCTGGACGCTTCCATCGTACACCCGAGAGAAGTCTTTAAAGAAGCGATCCGTCGTAGCAGCGCATCGGTGATATGCCTACATAACCATCCGAGCGGTGATCCGACACCTAGCAGGGAAGACATCGCGATTACGCATACATTGCGTGACGCTGGTGAACTGGTGGGGATTTCATTGTTGGATCATGTTATTATCGGGGAAGGCAAGTACATTAGTCTCAAAGAGCAGGGGTACTTGTAACATGTTTATACGCACAAGATTTTTCATCGAAACGTCTATGAATTCTTGAGCGCATAAAAACCTTCCACAAAAACGCGGTCGCTCTATCTTTTAGAGGCCTCGATAGAGGTTCTCTTATGCTTGTCATTTGGATTAATATTTGGAAGGAGTTTTTTTATGTTTGGTGGATTTACACGTGACTTGGGGATTGACCTCGGCACTGCCAATACACTTGTTTTTGTGAAGGGGAAAGGAATTGTGGTGCGTGAGCCTTCTGTTGTAGCGATTCGTACCAATAACAATTCCATTGAAGCAGTAGGGAATGCAGCGAAAAGTATGATCGGTCGTACGCCGGGTAATATCGTAGCGGTTCGTCCAATGAAAGATGGGGTTATCGCTGACTTTGATACAACTGCGACAATGATGCGCTATTTCATTAATCAAGCACAAAAAAATCAAGGGCTGTTTAGCCGTCGTCCAAATGTAATGGTCTGTGTACCTTCGGGAATTACTGCGGTGGAAAAGCGCGCAGTCGAAGATGCTACGAAGCAGGCTGGGGCGAAGGAAGCCCATACGATTGAAGAGCCGTTTGCGGCAGCGATCGGTGCAGACCTGCCAGTGTGGGAACCGACTGGAAGTATGGTCGTAGACATTGGTGGTGGTACGACAGAAGTCGCTATCATTTCTCTCGGGGGGATTGTTACATCCCGCTCCATTCGTGTGGCCGGAGATGAGATGGACGAGGCGATTATTCAGTACATCAAGCGCCGTTACAACTTGATGATCGGGGAACGGACAGCAGAAACACTGAAGCTGGAGATCGGCTCTGCGATTGCTCCTGATGAGGTCGAAAACGTTGACATTCGCGGTCGTGACCTTGTAACCGGATTGCCAAAAACACTCTCGGTAAGCAGCACAGAGATTGCCGAAGCATTGGCGGAAACCATTTCTGCTATTGTGGAAGCGGTGAAGGTAACACTCGAAAAAAGCCCGCCTGAGCTCGCGGCGGACATCATGGATCGTGGAATTGTACTCACAGGCGGCGGTGCGCTCTTGCGTAACATGGATCGCCTGATAAGTAAGGAAACGGGTATGCCCGTGCATGTTGCGGAAAACGCACTGGATTGCGTAGCGATTGGAACAGGTCGTGCATTGGAGAACATTCACCTGTTCAAATCCAAGCAAGGCATCACCTCTTCCCGACTAAAACGGGGTAAATAAACGGAGGGTAGGGCATGTCGTTTTTCGGGAATAAGCGGCTTATCATTGTACTTGTAGGCTTGGTCCTGCTTATCTCCGTCGTGGGCTTCACTTCTCGTGAACGGGTTAGCCTGACCTGGCCAGAAATGTTCTTTAAAGATACCTTCAGCGTGGTGCAGGGTTTTTTCTATCGCCCTGCCCAGGCTGTTTCTGGCTTTTTTCAGGAAATTGAAGAAGCGTACGGCGTATATGAAGAAAACAAGGCACTTAAGGCAAGCTTGGATCAATACGCCCGTCTAAGTGCCGAATTGCACACACTCAAAGCAGATAATCAGCGCCTTCGAGAAATGGTAGGGGCAAAAGATTCACTTAAATCTTACAACCTTCACTTTGCGGAAGTCGTGGCGAGAAACCCTGATACATGGAACAACGTCGTTACCATCGATCAAGGATTAAAAAGTGGCATTAAAAAAGATATGGCTGTCATTACAGCCAAAGGAATGATCGGGCGCGTACAGAGTGTTGCCAACTTTTCAGCTACGGTTGAATTGTTGACGAGCTATGAGCGACGTGACCATATCTCAGCGGATATTTTGACGGAGCAGATAGTCGACGGCAAACCTGTGTACCGTCAAATTAGTGGTGTCATTGAAGAATACGATCCGCAAGAAAGATTGCTCGTCATGCGCAAAATCCCTTGGGGACAAGCGATTAAAAAAGATCAGCAAGTGATCTCGTCAGGTTTGGGAGGAGTTGTCCCTCGCAATTTGCCGATTGGCTATATTGTTCGCGTAGAGCCAGATGATTATGGCTTGACTCAAACCGCCTACATCCAGCCAAGCGCTGATTTTTCACAATTGAATGAAGTCATGGTTGTGGAACGTGATTTTACAATCGCTCCCAATGGTGAATTGATCCCGCAACAGCCAGCCGGCCAGACACAAACACAGACAACTGTGCCTCCGGCTCCACCTGCTAGCGGGGGTGGTCAGTAATGGCTCGGTTTTTATTGACGTTGGGCGTAGTGGTCATGTTTGTTTTGGAAGGAACTGTGATGCAAGTATCTGCACCTAGTACATGGGGTCTGTCCTGGATGACGGTACCCCGGTTTGCGCTTGTGTGCTGCATCTTTATTTCGATGTATCTCGGTAGGCGCGAGGGCTTGTATTACGGGATCGCCTTCGGATTTTTACAGGATGTCCTGTTTGGGCAACTAATTGGAATCTATACCATGTCCATGATGGTGGCCAGCTACTTTGCAGGGATGATCGTTCTTTTGTTCCAGAGAGGATTCGGGATGGTTTTCATTACCAGCTTCCTGATTTTATTCGGACATGAGTGGCTTTTGTATTCCTTGTTCCGCTTGTTTTCCGCTGCCCCCTTCGATGTTCAATGGATTTTGACACATCAAATTTTGCCTAGTGTGTTGTTGAATCTCGCTTTTGGCTTACTGGTATACTTTCCGATCAAGAATGTATGCAACAAGATTCTGGCGAAAAAGGAAATGCACATGCAGTAAGGGCAAAGGAGAGGAGAGTTCGTGGAAGAAGTCAAAGAACCGAAAACAGACATACCTATTCGGCTCAATATATTGTTTGTGATTGTATTTTTGTTCTTCGCCGCCATTATTTTACGGCTAGCCTTTGTGCAACTGGTAGAAGGCGAACAGTACAAGCATGAATTGGAAAAGTTTAGTATCCGTGAACTGCCGATTTCCGCTCCTCGCGGCCGTATCTTGGATAAAAATGGCGAGGTACTCGTTTCGAATAAGCCTGTGTACACCGTTCAATACGTTGAAGAACAAGGGCAGGACATTGATGAAGAGAAAGTCGCGGATCGTCTGGCAAAAATCCTCATCCCCGATGGCGGCAAAATTGGTACGGATAAGGAACTGTTAAAGAAGACGATTGAACTGAGGTCAACCTTGCCTGTTGCTTTCAATGCACAAGAAACAAACGATCTCAAGGCAAAGGTTGCGGCGAAGCTAAAAGTCGTTCCAAAAGTAGAGACTGTCGATCAGATGTCGGACTTTGAGCTGGTAAAGACTGCTGTGTATCTCGGGATGCGTGTTCGTTCTCCTTTTGATGACAAGGAGAGAGCAGACCTTATTAAGAAACTGAATGCTGCCAAGCCGGGTACACCTGCTATTACGGAAGCGAATACTACGGATTTCGAACTGTTAAAAATGGCGATAAACGCTAATATGACCCTCACTCTGAAATTGGACAAGGAAGATCGTAATGACCTTGCAAAAAAAGTGAAGGATCAGATCGGAGTTTTGCCAACCCCCGGAGGCTTAGCAGAAAAGTCTGACATGGATTTGCTGCGCTATGCTTCGTTGTTCGACATGGATATCAAACTGCCGTTGACAGAGCAGCAACGCCAATTTCAGTGGCACAAGCTCTCGTTGCTGCAAGAGATGCGTTCACCGCAGATGGCTAGTTATATTCCGAGGCGTGTCAAGGTCAACATCACGGAGCAGGAAATGTTCCAGATCGAAGAACGACGCACCGAGCTGCCAGGAATTAGTGTGGAGCTGGAGCCTGTTCGCCAAATTTTCGAAGATCCGGATGGTACGGCATTTGGTACTCACTTTCTCGGGTACATCAATGCGATTCGTCCTGAGAGCTTGAAAGAATATCAGGCGCAAGGCTACAACGCGATCGACCGTGTAGGTGTAACCGGTCTGGAGAGCTCCTATGAACGTTATTTGCGTGGCAAAAACGGGATTATGGAAGTGCACGTGAACAAAAATTCGGAGACGGTAGAGAAGAAGATGCGCCAAGCCCCTGAGCCAGGAAACGATCTCGTTTTGGCTATGGATTGGCGTTATCAAAGCAAGGTAGAGGCCATCTTGAAAGAAGAGTTTGAAGCATTCAAGAAGCGCCCGACTACACCAAAAGAATTTAAGGACGCACACGTATTGGTGATGAATCCGAATACGGGTGAAATATTGGCGATGGCGAGTTATCCAGATTACAATTTGAATCTGTATTACGATCGCAAGAAATTCAACGAGAATTACGCCTCGCTTATTTTGCCGAACGAATCAAACCGATTCATTTATACGCCGTATCCACCTGCTTCTACCTACAAGCCATTGTCTGTCATGATTGCGCTTCAGGAGGGGCTGACTACACCGAACGAAGTCATCTATGACCGAGGTGGCTTGAATGTCGGTAACACGTATAAACGCAACTGGAAGGCAAGTGGTCATGGACCTGTTAACGCTCGTCGTGCCTTGCAGGTGTCGAACAATACGTATATGTATGAAATGGCGATTCGATTAGCAAGAAAAGGGAAAGAAGGCTGGGAGAAGCAGTTCTCTGTCTATGATTACTACAACGCCCAGTTTGGTCTTGGTGTGAAAACAGGTGTGGATCTGCCGAATGAACATACCGGTTGGGAAAACCAGAACCTTTACTACGGGAACTTGGCGGACGTGATGATTGGTCAATACGATCTGTTCACGCCGATGCAGCTGGGTCAATACGTATCGACCATTGCTAATGGAGGATATCGGGTACGCCCACATCTTGTAAAAGAAATTCGCAAAGGAACTACCGATCCGAAGAAACCAGGACAAACGCTCTCGGTTATTGAACCACAAGTGCTCAACCGGGTTGATATCGATCCGAAGCATATACAGGTGGTAAAAGAAGGGATGCGGCTGGTTACTCAGCCAGGTGGTACCGTTCAACGATTCAATGGGTTGCCTTTCACAGTTGCAGCCAAGTCTGGTACGGCACAAACGTCGCAGCCAGCGGAAAATGCACTGGTTGTCGGCTTTGCGCCTTATGAAAATCCTCAACTGGTTTTCGTCGTCATTGCGCCGAACAGTTTGAGAGACGGTACATCCAGTTCTGATGCGACTGGTCCGATCTCGCGTCGATTGCTCGAAGCTTACAATGAACTGAATCCAGGTGTCCTTACTGGTGGGGTTCCAAAGCCAAATCCAACGTCCGCAAAGTAAACACAATGGTTGTCCAGGGCAATCAAGCCCCAGAGAATAATGGAGTCAAGCTCTTGCAAAATGCCACCATCTGACCCAATTCGGCAATTTTTTCACGCAGAGCAGGAAAAATCTTTCTGCATGGCGAATGGTATCGGTCGAGGTGAAACCGGTGACGACTGTGAAAAGCAAGGTCACGATCAAAGGAACGAAAGAGGGTCTCGTCTTCTTTATGGATGATACCTGTTCCTTCGACGAACTGCTGGCCGATATGCGTGAAAAAATAGAGCATAGCCACCAACAGATTTTGTCTGGGCCACTCATTCGGGTATCTATAAAATTGGGAAAACGATACTGCTCACCCGAGCAACAAGAGCAGTTGACTCAAATTATTCGAACGAAGGGCAACCTGGTGATCCATACAATCGAATCTGATTTGATCACGCGGGAAGAAGCTATGGCTGAACGCCTGAAAACCCATTTTTCCATACAGGTAAATACGGTACGCTCTGGGCAAGTACTGGAGTTTGACGGTGATTTGCTTTTATTGGGAGATGTCAATCCCGGGGGGACGGTTCGCAGTACAGGAAGCATCTACGTGCTCGGTCATCTCAGAGGGTACGCGCACGCAGGTATTTCCGGTGACTCACAGGTAATTATTGCGGCTGCAGTCATGAGTCCTACCCAGTTGCGGATTGCAGATGTGATTAGCAAGCCGGGTGAGGAATGGACGAATAATTCCGGAGGCACAGAATTTGCCTATCTGGAAAATGAGATCATGCTGGTAGCGAAAATGAACTACTTGTCGCGAATCCGCCCTGATTTGGGTGAGAAAAAGCGTGAGGGTTGAGGGAAAGAGGAGGAACGGACGTGGGGATTGGAATTGTCGTAACTTCCGGTAAAGGCGGCGTGGGTAAGACGACCACTTCCGCCAATTTGGGAACGGCGCTCGCATTGTTGGGACAAAAAGTATGCATGGTAGATACCGATATTGGCTTGCGTAATTTGGATGTAGTCATGGGACTTGAGAACCGAATTATTTATGATCTGGTAGACGTTGCAGAAGGTGCATGCCGACTGCCGCAAGCTCTGATCAAAGACAAGCGGTTTGACAATCTGGCATTGCTCCCGGCTGCTCAGACCAAAGACAAATCAGCAGTAACTCCTGAGCAGATGGAGGAAATCATTACGCAACTGAAGCGGGAATATGATTATGTCATCATCGATTGTCCTGCGGGTATTGAGCAAGGCTTCCGCAATGCAGTGGCAGGGGCTGATCAAGCAATCGTCGTGACTACTCCTGAAAAAGCCGCTGTTCGTGATGCTGATAGGATTATTGGCCTATTAGAACGAGAAAAAATCGGAATGCCGAAGCTTGTCATTAATCGCGTTCGCTCCCATATGGTGAAAAATGGTGACATGCTGGATGTAGAAGACATTTTGGATTTGTTAGCCATTGACTTAATTGGTGTCGTGCCGGATGATGATCATATCATTAAATCCGCGAACCAAGGTGAGCCGGCTGTAATAAATCACGAATCGCGTGCTTCCATTGCGTATCGGAACGTGGCTCGTCGCCTTTTAGGTGAAGCTGTTCCATTGCAACCATTGGAAGAAAAAGCGGGCGTGTTTCATAAAATGCGTAAATTCTTTGGATTAAAATAGGTAATACTTGGCTCCCTTCTTTCTATAGAGGGGAGTCACGTTTTCTAGGAGGAAACGGATGGACCTGGAAAAACGTCATTTAAAAACAATTGACTGGACCATCATTTTGATTTTGGCAGGGCTGGGTATTTTCAGCTATTTGGGGATTTCCGGTTCTGCGGCAGGTGTAGATAAGGCACATCAGCAGGTCCTTTGGTATGTCATCGGCTTTATTGTGCTAGGTGTGACATTGTTATTTGACTATCGTCTATTCCACAACATGGCCTATGTCTTATATGTACTCGGTCTGATTCTTTTGATCGGGGTATTTCAAACGAGGCCCATTAACAATACGACGAGCTGGTATGACCTTGGTCCTGTCTTGTTTCAGCCTTCTGAACCGATGAAGCTGTTCACAATCATAACGGTGGCGCGCTTCTTGTCTAAGAGGGCAAATGATCCAGATCGGTTTTACTATTTCTATAAGCTGATTCCGGTATTGGCCTTGGTTGGTGTACCATTGCTTTTGATTTTGATTCAGCCCGATTTGGGTACGGCCATGGTTTACACGGGGATGCTTGCCACGATGCTAATCGTTGGTGGTATACGGATGAAGCATGTATTGTACATGGGAGGATTGGTCGGCAGCTTCTTTGCCGCCATGACGTTGCTGCATGAATACAAGCAGGATATCTTTTTCAAGATTATCAAGCCGTATCAGTGGGATCGAATCCTCTTTTGGATGAACCCGGATCTTGAACCGATGGGACGAGGATTCCAGCTCAAGCAAGCGTTGATTGCTATCGGCTCTGGGCAATTGTTCGGAAAAGGGATTGATACGCCGACCCAAGCGAGCTTTGGATGGGTGCCGGTAGGAGAGAGTGATTTTATCTTTACCGTCATTGCAGAAAAGCTGGGTTTTGTCGGAGCAGGCTTGCTGATGATTTTGTTTTTCGTCTTGATTTACCGAATGATCCGCATCGCGATGGAGGCAAAAGATCCGTTCGGCTCTTACGTTGTCGCAGGTGTCGTAGGGATGCTTACCTTCCAGATCTTTGAGAACATCGGAATGACGATTCAGTTGATGCCGATTACGGGTATTCCGCTTCCGTTCATTAGCTACGGAGGGAGCTCGCTTGTAACCAACTTCCTGATCATTGGTGTGGTGCTCAATATTGGGATGCGTAAGGACAAGTTACGTTTTGATTAAGGAGTTGTTCAAAAAGTCTTCTGGTTCTCGCCACTTTCCGGTGATGAATAGAAGGCTTTTTGTACACTCATGAAATGCGTGACAAATGCAAAAATTTATGCTAAAATCATCCTAAGTTAACCATTTTTACAAGTTATAGTGTTTGAGTGATTGGTATGGAGTCGTACGTATTGTGAGTGACGTCACCAATTGTCAATCGCAATTCGTATGACTTTTTTTCCTTGACGCAAAAGGCTTATCTGTAAAAAAGAGGTTAACGCTACACTCTTTCGCCTCGTGGGGCGTAATGTTCAGGGAGGTTTTGTTTCATGCAACAAGGTATCGTAAAATGGTTTAACGCAGAAAAAGGATACGGCTTCATCCAAGTTGAGGGTGGCGACGACGTATTCGTACACTACAGCGCAATCCAGTCAGAAGGTTTCAAATCTCTTGACGAAGGTCAAAAGGTTGAGTTCGAAATCGTTCAAGGTAGCCGTGGACCACAAGCTGCTAGCGTAACAAAACTGTAAAATTGACAGATTCAAAGGCAGTCTCTCAATGGGGAGACTGTCTTTTTTGCGTGTTTCCACCCGATACACTGGGTCGCTGGAGAGCGGCGATGGTCGTCATAAAGCAGGTAGACAAGTCATAGGATGATACTAAAGGCTTGGCCTGCGGAGGGATGGACATGTTTGAAAGAGTAGATCGAGTAAAAGAAAGACGGAGAGAGCGTTTGGAAAGAATCCGAACGCAGTCACGAGACAGCTATACTCCCTACGTCGATGATTGGAAAGATCCCATCGAAGAATCGCCAGACCCATTCAGTTACTCGCCACGTGAGAAAGATATGATGGAACAGCCACCGTCCCATGAAAAGTGGGGCGTGCAAATTTTAGCATCTGTTTTATTGATTGGTGCTGCTTATATTTTGTTTCAAACAACGCTGATCCCTGCTTCTTGGAAAAGCTCCGCGAGGGAAGTCATGACACGGGACTTTAATTTTTCAGGAGTAGCGGACTGGTATGAAGCGAGATTTGGTCCGATTCCGACGATGCTTCCTTCGATACCTACCAATCCCCCTGCTGTCCCAGCCACGAGTACAACAAAGGACGCAAATGCTGTGTGGAAGCTCCCCAGTAGCTGGAAAGTCGTAAAATCCTATGATCCAGAGAGTGCTAACGTGATCCTGCTTACGGGAATGAACGATCAAATCATGATTGGAGAAGCTGGCTGGGTCGCGTTTGTCGGAGAAAAGCCTGATTATGGGACGACAGTGATTGTTCGTCTAACCAAAGGACGGGAGATATGGCTGGGCAATCTCGATAGTATAGGGGTGACGAAGGACGAGGTCCTGAAACCTGGTCAAGTCATCGGAACCGCACGGGTAATGGACCAGACATCACGTCATTTGTATGTAGGGGCGAGAGTGAATGAGCAATTTGTTAATCCCCTGGAAGTGATACCGTTTGAATAGGGGAGGCTGGCTTGACATTCGGTTTCGCATTCACCTGCTATTTTGGGCAGTGATCGGCTTGTCCGTGGTGACAGGCCATTTTTTGGAGGTTATTACCTTGTTTGTCATCGTGCTGATCCATGAATTGGGGCATGTAGCGATGGCGCGCGAGCTCGGATGGACCGTAAAAGAAGTGCAGCTTCTTCCTTTTGGCGGAGTAGCGACGATGGAAGACTCGTACGCAACGGACCCAATGGATGAGATTGTCGTGGCACTCGCCGGACCCTTCTTAAATATGGTGATGATGGCTGCTTCGTACTTGTTTTGGTTTATGGGGATATGGACGGAAGAGTGGGCCCGCTTTTTCTTGGTAAGCAATTTGACGATTGCGCTGTTTAACCTGTTGCCAATTTGGCCGTTGGATGGCGGGAGAATCTTGTTGGCCGTTCTATGCTGGTTTATGTCGTATAGGCAGGCGACGATGATATCGATGACGGGGAGTACGCTGTTTGCTGGGATCATGGTGGGGATGTCCAGCTTGGAGTTGAAGTACAACTTAGCAGTAATCGGGATTTATTTATTGGTATTGAACATTCAGGCATTTTTGCGGTTTCCTTATCAATTTTTTCGCTTTCTTGTAGAAAAATACGATCGGCAGCAAGAAGAAGCTGCCGTTCAAGCGATACGCGTGCATCCTGAGGAGACGGTACTAGCAGTCTCACACAAGCTGCGGCGGGGATACTCCCATCTTTTCTACGTGCAAGGTGCAGGTCTCTTGGCAGAGGAACAGCTATTGTATGCCCTTTTGTTTGAGCAAAAGCACGACGCCGCAGTTGGCAAGCTCCTTTAGTCTCTAGTCTTATCAGCAGGAGAGGTCCATTCCATCAGCCAGCAATCACGCATGCTTCCTTCGTGCCATTCGTGCAGAGGAAGCTTTTTTACTTTTCGAAAGCCACATTTTTCATAGCAACGGAGGGCTCGTTCATTCCAGGCTTGCGGGTCAATCGCTACTTTTTGTACTCGTTTTTCCTTGTGGAGATAGTGGAGGATGGCTGTAACGAGCTGAGTGCCAATACCGCTATTCCAGTAAGCAGGCTCTCCGATGAACTGGTCCATGCCGTAGACAACGACGTCTTTTACGTACCCGTACAGTTGTTTTTCCGGAGTATCAAGTGGATAAAATTGCGCATAGCCAATCGGTTTGTCCGTGTACAAGATGAGGCAGCGAGTTTCACCGTCGTCTTCCGGAAAAAAGCTTTGCTGCACGAGGGACTCGTCATGTGGCCGATCGCGACCTTCATAATAGGTCAAAACGCGCTCGTCAGAAAGCCATTTGACTAAGTGAACGGCATCATCGGGGGATAAGGCTCTTATTTTTAAATCACCAGCATGAATCATGGATGATCTCCTTTACCTTGACTTAGCAGCTATGTTAGATTACTTCCTATGAGCCCGGTTATCCTTCTTTTGGGCAACGTTTGCACGGGGAATAAGGAGTGAAAACAGTGAAGCAAGTAGCGATTAGTGCACAAGGTAGCAGCATCCGCGTCGCATTCATGGAAAACGGGAAATTGCAGGAATGGCGTACACAGGATGTGGGAGCACACGCAAGCGTTGGTGACATTTATCAGGGACGAATCGCGGATGTGAAGCCTGGTATCCAATCTGCCTTTGTTGATATTGGTACAGGCCAAAATGCTTATTTGTATGTAGATGACACAGTCGGTGTGGAGTCAGGTGGAGCAGCGAAACCAAGTATTGCGGAACGCGTTCATGTAGGGCAAAAGGTATTGGTTCAAGTGAGTAAAGAGGCGTTGGAAATGAAGGCGCCAAAAATCACGATGCAGATCAGCTTGCAGGGGCGGTATCTGGTATACCTTCCGACTGAAGAAAGCATATCGCTTTCTCGTAAAATAACCGATGATACCAAGCGAAAACGACTGCAACAGGTGATCTCTTCGACAGTAGCGCAAGGAGAAGGCTGTATTCTGCGCACGGAAGCGGCGGAAGCAGAAGAGCAGACACTCATTAGCGAGCTGGTCTATTTGCGCAATCGCTGGCAGGAAATGCTGCGAACAGCGGATGGACTCCGTTCGACCGGACGGATTTTTCAGGATGCAGAGCTGATTGAGATGGCGCTCCGAGATGGCTTGGCAATTGGCATGGATGAGCTGTTGGTAGAAGGTGCGACGACTCATCAGCAGGTAAAAGCGGCGTTGGTAGCTTTTGCTCCAGAAGTACAAGAGAAGCTTCGTTGGTATCAGGGCAAACAGCCGCTCTTTGACTATTTGGGTGTCGAGGCGGAACTGATTCGTGCTCGTGATCGACATGTGCCGCTCAAGAGTGGAGGGTCCTTGGTCATCGACAGGACTGAAGCGATGACGGTCATCGATGTAAATACCGGTTCATTCACAGGTGGAGGAGGGCAACAGCGGGAGCAGGCAGTGACAGCGACCAATCTCGAGGCTGTAACTGAAATTTCCAGGCATCTGCGGTTGCGAGACATCGGTGGCATCGTGATCATTGATTTCATCGACATGAAAGAGCAGAGCAATAAGGAGCGAGTGATCTCGCGATTGAAACAAGAGCTGGCAAAGGACCCTGTGCCTTCGACTGTCCTCGGGATGACGTCGCTTGGATTAGTCGAGATGACGCGAAAAAGAGTGCGTGCGAGCCTGACGGAGCGGCTGACGGAGCCGTGTGAGGCATGCAAGGGCCGAGGGAGAGTTTGGCGAGTAGACGAGCTGTTCCGGCGCATGTACGCCGAAGTCACCGCATTGGCAAAGAGCCAAGATGCGGAGGCTGTTCTCGTGGACATGCCGCCAAGATTGTTGGACATGATAGAGGAGTGGGAAAAAGCAGAAGCAATCACATGGCCTGTCCATGTCTATAAGCAGCTTGTTCCTGCGATGAGCCCGGATGAGTTTCGAATTGGATACGTCGGAAATCGGGCAGAGGCGGAGCGTTTACAATCGAAATAACTTGACTGGGCTATTGTAGCTATGATAACCTAATGGTTGTCATGCAGATATGCCTCGTGCATACTGTAACCGCACGAATCAGGTACATAAGCCGTCGCTCGTCGACGCACCTGTAAAGGCGAGTCTGAGTATAGGAGGTGCACACAGTGTACGCAATTATCGAAACCGGTGGAAAGCAATACAAAGTTGAAGAGGGAGCAGTTCTCTTCATCGAGAAATTGGCTGGCAACGAAGGAGACGTTGTTACTTTTGACAAAGTTCTCTTCGTAAGCAAAGACGGCAAAGTTACTGCAGGAGCTCCTACAGTAGCTGGTGCAACGGTAACTGGTAAAGTAGAAAAACACGGTAAATCTGCAAAGATTATCGTGTACAAATACAAAGCCAAGAAAAACTACCGTCGCAAGCAAGGTCACCGTCAACCATTCACTAAAGTTGTGATCGAAAAGATCAACGCTTAATTGGTGACTTGTTATGATTGAAGTGATCGTGAGCCGTGCGTTGCACGGTATCCATGAAATTAGTATTTCCGGACATGCCAATGCGGGTGCCTATGGGGCAGACATCGTTTGTTCTGCTGTATCAGGCATCAGCTTTGGTATATTAAACGCCATCCAACCTTTGACGGGCATCACTCCTGATGTCGCTGTCGCACAAGAAGGCGGTGGGTTCTTGAAGTGGAGCCTTTCTTCTTCGGATGATGAGACTGCACGAGAGAAACAACAGCTTTTGGCAGAGAGCATGGTTATTGCTCTTTTGTCGGTTGAGGCGAATTACGGCAAATACGTAAAAGTAAATGATCATAAATGGCAGGGAGGTGTCTGATATGAACATGCTGTTTAACTTGGACCTTCAGTTTTTCGCATCGAAAAAAGGGGTAGGTTCGACAAAGAACGGTCGCGATTCCATTTCCAAACGTCTGGGCGTGAAACGTGGCGACGGGCAATTCGTTACTGCTGGTAACATTCTCGTTCGTCAACGCGGAACAAAGATTTACCCAGGTGCGAACGTAATGAAAGGCGGAGACGACACTCTGTTTGCAACTGCAGATGGTGTTGTTCGTTTCAAGCGTCTGGGCCGTGATCGCAAACAAGTTGTGATCGAGCCAGTTGCTTCTGAAGCGTAAATATTTGTTAAGAAAAACCCAGCGATATAGCTGGGTTTTCTTTTTGTCCGGCTCTTTTTTATGGTACAATAGATGGGAAAGATATTCTTATCGACTTGGGTGAATGTGATGGGGGACGAGCGGAGGCTGTTTACGCATCAGACAGACCAACTGCTGACCGTTCTGAACAGGCAGCGGCATGACTGGTTGAACCACGTTCAGGTTCTGCTCGGCTATTTGCATTTGAACCGTACTGAACAAGGAGAGGCCCATTTGAAACGCATTGCACAGATGGCGATGCAGGAATCGATGGTTGCCCGATTGAATAGCTCCTTGTTGTCCGTCTTCTTCTTGACATTTAATGCACTGAACAATGAATTGCTTTTAGAAGTAGACGTGTGCAATCATGTGGATCTCACGCGAGTAGTTTTGAACGAGCAAGACTTGTTCCAGTTGGTGTCAGAGATATTATGCACAGTGAACGATCATGTAGATCAGAGCGGGTACGAAGCAGCCAGCATGCAGGTAAGCTTGCAAATGGATGAGCGTGGCGTTCATTTTCGTTTTGACCTGGCCGGTGTACTACGTGCATCCGGAATGGAAGAATTGGAAAAGCTGATACGTAAAAGCGAACAGAGTACGGTGGAGGTCACCGAGTGGATACATACGGAAGAAGAATGGGTCCTGAATTTGGTGATCCCATTCGCGGAATGAAAGAGGTGACACCATGTTTGTCGATCAGGTAAAAGTATATGTAAAAGGCGGGGACGGTGGTAGCGGAGCTGTCTCCTTTCGCCGGGAGAAATACGTACCGCTGGGTGGTCCAGCGGGTGGAGATGGCGGTCAAGGTGGAGATGTCGTGTTTGTCGTGGACGAAGGTCTGCGTACACTGGTAGATTTCCGCTATCAACGACATTTCAAAGCACCTCGCGGAGAGCATGGCCGCAACAAATCTCAGCACGGAGCTGGCGCGGAAGATATGGTCGTGCGCGTGCCACCGGGAACAACTGTCATTGATGATGATACTAAAGAAGTGATTGTCGATCTCGTGGAGCAGGGTCAACGTGCTGTGATCGCAAAAGGCGGACGTGGTGGACGAGGCAATATTCGTTTTGCCAACTCTTCGAATCCAGCCCCACACATCTCGGAGAACGGAGAACCAGGTCAAGAGCGTTACATTGTCATGGAGCTCAAGCTGATTGCAGATGTGGGCTTGGTTGGCTATCCGAGTGTAGGAAAATCCACCTTGCTGTCTAGTGTAACAGCGGCGAAGCCAAAAATTGCAGCGTACCACTTTACGACGCTGACACCGAATCTGGGTGTTGTGGACTTGGGCGAGCAGAGCTTCGTAATGGCTGACTTGCCAGGATTGATTGAAGGCGCGCATGAAGGTGTGGGTCTTGGTCACCAATTCCTGCGTCACGTAGAGCGTACGCGCTTGATCGTTCATGTGATTGACATGGCAGCGGTAGATGGACGCGATCCATACGAGGATTATTTGCAGATCAACCGAGAGCTGACTATGTATAACCTGAAGCTCGAAGATCGTCCGCAAATTGTAGTCGCGAACAAAATGGAACTGCCAGAAGCAGAGGAAAACCTGCGTATTTTCAAGGAAAAGGTTCCAGATGTGAAGGTGTACGAGATCTCTGCTGCAACCCGTCAAGGCGTACAAGAATTGATGTATGCAATCGGGGATGCCTTGGCGACGATTCCGGACAAGCCTGCGGTAGAGGAAGTTGCGGAAGTGGAAGAGCGCGTGGTGTTCCGAGCAGAAAAAGAACCAGAGGAATTCGAGATTACGCGTGATAACGAAGTATTTGTTGTCAGCGGTGAAAAGATCGAGAAGCTCGTACGCATGACCAATCTGACCAGCTATGATGCAGCCCAGCGTTTTGCAAGACAAATGCGCTTTATGGGTGTAGATGATGCTCTGCGCAAGCTGGGAGCAAAAGACGGGGATACCGTTCGGATCGGCAAATTAGAGTTTGACTTTGTGGAGTGACAAAAACCATGATTGATGTCCCATCACTGAACCCATTTTTGGGGGATAAACGACTCCAACGCGGTGCGATGCTACCGCTAATCATCTCCAAGCAGGTGAAGACACCTGTCCAAGTTATGGTTGAACATGCAAAGGGCAGTTATCTCGTAGTTTCCTACGAGATGAAGGCTGAAACGAAAGCAGAGCTTCTCGGATCAACTGTACGCATTCGTTGGGAAACGGATGCGGCAGTGAATACCATTGATTTGGAAGTAGTTTCAGAGCAAACGCTTTGGCCGATCAAGCTTTTAGGGATGATTCCGATTAGTATAGGGGTAGAAATTACACAAAAGCGCAAGCAGGATCCCATCTCCCCAGATCTCGGTATTTCTGTCCCTTACAAGGTGATGGGAGCTAGACCGATCGAAGAAAAAGGCGAGGCAGTGTTGCTGAAATTTTCTCCTACCCGTCTTGTTTTGGGAACGGACGGTTATGTGTCGAAGGGCGATTTTCTCCACTTGTCTTTCAAGATACCGAAGCAAGCGCAGGAGATCGTCATGATGGCGAAAATCGTGGAAAAAACGTTCCAAGACAAACAATCGATCATTGAATTAATCTTTACGGATATCAATGAAAAGCACCATGAACTCATCAAAGATTACTATAAAAAGCTCTCAACTACCGCTTCTTCCTAAGGAAGCGGTTTTTTTCCTTTGATGTTCCTGTGAAGAAGGTATATAGTAGAGTACATAGAGTTCTACATCGAGCCTGTTCACTTCATGATTTGTTGTGTACGCTTTCCTGAATAAATACTTGTGAAATCATTCACTTTTTATTATTCGAATCCGTTTTCTGCTTAACTTTGTGAAAAATGTTACAAGCAATTTTTTACCGGATTTTCAGGGAGAATAGCGGCCGTTACTCGTATGAACAGGCATCGAGAATAAAAGGCCTCTATTCCAAAGCAAAGGAGGACGTTTTTTTTATGTCTCAAACAACTACGCAACAAGCTCAAACTGCTGCTGAAGTAGCAAGCACTGCAACTCTGGCACCAGCGCAGCAACAAGATGTACTCGATCAGTTGATGAAACCAGAAATCCAAGAGTCACTTAACGTATTGGTGGCGAACCTGCCTAAATTGGCAGAACTGACAACTCTTTTGACCAAAACATATGATTTGGTACAAACAGTAGCAAATGATCATGTGTTGATCGACGACATCAAAGGCGGAATGGAAGAGTTCGTAAAACCGATCTCTGATAAAGCGAAAGGTATTGCGCAAGCAGCCATTGAAGCCAATGACCGTGTTCATGTTGAAGAGTCTACTATCGGTTTGTTCGGTATTCTCAAAATGCTCAAGGATCCGCAAGTACAAAAAACTTTGCGTTTCGCACAAGCATTCCTGGAAGTATCAGCAGAACGTCAACAACAAAAACGCTAGTATTTTTTATTATGGAATGTAAGACAAGGACGGAGGATTGGGCATGGCGAAGCATATTCTGATTCTAGGCGGCGGTTATGGCGGTTTGCTCAGCGCATTGACTGCACGTAAATACATGACGGCTGAAGAAGCGTCGATCACGGTGGTAAACCGTTTTCCTACTCACCAAATCATTACGGAACTGCACCGCTTGGCAGTAGGAAACCTGTCTGAACAAAACGTGGCGCTCCCTCTGGAAAGATTGCTGCGTGGCAAAGAGATTAACCTCGTAGTAGACACGGTAGAAAATATTGGTCTCGACTCCCAACGCGTTACACTGGGGAGTGGCGAGTCCATCAAATACGATGCTTTGGTGATTGCGCTGGGTAGTGAAACCGCATTCTTCGGAATCCCAGGTCTGCAAGAGTACAGCTTTACACTGAAGTCGGTAGAAGAAGCAAATCGTCTGCGAGCACACCTCGAAGAGCGCGTGATTGAATACAAGACGAGCAAAAATAAAGCAGATGCTACCTTCGTTGTAGGTGGTGGCGGTCTGACCGGTATCGAGCTGGTTGGGGAATTCGCTGATATGTTGCCAAATCTGTGCCACAAACACGGCGTAGACTTTGCAGACGTATCCATCTACTGCGTAGAAGCAGGTCCATCCATTTTGGCTGGTTTTGCTCCTGACCTGGTTGAACGTGCGAAAACGAGTTTGGAAAAACGCGGTGTTCAGTTCCTGACAGGCGTACCTGTAACGGAAATGAAAGAAACCACAGTTTGTCTGAAAGATGGCGGTACCATTGAAACCAAAACAATGGTATGGACAGGTGGCGTACAAGGAAATCGCGTAGTGGCTGAGTGCGGCGTGGAAGTAAACCGCGGACGTGCAACTGTTACAGAATTCCTGCAATCCACTTCTCACCCTGATGTATTCCTTGCAGGTGACAGTGCGGTCGTAATGGGGCCAGAAGGTCGTCCATTCCCTCCGACTGCGCAACTGGCATGGCAAATGGGCGAAGTAGTAGGTCACAATCTCTTCGCACACTTCAACGGCACCAAAATGGATACCTTCAAACCGGTATTCTCCGGTACATTGGGTAGCCTGGGCCGTAAAGACGCGATCGGAACAATCGGTGCAAGCCAACTGAAGCTGAAAGGTCTGCCTGCAACCTTGATGAAAGAAGCGAGTAACGTTCGCTACTTGACTCATATCAACGGTCTGTCCTCTTTGGCATACTAATCGAATCAGGAAAACCCGGGATCATGGTATCCCGGGTTTTTTGTGTTTGTTTATCCGTTTCCGCTTGGATCTTCAATCACGTTTGGGGATTGTGCCATCTTTTTGCCACGCATGTCATTGCCAAACTGTTCGAGACTGCTTGGCTTACCAGCTGGGTGATTGTTACGGCGCTCCGATTTATCTGACTTTCCACGTCCGGCCATTTGTCTTTCACCTCCTCCATACGATACGCATTATTGTGCGCGAAGAAGCTCCCCCTCATGTAATCAAAGTAAACCAAATGTGATCCGATGAAAAAAAGTGGCGGATAAGGATTGTCACATTCCATGCTTTCCGTTATAATGTCCTCTATGAAGAAACAACTGTTTTTCTCAGGAGGACACAACGCATGAAAAAGGAAGAAAAATTCTACTTGATTCGATCTGACATCCTGCCAGAATCGATTGCCAAAACGATTGAAGCCAAGAAGATGCTGGAATCCGGCGAAGTGGATACTGTGAACGAAGCGGTTGAACGGGTGGGATTGAGCCGCAGTGCTTTTTATAAGTACAAAGATGGCATTTTTCCGTTCAATTCGATGATGAGCGAAAAAATTATGACGTTTACGTTCTCTTTGGATCACATGTCAGGTTACTTGTCCAAAGTGCTCACATATGTAGCAGATCAAGGTGGAAACGTATTGACCATCAATCAGACGATACCACTTCAAGGGATTGCTACTATATCCATGTCAGTCGATATGGCTAATCTTCGCGTATCTAGCACGGAGTTTTTGGATAGCTTGCAGCTGATCCCGGGCGTTCGCAAAGCGATGATCGTCGGTAGAGGCTAAGCAAAAAAACAATCAAAGAAAAGGCAGGGGAGAGAGACATGGAGAAGCAGAGCATTAAATTGGGATTAATGGGTTTTGGAACAGTAGGGACTGGTGTAGTACGCATCATTCAAGCGCATCAGGAGGATTTGCAAAAGCAAACCGGCCTCAGTATTGAGGTTTCCCGTATTCTTGTTCAGGATGCGGAAAAATCTCGCAATATTTCATCCATGGAGGGCGCGCTGACCACAGATCCTGCTAGTCTTTTGGATGATCCAGAAATTGAAGTCATCGTAGAAGTAATTGGTGGCATTCACCCTGCAAAAGAGTACATTTTGGGTGCACTCGAACGAGGCAAGCACGTAGTAACAGCCAACAAGGATCTGATGGCGTTGCACGGAGCCGAAATTTTAGAGAAGGCGCAAGAAAAGGGCTGTGACGTTTTCTACGAGGCAAGCGTGGCTGGTGGAATACCAATTTTGCGTGCGCTAGTAGAGGGGTTTTCCTCAGACCGTATCGCGAAAATGATGGGGATTGTCAACGGGACGACCAATTACATCATGACCAAAATGAGTCAAGAGGGCGCAGAATATAGTGAGGTATTGAAAGAAGCGCAAGCACTGGGCTACGCGGAGCAGGACCCAACCTCCGATGTGGAGGGCTTTGATGCCGCCCGCAAAATGGCGATTCTGGCAACACTGGGCTTCCGTGTACCGATGAAGCTCGAAGATGTGGACGTAAAAGGGATCAGCTCCGTGAGCAAGGAAGATATCGCTTATGGCAAACAACTGGGCTACGAAATCAAGCTGCTCGGCCTGGCTCGTCGTGACGAAGAGGCGATTGAGGTAAGTGTGCAGCCGACTCTGGTTCCAAAATCCCATCCACTCGCTTCCGTAAATGGTGTCTTTAATGCCGTGTACGTACATGGGGAAGCGGTAGGAGAAACCATGTTTTACGGGCCGGGCGCAGGTGAAATGCCGACTGCTACCGCCGTTGTGTCTGACCTGGTCACTGTCGTCAAAAACAGAAAGCTAGGAGTGAATGGACGCGGAATGGTTGCTCCCTACAAAGAAAAAGTATTGAAAGAAGACAGCGAAAAATTCTCTAAATACTTCCTGCGCATCGTAGTTGCAGATAAACGCGGTGTTCTTGCTCAAATTACGCAGCTATTGGCAGACAAAAATATTTCCCTTGAGCAGGTCATCCAGCAACCGTTCAACAACGGACGTGAAGCGGAGATTATCATGATTACACACCTGTCCTCAAAAAGTGACATGGATGCGGTACTGGCTTACATGGAGCAGATGGATATCGTATCAACTGTGCAGAGCTGCTACCGTGTAGAAGGGGGAGACAAATAATGGCTTTTGATCGACAGTCTGGCATCTTGGCACGTTATCAGGAATTTCTCCCGATCACAGAAAAAACTCCGCTGGTCAGCTTGCATGAAGGAAACACACCCCTAATCCATGCTCCGAATCTTTCCAAACAATTGGGGGTGGAGCTGTACGTCAAGTACGAGGGGCTCAATCCGACTGGCTCTTTCAAAGATAGAGGCATGGTCATGGCTGTAGCCAAAGCGGTAGAAGAGGGAAGCAACACAATCATGTGCGCTTCGACGGGAAATACATCAGCAGCAGCAGCTGCGTATGCGGCACGCTCAGGATTGCGTTGCATCGTCCTGATCCCGAACGGCAATATCGCGTTAGGCAAGTTGGCTCAGGCTATCGCCTATGGTGCAGAAGTTATCGCGATTGACGGTAATTTTGATGAAGCGTTGGATATCGTTCGCGAAATCACAGCGAAAGAGCCGATTACACTGGTGAATTCCGTGAACCCTTACCGGATCGAGGGACAAAAGACCGCGGCGTTTGAAGTGTGCGATGCGCTGACGGACGCACCTGACATTTTGGCCATCCCAGTTGGCAACGCAGGAAACATTACAGCATATTGGAAAGGCTTCGAGGAATATTTCGCAGCCAAAAGATCGAGCCGCTTGCCTAAGATGTACGGTTTCCAGGCAGCGGGAGCAGCGCCGTTGGTTCATGGCAAACCAGTAGCCAACCCTGAAACGATTGCGACAGCCATTCGCATTGGTAACCCGGCGAGCAAGGATGGCGCTTTGAATGCCATTTCGAAATCAAGCGGTCTTGTTGATAGTGTAACGGACGAAGAAATTTTGCATGCCTATCATTTGCTGGCGAAGAGTGAAGGTGTGTTTTGTGAGCCTGCCTCGGCAGCATCGCTGGCTGGCATTATCAAGCTGCATGAGGCGGGCAGGCTTCAACCCGGCAGCCAGATCGTGTGTGTACTGACTGGAAACGGACTAAAAGATCCAAATATCGCTTTGAAGCTGGTAGGTGAAGAGCCCCGTTCTGTTCCGGCGACACATGAAGCTGTGATGGAGCTGGTTCGTCAAAGTGGGAGAGAATTTGTATCATGAATGGACAACGTGTAAAAGTAACCATACCAGCAACAACAGCGAATCTGGGACCGGGATTCGATGCGCTGGGAATGGCTTTCCAGTTGTATTCTGTCGTAGAAATGGAAATCAGTGATCATACGACAGTAGAGATGATGGGCAAGGAGCTGCAAGGAACACCGACGGACAAAAACAATCTCCTGTACAAGGTTGCGGCGGGATTGTTTCAAGAAGCAGGTCTCGCCATTCCTGAGCTGGCGATTCGTGCTTCCAGTGATGCTCCCCTGACGAGGGGATTGGGGAGTAGTGCGGCTGCGATTGTAGGTGCACTTGTAGCGGCCAACCATCTCGCTGGCGAACCATTTACTCGTGAGCAATTGTTTGAAAAGGCAACACGCCTAGAAGGGCATCCGGATAATGCGGGAGCTTCGATGTTTGGCGGTATCATTGTTGCGACGATGCCTGAAGTACCAGGAGACCCCATTCCATATGTGCGGTTTTCTGCTCCGGCGGGATTGCAAACACTCGTCGTGATCCCAGAATTCATGCTCTCGACAGAAAAAGCGCGGAACGTCTTGCCGCAGGTGTACAGCAGAGAGGATGTTGTATATAATGTGGGTCATAGTAGTTTGCTAGTTGCTGCACTGGCACAAGGCAGACTCGACCTGATGGGACGGGCAATGTCGGATCGGTTGCATCAGCCGTATCGAGCAAAGCTTGTACCTGGATTGAACGAAATCCTGGACAAAGCGACTGAACACGGGGCACTGGGGGCTGCTTTAAGCGGCGCGGGACCGACGATCCTCTGTTTTTTCTCTTCGGATGAAGAATTAGAGAAGCTGCGTGCATTTGTGGACAGAGTGATGAAAGGGCACGACATCTCGTACCGCGTGATGATCTTGCAACCGGACGAAAATGGCGTACAGGTAGAAATCCATCAGAGATAGACCATAGTGGATAGGAGTAGCCATGGAGAAGAAACTTGCTTTTCTAGGACCGCGTGGAACGTTTACCGAAGAAGCAGCGAGGATATTGTCGCTCGGACAAAAGTTATCTTTCGTTCCGTACCCAAGTATTATTGAAGTACTAGACGCTGTTTCCAAAAAGGAAGTGGCATACGGTGTCGTACCGATGGAAAACTCCATTGAAGGAACAGTCAATTCTACACTGGATTGGCTCATTCACGAAGTAGATTTGCCCATTCTGGCGGAGCTCGCACTACCGATTACGCAAAACTTGCTGGTGGCAAAAAGAGAGCACCCATTGCCTTTGTCAGCGATTACGAGAGTGTTGTCACATCCTCAAGCGATTGCACAAAGCCACAACTTTTTGCGTGAGAATTTGCCGGAAGCAGCGATCGAAACGGTAAACAGTACGGCATTGGCAGCCAAAATGGTGAGTGAGCATCCAGAAGAGCCGTGGGCTGCTGTTGGTACTCGATTGAATGTAGAGATTTATCCATTGGAGTTTGCGCGTGAACAAATTCAAGATTATTCGAATAACTACACGCGTTTTGTTCTCGTTGGTCTGGAAAGTCTTGATCTGCCGGTTTCCCGCAAGGAAAAGACGACGATACTGGTCACGCTGCCGGAAGATTTCCCGGGAGCATTGTATCAAGTGCTGGCTGCTTTTGCTTGGAGAAAGGTCAACTTGTCTCGCATCGAATCACGTCCGACGAAGAGGGCACTCGGAAGCTATTATTTTGTCATCGACATTGAGCAGAAGATGGACGACGTCTTGTTGCCAGGAGCGTTTGCGGAGATTGAAGCCATTGGTTGTCAAGTTCGTCAGCTCGGGACGTATCCATTTTATATGCATCAGACCAATTCCTAGAGGGATTGGTTTTTTCTTTTTCTGGCTCCCTCCCAACAAAGGAGTGGCGTCAAGGAGCAAAACGCCCATGACTGCATACGATGTTAGGGAGTTTGGTGCAAGGGAGGAGAAAAACATTGAGAATACACATCGTCCAAAAAGGCGATACGATGTGGAAGATCGCCAAAAGATATGGCGTCGATTACAAAGAACTGTTACGCCTTAATAGTCAATTAAAAACTCCCGATACAATTTATCCTGGAGCGAGAATCAAGATTCCGGCGAAACAAGTTCCTGTCCGACCACAGCAAAGAACGACGCCCCCCCATCCAATGAGTGAAGCGGCCCCTTATGTGAAAGAAAGACCGATTACGGAAGAGGAAGAGATGGAGGTACCGCAGCAAATCGAAAGGCGGCCAATTGAGCCAGAAGAATCAGGAGAGGTGCAAATCGAATCAAGGGAGGAGATCAGGCCTACTCCACTGCCAGCTCCCATTCCTACGAGGCCACCCAAGGAGATGCCAAGACCACCAGTCCCTTCTGTTTCACCAGAGGTAGTCAGGCCAACAGCACCACCTACATTACCACCTCCACCACCAACACAGCCTATTCCAAAACCAACGGAGCCGATCGAAAAACCAATCGAAAAACCAATCGAAAAACCAATGGAAAAACCAATCGAGAAGCCAACACCGTATAAACCACCGAACATTTCAGGCAAGCCAAATGTGCTTCCTCCGGTTCCTCCTGTTCCTATACGTCCACTCATACCGACTCCACCTCCAACCGGAGTGAGTCCGTATATTTATCCACCAGCGATTCCACCGAATCAAAATGTGCCTAGCATTCCATATAGACCACCAACTCAGGTCTTGCCATTACAGCCTACAAGACCGCCAGCATATGCATGCCCACCTTGCCCACAGCCAAATTATCCACCACAACGGGTAAGTCCATTGCAACCGATGCAGCCAAACTATCCACCACCACGGGTAAGTCCGTTGCAACCGATGCAGCCAAACTATCCACCACCACGGGTAAGTCCGTTGCAACCGATGCAGCCAAACTACCCACCACGAGTAAGTCCGTTGCAACCGATGCAGCCAAATTATCCACCACCGCGGGTGAGTCCGTTGCAACCGATGCAGCCAAACTATCCACCATCACGGGTGAGTCCGTTGCGGCCGATGAAGCCGCCTTCAAAGGTGAGCCCACAACAGCAGCTCAAGCCACCTTCAAAAGTGAGTCCGCAACAGAAGCTGAAGCCATCGACGAGGGTAAGTCCAGAGCAAGAGCGCAGGCCAATGCCACAGGTGCGTCCGTTCCCGCCATTCCCACCGCCGTTCATGCCACCATGCCCGCCATTTCCGCCTTGCCCACCGTTCGGGAACCCGTGGATGGGCCCGTTTTATCCAAATCGACGACCGATTGTGAGTCCAGAACAAATGCGACCAATCAATCCATTTCCAATTGTCCCACCACCAATCAGACCGATGCCGCCGTTTCCTTATCCATGCCCACCACCATTTCCACCCATGCCATTAAAGCGGCCACGAGCGAAAAGGCCTGTGTGCCCGGAACCAGTGGAGTCATCATCATGTGAGTGTTCTTCTGAAGTCCGGGAGTACAAAGGCCGAAAAGGCAAGTACAATCGTTCTCCACAGGATATTCACAATAACATGATGTTCCCGCCTTCCCCGTGTATGGCTACCATGCCTGAACAAGGGGTTTGGCCGAACTGGGGAGATGGGCATGAAGATTCCTCTTCTTACTGAGAGGGTATGGGATGAACAAAGGAATCTTATCCACCATTGAAAAGGCTTTTCGCTGTCAAATCTACGGTGTGAAGCCGAAGCGAAACGTCAACCTGTTAAAAACAGACAGGGGCCACTGGATACTCAAAGGATATAAGCAGGTCGAAAAAGCTGTGTGGGTGACAGAGTTAGCGGATGCACTACATGAGAAGGGCTTTCATCATACTGTGCAGTATGTGGAGAATCATGAAGGATCCAAAATTTTTGCATTTGAAGACCGTCATTACACCATCATGAAAATGATTGATGGGCATGAAGCAGATAACGCTTCTCTTTTCGATGTCAAAAAAACAGCAGAAACATTAGCCCGTTTTCATGTTGCAGCTCAGGGTTTTCCTATTGCTCATACGTATGCGTATGAAGGAAAACCGGCTCTTTTAGATAAATGGGAGAGCCGCTTGGAATACTTTGAGCGGTTGATGTGGTCGATTGAACAGAAAGGACCCCAGAGCAAACTGGAGCAACTCATTTCGCACCAGGCAGATCACGTTCTTCGAGATGGCAAGGAGCTGCTGCAATCTGCCTACAAGCTGCCTTTGACGCCAGAAATGTTTTTAGCCATGGAGAAGGGGACACTCGCGCACAGAGACGTGGCGAGTCATAACTTTCTGCTTACGGAGCGAGGCAATTGCTATTTGATTGACCTTGATACAGTAGGTCATGATCTTCAGCTTGTTGACCTTGTACAATTAATGTCACGAATGCTGTTGATGCAAGACTACCGCATGGATTCCTTTGTGGAAGCGATGGAAGCCTATAGTAACATCAACTATTTATCTGATACCCAGATATGGGCTGTTCATCAATTGCTTCGCTATCCGGATAATTTCTTGCGGGAGGTAACGGGCTTGTATAGTCAGCGCCCAGGCTACCACATGAAGGGCGTCATGCAGCTGATCCAAATGGAAGGCAAAGTGATGGCGAATCGCCAACGTTTTTTAAACGATGGAGAACGAATTTTCCAGCACTCTCCATGGGGGCATTACCATTTTGTCGGATAGTCGGATAAAACAAAACATCCCTCTCGAAAGAGGGATGTTTGTGTTGGTGACAAGCTTACTTGGAAGCAGGCTTGGACAGATCAATAGAGAATTTCGCAAACCCAGTTTCCAATACGTTGATGAACTTGATATTGGACAATTTTTCAGCGAATGGTTTCGCGTCAGGAGAAGAAGTGAATGTAACGTTCAGCTTCGCATTTACTGGAGCAAAAGACCAGTTGTTGTCTGCTGCTGGGTCGATATTTTTTTGGTTCAGGATGTAGTCGATTACGATTTGACGGTTTTCATCTGGAGAATCGATTACGATGTTTTTGCCATCCAGACCTGGGAACGCACCGCCGCCGCTTGCACGGTAGTTGTTCGTTACGACGATGAATTTGTCTTCAGGTTTTACTGGTTTGCCATTAAAAGACAGGTTTTTGATGCGGTTTGCATCTTTGCTTGCTACTTTTCCATCTACAGCGTATTTGGATGGCTGTGTAACATCGATTTGATAAGTAACACCGTCGATTACATCAAAGTTGTACGTTGGGAAAGACTCGTTGATGAGTGGTTGCTCATCCGTTTTCTTCAGATCGATTTGGTTGAACTGTCCAGCGGAACGCTCCAACCATTCTTTCACCGTAGCTCCATCGACCAGAACCGCTTTCAATGTGTTCGGGTAGATGTACAGGTCAGATACGTTTTTGATGGCGATTGTACCAGCTGGGATATTGGAGTAGTAGCTTACCCCGTTACGGCCGCCTGCTTTAAATGGTGCACCAGCAGACAGAACAGGAATGCCTTCGTATTCTGTACCCTTCACGTTTTTCTCAACGAACCATTTTTGTGCATTGGTTACGATTTGGATAGATGGATCATCTTGCACAAGTGCAAAGTAGCTGAAGATCGGGGAAGATGTTTTCCCTACAGCAGAACGAACCCATTCAACTGTTTTATCGTGATCTTCTTTTACTGCATCTACGATAGTTTTGTCTGCATCAGCCAAGGATGCTTTGTTCGCTTTGTCATAGATTGGAACTACTTTGGTAGCGGACTCAGCCACTTTCCATTTTCCATTTTCTTGTTTCAGCGTCAGGTCGATCACACCGAGGTGGTTACCCCAGAAGCCAGGCATAACGGCTGGTTTACCATTGATCGTTCCTTTTTCTGCATCAACGCCTGGAATTTTATCGAATCCAGGACCAGGGAATACGGAGTGGGAGTGTCCGAACAGGATCGCGTCGATACCATCTACTTTGCTCAGTTGGTAGCTAGCATTCTCCAATTGAGGACCACCCTCGGTAGGGCCAATTCCGGAGTGAGGAACCGCGATGATGATGTCTGCACCTTTTTTCTTCATTTCAGGTACGAATTTGTTGGCAGTTTCTACGATGTCTTTCGCGATAACTTTTCCTTCCAGGTTAGCCTTGTCCCACTGCATAATTTGTGGTGGAACAAAACCGATTACGCCTACTTTGAGTTTTACATCTTTGCCGTTCTCATCTTTAAATGTGCGCTCCAGGATTTCGTAAGGAGTGTACATGTTTTTGTCATTGTCAGGGTTTTTGTCCTTGTCGTCTACATACACGTTGGAGTTTATGTAAGGGAATTTTGCACCCTTCAAGCTGGTATCCAAGAACTCCAAACCAAAGTTGAACTCGTGGTTACCGATATTGGCAACATCATAGTCCATCAGGTTCATTGCTTTGTAAGCAGGGTGAGTGTCTCCAGCTTTCAACGGGTCGATTTTTGCCACGTAGTCGCCCAATGGGTTTCCTTGCAACAAGTCACCGTTGTCGATCAGGATGCTGTTTTTCGCTTCTTCTCTTGCTTTTTTGACCAGTGTCGCTGTTTTTGCGAGGCCAAACTCGTCTGTGTTTTTGTCTTGATAGTAGTCATAGTTAACGATGTTGGTGTGGATATCTGTCGTTTCCAACAGGCGGAGCTTCAGGACAGAATCTGTTTGTGCGCTTACAGGAGTAATAGGAAAAGAGAGAGCGCCAACAACCAAAGAAGTGCTGAGGAGGAAAGCAGTCAGCATTTTTTTGTTCGTTTTTTTCATGTTTGAAATGACCTCCATAAGTTTACAATAATGCCAAGCAAAAATAGTTTATCATTAGAATAGGACGCTGGATAGATAGCTAGATGAAATAGTATATTAATTTTTTGTATTGACAAAAATAAAAAAATATAACGTCAATCCGCCATAGGTCGCGTATGCCCCTCTTTCTTTGTGGTAATGATAGGAAGAAAAGCCTATATAAAAGAAGGGGTTCTATGTGACAGAGAAAAAACAGTGGGTGGTTTACGCGACATGGGGTGCAGCATTAGCCACTGGCGTCGTAATCGGTATCCTGTTAGTAGGAAAGGACGGAAACGATTCGGGTCTTGCTCGTTTACTGAACCATTCAGGCAAAGCAGATGTAGTCGCGGGGACGTCGTACGAACTGGTTTTAGCTCGCCATTATTTGTGTGGGGTGCGAGACGAAGAACATGTGGCAGTTCGTACCAATCAACTGGCAGACGTCATGGGCAACTATAATGGATGGGAAATTGTACAAGCAGAACCTGTCAAGATGATCTTAATGAAACGCGAGCAGGATATAGCGCCAGCGTGCAAGGAGAATGGACATATCGGAATAGCGTCAGACGGCATGCTTGCCCTGTTTCATGGTCTGCCTGCTGAACAAGATGTCGTACAGACCTTTTATCGAATCGATACAGCAAAAATGGAAGCGAGTCTGCCAAAAGAGGAATGGGAGAATCTGAAACGAGGGATTCGCATTCGGAATCTGGCAGAGTATAACAGTGTATTGTCCACCTATGGCGAATACCAATGGAGTGGCCAATGAAAACGGGTGGACCTAAAAGAAATCCCTTTCGAGCCTTTCGTGTAACAAGCACGTATTGGACTGGAAAGGGATTTTTGTTTCAATTGCTATGGATTCAGTTCAACCGCAATGATTCGCCAGCGTTCCCCCGGGACTTCGCGGCGCAAAAGAAACTTCCATGTTCGTCGGAAATTACCGCCTTCCCGGGCGATGTACGTGAGCCGAACAGGAACCTCTATCAAGAGGGGGCCACGTTCATCTGACGGGATGACGATTTCTGACGTTCGCACAGATTCGATCGCGGACAGCCCTTCAGGAAGTGTGAATCCGTCCGTTGTCATTCGCATTGCATGGGTGTCGTGCTCATGCAACGCGGTGAGGAAATAACCGACCAGCTCTTCTGGAGACGCCCCTTTTATTGTAGTCGCAAGTGCTCCGGAGGCTTTTAGAATCATCATGCTGTGACTAGGATCGGGCTCTGTGCGTCGATGGGTGGAGCTGCCGAAAAAGTGGATGCAAAAATGCCCCGGGAATTCATTTCCTTTAATCGCGCCAGCGCCGTGAGGCATTCCGTGCATGGATGCTGCAAAATAAGTACCGTCTACCTCTACCAGAATAGCTCTGCGCTTCCACGACCATTTTCCCTGATAAATGTTCTTCATGATCTGTGTATCCTTGCGTGTCAACGGTTGGACATCGGCATGGCGACTACCTGCTCTGCGCTGGACATCAAAACGTTGTCCTGTCTCTAAATCAATCACGGTACCGAATTCCATCCGTTTCAACGTTTTTTTCACCTGTTCCCAGGGTATGGCATGTGCAAAATGGACTGCCTCAACGGACTTGGCCATTTCTTCGATCCGCTGGCGAACATCGTTTGCCAAAACATAACGGCGGGGCATTTCTTTTTCATAAAGCTGTCCATCGTGATCATATACATACGTTCGTTTTTTTACGGTCAGTGTAGCTCGTATCCAGTGGGGGTTGTAGGAGGCGACTTCGGTAGTAGAGCCTAATAGCCGCTTCGTAAATTGCTTTTGATCACGGAAGGACATGGTCGTTTGGAAAGAGGACTCAGGTGAGACTGAAACGGTGACCGTGATGTCATTCTTGACCTTGGCAAATGCAGAGTGTGGCATTGACAGTGCGATTACGAAAAGGCATATACAAAAAATAAGGACTTTGCTTCGCAACAACCAACACCTCCACTGCTTATCGTTTCAATTAAATGTCTGACTCATGTTGCGTAAATCTTGGTATCATAACGCCCTTGCGCTTACGCCATACTGATTTCATACGGTGATCGAAGGAGGAGTCTTTAGACCATGTCTACCATGCCTAGAGGTAGCTACAAAGACCAGTTCCATCAGCGTTTGTACGTTCAGTTGAACCAGGGGCACAACAAGCTCAATTACCAACAGATCAACAAGATCAAAGAGCACATGCAAAGTGGCGTGGACGAATATGCCCACTTGCAGCATGATGTGTCGGATTCACTCGGAATGAACAAACACTAACAGACACCGTATAACCCGTTCCTTTTATAAGGAGCGGGTTTTTTATAAGATTGTTCAAAAAGTCGACTTTTTGAACTCGGATATAAAATGGAAATACACGTTCGCTTTCTGGATGCTTTGTGTTACAGTAGAGAGTAGAATCTTTGCTCACGGAGAGTGGACTATGCGCATTTTAGGAATTGACCCTGGTATTGCGATTGTTGGCTTCGGGGTTGTGGATAAAGAGGGCAGCCAATTGCGTCCCGTCCAATATGGAAGCATCCAGACAGAAGCAGGATTGTCAGTACCGCTTAGATTGAAACAGATTTTTGAGGCAATGCAGAGCCTTCTGGAAACATATCGTCCCGATGAAATGTCGGTCGAAAAACTTTTCTTTAATAAAAATGTGACGACGGCTTTTACAGTTGGTCAAGCGCGAGGGGTTATTTTGCTTGCGGCAGAGCTGGCTGGTGTGCCGGTCTATGAATATACCCCGATGCAGGTCAAGCAAGCCGTGACTGGCTACGGGGGAGCAGAGAAGAAACAAATTCAGGAAATGACGAAGCTCCTATTGCGGTTAAAAGAAGTACCAAAGCCTGACGACGTGGCGGACGCATTGGGTATTGCTATTACGCACGCACAGTTTCGCGCGTTCATTTCCATTTCGGAAGGGGTCAAGAAATGATTGATTTTGTAGAAGGTACACTTAGTTATCTCGATTCGGAATACATAGTTATCGAAACGGGCGGAATTGGTTATCGACTGTTTTGCCCAAACCCGTACCAATTCGTTCGGTATGAAGGCAACAAAACCAAATTGTTTACCCACCACCATGTGCGGGAGGATGCCATTCTGCTGTACGGCTTCGCTACCCGTGACGAACGCGATTTGTTCCGTAAACTGCTTGATGTTAGCGGAATCGGGCCAAAGGGCGGATTGGCCATTCTGGCTGCAGCGACGCCTGAGCAGTTGGTGATGGCGGTTCAACAGGAGAATGTTACCTATTTGACGAAATTTCCGGGGATTGGGAAAAAGACTGCCCAGCGCATTATCCTTGATTTGAAGGATAAATTGGTAGGATACACACCATCTGCGATTTTGACTGTTGCAGCGGGTGATTTGACAGCAGGCGAGCAAGCTGTATCTGCACTGAACGAAGCGCTCGATGCATTGACCGCACTGGGTTACTCTGATGGTGAACTGCAAAAAATCAGAAACACGCTGTCTGAGAAATCAAAAGAGGGCGATGGTGTAGAAAAGCTCATCAAACAAGGGCTTGCGTTGCTCATGAGGGGGTAGGATTTTGGATTCTCGGATCATCACGACGCATATGAATTGGGAAGAAGATGCGGCGGAGCTGAGCCTCCGTCCTCGCTATTTAAACGAATACATCGGTCAACAACACGTAAAGGAAAACCTGAAAATTTTTATTGAAGCAGCGAAAATGCGAAAAGAGTCATTGGATCACGTACTGCTGTACGGTCCGCCTGGTCTAGGGAAGACGACCTTGTCGCAAATTATCGCAAATGAGCTGGGTGTGAACATCCGCACGACGTCAGGTCCGGCTATTGAGCGTCCGGGTGATTTGGCGGCGATTTTGACGAATTTGCAAGAAGGCGACGTCCTGTTTATCGACGAGATTCACAGGCTCAACCGAAGCGTCGAGGAAGTTTTGTATCCGGCTATGGAGGATTTTGCGCTGGACATCATTATCGGTAAGGGGCCAAGCGCTCGCAGTGTTCGTTTGGATTTGCCGCCCTTTACACTGGTTGGGGCCACGACGCGAGCTGGAATGCTGTCCGCGCCGCTTCGAGATCGCTTTGGGGTTGTAAATCGCCTGGAGTTTTATACAGTTCCGGAACTGACCTTTATCGTTTCGAGGGCAGCCGACATCTTGCAGGTCGTCATTCGAGAAGGCGGGGCAGAGGAGATTGCCAGACGTTCGCGTGGAACACCCCGGGTGGCAAACCGTTTGCTGAAGCGGGTTCGCGATTTTGCCCAAGTAAAAGGTGAAGGCGTCATTACGACAGAGATTGCCAAAGAAGCACTGGAAAGATTGCAAGTGGATGCCTGTGGTCTTGATCATATTGACCATAAACTGTTGCTAGCGATTATTGATCGCTTTGACGGTGGACCGGTTGGGCTGGATACAATCGCAGCAACAATTGGAGAAGAGTCACAAACGGTGGAAGATGTTTGCGAGCCATATCTCATGCAGATCGGCTTTATGCAGCGGACGCCGCGGGGGCGTGTACTCACCCCGAGTGCGTACCAACACTTTGGTCGGGAGATGAAATCGTGAATCCTGTAGCCAAGCTACTTATTATTGGTGGTGCTGCTTTAATCGTAATCGGTCTTTTGTGGCAGGTAGGAGGCAGATTTTTGCCACTGGGGCGTTTGCCGGGAGATATCGTGGTAGAAAAGGAAAACGTCAAGTTCTACTTTCCGATTGTGACTTGTATTGTGATTAGCATCGTCCTGTCTCTTGGCATGTATTTATTCCGGCTGTTTAAATAGGCAAGTGTGAAGGCCATCGGAGCTCATTGTTCCGGTGGTCTTTTTGCATGCGGGTGTTTGGTCCCATTTTACCAAAAAGGCAGGAGATCAGCCTGCGATTGTCGAAAAACATGGGAAGACATGCCAATTTTTGACGAAATCAAGCTTAGACAAAATCAGGTGGAGAAAGGACAATGGACGACATGAGAAAGAAATGGATGGGGAAAGTCCTTTCGGTGGGCCTGCTATCAGTAGTTCTCGTAGGAGGACAAGTACCAGCGCAGGCTGCCGGCGACAATATCAGAGTTGCGCTATTTGTCGATACAGGACAAGGCTATCGGGGAGTAGTTCCTTCCGTTACGCTAACTGCTGAAAATGGAATGGGAGTCGTGCTCAATGGACCCGAGGGCAAGACAGATTTACCTGAATTAAAGGGAGATGCAGCTCGTTACCGGGTTGATGAATATCATTTGATCGTTGCCGAAACAGGTGACTGGAATCGCGCACAGCAGATTGCACAGCAAATGAGCCAACGAAAATACGAGGGCTCAATCCAGATGACAAAACGTAACAGTCAGACCGTCTATCAGGTCGTAAGCGGAACGTATGACACGTATCAGGCTGCAGCCAATCAGGCAAAAACGGTTGCCCAAGCAATCGGGCAGAATCCGCTGGTAAAAGGTCCGCATCGACTCGAAGCGGGTAAATTCAAAAGCTTAAAGGAAGCGCAAGAATGGCAAGCATCATTTGAAGCAGCCGGTATTCCTGCTTATCCCGTGATGGTATCAGATGGGGATAAAGTCAAATATGCGGTTTGGATCGGAGACGAGGTTAGTCCTGATGCTGTGAAAGAATTGAAACGAAGAGCAAACGCCGCATTTCCTTCTTTCTCCTATCAGGAGCCAGCCAGTCAATCTTATGTTATATTGAAGCAGGATGTATACGGATCACCAGATGAAATGATTTGGAAATATGTATTCTCCCCTCAAGTAAAGCTGACAGTTGAAGCGAATAAAGCAGGCGATGAATCGGTGATTGGCGTTGTAGAACGAGAGCAGCGCACATATCGCGGCGAGATGGAGCTGTCGGAATACAATGGTCACTTGACGCTAGTAAATGAGCTTCCAATGGAAGAATATTTATATGGAGTCGTTGGCTCTGAGATGGCTCAAGGCTGGCCGGTGGAAGCTTTGAAAACACAGGCGGTCCTGTCGAGAACTCGTGCTGTGTGGCAAGGCAATAAGTATGAAGTTGCCAATGTGTCCGATACGGTTTTCGAACAGGCGTATTATGGCTATACAAAAGAGTCTGATGATGTACGTGAGGCTGTCGACGAGACAGAAGGCGAAATCATTTACTACCAAGGCAAACCAGCTGAGTCGCTCTTCTATTCCAATGCGGGCGGTATGACGGCGGACGGCACAGAAGTATGGGGCAATCCAGTTCCTTATTTGCGATCTGTCGAGAGTAAAGACACATATCCAATGGACAATGCGAGCGTATGGTATCGCGTGGCTTTAGCAGATGGATCGCTCGGCTATGTAAGAAATGATCTAGTCACCGAAACAGGCCAGAGCAATTCAGAGGGACAAAGAATAGCGGTCATTTCGACCGAGAATACCAATTTGCGCTCAGGTCCAAGCACAACAACTCATCGTGTGTTGTCGGTACTCCCTACTGGCGCAGAAGTAACAATCCTCTCAGAAGTAAAAGAAGAAAATGCGTATTCGTGGACGCGTGGACCGTTTACCTCTACAGAGGTTGCAGCCATGATCAATGCCGCGCATGACAAGAACAAAGCTCCACGCATTTCAGGGAACGTAACGAGCCTGAAAGTGACAGAACGCGGTCCATCTGGACGTGTGATCGCGATGGAAGCAAATGGGACGCCGATCGTCGTATCTTCACCGGATGCTTTCCGATCTGTTTTTCAACAAGGTGGCTCCTCTCTGCGCAGCACGAAGTTTGAAGTAGAAATGATCAATGGTTCGCAATTCATCTTCCGTGGTACTGGCTTTGGGCACGGACTTGGTGTTTCGCAATACGGAGCTCGTGCGATGGCAGAGGAAGGGTATGACTACAAAGATATCTTGCAACACTACTACCAGGATGTGACAATCGAAAAGTAAGTCGTTTGCCACAAGATCTACCGCAAAAAGGAGTAACGATTTCGTGGACGTGCAACAATTTGATTTTGATTTGCCGGAGCATTTGATTGCCCAGCACCCGTTAGAAGACCGAACATCATCGAGATTGCTCGTATTAGAGAAACAAACAGGTAATATCGTTCATCAGCAATTTACCAATTTAATCGATCACCTCCAGGCAGGGGATGTACTCGTCATGAATGACAGCCGCGTTTTACCTGCCAGATTGATTGGAGAAAAGGCGGAGACTGGTGCAAAAATAGAAATCCTTTTGTTGAAATCACTGGGGGATGATCGCTGGGAGACGCTGGTGAAGCCCGGGAAGCGGATGAAGCCGGGGACAGAAGTGGTTTTTGGTAACGGTCTATTGCGTTGTCTATGTGAAGACGTGACAGAGACGGGTGGACGAATCGTGCGCTTTTTGTACGAGGGTATCTTTTATGAGATTCTCGACCAATTAGGCTCGATGCCTTTGCCTCCGTATATTCACGCACAACTGGAGGACAGTGAGCGTTACCAGACAGTCTATGCGAAGGAGCGCGGCTCGGCAGCAGCTCCGACAGCCGGTCTCCATTTCACGAAGCCGTACTTGGAGCAAATCGCTGCCAAAGGCGTACAGCTGGCTTACGTGACCCTGCATGTGGGACTTGGGACTTTTCGCCCTGTATCAGCCGATTCCGTGGAAGAGCATGTCATGCACGCGGAGTACTATGAGATTCCCGAGGAAACAGTAAAGCTGGTGAATCAGGCAAAAGCAGAAGGTAGAAGAGTAATCGCTGTCGGGACGACATCATGCCGCACATTGGAGACAGTAGGGCGCGCGAATGGAGGAAAGCTGGTCGCAACCTCTGGTTGGACGGATATTTTCATTTATCCGGGCTACACGTTTTCCATTCTGGACGGGCTCCTGACGAATTTCCACTTGCCGAAGTCTACGCTGGTTATGTTAGTGAGTGCTTTGGCTGGAAAAGAAAATGTGATGCGTGCCTACAAAACGGCTGTGGAAGAGGAGTATCGCTTTTTCAGTTTTGGCGATGCGATGTTCATTTTATAAAAATGTGAACAACCCACCTGTATAAGTGTATACTTATTAGTCAGGTGGGTTTACTTCACCCAGAAGTTTTTCTATAATAGGTAAGACTTACATACATAGCTTGAGGAGTGCAAAGATTTGGCTGTACGCTACGAGTTAATCAAAACATGCAAGCAAACTGGTGCACGTCTCGGTAAGCTACATACCCCTCATGGGACGATTGACACCCCTGTCTTTATGCCTGTCGGTACACAAGCGACAGTAAAGACGATGAGCCCCGAGGAGTTAAAAGCACTTGGCGCGGGCATCATCCTCAGTAATACGTACCATTTGTTTCTTCGTCCAGGGCATGAAATTGTTCGCGAGGCGGGTGGATTGCACGGCTTCATGAATTGGGACCGTGCCATTCTGACTGATTCCGGCGGGTTTCAAGTATTTAGCCTTAGTAACCTCCGTAAGATCACGGAGGAAGGGGTATCCTTCCGTTCTCACCTAAACGGAGAAAAGCTGTTTATTGGTCCTGAAGAGGCTACGCAGATTCAAAATGCGTTGGGTGCCGATATTTTCATGGCATTCGATGAGTGTGCTCCGTATCCTGCGGAGTACGATTACGTAAAAAAATCAATGGAGCGAACAACCCGCTGGGCAGAGCGTTGCCTGAAGGCACATACTCGTCCAAACGAACAAGCTTTGTTTGGAATCGTTCAGGGTGGCATGTTCAACGATTTGCGCGCACAAAGTGCACGCGATCTCGTTTCCATGGATTTCCCAGGATACGCGATCGGCGGTTTGAGTGTGGGAGAACCATTTCCTTTGATGTATGAAGTGCTGGAGCACACCGTTCCACTGCTTCCGACAAGCAAAGCCCGCTATTTGATGGGGGTTGGTTCACCAGATGCGCTTATCGACGGAGCGATCCGCGGCATCGACATGTTTGATTGTGTGTTGCCGACAAGAATTGCCCGCAATGGGACATGCATGACAAGCCAGGGAAGACTGGTCATCCGCAATGCAAAATACGCGCGCGACTTTACCCCGCTTGATCCAAATTGCGATTGCTACACCTGCAAAAATTACACCCGTGCTTACATCCGACACCTGGTCAAGTCGGAGGAAACTTTTGGCATCCGATTAACTACCTACCACAACTTGCACTTCTTGGTGAAGTTAATGGAACAGGTGCGTCAGGCGATTGCCGAAGACCGCTTGCAAGATTTCCGCGACCAGTTTTTCGCTCAATATGGATTGGGTGAAGATAGATCTTTTTAATCGAGGGGGATTTTTTTCATGGATGGCTTGACTCAGTTTTTACCGATTATCATCATGTTTGCGATTTTTTACTTCTTGCTGATTCGTCCGCAACAAAAGAAGGCAAAACAACGCAACGCTATGCTTGGTGCTCTGAAAAAAGGCGACAAGATCGTAACAATCGGTGGAGTGCATGGAACGATCCAAGACCTGTCTGACGATACTATCACTTTGCGTATTGCTCATAACGTGAACGTTACGTTCGATCGTGGTGCGATCAACAGCGTAGTTTCTTCCAGCAACGAACCTGCAAAGAGTGAACCAGCGAAGAGCGAAGAAGCAAAAGAAGAATCCAAATAATACATGCGAAAAGCAGGTGGGTGATCCACCTGCTTTTTTCTGTCTTGTTTTAGCGGCGAGGCTTGATAACTTTAGGTTTACCGCTTTTATGCTTGTTGTTGGAATTGGCCGAATTCACGCCGAGAATCCCACCTAACGCAGCCACTCCGAAAGCGCCGAACAAGAACAGGAAGGTCCCCCATTGCATCGGTGCGTCAAAGCCGAGGAAACCGATCAAGAGGATGAAAAGGAAGTAAGTGAGTCCGGTAAGTCCGCCGTAGTACCAGCCCCTGCCGCCGCAACGACGTCCAGTAACGAATCCCCCGATCAAGAGGGCGATGGCATTGATCACGTACGTAAAATAGGGCAGCGTGCCTTCCCGTAACGAGGTGAAGCTAAGGAGCAAGGTCGCGAGCAACGCTCCAACTAAAACAAGACATGTCGTATACAATAGACCTGTCAGTACAGAGGTAGATGCACTTCGCACGGTATGTACCCCCTTTATTGGAAGTGTTTGTACATCTATATGAGAGGCTTGGCTCACGTATTCATCTTCGCGTTGAACATTGATAGGAATTTTCGTATGATGGATGGGGAACGAGACGGGGGTGAGGAAGATTGATCAAAACGTACTTTTATAATCACTCTGAACAGAAGATGTTTCACGACGTTGATCTGGCAACGAAAGATCAATGGCTGAAATCACCAGAGGATCTACTCTGGATCGATCTGTATGATGTGGGAAACAATGAACTGCCCTATATTGCCAAGATTTTCGACTTTCACCCGCTGGCAATTGAGGACTGCCTGCACGTCAGTCCACGTGCCAAGGTAGACAAGTACGATGACTACTATTTCTTCGTTTTTCACGCCCTGCGTTACAATGAAGAAAGTGATGACGAGATCACAACGGTAGAACTGAACGTTTTTCTCGGCCCTAACTACATCGTGACGATCCACAAGTCCCCGATGAATACCATCGGTCGGATCGCTGCCATGTGTCACCGCAATATTTCTTACTTGAACAGAGGTCCTGACTATTTGCTGTATGCCATTGTAGACGGGATTACCGATGAATATTTTCCCATTATTGATCGGATTAGTGTGCGGATTGACGAGCTGGAGGACGAGATTTATGAGCATCAGATGGAGGAAATTACCGAAGAGTTCTTGGCGTTGAAGCGAACGATTATTTTAATTAGGCGTGTGATCATGCCGCAAAAAAGAATTTTCGCGAACGTCAATGGCCGTTACTCCTTCGATATTTCCGAGGAAAACGTTCCGTTCTACACCGACCTAACAGACCACTTGGAGCGGATTTCCGATTCAACGGAAACCTTCCGTGATCTGGTAAACGGTGCGTTGGATACGTACTATACCATCATTAGCGCCAAAACAACGGAGACGATGCGGGTTCTTACGATCATCTCCACGATCATCCTTCCGTTGACATTTATCACCGGACTATTCGGGATGAATACTTTCGCATGGCTGGGTGAAGAAGCAGAACCGTATATGCTGATCGTGGCACTCGTGATTATGCTAGCCATGACGTTTGCCATGCTTCACATTTTCCGCAAGCGAAAGTGGCTGTAATTGGTGCTAATACTTTCCCTGCCCCCTGTTGAACACTAGTATCAAATGTTCTTGGGGGGCAGCGTAAGTGGATAATCTTACAATGGTGTTACTTCGCACCCTTTTCTCGTATTTTTTCCTCCTGATCTTAGTGCGGTTGATGGGAAAACGGGAATTGGGAAAGCTGTCCGTTTTTGATGTGGTCATTTCGATTATGCTTGCAGAAATGGCTGCACTGGCGATTGAGGATGTCGATAAGCCTGCCCTTCGGTTTTATTTGCCGATGCTGTTGATTGCCTTATTGGAAGTCGCCTTCGCTTATCTGTCATTAAAGAGCAAGAAATTCCGCGATACAGTGGACGGCTCTGCCGATTTGATTATAGAAAATGGGCAAATCAGGGAGCAGGCGATGCGTCGCAATCGCTTGAACATGGATGATTTGATGGTACATCTGCGGCAAAAAGACGTAAAAAACATTGCCGATGTTGAATTTGCGTTGTTGGAGCCAACTGGACAGATGAGTGTGTTTTTAAAGGAGCAAAAAGAAAAGATTACGAGGGAAGATTTATCGTTGATGAAGAAGCCACAAGTCGGTCCTATCTCGTACAAAGGTCTGCCCATCCCACTGATTCTCGATGGCAAGGTGAGGACGGAGGCATTGAACAAGATCGGACAAAACCAGCTGTGGCTGAAACGAGAAATCCGGAAATATGGAATCAAAGACATTCGAGATGTCTCTTTTTGCAGCATTGACGAACGTGGCATCATGTATTTGGACAAAAAAGACAAGCCGCTGCAATAAGCGCTAGCGGCGAGGGAAGAACACGGCGAGTTGTTCGCCGATCCACGGAATGCGACGCACGTCTTGTTTGCCCAAGACACGCATGGCGACGAGCAGGACAAAGTACAGCAAGGTGCTAATGAAGGTGCTTGCAGTCAATAGCTGACCAATGGATACGTCCATAAACCAGTGCTTGGCAATATAGGAACCAGAATAACCCATGAGAAGCATGGCGACCGCGATTTTGCCGAATTCACGAAGGTCGATCGTAAACCCGATTTTTTTGATCAGGCTGGCAAAATGCAGTAATGTCCCAAGTGTAATGCCGATATTAAGAGCAACGACAGCGCCGTGAATGCCGAATGCTGGATGTGCCGTGAAAAAAAACATGGCGACAGTTTTGACGATGGCACTGATCAGTGTATTTCGAAAGACGACCTGAGCGTAATCGAGGCCTTGCAAGGCGGCTGCAAGCGGTGCTTGGAAAAACAGGAAGACGGAGAACGGTGCCAGCTCTTTTAGCAGTACGCCAACCTCCCGATACTCATTGCCGTAGAGCAGGACACATAAAGGTTCTGCAAAAATGGTGAGCAAGACGGTACAAGGTGCTCCTATGACGAGTGTAATCCGCATGGCTTGATAAATGCGGCGATGCACGAGTGGAGCATTTTTTTGATAGGCCGCTTCCGCCACGGCAGGAACGAGGGAAACGGACAAGGAATACGTTAAAAAAGTGGGAAAAAGCAACAAAGGAACGGCCATTCCGGCAAACTGTCCGTACAAACCAGTTGCAGTCGAGGTGGTAAAGCCTGCGATGACGAGCGCATACGGTACGAGCATCGGCTCTAGTACGTAAGCGATGGAGCCGATGATACGGCTTAGCGTGACAGGGAGTGCGACATGGATGAGTTGCGACAAGCTCTTTTTGCTTGCTGAAACCGTCATGAGAAGGGGCTTATCCAGAAGCTGAGCTGCTGCTTTTTTGCTGCCTTTACGATACTGCCAGAGAATGTACAAGAGTCCGGCGGCTTCTCCAAAAATAATGCTGGCGACAGCCCCTGCTGTGGCGTACTCAATCCCTGCCGATAGAAACGACATCGTCATGACAACGACCAGTGCCATTCGGACGACTTGCTCCACAAGTTGAGAGACGGCAGTAGGGATCATGTTTTGCTTGCCTTGGAAGTATCCTCGCAGGACAAGAGAAATGCCGGAAATCGGGATCACCGGAATGGCTGCAAGCAGAACAATGTGTGCACGAGGGTCCGCGAATAGCATTCCGGATATCCATTGAGCGAACAAGAGGAGCAGGACACAGATGAAGAGGCTAATCCCGCCTGTGACCGACAAGGCTAGTAACAGAAATCGGCGAGTCAGCCGCGGATTATTAGCTGCTTCCGTCTCTGCCACTTGCTTTGCAATGGCAACTGGAAGTCCGAATGTCGTCACAGTAATCAGAAAGTATAAAAGGGGCACAACCATTTGATAAAGCCCCATCCCTTCCGCTCCGATAATGCGCGACAACACGATCCTGTGAGCAAAACCAAACACTTTGGTGATGCCACCAGCAATAATGAGGATGACCGTTCCGTAAAAGAAGGATTGTTTCATGGAAGGCTCCTTTGCAAGGATAAATTCACTCAGTAAAGAATATGGACGTGCCGCTGTCGGCATGACTACTTTGAGGGGGAAATTGGGATGGACCAAGCGCAAAAACAGGAATGGTATGGACAAGTCGCAAGTCTTTGTGTAAGCAAGGCAGAGGAATTTGCTCTTTTGGGGTACGACAACGTGGCACCTGAAGACGTTTGGGAATGCGTCACGAACAGCTATAAAGAAATGCCACCGATACACCAGCTTGTCAACGACATTTTGTCCTTGAAGCCTAACAAGTATATGAATTACCTCATGATTCAAATGTATAAAAATTCGTAGCGATTTTATAGAAACTTCCGGGCGGCCTCTTCGTATACGTACATGTCGCGAAAAACGCAAGGGGTTGGTTACCATGGTTCACTTTTCCAGCAATAATTGACACGTTTTTTTGTACTTCGTTATAATGGGCATATTGGTTTCTCGTCTAGGACGGGACCCTGTTAGGAAAGAGGGGTATTACTACTATGATTAAATGGGGAAGATTCCTCCTGTTTCTGGTCGTTGTAGGGCTTTTGGCTACGCTTATAACAACTACGACCAAGCAGGTGGCAGGAAACATCACACTCGGTCTGGACCTGCAGGGCGGGTTTGAGATTCTGTATGAGGTAGAGCCTCTCGAGGCTGGGCACAAAGTTGATATTGAGCTTTTGAAATCAACAGCACACATGATTGAAAAGCGGATTAACATCGGTGGCGTGGCTGAGCCAGTCACCACTACTGAATTGCCAAACCGGATTCGTGTTCAAATCGCATCACAAACAGCGGATCAGGACAAGCTTCGCGACTTGATCGGAAAGCCTGCACATCTGACGTTCCGTGATGAAAATGGCAAGATTATGTTGCAAGGAAGTGACTTGGCTCCAAACGGGGCAGCAGTTGGTTATGACGAGCTGAAACGCCCGCTCGTTACCCTGAAATTCTCTGAGCCGAAGAAGCTAGAAGATGTCACACGTGCAAACCTGCACAAGCCAATGGCGATCTATTTGGATGAGACGATGCAAACCAATCCGACCATTCAATCGGTCATTACTGGTGGTAGCGCGCAAATTACTGGAAATTACACACAGGAAACGGCACAGGAATTGGCTGATCTGCTGAATTCCGGTGCGATGCCAGCCAAACTGGTTGAGAAGCAAGTAACCTCTGTGGGTGCTTCCTTGGGAACTCTGGCTCTGGAGAAAACCTTGTATGCAGGGTATATCGGAGCTGCGCTGATCTTTATTTTCATGATAGTTGTTTACCGTATGCCAGGTATGATTGCGAACATTACCTTGGCTGGGTTTACCTATTTTTGTATGGTCGTACTCGACTGGATGAATGCGACGCTGACGCTGCCAGGTATTGCTGGATTTATTTTGGCCGTGGGGATTGCCGTGGATGCTAACATCATTACATATGAGCGCATCCAGGAAGAAATTCGTTCTGGTAAGACAGTCCTCTCTGCCTTCCGTGCAGGTGAACGCCGTTCCTTGGTTACGATTATCGATGCTCACGTGACGACACTGATTGCAACGGGCGTACTGTTCTTTTTCGGGACGAGCTCCGTACAAGGCTTCGCTGTTGTATTGGCGATGACGATTATCGTAAGTATTATTACCAACGTGTTTGGGTCTCGCTTCCTCCTTTGGCTGGTTGTCCGTTCCAACATGTTTAAAAAGCCGTTCTGGTTCGGGGTAAAGGAGAGTGAGATCCGTGAGCTATGATAAAGACCATACTGTAGTCAGATTCGACATCGTGAAAAATCGCAAGAAGTTTTTCATTGCTTCCTCTGTGATTATTATCATCGGCCTTCTGTTTACGCTATTTCAAGGGCTTCACCTCGGCGTTGACTTCAAGGCAGGAACTCGCTTGGATATGTTCATAGGAAAAGAATTCAATCCGACAGATTTAGAAGCAGTGATCAAGAAAGAGGTTCCTAATGTGAATTTCAGCAAGGTCACTCCGTATGGTAAAAATCAGGCTTATACACGTTTTGACCAAACCATTTCATCCGACACACTGATGAAAGTGGAAATAGCTCTCAAAGCAAAATATGGCGAGCAGGTCTCGAAGCAGGTTTCGTCGGTTGATCCGAGTATTGCGCAAGAGATGGTGAAAAAAGCAGGGATTGCGGTTGCGATTGCTGCTGTGGGAATTGCCATCTACATCGCGATCCGCTTCCAATGGCTGTTCGGTATAGCATGTGTCGTGGGGCTTGCGCATGACGTGTTTATTCCGATTGCGTTGTTCTCTATTCTGGGGTTGGAGGTAGACATTACCTTTATCGCCGCGCTTCTGACGATCTTGGGTTACTCGATTAACGATAAAATCGTTATTTTTGACCGGATTCGGGAGAACTTGAGAACGATGAAATCCAAGACAATTCCTGAACTGGAACATCTGGTGAACGTGTCACTGTGGCAAACCATGCGCCGTTCTGTATACACGGTAGCGACTGTATTCTTCACAGCTCTTGCACTTGCTGTTTTGGGAAGCGAGAGCATTCAAAACTTCTCCTTGGCCCTGCTGTTCGGTCTGGTGAGTGGTACGTATTCCTCTATCTTTATTGCAGCCCAAGTATGGGTGAATTTGAAAGAACGGAATATGAAAAAGAAAAAAGAAGTAGTGTAAAGGTGGACGAAACCGCAGGTGAACCCTGCGGTTTTTCTATTCTCTGTTTCTGTATTTGCCGCAGTTTGAAGCCACATGAGAGTTTTGCAAAAAACGGCATGTTTTATGCAGTTGTCAGCTTCCTGCTCCATCCTCTATAATGAATGAGGATTGGAGGAAAGCCCATGCTGAAAGCGAAAACACGCTGGAAACTGGCCACCTATGATGAGCAGCTAGCTGCTAGTATTGCCGCAGATTGCCAGCTTACTCCGCTCGTATCCAAGCTACTGGTGATACGTGGCATTGACACATCACAAAAGGCTCGTGACTTTTTGCAAGCCGGTCCAGAATTGTTTCATGACCCTTTCTTGCTGGATGGAATGGAACAAAGCGTGCATCGTATTCAACAAGCCATTCAAAGGCAAGAACCGATTTGCATATACGGCGATTACGACGCCGATGGGGTTAGCTCCACATCGCTAATGGTACATCTACTGCGCCAACTCGGCGCTGTTTTTGACTACTACATTCCCAACCGTTTTACAGAAGGGTATGGGTTACATAAAGACGCATTGGCGCATCTGCATCATAGCGGCTATAAGCTGATCATCACTGTCGATACAGGGATCAGTGCAGTGGAGCAGGTAGCGTACGCGAACCAGTTGGGTCTTGACGTCATTGTAACCGACCATCACGAACCTCCGGCAATCATCCCGGAGGCATTTGCTGTGATTAACCCCAAGAAGCCCGGCTGTTCGTACCCGTTTGATATGTTGGCGGGAGTGGGGGTCGCCTTTAAAGTGGGGCATGCCTTGCTGAAAGAACCGCCACTGCATTTGGCTGATTTGGCTGCATTGGGGACGATAGCGGATCTGGTGCCGTTGGTAGATGAAAATCGCATTCTTGCTCGAGCTGGATTAAAGCGCTTAAATCATACAAGGAACCTTGGTCTGCAAGCCTTAATCCGAGTTTGTGGGTTAGCGGATACCGAGCTGTCTGCGGGACATGTAGGCTTTGCGCTAGGACCGCGTCTGAATGCGAGTGGAAGGCTGGAGACGGCTGAATCCGCTGTGAAATTGCTGACGACTTCGGATATGGACGAAGCAGAGAAATGTGCCCAGGCGCTGGACGACTTAAACCGCGAACGTCAGGAAATCGTCGCAGCGATGACTGAGGAAGCTGTACAGATGGTGAATGAGCTGTATCCACCAGACCAGAACAATGTTCTCGTTCTGGCAAAAGAAGGCTGGAACGTGGGCGTGGTAGGGATCGTAGCTTCCCGATTGGTCGAGCTTTTTTACCGTCCAACGATTGTTCTTGGCATTGATCCGGAAAAAGGAACGGCAAAAGGTTCGGCAAGAAGCATTGCAGGTTTTGATATGTATGAAGGTCTGACTGCTTGCAAGGAATGGCTACCGCACTATGGCGGTCATACAATGGCAGCGGGGATGACCTTGCCTGTAGAAAATCTCGACTTATTACGCCAAAAATTAAACGAGCTCGCTGGAGAGTGGTTGTCCGCTGAAGACTTCACGCCGATGACCAAAGTGGACGTTGCGATGAGCATGGAAGAGATCAGCTTGACGGCAGCGGAGCAACTTGAACAGCTCGCCCCATATGGAATGGGGAATCCAACACCACTTGTTTTATTAGAAGAAGTAGAAACACAAGGGATGCGCACCATTGGGCGAGATGACAATCATTTGAAGTGTACATTGAACAAAGCGGGAACCTCTTTGGATGCAATTGGCTTCAACTGGGCACATGTAACAAAGAGAGTAACGCCCAAGGCACGTTTTCACGTATTGGGAGAATTGTCTGTAAACGAATGGAACGGAAATCGAAAGCCTCAACTGACGATCCGTGATTTGTCTGTTGGACACCAGCAAGTGTTTGACTGGCGAGGCAGTCGTGACAAGATAGAGAAATGGCAGCAAGTGATGGTGGAGTCAAATTCGGTGACTATTCTGTTTCGCGAGGATAGCTATGAGCCATTGGCAGCGAAAGCGACAAGCGATCAGGTGAATTCCTTGTTTGTGGTTGGTCGAGAGGGGACGAACATCACAGCCTCTTCCAACGTGATTTTGTATGATTTGCCGAAGCATCGTTCCGAATTGGAAGTGGTTCGAGTCTTGCTCAAACAAGCGGAGCGTATATACTGTTTGTTTGGTGATCCGGATTTGGGAATGGAGCGGCTTTCCTGTCCGGGCCGGGATCATTTTAAACAGTTGTACCAGTTTTTCGTCCAGGTGCCAACTGTTAAAAAAATCCATATGGATGCATTGGCCAAAAAGCTGCAATGGAAAAGAAATCTATTAGACGGCATGATCGCCATCTTTATGGAGCTGGAGTTTTTAGTAGAGGAGGCCGAGCAGTACACGTTGCAGACCAACACTGCGAAAAGGCCGCTCGAGAGCTCTATGCTCTATGCGAATTGGAAAGAAGAGGCACAGCTTGCTACGGATTTATTGCTTTCTTCTTCTGATGCAATGATTCAAGCGCTTCATCAATTGGTGGAACCAACCACCGTTTAGGAGGAATTTTTCATGGATTTTAAACAATACATTCGTGTTATCCCAGATTTTCCACAGCCAGGTATTCGTTTCAAGGACATCACTACTCTGTTGAAAGATGGCCCTGCTTACAAAGCTGCGATTCAAGACTTGGCTGTCTTCGCTCGTGAAGTACAAGCAGACGTGATTGCGGGTCCAGAAGCACGTGGATTCGTAGTAGGTGCTCCATTGTCGTACGAAATGGGAATTGGCTTTGTGCCGATCCGCAAATCTGGCAAGCTGCCATATGAATCCATCAAGGCAGATTACGACCTGGAGTATGGAAAAGATGCACTGGCTGTACACGTAGATGCTATCCAACCAGGTCAGCGTGTTCTGATTGCAGACGATTTGCTGGCGACTGGTGGAACCATTGAGACAACAATCAATTTGATTGAGCAACTTGGAGGCAAAGTAGTAGGAGCTGCCTTCTTCATCGAACTGTCCTACTTGGATGGACGTAGCAAAATTGGTGAAATTCCTATCAAATCGCTCGTTCAATATTAATTGATGCAACAAGGAAAAACGGGTGAAATGCCCGTTTTTTTCTTTTTTCTGCGGCTGTACATACTTTACAGGGGAATTCAGCTTTACAAGACGAACGACATACAAGATAATAGTATGAAATAGACAGACATGATACGTGCAAGTAAGCCTTCGCCTGCGCCAAAAGGCTTGGCAAAGCCCAAGTTTTCTAGACGTATAGGAAAGTTCAAGTGCTTCACAGTGCATAATGCGTCCAGGCTTAAACTTTCCGGAGCGCATCACGAAGTGCCTCAGCGTCTGCTTCCGGCAATACTTCGGTGAAACTTTCCGCTATAATGCGGTCGCTCCTCCGTGAGAAGGCCTCGATTGAGGTTATTTTACTGAGAGGATAAGGGAAGGAAACTATGATTACCGGCATTGATGAGATAGTAAAAAAAGCAAGCACCTATTTATCACAATCGGATATGGATCTGATTACGCGTGCCTATCAGCTTGCCGAAAAAGCGCATGAAGGGCAAATACGCAAATCAGGTGTTCCTTACATTATGCACCCAATCGCCGTGGCTGGTATTCTCGCAAACCTGCACATGGATGCCGTTACGATTGCGGCTGGATTTTTGCATGATGTCGTGGAAGATACTGAGATTACGCTTGATCATCTCCGTGAGCAGTTCGGACCGGATGTAGCTCTCTTGGTAGATGGAGTGACCAAGCTGGAAAAAATTAAATACAAGTCAAAAGAAGAGCAGCTCGCCGAAAACCACCGCAAGATGCTGGTTGCCATGGCACAGGACATCCGCGTCATCATGATCAAGCTGGCAGACCGTCTGCACAACATGAGGACACTTCGGCATATGTCGGAGGAGAAGCAACGCGAGATTTCCGATGAAACGCTGGAAATCTTTGCGCCACTTGCCCATCGCTTGGGGATTGCTTCCGTTAAATGGGAACTGGAAGATACGGCGCTTCGGTATTTGAATCCGCAACAGTATTATCGGATTGTAAATTTGATGCAAAAGAAACGGGTGGAGCGCGAAGCCTATCTGAATGAAGCATCAGATACGATCAGAGAAAAGCTGGGCGAGTTAAATATCGAGGCAGAAATTTCGGGACGTCCGAAGCATATCTACAGCATCTTTAAAAAGATGACAAGGCAAAACAAGCAGTTCAATGAGATTTATGACCTGCTAGCATTGCGTATCATCGTGAATGACATCCGCGACTGTTATGCGGTTCTCGGTATCGTGCACACCTTGTGGAAGCCGATGCCAGGCAGATTTAAAGATTACATTGCCATGCCAAAGACGAACATGTACCAATCTCTTCATACGACAGTGATTGGGCCAAAAGGTGAGCCATTGGAAGTGCAAATCCGTACATGGGATATGCACCAGACAGCTGAGATCGGGATCGCGGCTCACTGGGCGTACAAGGAAGGCAAAAGCATCGTGCAAGGCTCGTTTGCAGAGAAGCTGGGCAGTCTGCGGGAGATTATCGAAGGCGGATCGGAAGAGGCTCCGAACGCGCAAGAGTTCATGGAAAGTCTCAAGCAGGATCTTTTCTCCGATACGGTTTTCGTCTTCACACCAAAAGGCGATGTAGTCGAGCTGCCAAAAGGCTCTGTTCCGTTGGACTTCTCCTACCGGATTCACTCTGCCGTAGGAAACAGAACAATTGGCGCCAAAGTGAACGGCAAGATCGTACCGCTCGACTATGCGATGAAAACAGGCGATATCGTCGAAATCCTGACCTCCAAGCATTCGTATGGTCCTAGTCAGGACTGGCTAAAAATGGCTAAATCCGCGCATGCTCGCAATAAAATTAAACAGTGGTTTAAAAAAGAGAAGCGGGAAGAGAACGTCGCCAAAGGTCAGCAGATGGTGGAAGCGGAGATCAAGTCGCGCAGCTTTGATGTAAAAGAAGCGATGACGGAAACAAACCTGAAGGAAGCGGCAGCCCGGTTTAATTTCCAAGGGGCTGAAGACATGTTTGCCGCAGTCGGCTATGGCGGCATCACGGCTTCGCAAATTGCGACTCGTCTTCTAGACAAACTCCGTCGGGAGCGCGAAGAACAAAACCCGACCATTCTTGAGGTCAAACCCAATCCAGCAAATCGTTCTGCCAAGAGTGAGTCTGGCGTCAAAGTTCGTGGCTTGGATAATTTGCTCGTCCGTATTTCTCGTTGTTGTACACCTGTCCCAGGAGACCAGATTATCGGTTTCATTACAAGAGGTCGTGGGGTATCGGTGCATCGATTGGACTGTCCGAACGTACTGACGGACGAATGTACAGAGCGTCTGATTGATGTCGAATGGGATACCGATTTCAAACATAATTTCCATGTAGAGATCGAGATCACGGGCAATGATCGGAGCGGATTGTTAAACGATGTATTACAGGTTGTAGCAGAGACAAAGACGAACATTGCGGCTGTCAGTGGCAAGTCCGATAAAAATCGAGTAGCAACGATTCATATGACCATCTCGATTAGCAATGTGGATCATCTGTTGAAAGTAGTAGAGCGCATCAAGCGCATCAAAGATATTTACTCGGTTCGCCGGATACTGAGCACCTAATCCCTCGTGGATTGGGTGTTCTTGTTTACATAACAGAAAGGATGAGTCAGTGTGAGGATTGTCGTACAAAGAACGAGAGAAGCGAGTGTTACCGTAGCAGGTGAAGTCGTCGGACAAATTGATCACGGCTTAATGCTGCTGGTAGGAATTACGCATGAAGACACAGAAAAAGAAGTAGAATTTGTCGCAGACAAAATTGCGAACTTGCGCATTTTTGAAGACGAGGAAGGCAAAATGAACTTCTCTGTATTAGATAAGGGTGGTCAAATTTTGTCCGTATCCCAATTTACGCTGTATGGCGATTGCAGAAAGGGCAGACGACCGAACTTCATGGCTGCCGCACGACCAGATCAAGCTGAACCGCTGTACGAGCTGTTTAATGCCAAGCTGCGTGAAAAAGGGCTCCATGTGGAAACAGGACGTTTTGGCGCAATGATGGACGTACGTCTGTTAAATGATGGTCCTGTTACACTGATTGTGGAATCGTAATTACAACCATCAGGGGGGTGGCAACATGGCGCAAGAAGCATTGGTAATAGGTGCGAGTGGCATGCTTACAGAGGTCTCCCGATGGCTGGCTCACCAAGATTATCAAGTAACTGTGCTTGGTCGTGATCCGGGCAAATTAGGACATGTCAGAGACGGTTCAACTCATCCAGAGTCGATTCATTTGCTGCCACAAGACTACCACCAGACAGACAGCTTGCGTCAGGCTATCGCCGATCTCGTAGAGAAGAGAGGGCCGATGGATGTGGTTGTCGCGTGGATTCATTCGACTGCGCCGCATGCACTGCCTGTGATCGTAGAAGAACTGTCGCGTCCTGAGGAGCGCTGGCAATTGCTGCATGTGTGTGGGAGCGCTGCTTGGAAAAATCCAATGACAGAGCCTACATCAGAATACTGTATGTACCGACGGGTCATCCTCGGTTTTACATGTGCAGGTGAGCATGCACGCTGGCTGACAAATGATGAAATCGCAGCTGGGGTGATTGACGCTTTGCAAGCAAAAGAACGGCAAGTCATCGTCGGTCAGGTCGAGCCGTGGGAAAAACGCCCGGTGTATTCATCCATATAGCGAAGTCAACAACAAAAAACGATTGCCGAATGCAATCGTTTTTGTCGTTTCAGTACTGATTCGGGTCAGTGAATGAAATTGGTTGAAGGGAGAATCAGATTTTTGCCGATCAGGTTTGCGGAAATCGGCTTTTTCCCGATTTCTCGTGCCCAAATCGATAGCTGTCCGACATGGTGGATTTCATGAGCGATCATGTGTCGCATAATTTCACCCCATGTGTATGTAGCGATGCTGCCGTCTGGCTTCGTATCCTGAAAGGCTCTTGTTTCCATACTTTCATCCCAATTGCGCAAAAATTGAAGCACATCCGGGCGAAAAGTCGCCTCCAGCTCACGAACCTTTTCCAACCGGTTGTGAAGATCGAAGCTTTCTTGAAAATCTGGCCTTCCTAGCATGACTTGAATCCAGCTCCACTCTACATCAATAACATGGAACAATGTGTGCAAAATACCCCCGACACCCCCGATGCGCGGACGAAGCAATTCTTCCATCGGAACATCCTCACACCATTTCAGCCATTCTTCACGAACCATCCAATTGTACTCAAACATGGTTTTAATAGAAATCACTCCATTTTCAAAGGTTAACTTGTGATCACCTGCGTCCATACCGTGCGTTTGCTGATATTGTGATTGTTTTTCATCCGTCATCAATCCTTTCGATGCCTTATGATATTCGCAAATCCTTTTGGAATTCCTGCCTTGCCTTGATGTGATCGGATGCGCCATAAAAGAAACCCCCATAGGAGAGAGCTTGAGCAGCTTCTTTCGCATGGGGGTTTTTGTCAGAGAGGGATCAGCCTCCCTGATTGCTTTGTGTATTAAAGTACTGGACAATCCCTTTGAATAGACCTTCTGCGGCAAGATCCTGTTGTTTCTCGGAACGTGCGCGAATCTCATCGTTGTAATTGGATAAGAAGGAGATCTCGGCCAAAATGGACGGCACCGGGTTTTCGCGTAGAACGAAATAGTTTCCGTAACGATAATTCATATCCTTGTAGCTCGTCGCTTTCACCAGTTCCGTTTGAACCAGGGAGGCGAGCTTGCTAGAGTTACCTTGGCTGTAGTAGAAAATAATCGAGCCATTCGTTGCTGAGTTTGGATGCGTATTGTGATGGACGCTGACAAAAATATGAGCCTGATTTTGAATCGCAATGTCGACGCGCTGTTGCAGAGTCAGCTTGCGATCATCAGCTCGTGTCATGATGACTTTGGCGCCTGCTGCTTCCAACTTGTTACGCAGGAGCAGAGATACTTGCAGATTGACTGTTTTCTCTAAAGTAGAGAAGCTGGAGCCAGTCGAGCCACCATCAGTACCACCATGACCAGCGTCGACGACGATGACTTTGCCGGCAAGATCATTACTGCGTACCACTGCTGGCGCACCATTAGCTGAAACAAGCCAGCCTGCAATGTAGCCTGTTGAGCCGTCAAGGAAGTTTACTTGGAACCACTCGCCTGATTTATTGGCAATTCCGTATTTCTCACCAGGCTGCACCTGTTTGATAATATCGTGATCTGTACTCGGACCAGAACGAACATTGGTATCTGGATTCATGATCGTCACGTATGGGCCACTCGGAGTAGGCATGCTTGGTTGGTTCACCGAAATGTGCCAGCCTGCCACCCAGCCAGTTTTTCCGGCTGCCGTGTTGACGCGGTACCAGTCTCCTTGTTTTTCCAAAACAGTCAACTTGTCTCCGACTGGAAGTGTAGCTTGAATAGCACTCGTTGTGTTCGGTTCACTGCGCAGATTCAATCCGTCCGTTTTTACTGTGGCGGTTTGACTCGAAGAAGATGGTTGCCCAGTCTGAGGTTTCGTGCTTCCATTTCCATTTTCGGGCAGAGTCGGTTGACCTGTGTCCGGGTTGGTTTGATCGGTGGAGAGCCAAGCGTTGACTCCATCGTATGGGAATTGAATCCAACCATTTTGTCTGTTCAAGACCGTGATTTTCTCGCCCGCATGTAGTTGACCGATAGCAGGTGTACTGGCATCTGGCGTGGCGTATACGTACGGAGCGAAGTCCAAGGTGAGGCTGGCTCCTTGTACGGCGGGAGGCTTCGGTTGTGAGCCTGTCCCCGCAGGATTGGTTGTTGGGGGTGTGCTACCAGTAGAGGGAGGAGTAACTGCTTGTCCCGTACCTACTTCTTTTACAAGCCAGTTTGCGACCCAGCCTTTTGTTCCTGCGTTGAGTTGAATTTGGATCCATTCGCCACTCTTTTGCACGATGGGGTAGCGCGTACCTGGATTGATTGTTTGTACGACTGCATATGTCTGACCGGGTCCAGAACGAACATTGACATTCGTCGTGGTGCTCTCTACTTGCTTGGCAGATGCAGTTGCTGGTTTCTGTTGCTGCTGCTGTGTGCTGACGAGCCAGTTCGCTACCCAACCGTTTTGGCCGTTCGGAAGCTTTACCTGAATCCAGTCATTTTTGGTGGAGATGACAGGCAGCACAGTTTTGTTCGGCAGTGTAGTGACAATAGCGTCTTGGAGGCTAGGACCTGAACGGACATTGAGCTTGTCCACGGTGACCTGAACAGAACCGGCGGCCCAAGCTGCAGAAACGGGGAGGGAAATGGCACAGACGACAGTCAGGAGACTCCTCAGGATCTTTTGACGAACAAACACGATAGACATCCTTTCCGAAATAAGTAGCTTCTTGAATTCCTTGTGATTTTTCATGTTTTTACCAAAATAATCACTTCGCTATTTCTCCTGCTTTTTCCTGCAAAAAACGACAAAGTTCTGCATGGCTTCCCTGATTGCTTTTCGGCAGGCAAGGCAATACTAGATTTTACTAGACGCTAGCACACGCAGCTTTTCAGGAGGAATTCATCGTGAGACAGTCAAAGAAGGAAACATTCGCGCAAGGATTGAATCGGCAGTTTTTGTCTGTTGATTTTCAAGACGATTTGGAGAAAGAAATGTCACTCCAAAATGTAGAAATGGCCCAAGATTTTCATCCAGGCTTGCGGGATATCCAACATCCACGGCAAAAACGGCGATGACTTGCACATGATGCCACAACTTGTCTAGTTGACCCGAGTAATTCTCGTCGGCTATGATGAGGAGTGGCATTTTTGAAAAAAGCAGGTGAACTCCATGATACAGATCGTATGTGAGGGACACGCATTCGAGCGGGAACTCTCCTTAATTCTCGCGTTATTTTACGAAGATCCAGCGCTCACTTTTGTGCCGGAGTGGACAGGTGAGGCTGATTTGAAAATCATGCTGGCATTGACCGTGTATGAAAATGGAGTCGTAGCTTCGGGAGAGTTATGCGATGGCAAACGAAGCATCTCTCATCAGGTGGAGCGAGACTACGTAGCACGTGATGAAAAAGCGATGAAAAAGACGGCCAAGCAAGCTCTTTGCTATGCGCTGTTATTGATGTTGGAAGAATACACGGGCATGGAGCAAGGCTGGGGTATTTTGACCGGGATACGCCCGACGAAACTGCTGCACCAGTTGAACGCCGCTGGTGTAGACAGACAGGAAGCACATAAGCGATTGCAGCAGGATGTGATTTTGCGTCCATACAAGCTGAACCTTTTGCAAGAAATCGTAGACAAGCAGCTCTACGTCGTGCCTGACTTGTATCAAATTGATCGTGAACTGTCTGTGTATATCGGCATCCCATTTTGTCCGACGAAGTGTGCGTACTGTACGTTTCCTGCTTACGCGATTCGCAGTCATACGGCTTCGGTTAATCCGTTTCTCGAAGGTCTCCATTACGAGATGGAGCGGATGGGAGAGTGGCTTCGCGCGAATGACCAACGGATCACGTCCATTTATTTCGGGGGCGGAACCCCTACGAGTATTACCGCAGATGACATGAACCAGCTGTTTGAGACGATGCATCGCTCTTTTCCACACATGGGAGATGTGCGTGAGTTGACAGTTGAGGCGGGAAGACCCGACACGATTACACGTGAAAAGCTTGATGTGATGAAGCAGTGGGAAGTGGATCGGATCAGTATTAATCCACAGTCGTTCACGCAGGAGACGCTCCAGGCAATCGGACGTCATCACACCGTCGAAGAGACGATTGAGAAATACCATCTTGCTATGGAGATGGGCTTGACTAATATTAATATGGACCTGATCATCGGGCTGCCAAATGAAGGCGTAGCCGAGCTGGCGCACAGCCTCCAAGAGGTAGAAAAGCTAATGCCTGCCTCGCTGACGGTGCATACGCTGTCTTTCAAGAGAGCATCTGAGATGACGCAGAACAAAGAACGCTACAAGGTCGCTAGTCGCGAAGAAATTAGTAAGATGATGGATATGGCTTCCGAGTGGACAGCGGCGAACGGCTATGACCCGTACTATTTGTATCGGCAAAAAAACATTTTGGGAAATTTGGAGAATGTCGGATATGCCAAGCCAGGGCAGGAGAGCATCTACAACATCATGATCATGGAAGAGGTACAAACCATCCTTGGTCTCGGCTGTGGTGCCGTATCCAAGCTGATGGCTCCAGGAAGCGGCAAGCTGACGCGCTTTCCGAATCCAAAGGACCCAAAAACGTACAATGACACATACAAGGTTCTGGTTGAAAACAAGCTTCGTGATTTGGATCAAATCTATTCGGGTGCGAAAACGGCTGGACAGGTATGTGGCAAGTAAGTGATGGATATACTGTTGATTAATAAAAAAACCTCTATCGAGGCTTTTTCAAGGAGGAGCGACCGCGTTTTTGCGGAAAGTTTTTATGCGCTCCAGAATTTATTAGCATGTCGCTAATAAATTCTTACACGTTAAAAAAAGTTTTATTCGAGCGCCTGTTGACGGCAGTTGGCGGGTTTGCTATGATTCACATTAAGCTTTTTTATTGAATAAGAAATGATCTGATGACGGGAACAAGTATCCAGGAACCGGATGCCCAGAGAGAAAGCGCCGTGGCTGAGAGTGCTTTCGTATAACGGCTTGGTGAATGACATCCCTGAAGACCGCAGTGAACGGCTGAAAGAAATCTCTTTCCCCAGTAACTGGCAGGCGTGTGCCGGCGTTAACGGCTAATAAGTGGGATAGCCTTTTGTGATTGTAAGGCTATTCAAACAGGGTGGCACCACGGGAGTATAACCAGTCTCTCGTCCCTGACATGCGGCGATTTGCTAAATGTCAGGAGACGGGGGACTTTTTTATTTGGTCAAAAATAAAGGTTCCTTGATCCTGAAGGTTTGGCTTTAGCCCGAGTTTTTGAAAAGACATGGAGGTTCGAGAGGAATGACTAGAATCCAGATCCCACGCGGTACGCAGGATATCATGCCTGGTACTGTAGAGCTGTGGCACTACGTGGAGGCCAAGGCCCGCGATCTGTGTCGCCGCTCCAATTACGCGGAAATTCGTACGCCGCTGTTTGAGAGCACAGAGTTGTTCCAACGGGGTGTAGGCGAGACCACGGATATCGTGGAAAAAGAAATGTACAGTGTAGCCAATCCGCGCAGTACGGACGCTCTCACGCTGCGTCCAGAAGGGACAGCGGGTGTTGTTCGCTCCTACGTGGAAAACAAGCTGTACGGTGTGCCTAATCAGCCTACCAAGCTGTACTACCTGGGGCCGATGTTCCGTCACGAGCGTCCGCAAGCAGGCCGCTATCGCCAATTCGTCCAATTCGGTGCAGAAGCGATCGGTTCAAGCGATCCAGCGATCGATGCAGAAGTCATTGGCCTTGCGATTCGTCTGTATCAGGAGCTCGGATTGACAGGACTTTCTGTGGAATTGAACAGCGTAGGTACGGTAGAAGACCGGGCGCGTCACCGGGAGCATTTGCTCGCACACTTGAACGGTGTTCGCTCTGAGCTGTGCGAGGATTGCCAATCTCGTATCGATCGCAACCCGCTCCGCGTGCTCGATTGCAAAAATGAAAAATGCAAAACACTGACGATGGATGCGCCGTCCATTTTGGACTACTTGAGCGAAGAATCCGCGACACACTTCGAAGCCGTACAAAACTACTTGACCGCGCTGGATATTCCGTTTCATGTAAATCCGCGTCTGGTTCGCGGCTTGGACTACTACACACTGACCGCATTTGAAATCAAAATGGCAGAGATCGGTGCGGTAGAAACGCTTTGTGGCGGTGGGCGCTACAACGGACTGGTTGCAGAGCTGGGCGGCGACGATATGCCGGGCATCGGCTTCGCACTCAGTATCGAGCGTCTGCTGTTGGCTCTGGAAAAGCAAGGTGTTCAACTGCCGATCTCGGGTGGCATCGATTGCTTCGTAGTGGTGCAGACACCAGAAGCGAAAACGACAGCTTTTGTTCTCGTCGACCAATTGCGCCAAGCTGGGATTGCGGCTGAGCTGGATTATCTGGATCGGAAAATGAAAGCACAGTTGAAGCAAGCAGATCGTCTACAGGCTCGTTTTACGGCGATCATCGGCGAGTCTGAATTAACGAATGGCACGGTTGTTCTAAAGGAAATGGCAACAGGCGAGCAACAAGAAGTGAAACGCGAGGAACTCGTTTCGGTACTCGCTGCAAAAGCAAATCAATAAAACAAATCGTTGGGGGAAATGATCATGTCTTGGCAATATCGCACCGTACATGGTGGAGAAGTAACAACAGCACACGTTGGGCAAGAAGTCGTACTGAACGGATGGGTACAAAAGCGTCGCGACCTCGGGGGCGTAATCTTCATCGACTTCCGTGACCGCACAGGCATCGTCCAAATCGTATTCAACCCGGAGTACAACAAAGAAGCTTGGGAAGCGGCTGACAAAGTGCGTAGCGAATACGTACTGGTTGTAAAAGGGAAAGTTGTAAACCGTGCACCAGAAGCAATCAATCCGAAGCTGAAAACCGGCGAAGTAGAAGTGCACATCTCTGAAATCGAAATCTTGAACGATGCAAAAACGCCTCCGTTCCTGATTGAAGACGAGATCGATGTAGATGAACAAGTTCGTCTGAAATACCGCTACCTGGACTTGCGCCGTCCAGAAATGCAGCGCTCCCTGATTTTGCGCAGCAAAGCAGCGAAAGCGTTCCGTGACTACCTGGATGAGAACAACTTCCTGGAAATCGAAACACCAATTCTCCAGAAGAGTACGCCTGAGGGCGCACGTGACTACCTCGTGCCTTCCCGTGTACATCCAGGCGAGTTCTACGCACTGCCACAATCACCACAGCTGTTCAAACAGCTTTTGATGGTATCCGGTTTGGAGCGCTACTACCAAATCGCTCGTTGCTTCCGTGACGAAGACCTGCGTGCTGACCGTCAGCCTGAATTTACCCAAATCGACATTGAGACCTCTTTCCTGTCTATGGAAGAGATCCTGCCGATGATGGAAAAGATGGTTGCTCACGTATTCAAGCAAACGGTTGGTGTAGACGTACCAACTCCATTCCCGCGTCTCACGTATGCGGATGCAATGGCGCGTTACGGTTCTGACAAACCAGACGTACGCTTCGGCATGGAGCTGACAGACGTATCTGATCTGGTTGCGACAAGCGACTTCAAGGTGTTTGCGGCAGCTGTAGCTGGCGGCGGACAAGTAAAAGCGATCAATGCAAAAGGTTGCGGACACTACTCCCGTAAAGAAGCAGACGACCTTGGCAAATTCGCTTCCCGTTATGGCGCGAAAGGCTTGGCTTGGATTGGCTTCAAAGACGGCGAGATCAAAGGGCCAATTGCGAAGTTCTTTAAAGAAGAAGAAATCAACGAGATGAAAGCACGCTTGGCGGTAGAAGAAGGCGACTTGCTCCTGTTCGTTGCTGACAAACCAAAAGTAGTAGCAGATGCACTGGGTGCCCTTCGTTCCAAGCTGGGTGCTGAACTTGGCCTAATTGACCAAAGTAAGTTCGCATTCCTCTGGGTAGTAGACTTCCCGCTGGTTGAGTGGGATGAGGATGCAAAACGCTACGTTGCCCTGCACCATCCGTTTACTCGTCCAAAAGACGAAGATCTGCACCTGTTCGACACCGATCCAGGTCAAATGCGCGCACAAGCGTACGACATGGTTCTCAACGGATACGAGCTCGGCGGAGGTTCCATGCGGATCTTCAAGCGCGAAGTGCAAGAAAAAATGTTTACCGCACTTGGCTTCTCACCAGAAGAGGCACGTAAACAATTCGGCTTCCTCATGGATGCATTCGAATACGGTACACCTCCACACGGTGGAATCGCTCTCGGCTTGGACCGTCTGATCATGCTCTTGGCTGGCCGCACTAACCTGCGCGAAGTCATCGCATTCCCGAAAACAGCAAGTGCGAGCGACCTGATGGTAAACGCTCCAGATGTAGTAGATGGAAAACAATTGAAAGAGCTGTCCATTGCAACAATTGTCACAGAAGAAGAAAAGGTGGAAGCGTAATCGACTTGCGCAACTGCATTGCTCTTTGATACATTGGTAATACTATGATGAAAGCCCTGCTATGCTCGTGACATCCGATAGTTTTGAGCCACAAAGTTTGTTTAGGGAGTTTTTCGTCCGTGATTGTAAAGGCATGCCTCCTTAGAGTGGACGTCTGTAACAGTTCGGCAAGACACCCACCTGCGATGAGCAGGTTCAAAACTAAGGAGCAACACGGCATAATGGGGCTCCTTTTTTCTACTTCAATCCTACTTTTCCGATTGACTATAAGTGCGTGTTGAACAACCCTAATAATCTCGCTTGCGAATGAAAGGTGACACGAAATATGCTTCATCAATTTTCTCGTTGTGAATTGGCCTTCGGTCCCGAAGGTTTGGAAAAAATGAAAAATAGCCGCGTTGCTGTATTAGGAATTGGCGGAGTCGGTTCCTTTACAGTAGAAGCACTCGCGCGTACAGGTGTAGGCAAGCTCGTTTTGGTAGATAAGGATGTAGTAGACATCACGAACATCAACCGCCAAATCCATGCGACGCTGAACACAGTCGGTCAAAAAAAGGCTGAGCTTATGAAGGAGCGCATTGCGACGATCAATCCTGAGTGCGAGGTCGTAACTCTCAATATGTTCTACAATGAAGAAACAGCGGATGCGCTGTTTGAGCATGAACTGGATTACATCGTGGATGCCATGGACACCATGTCCGCGAAGCTCCATGTAATTAAAGAAGCGAAGCGTCGCAATATCCCTATTATTTCTAGCATGGGTGCAGCCAACAAAATGGATCCGACCCGTTTTGAGGTTGCCGATATTTCCCAAACGAGTTATGATCCGATTGCAAAGGTCATTCGTCGTGAGCTGCGGAAAAGCGGTATCTACAAAGGGGTAAAAGTGGTATATTCCCGTGAGATTCCCGTAACCGTACGTGTAGATGTACGCGAACAGATCGTTTCCAACCCGAATTCACCGATTAGCAAAGTGCGGATGCCTCCAGCAAGCAATGCTTTCGTGCCTTCTGTGGCTGGTTTAATTTTGGCCAGTGTAGTGGCAAGAGATATTTTGGAGTGGCAGCCTGTAAAAGGATAGTGGAACATGGATGATTTATTCACGTTTGCCTACGACCAACAGGGTGGCGGCAAACAGAAGCCATTGGCTGCACGGATGCGGCCGCAAACGATTCAAGATGTAATCGGGCAATCGCATATTTTGGCTCCTGGAAAGCTGCTCCGACGCGCGATTGAAGCAGATCAAGTGTCCTCTGTCATTTTTTACGGACCTCCTGGTACAGGGAAAACAACGCTCGCAAAAGTCATTGCCCGGACCACACGTACGCATTTCTCCGAGTTAAATGCCGTTACGGCCGGTGTTGCTGACATCCGCAAAGTGGTAGATGCGGCAAAGGAGCGGCTCGTCATGGACAGTCAGCGGACAACGTTGTTCGTAGACGAGATTCACCGCTTTAATAAGTCGCAACAGGACGCCCTTCTTCCTTATGTGGAGGAAGGCACGATCATTTTGATCGGCGCTACGACGGAGAATCCTTTTTTCGAGGTGAATCCGGCGCTTTTGTCGCGTTCACAAGTGTTTTCCCTTCAATCGCTTTCTCATGAGGAATTGAAGCAGGTCATGGATCGGGCGCTTACTGATGAAGAAAACGGATTGGCGGAGCTATTTGTCAGCGTAGAACCGGAAGCGGCAGAGCATTTGGTTCAATACGCGGAAGGGGATGCCAGACGTTTGCTGAACGCATTGGAACTGGCAGTGACAACGACGCAACCAGGAGCGGATGGACGAATTACAGTGACGCTGGACGTCGCAGTAGAATCCATTCAACGCAGGGCTGTACGCTACGATAAGAGTGGGGACAACCATTACGACACGATCTCCGCTTTTATTAAATCCATTCGTGGTTCTGATCCGGACGCAGCTCTTTACTGGTTGGCGAGAATGATCGATGCCGGAGAAGATCCGCGGTTCATTTCTCGCCGTTTGGTCATTTCGGCTTCAGAGGACATCGGCAATGCAGACCCGCAAGCGATCACAGTTGCGATGTCCTGCTTTCAGGCGGTAGAATTGGTGGGGATGCCTGAAGGGCGTATCCCTTTAGCACAAGCGACGACGTACCTGGCAACTGCCCCCAAAAGCAATGCCGCTTACAACGGAATTAATTCTGCGTTGGATCGTATCCGAACGGATGGTCACAAGCAAGTACCGATTCATCTGCGAGATTCTGCTTATAAGGGAGCTGCGAAGCTGGGACACGGTCAGGGATATCTGTATCCGCATAACTATCCATATGGGTATGTACCTCAACAGTATCTGCCTGACGGTGTAAACTACTCGTTCTACCAGCCAAAGGATCACGGCTATGAGCGTCACATTCGCCGTTTCCAGGAAGAAAGACAGAAGATGGATGGACGTGGATTGCCAAGGAAAAACTCCCCCGAATAATAGGGGGAGCTAACATTTACGTGCGGACGTTTCCGCCTGGTTTATTGGGCAAGTCACCGTTTTCATTCGGTTGTTTGCTCTGCTCACTCGCTCCGTAACGGGCTTTGTGAGCAATCGTGCCTGCGGGTTGGTCGTACAAGGTTTCGGACGGGTGGTTGGGACCTCGTTCCGAGCGTTTGTTCGTTGTCATCTGCATATCACCCCCTAAGATGTTAGTGTGTCCCACGATACAGAAGACATGTAGGGGGCGGGCGCGTATTACCGATACAAAGAGGAGAGTTGTTAACGTGAAGATTTCGACGAAAGGACGTTACGGGCTGACGATCATGATGGAATTGGCCAACCGTTGCGGAGAAGGGCCGACTTCACTGCGGAGCATCGCCCAGAAACACGATTTGTCCGAGCATTACTTGGAGCAATTGATTGCACCTCTGCGTAACGCGGGTTTGGTAAAAAGTATTCGTGGCGCATATGGCGGTTACGTTCTGGCAAAGCAGCCGGATGAGATTTCTGCTGGTGATGTGATTCGCGTGCTGGAAGGACCGATCAGCCCTGTGGAATTTGCAGAGGAAGAAGACCCGGCTAAGCGTTTTTTGTGGCTGCGTATTCGGGATAGTATTTCTGCTGTTCTGGATTCGACTTCCCTTCAGGACTTGATCAGCTTTGAAGACGATGGTCCTGCCGATAATTATATGTTTTATATCTAGAATATAAGTTGGTAGAAGGTGACAGCAGTGTCAGATCTAATGTATTTTGACCACGCAGCGACTACGCCGGTACATCCGCGTGTAGTTGCTGCAATGACTCCCTATTTGACTCAAATATTCGGGAATCCATCCAGTGTCCATGGTGCAGGTCGCGAAGCGCGAAAAGCGTTGGAGCATGCGAGAGACACGATTGCCGACTTTATGGATGCTGATCCACAATCGCTCATCTTTACGAGTGGCGGGACAGAAGCGGACAATATGGCAATCATCGGCGCAGCAATGGCACAGCGCGAACGTGGTCGTCACGTCATTACTTCGCAAATCGAGCACCATGCAGTCTTGCATGCTTGTGAATTTTTGGAGCAGGCTGGATTTGAAGTCACGTACTTGCCTGTTGACCAGACAGGCATGATCTGCTTGGAAGACCTAAAACAAGCGGTTCGCCCGGATACGGTACTGGTGTCCATTATGTACGGGAACAACGAAGTAGGAACGATCCAGCCAATCGAGGAAATCGGTACCTTCTTGCGTGAAAAAGGGATTGTTTTTCATACGGATGCCGTACAGGCTTTTGGTGTACTGCCTATCCATGCACGGAAGCTCCCAGTTGATATGCTCTCGGTATCCGCTCATAAAATTAATGGTCCAAAAGGAGTCGGCGCTTTGTATGTAGCGCGTAAGGTCCCGTTTTCCCCGATTTTGCACGGCGGTTCACAAGAGCGCAAACGCAGAGCGGGAACGGAAAACCTGGCCGGGATTGTTGGGTTTGCCGAAGCGACAAAGGTCGCTGGCGAGGAAATGACGGAGCGGGTTGAAAAGTATGAGCAGATGAAAGCAGCGATGATCGCAGTCTGGCAGGAAGCAGGAATTACGTTCTGCCTGAATGGACATAGCGAGCAGGCTTTGTCACATATTTTCAATGTGTCATTCCCTGGTGCACATACAGAAACCATGCTGATGAATCTGGATATAGCCAAAATTGCAGCAGCGAGCGGCTCAGCTTGTACATCCGGATCATTAGAGCTGTCACACGTGCTGAAAGCGATGCACGTGGACGAGAAGATTCTGCATTCAGCTATTCGTTTCAGCTTTGGAATAACGAATACGGTGGAAGAGGCGAGACAAGCTGCTACAGTGATTGCTGGGATTGTAAAGCGCTTGGTACGCGAATAACGTAGAATGAAAGCCGTTTGGATAAGCCAAGCGGTTTTTTCATTTGAGTAAAAGCGGGTTTCTTATTGGAGTTTGTGGTGAATTGTGGAAGAGGATGGTAAAATGATGCTGTGGTACTAATCCTGAAGAACTATACAATTCGGATCATCCGATAAGGAGAGGACTTTCATGTTGCCCAGACGCTACTCTATTCGCTACAAACTGGTGTTTACGATACTAATCCTAACCATGCTTCCATTAATGGTCGTCGGCTATATCCAATTTGAAAATGCACGCAGCGCGCTATACAAGCTGGCTGTATCTGACTTGCAATACATAACGGAAATGAAGGCACGTGAGCTGGCTGTATACGCTCAAGATGCAACGATTAATGAGGGGAACAGACAGAAAATTAATGAAATAACACGCGAGGTGGCCGAAAAATATTACAAGCCAAATGGCATGGTTGGCTACGCCTATATCTTGGATGCGAGTGGAATTGCCATCTTTCATCCAGACCCGAAAGTCGAGAATACCTCTTTGGCGAATGAAGAATTCACGCAAGTCATGCTCGCTCAAAAAAACGGATGGATCGAATATGACTTCGGCGGCTCTACCAAAGTGGCGGCGTATAAGCAGCTACCAAACGGGTGGATTCTAGCTATTGGCAGCTATGAGAATGATTTGCTGACGACGATTGAGAGCAGTCGTCCAATGATGTTTCTCCTCAACCTGATAAGTGCCACCTTAGCGCTGGTCACAGGCATTTTTATTGTCAACAAGCTGGTACGACCACTAAAAGAGCTGGTATTGGCAATGAAGCGTGCAGAGACAGGAGATTTGACCACGCAAGTGACTGTCCGTTCCCGGGACGAGCTTGGGGAATTATCGTCGATGTACAATGAGATGATGGGTGTATTTCGCAGCATGGTCAACGCGGTGCAGCGAGTAGCCCAGCAGGTAGCGGCAGCTTCGGAAGAATTAACAGCGAGTGCGACAGAAAGTGCACGTGCTTCCGAACAGATTTCCATGGCTTCTTCGGAAATTGCTACAGGTTCCGAACAACAAAAACAAACGGTGACGGATACAGTACGCTTTTTGTCTCGCATCGGTGGAGATATCCAACTCATTGCAGCCTCGACTTCTCAAGTAAATGCTGATGCGACAGACGCGAATCAATTGGCACAGATTGGTGAAGGCAAGCTGCAAGAGCTCGTACAAGAAATGGATCAAATCACGGATCATGCCCGTAGTACGGAGCAGGTTATCCGCGAGCTTGGCTCTCAATCCGAGCAAATCATGGGAATCATCACGATCATTCGTCAAATATCCAACCAGACGAATCTATTGGCTTTGAATGCCGCCATCGAAGCTGCACGGGCGGGGGAACAGGGACGCGGCTTTGCGGTTGTTGCCCAGGAGGTACGTAAGCTGGCTGAGCAATCGGGTGAGGCTGCAGAAGAGATCGCAGGCTTGATTCATACAATCCATACAGATATTCTCACTGCTGTAACGGCAATGGGAACGACTGCAGTCGCTATACAGGATGGACGCGAAGGAGTGGCTCAGGCAGGAGACAGCTTCCAGCAAATCTTGGTGGCCGTTCAAGACGTCAGCCAGCAAGTACATCGTATGAACGATGCAGCCCAAGGGATTCATCGCGATACAGTCCAATTGGTGAGTCACTCCGAAAAAATAGCTGGACTTGCGGAAATAGCGGCCAGAGATACACAGGAAGTGGCAGCAGCGTCCGAAGAACAGTCTGCAACATCCGAGGAAATGACGGCAGCATCAGAAACACTTGCGAAAATGGCCGAGCAGTTGTCAGAACAAGTAAAACGATTTACAATTTAAGACGAGCATATGAGAAATCCACTTTCAAGAGAAGTGGATTTTTCCTTTCTGGAACGGTTTTTATGTCAGGAGGCGTTTAGATGGACGAGCAGCAGTCAATCTCGCTGTTTGCGGAAACCTACATTCGAGGATTTGTTTCTCAAGAAATTTTTTACAATGATGAAACCTGGTACGGAGTTATCCGTCTAAAGATAGAAGAGACTACCGAATCGATTAAAGAATCGGAGGTCATTATTGTCGGTAATTTTCCTCGGCCACATCCAGATGAGCTGTACACCTTTTACGGGGAATGGAAGACACACGCTCGTTTTGGCCAGCAGTACGTAGCAAAGCGCTATGAACGTGAAACACCGAAAACATTGGCAGGGGTTGAGCGATACTTAGCCAGTGGCTTGTTTCAAGGGATCGGAAAAAAGATGGCCAAACGAATTGTCGAGCAGCTTGGGGTAGATGCGCTGTCGATTATCGCGGACTTCCCGGAGCGATTGGCTGAGGTACCAGGCATTTCTGAACAACGTGCCAAAACAATCTATGAATCAGTAGTCGAGCATCGTTCCTTGGAAAGTGCCATGGTTTTCTTGTACGACTTCGGCATTGGTGTGAACATGGCGCTGCGTATTTATCAGACCTATAAGCTGGAAACGATGACAGTACTGAAGGAAGAGCCTTACCGGTTGATTGAGGATGTCGTTGGAATCGGCTTTAAGCGGGCAGATGACATTGCACGAGCAACTGGAATCGATGCTTCCTCAGAAGAACGTGTGAAGGCGGCAGCTCTCTTTATGTTGCAGGAGGCTTCGTATTCAGAGGGACATGTTTATTTGCCTGTGGAGGAGCTGTGTGAAAAAACACTGCGCCTTCTCGAAGAGTGCGGCGGGCACGTTTTTTCTGGAGACGATATTCGACTGGCAGTGGAAGCCCTGTTTGTGTCCAGTAAAATTGCCTGGGAAGATGAGCGGGTGTATTTGCCTTCACTGTTTTTTGCCGAACTCGGTCTTGCCAAAAGACTGCGTCACTTCGCTGCGCGGGATGAATTTGGTACGTTCCCGACATCGGAATTTTACCGTGCGTTAGGGGCGGTCGAGGATGAGCTGGGGATTACATATGCCCAGACGCAGCGTGATGCCATTGAACAGGCGATCAAAGCAGGTCTGATGCTTCTCACAGGGGGGCCTGGGACGGGGAAAACGACAGTCATTCGAGGGATTTGTCGTGTCTTTTCTCAGCTTCATGGATTGTCTCTGGACTTGAAAAAATACAACGAAGAAAATCCGTTCCCGATCATACTTGTAGCTCCTACTGGGCGTGCTGCAAAACGTATGACAGAGACTACGGGTTTACCTGCAATGACTATCCATCGCTTACTCGGTTACAAAGGAGAGAGCTTCGAGCATGATGCGGAGCACCCAATCCGTGGCCGGCTATTAATTGTGGATGAAATGTCCATGGTTGATATCTGGCTCGCCAATCAATTGTTTCGTGCGGTTCCAGATGACATGCAGATCATCATGGTAGGTGACCCTGATCAGTTACCTTCCGTAGGACCAGGCAACGTCCTATTGGATATGATTCGATCTGGATTGCTACCTTTGGTACAGCTGACAGAAATTTATCGGCAAGCAGAAGAATCAACCATTATTCGGTTGGCCCATGATGTACGCAAGGGGAATGTACCGGCAGATTTGCTTCACACCACCCCGGATCGGCGATTCTTCACAAGTTTGCCACAAGAAGTTCCGGAAGCAGTGAAACAAATTTGCTTCGGAGCCGTAAAAAAAGGGTATACGGCAAAAGATGTTCAGGTATTAGCCCCTATCTATAAAGGTAATGCCGGTGTGAACCGGTTGAATGAAGAATTGCAGGAGCTGTTTAATCCGAAAACGCCGCAAAAGCGTGAAGTTACTTTCGGTGAGACGACTTTCCGTACAGGAGACAAGGTTCTGCAATTGGTGAACAATGCTGAAGAACAGGTGTTTAACGGTGACATGGGTGAGATCGTCGCCATCTTTTTCCCGAATGAAAATGCGGAGAACCAGGAGATGCTGGTCGCTGCCTTTGATAACAGGGAAGTGGTGTACAAGCGTTCGGATTATCATCAGCTGACGCTTGCCTACTGCTGCTCGGTTCATAAGTCTCAAGGCAGCGAATTTCCGATTGTGATCATGCCGTTTGTCAAAAGCTACTACCGTATGCTCAGACGTAAGCTGGTCTATACCGGGATTACCCGGAGCAAATCATTCCTCATCATGTGTGGAGAGCCGGATGCGTTCCGCGCTGCAGTAGAGTCTGATGAGGAGGGAGTACGGTACAGTTACCTGGAGGAACGGCTAAAGCAAGAGTGAAGTTGGAACCATTTGCGCCGAATGGACGTGTCCTTTTCGCCTGATACTAACAAGGCGGAAGGGGGATGTCCCACATGCGCAAGGCAATGGATGCAGTCGGATTGCCAGTTGTTTGCCTTCAAACAGGGGAAACGATTGGAACCGTGCGCGACATTCTTTGCGACTCCACTTGGCATGTACGAGGAGTCTTGCTGAGCGAACAGGGCTGGTTCCAATCAGGTACCTATATTCCTACCGAACATATTCATGCGGTTGGGGAGTCCTGCCTTACCGTATCGGGAAAAGACGCGATCACGCCCTTACCTCATCTCGCCGGACTAGAGCCTGTCGGCATTGTGACGGGAAAGACGAAGTTAAAAGGAAAAGCGGTGATTACCGCATCCGGAGAGTGTTTGGGGAGGCTGGAAGACGTTTACTTTTCAGCCAACTGGGAGAAACTTGTAGGGTACGAACTATCGAATGGCTGGCTTGCAGATATTACGGAAGGACGAAAGCGCCTCCCTGCACCAGCATCCGTTATCGTCGGGGAAGAAAACCTGATCGTGCCGGACTAGTTCGTGGCCAGGCGTGAAAGGGAGGAAAAGCGTGATGCGTGTCATATGCCCGAATTGCAGTTCCAAAGACGTAGGAAAGATTGGAACCAATCAATACTATTGCTGGAACTGCTTTATAGAAATGAGCGTTTCCAATGAGCAGATCGCTTCTGTCTACCAGGTTGAGGAAGATGGATCTTTGCATTCGCTCAACGATCTGTTTATTGAGGATCAGACAGTAACCGCTCACTTGAATATGTAGTGGATTTGAGCGGCAAAACCAATGGAGGTGGCACGCTTGTTCATTCGAGGCCTGTTGCGGGTTCTGGCCACAAGCGGAATTGTGGCGATCATTGGCTATTGGATGGCTCCGCGACGTCGCAGTCGGTTTTCATTGAATTGGAATCAGTTGCCCTTCTCCATGCGTGATGTAACGCGTATGTGGAAATCAGGTCGCAAGCTGATGCGTGCCGTGACTCGTTAACAAAATGTGAATTGGAACGTAAATAAACACCCGAACATACACTGTGTTCGGGTGCTTTTTTTACATCGCCATACATGAAAAAGCTCCGTCGCGTAAAACGACGGAGTCTTGCTTTGCATTAAGATTGTTCTGCCAAACGTTTTTGCTGTTGGCTTTTCATGCGTCCGATCAACAGGACACCAACCACAACAGCTACGATGAATAACCATTTTACCCAAGGGTAAGCGGCAAAGAATGGTGTGAGGAACTTCTCGCTCGTTACCATGTTCGCAGCGGTATACGCCAATACGGCAGAACCGATATAAATAACGATCGGATATTTCTCGATCAGCTTCAAGATCAATGTGCTACCCCAAACCATGATCGGAACACTGATGATCAAACCGATAACTACCAGAAGGAAATCACCATGTGCTGCACCAGCAACCGCGATAACGTTATCCAAGCCCATTACCGTGTCGGCTACGATAATCGTCCAAATCGCTGCTCCAAGTGTTCCGCTTGCCTTCATATTCTCATGACCATTATCTTGAACCAGCAACTTGAGGGCGATCCAAATGAGAATCAAACCACCTACAAGCAGCAGACCAGGAATTTTCAGTAACCAAACGACAGCGAGTGTCGCCAATGCACGAATGACAATTGCACCAACCGTTCCCCAGATGATAGCTTGCTTTTGCTGATGAGCAGGCAGGTTACGAGCCGCCATCCCGATGACGAGGGCATTGTCCCCGGCCAGCACGAGATCGATGATAACGATAGAGAGTAATGCAGTCCAAAACTCAGGGCTTAACAATAAATCCATTTCTACTCCTCCTCCTAATCCATTTTAGAAGCGAATAATCCGCTGGCCGTTTTCTTGATACCTCCTGTAGTGTGTGTAAAGGGGCGAAAAAGAAAACGACCTTTCCCGGGACAGGAAAAGGTCGTTTAAAATACAAAAATAGACCTTTTACCTGGTCGGCAAAGGTCTTGCTTACAACATTTACGAAAATGTTGCCAACATAGCCGGGGAAAAATCCCGTAATGACGACTATGTTGCGAAAAAGCTACTCCCCTTTGGAGATATCCTCTTGTAATTACATACTACTGAACACGAAATTGTGTGTCAATAGGTTACATGAAATTAATGTGAATGAGACAAGCTAAAAAAGATGTATGCAAATAGAGAGGAGTTGGGGAAGGTGGATGAACTTCGGCGAAGTCGTCTATTTGCTGCTGCTGTTTGGCTCATCGCACTTTTGGTCATCGGCAATCTGCTTTGGCTGCTCCGACCAGTCCTTTCACAGTTGTTTTCGCTCATGAAGGAAGTGCTCGTTCCCGTCATATTGGGACTCGTTATCGCTTACTTGCTCCATCCGGTCGTGCAATTGCTAGAAAAAAGAAGGGTTCCGCGCTTAATGGCAGTGCTGCTCATATATGGATCATTTGTATTGGTGATTACCATTGCGATCATTAACGCCATCCCTGTTTTTACGAAACAATTGGTGGAGCTGTCAGACGATATTCCCCGCCTGATGGATTGGTACTATACATGGATGAGTGAGTGGGAGGCACGAAAGTATTTCTTGCCGGATAGCATCTCGAAGGGTGTGGACCGGGTGATCATCCAGTCGAATGAGGGAATGTCTCATTCCGTATCGAAAATCGTGGATAATGCTCGTCATTCGATGGGAAAGCTGTTTGCTTTTGCTATCGTACCATTTATCGCTTTTTACTTTTTGAAGGATATGAAGCAATTGCATGAGACGGGGATGTCGATTGTTCCAAAGGCTTACCGGAAGCAAGTACTGATCGTCCTTCGGGATATTAATGAATCCTTGGGCAAATACATACATGGACAAATGATTGTCGCCCTGATCGTAGGTGTTTTTGCAAATCTGGGCTACTGGTGGATCGGCATGCCGTATCCTTTTGTACTGGCTGCATTCGTATGTCTCACCAACATCATTCCGTACATCGGACCATTGATTGGGGCGGCCCCGGCAGTTGTGATCGCCATTACGATTTCAACCAAGACACTACTACTCGTTCTCGTTGTCAATCTCATCATTCAAATCGTGGAAGGGAACATTTTGTCCCCGAACATCGTTGGTCGTTCGTTGCATTTGCACCCGCTTCTCATTATCTTGGCCCTGCTAGTAGGGGAGACTGTAGGGGGCATCATCGGGCTAATCGTTGCTGTCCCGATTCTTGCCGTTTGCAAAGTGATCGTCAGCCGAATCGCTGTCATGATGCATGAAAGTTGACAGTGATCAGGTAAAATATTTATAATATGGACAAAGTGATTTATGTGAAATCAATGAGGGAACGAGTATGTTGCAGACCTTTTACAGAGAGGGCGCTCCATGGTTGAGAGGGCGACCAAAAGAAGAGCAGCAGAAGGCTACTCCTAAGACCGGGCAAAACCCGGCGGCTTGGCACCGTTAGACGCCACTTAAGCGACAGGCCTTGGCTCAGATACGTGTAGCGAGCCTGTAAGCAGGGTGGTACCGCGAGAAAATCAGTTCTCGTCCCTGAGGGGATGGGGGCTTTTTTTATTTTTAGATGAGGAGAATGTAGATGAAGAAACTGACAGGCAATCAAATCCGCCAGATGTTCCTCGACTTTTTTGTAGAAAAAGGACATCGCATTGAGCCTAGCGCTCCATTGGTTCCAATCGACGATCCTTCCCTTCTGTGGATCAACAGCGGTGTAGCGACTCTCAAGAAATATTTTGACGGCCGAATCATCCCGGACAACCCGCGCATCACGAACTCACAAAAGTCTATTCGTACCAACGATATTGAAAATGTGGGACGTACTGCTCGCCACCATACCTTTTTCGAAATGCTGGGTAACTTCTCTATTGGCGAGTACTTCAAGGAAGAAGCGATTGAATGGGCATGGGAGTTTTTGACGAGCCCAAAATGGATGAGCTTTGATCCAGAATTGCTTTCCGTTACCATTCACCCAGAGGACGAAGAAGCATTTGAGCTGTGGAGCAAGAAAATCGGTGTTCCAGAAGAGCGAATCATCCGACTGGAGGGCAACTTCTGGGATATCGGAGAGGGCCCGAGCGGACCGAACACGGAGATTTTCTATGACCGTGGAGAAGCATTTGGAAACGACCCGAGCGACCCTGAGCTGTACCCAGGTGGGGAGAATGAGCGTTACCTGGAAGTATGGAACCTGGTATTCTCCCAGTTCAACCACAATCCAGACGGTACCTACACGCCGCTGCCTAAGAAGAACATTGATACGGGGATGGGTCTTGAGCGCATGGCGTCTGTCATCCAAGGCGTAGACAACAACTTTGAGACAGACTTGCTGTTCCCGCTGATCGAAAAGACCACGGAAATCTCCGGTGTGAAATATAAAACAAGCCCTGAGATGGATGTAGCCTTGAAGGTAATCGCTGACCATGCACGTACGGTTGTGTTTGCGATCGGTGACGGGGCGCTTCCATCCAATGAAGGACGTGGCTACGTCATTCGCCGTCTGCTTCGCCGTGCCGTACGTATGGGGAAAAAGCTGGGCGTAGAGAAGCCATTCCTGTACAGCTTGACTGAGACAGTAGGCACGATGATGGGCGAATTCTACCCAGAGGTTGTCCAAAAGCGTGTGTTTATCGAAAAAGTTATTCGTGCCGAGGAAGAGCGTTTCCACGAGACACTGAACGACGGTCTGGCGATCCTGTCTGACATGGTGAAGGCAGCAAAAGAAAGCGGAAAGACACAACTGTCTGGTCAAGATGTGTTCAAAATGTACGATACGTATGGATTCCCTGTTGATTTAACAGAAGACTTTGCTGACGAGCAAGGGCTGACTGTCGATCGCGATGGCTTTGATCAAGCGATGGAAGAACAGCGTGAGCGTGCACGTGCAGCACGTCAAGATGTAGACAGCATGCAAATCCAAGGTGGTCCATTGTCTGATTTGACGGTTACGAGCCAATTTGTTGGTTATACTGAATTGGTAGCAACAGGTAAAGTTGAAGCGATTATTTTGGACAACCAGCTGGTAGAAGAAGCAGAAGAAGGTCAAACCGTACAACTCGTTCTGAGCCAAACTCCTTTCTATGCAGAAAGCGGCGGTCAGATCAATGACGAAGGTTTCCTGATTTCTGATATCGTGAAAGCACGTGTGACAGATGTACAAAAAGGACCAATGGGTCAAAATGTACATTCCGTCATCGTCGAAGCAGGTACCCTGCGCAAAGGCGATGAGGTTCGCGCGGAAGTGAACCGTGAAGCACGTCTGGCTATCACACAAAACCATACAGCGACTCACTTGCTGCATCAAGCACTCAAGGATGTCTTGGGAACGCATGTCAATCAGGCAGGTTCCTTGGTAGCACCAGAGCGTCTCCGTTTTGACTTCACGCACATTAGCTCCATTACTCCAGAAGAGCTGGAGCGTATCGAAGCGATCGTGAATGAAAAAGTGTGGGCAAACCTGAGTGTCGAGATCTCCAACAAATCATTGGCTGAGGCAAAAGCGATGGGCGCGATGGCGTTGTTCGGTGAAAAATACGGCGACGTTGTACGCGTTGTAAAAGTGGGCGAATACAGCTTGGAGCTGTGCGGTGGATGCCATGTGAACAATACCGCAGAAATCGGTCTGTTCAAGCTGGTTAGCGAGAGCGGTATCGGCGCAGGTACACGCCGGATCGAAGCAGTAACAGGACGCGGCGCTTATCAGTTCTTGAACCAGCAGTTCACTACACTCAAAGAAGTGGCGCAAGCACTCAAAGCACCAGTACTGGCAGAAGCACCTGCACGTGTAGAAGGTCTGCAACAACAATTGAAAGAAGTACAGCGCGAAAACGAGTCCCTGCGTGCAAAACTGGGGAACATCGAGGCAGCGTCGTTGACGGATAAACTCCAACAAGTAGACGGCATGAATGTACTCGCTGCACGTGTTTCCGCTGTCGATATGGACAACCTGCGCGGCATGGTAGATGAGCTGAAAAACAAACTCGGCTCCGCTGTCATTGTGTTGGGTGCAGTCGATGGCGACAAGGTGAACCTCGTTGCAGGTGTAACCAAAGATCTCATGGATCAAGGCATTCACGCTGGCAAGATCATCAAGGAAGTCGCAACTCGTTGCGGTGGCGGCGGTGGTGGACGTCCTGATATGGCACAAGCCGGCGGTAAGGACCCATCCAAGCTGCAAGAAGCACTGGATGCAGTGGTTGACTTCGTGAAGAGTCAAGCAGTAGGGAAATAGTGCGATTGCACGAGAAATTTGTATAATCGACAGGAGTAAACGAAATCCGAGTCGAATACAAAAAAGAGTATAAAACTAAAAGAGTCTCAAAGGAAATCGAGGTGTTGATTGTGAGTTCGTTGGATAATACCATGAAATTCACGGTGCCCAAGGAAGCGAATGCGGCGGATGTGCAAGAAACATTGACAGAGGTGTACAAAGCCCTGCAGGAAAAAGGATACAACCCGATCACCCAGATCGTCGGTTACTTGCTTTCTGGCGACCCGGCGTTTATCCCACGCCACAACAACGCGCGGAGCCTGATCGGCAAATTGGAACGGGACAAAATCATAGAAGAGTTGGTGACCGTTTACTTGTCAGAGCGCAAGTAGACCTTAACGATGACACGATTGATGGGTTTGGATGTAGGCGACAAGACGATTGGAGTGGCTGTCAGCGATGAGCTGGGATGGACTGCGCAAGGAGTAGAGACCATCAAGCGACAATCCAAGGAAAAGGATTTTGCTCGCCTGAGCGAATTAGTTTCGCAGTATCAAGTTGGGGCTTTCGTTGTTGGTTTGCCCAAAAACATGAACGGAACCATTGGCCCGCGTGCTGAAATGTGTCAAGCATTTGGCAAGCTTTTGGAGGAACGCACGTCTCTTCCTGTCCACATGTGGGACGAACGCTTGACGACCATGGCGGCAGAGCGTATGCTGATCTCTGCTGATGTCAGCCGTCAAAAGCGAAAGACAGTGATAGATAAAATGGCGGCCACTTTAATCCTCCAAGGATATTTGGACGCGAAATCGAGGTGACCACAATGAGTGAAGAGATGATGGAAGAGTTCGAAGTGGGCGATGTGATCGCGCTGACGGAAGAAGGTACCGAGGAACCGCGAGATTTTCGTATCATGTACATTTTTGACATTGAAGACCGCAGCTATTTGGTGCTCGTACCAGTAGATCAGGAAGAGGAAGAAGAGTACGAGGTTCACTTCCTGCGTTATGATGGTACAGACATGCTCATGCCAATCGAAGATGATGAAGAGTGGGAGCAAGTAGAAGCTACCTTCGAAACGTTGATTGCCGATTTGGAGAAAGACGGAATTTAATAGATTCGTGAGAAAAGGGTCCGCAACTGGCGGGCTCTTTTTTTATGACTTTTTTCGCCAAAATCATCCATGAAGTGACAGTTGGATAAGCCTCTTGTATAATGGATGGGATGGAGATAAAGAGACCCTAAAGGGAGGATTTCTAGCTTGAAACCAATGTCAGCGAAGCCTGATTTTAACCCCGGCCGCCCTCTGGCGCATCGACGCAGACGCGGCGGACGAATTGTGATGTGGCTGGTTGCCTTGTTGTTGTTGATCATTTTGGCTGCGGGGGGAGCAGCGTGGTACGTGTACCAGCAATTACAACCCGTTGCAGGTGAACAGACGGTGAAAAACGTGGCGATTCCGTCCGGGTCATCCGTACAAAAAATTGGTCGACTTCTGGAAGAACAAGGTCTGATCCGAAATGCCGATGTATTTAATTACTACGTGAAGTATAAAGGCGTGGCCCCTGATCTTAAGGCGGGAGAATACCAATTTACGACTGGTCAAGCCATTGATGAGATACTAACTGCTATGGTGGAAGGAAACACGGTGATCAATGCGAACCGATTTACGATCCCAGAAGGCTGGAATGTTGAACAGATCGCAGATCATCTCGATAAAGAAGGCATTGTAGAGAAGGCGGCATTCTTAAAAGAAGTAAATGAAGGTGCATTCCCCGACTATCCTTTTGTCGCAGCCATACCGAAGCATGCAGACCGAAAACACCGTCTGGAAGGATATCTGTTCCCGGAAACGTATGAGGTGGACAAAGATGCTACAGCACATGATGTCGTCTCGCGTATGCTGGCTCAATTCCAAAAGGAATGGAAGCCAGAGTGGACAGAGCAGTTGAAGCAGCACGATTTAACACTGGATAAGGCGGTTAATCTCGCATCGATCGTTGAGCGTGAAGTAACAGTAGACAAGGAGCGCCCACTTGTAGCAGGCGTGTACTATAATCGGATTCGCGATAAGTGGCCGTTGCAGGCTGATGCTACCGTCCAGTTTGTTCTCGGCAAACAACGAGACCGTTTGACCTTCGAGGACCTAAAAGTAAAAAGTCCGTACAACACATACACAAATCCTGGATTGCCACCGGGGCCGATTGCCAACCCAGGCAGAGCTTCGCTTGCAGCCGTCGTCAATCCAGCTAAACACGATTACTTTTTCTACGTGACGAAAAAAGACGGAACGGCCGAGCATTACTTTTCCAAAACACTGCAAGAGCATGAAGCAAATGATAAGAAAAGCAGGGGAAACTAACCAAGTTTCCTCTTTTTTTTTGCATGCGATCAACAGCGCTTGACGTAGCCAAGCTTTCTCAAGGTGTGCTATAATAATTCGGTTGTAACGAAAGAGGAGTGAAATCATGATTACCAATCCGGCAATTGACGACTACGTGTCAAGCCTGGTACCCGAGCGTTCTCCGCTGCTCAAGCGACTGGAGCAGGAGGCGGCAGAGGAAAACATTCCGATTGTGCAGCTCCCGTCCGCTCAAGTCATGCGGATGTTGTTATTGCTGCATCGTCCCAAAGCGATTCTGGAAGTGGGTACGGCAATTGGCTATTCCACCATTTGGCTTGCAGAAGCTGCGCCGGAAGCGCGAATTGTCACGATGGACATAGATGAAGATCGATTGGCGAGAGCACGGGAAAATATAAAAGAAGCAGGATGTGCAGATCGTGTGGAAATACTCTCACGTGACGCCACTTTAGGGTTGCCGGAGTCATATCAATTTGACTGCTTGTTTATCGATGCGGCTAAAGGTCAGTATCGAGTATTCCTCGATTTGTATCTACCGCTTCTCCGCGAAGGCGGTTTGGTAATCAGCGACAATGTCCTGTTCCGAGGACTGGTGGCGACCCCAGAAGAAGCGGGCAAGCGCCAGCGTCCGATGGTGGACAAGCTGCTTTCTTATAATTCGCATCTGATGGAGCGTCCTGATTTAGAAACGACATTTATTCCAGTCGGAGACGGGCTGGCCATCAGTATGAAAAAGAGTAAAAACATAGGGTCGTAAACGGTGTAAAGCATCATGAGGAAGGGGACATGAAGCATGGGTAACCCCGTATTGATTGGGGTAGCGGGAGGCAGTGGTTCTGGAAAAACGACTGTAGCAAAGGAGCTGTACCGCCAGTTCCAAAATGATAGTGTAACGATGATTGAGCAGGACTCCTACTACAAGGATCAAAGCCATTTGAGCCCAGAAGAGCGGGCGTTGACTAACTACGACCATCCCTTCGCTTTTGACAACGATTTGTTGCTTACGCATTTGCAAGAGCTGATGCAAGGAAAGGCGATCCAAAAACCGATCTACGACTTCAAGGAGCATAACCGTAAGCCAGAGCAGATCCAGGTCGACCCGAAGGATGTCATCATTCTGGAAGGAATGCTGATTCTGGAGGATGAGCGAATTCGTGATTTGATGGATATTAAGGTATTCGTTGATACCGATGCGGATGTGCGTATTGTACGCCGAATCGTACGTGACATCGAAGAGCGCGGTCGTTCCCTCGATTCTGTCGTGACACAGTACCTAACCGTCGTTCGACCGATGCATTTGCAGTTTATTGAGCCGACCAAGCGATATGCAGATGTCATCATGCCAGAGGGCGGCTACAACCGAGTAGCATTGGATCTGTTATCCACGAAGATCAGCAATATTTTATTGGAGAAGCAACAGTTCGCCAATCAATCTTAAATACCTAAAAGTGCACCGTGACATACGGTGTGCTTTTTTCTTTGTTCGTTGTTTCTGTCGCGTACATTCCGGCAATACTGGTGAAAAAAGCCAGGGAGGGAATTCGATGCAGCTGGATCGACGAATCAAAAGACGTCACTTTCTTGTATTGTTGTCCATGTCGTTGTTATGGCTCGGTTTGGTCATGCGATTGTGGTGGATTCAACTCGGATCGCCCCATCGGTTTTCTCGGCATGGCGTTGATTTGGTAAAGGCAGCAGTAAAGCAAAGACAGCAAAGCATCGTGCTGCATAGCGGGCGTGGCGATATCGTGGATCGAAGTGGGTACGCCTTTACCGGAGAAGAGCATCTCGCCTTGATTTTGTTCCCATTGGCGCGTGGGAGGCTGCAAGGAACAGATGGCTTGCAGCAATTGGCTCAAATAACCGGAGAATCCAAGGAACGGCTGTCGGAGACCATGGAAAAGGCAAAAGTACCACTGCTCATGCGAGAGGAGTCAGGCAAGCTGGTGATGCTCACCGAGCGGCAGGCTGATGAAATCAATGCACTTGCCATCCCAGGAGTTGTGGCATTGGCGGTGACAGAGCGATATCGCGCTGATGAAGTAGCCAAGCATCTGATTGGTTTTATCCATAAAAATCCTGACATGGTGCAAAAGCTGTATCCAGATGAATGGACAAGCGGCAAAATGAATGCCGAGAGCACGCTGGGGGCATCGGGTTTGGAGCGAAGCTTTGACCGGTTTTTACAGGGAGTAGAGCCGTCTGTCTTGTCCTATTATGTAGATGGGCACGGACAACCGCTCCGAGGGCTGGATATTCGCTATACGAAGCAGTCGAATCAATACTATCCGCTTTCATTAACGACTACCTTGGATGCAGCAATCCAGAGAAGTATGGAGTCAGCAGCCGATCAAGTAGGATTAAAAGAGGGCAGTATCGTCGTTTTGGACGTACAAACAGCCGATGTTCTTGCAGCTGTGAGCCGCCCTACCTATGATCAAACGAATGTTGCAGGAAACATCAGCGACTGGAAGAATCGCGCATTCAAACAACTCCCGCCTGGTTCTGTCTATAAAACAGTGGTAGCGGCAGCCGCTTTGGCGGAAGGAATGGTTTCACCAATTGACCGTTTCACATGCACGGGGGAGTACGGGAAGTACCATTTCTCCTGCTGGAAAAAAGAAGGTCACGGCAGTGTGACGCTGGAAGAAGCGTATGCCCAATCCTGCAATATTGCGATTGCCCATATCGCCAAGCTGGTGGGTGGAGAAAAGTTGGAGGAATATGCAAAAAAGCTAGGCTTGACCACTCAAGTAGGGCATGTTACCCCTCATCTGTATAAACTCAAAAACTTTAAGCAGCTGGATGGCGAAGAGCCGGGGAGAGTCTTTGCAGAGGGTATATCCCGCGACGATGAAGGCGTCCTGATTCAAAGCGCCATTGGTCAGCGGGATGTACGTATTACCCCCTTGCAAGCAGCCAACATGATGGTAACGATTTTGCGTGGCGGTCAAAGCTCTCAGGTACGGCTGGTAAAAGAGATCGCATACCGAAATGGTCAGTCGTTCCACACATTCCCCGAGCAGGAGCTCTCTTTGGACGGAATTGACTACGTCACAGCCAATAAATTGCGAAAAATGATGCGTAAAGTCGTCACAGAGGGAACAGGACAGATGCTCATGAATGCCGCTTGGCAGGTGGCAGGTAAAAGCGGGACTGCGCAAATCGGGGATGCGAATGGAAACAACCATCTGTGGTTTCTCGGGTACGCTCCGCTAGAAGATCCGCGTTACGCCATTTGTGTCGTGGCAGAAAATCAGCCGAGCTGGGGAAAAAACCAGGCTATGGAGCTTTTTCACCGAGCTGTCGCTGGGCTTGCCGATCATACAGCTCAATCTTCCCAACCTCGCGAAGAGTATTTCCGAGGATGAATCCTCTTGCGTTAATTTGATTGTTTTTACCTAGCCCGACGATCAGCATGAGGGGAGAGGAGGACATGTACATGGATTGCGACGCTTTTGCCCAAATGGTTCGCTTATCACCTTTGCTGGGAGATAGGCGTTTTACCGTATGGCTATGCCAATCACCAATGTATTTCCATTGTCGATGTGTGCTTAATTTGCGGACGAGCTTATTGAGATGCGTGTCATCGAAAAAAATAGAATGTGGCTGGTGAATCGCATTTGGGCCTGGTTCACTTGCATACGTAACGACCCATCTATCCTCACCAAGTGGGTATCCCATCATCACCCCTCCTGTTTCCAGCGAGGGTTTTTTTCGTACGGCCTGCTCAATCTGTTTCCACGCTTTTGGTGTGATGTACAGCGTCGTCATGAGACGTTCGTCCCTCCTTGATAAAACCACTGACATTTGCTTGATATCATATGTATGCGAATAGTGAAATGTACCGTTGTCCAGCAAAGTTATGAATGGTCGAAAAAAAGATTGTAACTCACCCTCTTCCTTTCTATAATTTGAGTAAAAGTGTGAGTTCAAAAAGTCGCCTTTTTGAACAACCTCTAAAAAGACGGAGACTGGAAAGGTTGATTGTATGCCTTTGGCACCTGTTGATCTCTCACTGATTGGACAAGTTTTAGCGGCTGATTTGTACACCGAACAAGGAATTTTGCTGCTGGGACAAAACACGACGATCACGCCGGCCCATGTGATCCTATTGCAAAAGCAACGAGTCCGTGAGGTTGACATTATACAGAGTCTTACGGAGGGAACCGGTGAGGAAGTAACTTCTCAACTATTCCAACTAGAGGCAGATTCTGAGACCGTTGCTGCTTATGTACAAGCCCTCGACAAAACGAGACTACTCTTCGATGAACTGACAGTTGGCGGGACACCGAGTCTCGATCATTTTTCCAACATCTTTTTTGATGTATCAGAAAAATCGACGAAGCATTTGGGTTTGTTCCGGAACTTGTACGTACTGGAAGGGGCAGATAGCTATACATACCGACATTCATTAAATGTAGGCATTCTCTGTTCGCTCATTGCTCGCTTGATGAAATGGGATGAAGAGCGAATATCATTCATGGGGACAGCCGGATTTTTGCATGACATTGGAAAAATGAGAGTACCAAAAGAAATATTACTTAAGCCAGGCAAGCTAAGTGAAGAAGAATTTGCGATCATGAAGAAGCATACCATTTACGGCTATGAAATGATCCGTGAGATGAAGGGTGGGTCTGAGCTGTTGGCATTGTGTGCCTTGCTGCATCACGAGCGACTCGATGGGTCTGGCTATCCGGAGCAAAGAAAAGGCGATAGCATTCCGATCGAATGTCAGGTGCTCGCCGTTGCCGACATGTTTGATGCGATCTGTTCTGATCGGGTGTACAAAGGGAGGACGTCCCCATTCGAGGCGGCACAGCTCCTGTGGAAGGAAGCCTGTAACGGGACGTTGAACGTTGAGATTGTTGCACAGTTTGTCCGCTACATTGCCTTGCTGTACGTAGGCGCGAAGGCGAGGTTGAGTAGCGGGGAAGAAGTCGAAGTGATTCTTATCCATCAGGATGAGCCAATGCGTCCGTTGGTAAGAAGAATGGGTGAATTCCTCGATTTGCGGCATGATCGTAAACTGACGATTGAAAAAATGATAGGATAGGAAAGTCGATGCAAAGAAGGTGAAACCGCTCTTGGGAAATGAGAGCGGTTTCATTGTTGCTGATCTGTGAACGATCATCGGGAAAGCTCGATCAGATTGGCAGATTGTGACACAATGAAAGTGTGCATGATAGACCAAGAAAAGATAAAGAGCCGTGTCGTGCGAATGCTCGAAACGCAAGGAGGAAACACATGATACGCAAAGCGGAACCCACAGATGCAGCTTTTGCTGCGCCATTAATTTATGATGCCATTGGAGATATCGCCCATACGTTGACAGGTGCAACGGAGGAAGCGGATGCGATTCGCATGATGGAGGAGTTTTTTGCGAAGGAAAATAACCGACTCAGCTACGAAAACGCGGTGATTGCCATGGATGGAGATGTACCGGTAGGACTTGCGCTCTTTTATCATGGAAGCCAAACAGAGGCACTCGATCGCCCATTCGTTGAGCATGTCCAACGTTTGACTGGCGAGACGATTACGCTTGTAAAAGAAGCAAAGGATGACGAATTCTATTTGGATTCTGTCGCGGTTGATTCCTCATGCAGAGGGAAGGGGATCGGATCACTTCTGCTGGATGCCTTTGAAAAAGAAGCGATTCAGCGCGGGCATGACCGAATCGCTTTGCTCGTAGACGAGGAAAAACCACGTGCGCGCAAGCTGTATGAATCGCTCGGCTATCGTGAGGATGGGACAGTGATCGTAAGCGGGCATAAATTGAGCCATATGGTGAAGGACATAGCGGAAAAGGCGTAAGAAGAATACAACAGCGGCCACCTAAGACCTGAAAATAAAGTCTTAGACTGGTCGCTGTTTTTTATTGAACGATCTATCTGCGATCAAAAGCAAGACTCGCAGCAAGACCTGTCAAGACGCTTGCCATTAGCCAGCGTTGCACCCGTAGCCATGTTGGGCGTGTACCAAACCACAGAGCAACTCTGCTCGCTACAAGAACAATAAGCAGGTTAATGGTAAAGCTGACAGCTATTTGTGTTAGACCTAACGTAGCACTTTGCAGGAGCACCGATCCCCGCGCAGGATCTACAAACTGCGGTAAGAGTGAAACATACAAGATAGCAATTTTGGGGTTCAGTAGATTTGTGATCAATCCCATCAAAAATAACTTTTTCGGCGGTTCAATAGGAAGAGTATCAGGCTTGAGAATGGAGGAAGCACCTGGTTTGACCGCATTCCAAGCGAGCCAGAGCAGGTAGACAGCCCCGGCCCACTTGACTGATTCGTAAACGAACGGAACCGTTATGAAAAGAGCCGAGAGACCGAACATGGTTGCAATCATGTAAATTACGAATCCAAGTATAACACCAAGAAGCGAGATGACTCCGGCTGTGCGACCTTGCGAAATCGTACGAGAAATGAGGTAAATCATGTTAGGACCAGGAGAACAGACCATACCAAGCGAAACAAATACAAAGGTAATAAGAGTACCAAAACTCACCAATTTTCATTACTCCTCTCCGTGGTTCATCAAAGTTACCAAGATCGCTGCAACTATTCCATTAAACTGCCAAGACAGGCAACACATCGGCGAGCGAAGCCAGCTTACTGGGGCAGCAAAGCGGTGTCTAGCCCCAGTTTCTTTCTATTAACCTGCCTTTACAGAGAGATTAATTGGGTGAGGGCAGGTAAGGTGTGAGATCAAATTTCCAGTCAAATTCATGGATCGGACTGTACTTACCCGTCAGGAGCTTCAAAATATGAGCTTCGGTTGCTTTACTCGTATTTTTGGACGCACCTGCTTCGTCGTAAAGATTGCCACATGCATACGCAAATAAATACTCTTCCCAGCTCGAATAAGCGAGTTGGATTCGCTTGGCTACGTCTAGCATGCTTTCTACGGCATCCGCTTTGGGAAGATAGGACTGCTGGGCGCCTGCTTTGCAAATAATGAGATACCAGGCGTAATCAAAGGCGGCAATGCCGGCATGTGGGAGTCTGTTCATATACGAGTATACGATCAACTGCCGGGCTGACTCTGTGTCGCCTTTTTTTAAGGACTCGATGTAGTTGGAACGATTGGCAGCGCTGAGTGCAGATAATACGTGGCGATGCTGATCAAATTCAGCTCTTCGCCCATGTTCCAAAAACCAAGTCAAGCGCTCTTGCGTTTTGGCGGCATCTCCCGTGTCCCATCTGTTATCAATTCGAAGCCGCAAAAACGTATCGCGCAGGCGGTTGTATTCGTGGATGGCCAAATAATACGCGAGTTGCTTCTGATTTAAGCAAACAGAGGAGAGAGCATGCAAGTAGCGGCTTAATTTTGGGTCGATCTCTTTTTCGTTTTCTGCTTCTTTTGTCATGGAATTCCTCTCTGCCTCCTTTAGTGGAATGTCAATGCTTTGCGAGTTTTGGGAATCTCACGAATGATGCGGATGTAATACAGCATGGAGATGATTGCGAGAATGCCCAGAAGCCATGATCCCGTCCATCCTTTTTCTTCTAAATCAGGCTTGGCATTGATATACATATTGGTCACGAGAACTGCATTGTGAGGATGCTTGCGTTTGTCCAAAGCATTCACAATGACAGGTAACATCTCACCATCCGGTATCGCCTTGAGCGTTCCTCGCATCGTAATGGAATGTTTGTCATGAATTTCTTTGGCATGATCGTAGTCCGTAATGACAATGATCGCTTGTTGATCCAGATAACCCACATTTACATAACCGGTGTCAGAGTTTAACAGATCTCGCTCTTCGGCTTTGGCAGCAGGAATGAACTCGGCTTTTGGCTCGGGATGCTTCTCTTTGTCATAGACGCGGAGCATATTGATATAAGAAGCTTTGGTCAATGTAAATTGCACCTGGTAGCCAAGAGGCGTTTGTTTCAACTCGTCCATCGTCTCAATTGGGACAGGCTTATATTTATTGACCAAGGAGTCAAATATCTGCTCCGAAGTCATCTCCAGCTTCATGGATACAACAGCAAACATAGCGTAATGGAGCAGAAGGAGAAAAATAATCGTCCAAATGTTACGTCTCGTGTAGATGGCAAAAAATTGCTTGAACCTTACTAGCTTGCCAGGAAGCCCGAGTACGCGTAAGGTTTTTCTCCTAGCTGCTTTGGCTTGCTTGTTCGCAGTTGGTTCGGTCATCTTGTTAAACGGAGATTGTATTTGCGTCAGACATATCTTCGCATCAATATCGGAGGGATTATGCGAAAGCATCTCCTGGAAAACCTCTTGAGCCTTCTCCCATTCGCCCAGTTGAAGATAACTTTTCCCCAGCAAGCTGCGAGCGTCCCACAGTTCTGGCATGCGAGTGAGGATTTCCTCGCAATCTTTGATCGCATCAGCAGCATCTCCCTTTTCGAGAAAAAGTCGGGCACGATACAAATACGCATCGATGTTATCTGGATCAAGACGTATCAGTTGATCAAAGGTATGAAAGGCACGATTCTTATTTCCGGTTCGTAAAAAATATTCGCCCTGTAAACGGATCAAATCGGGATCAAGAGGGTACAGGGCATGGGCGTTTGCCAAATAGCTCTGAGCCGTTTCCCAATCATTTTCCATGAGGGCAAATAACGCATCGCTGCGCCATTCTAGAAACGCTTCAATATCCAAGTCCTCGCGATTCTCAAAAGAGTGGTAACGCAGTGTGAAGGTCTGATTGAGCTGGCCGTTCAGGTAAGCGACAAAACGCCCTGAGAGCTGGCTTGCGAGCTTTTCCGATTTCTCCCGCCATTGAAAATGGGAATTGAGCAGCTTCCACACCTCATGAGGCAAGTGATAGTGTTCTTCTAAAAAGTGGAGAAATTGCGTATCGATGAGTTGATGGCAACCGACATTCCACATGGCCTCGTCATTCAGCAACTCACGCCAGTTTTCAAGCTTGATTCGTTCGTGATAGTTATCGTACAACTCTTGCGTACGGCGGAAAAAACGCTCCACCATATCATTGGGGTTCATGGAGCGTTCGAAATGAGCGTAGCTCTCCGTGAAATCGTACCGCTGGGGAATGGGGATTTCTTCTTGAGAGACCACTTCTTGCGTTGTTTCCTCTAAAAACCTGTCAAACAGGGTGAGTCGCTGCGGTGGATCGTAGTTAGGCTGCTCTTCTTCTTCCGATTCATGATTCTCCCCCTCATCGAGCTGTCTCGGCTGTCTTCTTTCCGGTAGGGGCGTTTCTTCGAACATTCGATTGCGCTTGGTATTGCGTGTGTACTTCAGGGCGAGGTCATACGCCTCTCGCAATCGCTGAAAGCCTTCAGGATCAACCTCCGGATTGTGCACCTTCAACATTTTGGCATACGCCTTTTTTATCTGGGCAGGATTGTCCGTCGGTTCAATCCCGAGAATCTCCCAAATCCCCATTAATACTCATTCCACCCTTCAAACATGTCCAGCTGCTGCTTCAATTCTTCTGCTGCTTTGGCGATGTCTCTTTCATTTTGGGTGGAGAGGACACTTTCGAAGCGGCGTAAGTAATTCGCAATGATCATACGGTCTTCGCCCAACGCTTCCTCATACATACGCTCGCCTTTTGCCAGAAGCAATCGATTTTCGGTTCGCTCTCTAGGGTGGATCTTAATGTTTTGAAGAGCTTGGAAACGCTCCTCAATTTCTTGTTTTGATAGGCTACCCGGATTTTTTTCGATGACGGCCTTGGTTTTGACACCTGAGGATACGACAGTCACTTCGACTTCCAGAATCCCGTTGATGTCATATGTATAACGAACATCGATAGATTCCTCGCCCTTTTTGGCAGGAGGAACTTTTACATTCAATTCGCCCAGCTTGAGGTTATGTTCGACGCGTCGGCTTTCCCCTTGATACACGTCAACGAGAATAGAGCGTTGATTATCGAGAACGGTGTATAGCCGTTCTACCCGACTGACCGGGATTGGCGTATTGCGCTCGATGATCGGAAAGAAGTAGCCATCCTCGTGTTTGCCGTTTGCCATGGTTTGTACAATACCCGTACCGAGTGTGTATGGGCAAACATCGGTCAAAACAAGCTCGTTTAACGCCTCGTTGCGTTCCTTGAGTGCTGCTTGAATCGCTGTTCCCAATGCAACAGCCTCATCGGGATTAATATGGGAATGGGGCAGGCGCCCAAATATCTTGCTAACGATGGATTTGATAAGCGGCATCCGTGTCGCACCGCCAATAAGCACGATTGCGTCCAGTTCCCGGGGTGAGATGGAAGCGTCTCGCAAAGCACGTTCGATCGGCTGACGCAGTCGTTGCAGCAGAGGAAACGCGAGTTCTTCCAGCTGATTCCGGCTGAGCGTTGTTTCAACCAGCTCTCCCTGGATATTGACACTCATTTTCCCTTCTTGGTCGGAAAACAAGGCGCGCTTGCACAGCTCAGCTTGTTTGTGGATGGACGAACGCGTTTTGCTGTCCAGCGTGTTGATATCGAGTCGATGGGCTTCTAAAAAATAAGAGGCAATCAGATCGGTAAAGTCTTCGCCGCCCAAAAAGTTGTCTCCAGCGATTGATTTTACTTCCATCACACCTTCGAACATTTCTAAAATAGAAACGTCAAACGTTCCGCCACCTAAATCGAATACGAGGAATTGTGTCTCGGATTCCTCTTGATGGAGCCCATATGAGATCGCGGCGGCTGTTGGTTCGCTGATCAAACGCTCTACTTTCAGTCCAGCGAGCTCTGCTGCTCGTTTCGTTGCTTTGCGTTGTGTGTCATTGAAATAAGCAGGTACACTGATAACCGCTTCGTGAACGGAGTGCCCGAAATGAGCCTCAGCATCGGCCTTCAAAGATTTAATCACAAAGGAGGAAAGGTCTTCGGCAGAAAGAGAATATCTCCCCAGTTGGTATCTTTTTTCTGTCCCCATAAACCGTTTGAAGGTAGAAGCAGTACGATCTGGGTGTGTTAAGAGGCGCTCTCTGGCGATTTTTCCAATCAAGATCTCGCCGTTCTCATCGACGCTGACCACAGAAGGAGTCAGTGTTTCTCCGAGCGCGTTTGGAATGAGCACGGATCCATTCTCAGTCCAGTAGGCCACCAGACTGTTCGTCGTGCCCAAATCAATTCCAATGGTGGTCATCAGTTAGGTCCTCATTTCCGTGTTTTTTCTACTAATATCGGTAAAATTAGAGACTTTGTAGATAATTTTACCATGAAAAAAATGGATATAATTGGTGCTTTAGTAGGATATGAAATCGAATTTTAGATAAAGAAAATAGAAATAGAATTCGGAAGATAGAAAACGACAAACGAGAGAGGTCGTTATGCCAATGGAGCAGCGAATGGAAAAGTGGTTTAAAGCGTGGAAGTTACTTATGCATGATATGGAGCGACAAGGTGCCCAGGTTTGGCCGCTCACGGTAGAACCACCGGCGGCGCTGGAAGAAATCGAAAGAAGAGAGGAAAGTCTCGGGGTTAGCTTTCCCCCGACGATCCGTACCATTTTGCTTGCGGGCAGCAGTCAAGTTCAAATAAATTGGTCGTTGCCATCTCGAGCGTTAGACCCTTTTTCACTCAGTGGAGATTTGGGATGGTCATTGGATGCATTTGAGTGGCCGTACTTTGGCGGAGACGAAGAGAGTGAGGACGAGAAAAGGTATCTCTGTTTTCACGTCGGCGGTAATGGCGACATGCTCCTCATCGATTTGTCGACAGGCGCGGATGACCCACCTGTCTATTCTTGGGGGCATGAGACAGACGAGTTCCAATTACTCGGCAAAAGCTTCACAGAGTTCGTAGAGCGAGTTACGGAGCTGGGCTGTATTGGGGCAGAGTGCTGGAATTATGAAGCACTCGCTGGTGCAGATGGGCTCGATGTCGAGGGGCAAGTCGCACAAGAGTGGAAAGAATGGCTGCAAATCTATCGAACGCTCACCTTTGAAGAGGCGGCGCAAGATTTCGAGAAGCTGGTCTTGTTTGCAAAAATGCATGGTGCAGGAGATACACGTATCCAAAAGGCATTTGCTCAGTACGATTGGGAGCCGGTTTTGCATAAATGGGTAGCGCAAATCGAGCAGGAAACCTCATCAAGCAATCTGCTACTCTGGTGCCAGCTCATTGTCGAGACAGTAGGTAAAAAGGCAGAGGGGTGGGTGCGCTCGCTCTGGGAGTCCGGGCCACATTATGAACGGATAGGCTCGAGTCTACGTGCATACGTGACGGCAGCTTGTTTGCCAGAAGAAGAGGGCTTGCAGCGAGTTTTGGCTGAGATGGACGAAGTTGTTGCCAGAAAAGAATGTCTGGTAGGCTATGCTGCCAACAGTCATTTGCATCACTTTCGCTCCCGTGAAGTCATTTTGTGGATGGAACCGCATGTGGCGTACCCGATTGAAGGCTGGGATGAGCTTTTCGCGATGTCACGTCCACAATGGGATGATCTGATTCGCTGGCTGGACGGAAATGAAGCACAGCGGCAGATTGCGTTAAGTGCTTGGGGGAAAATGCTGACGAGTGGCGAGTCGCCTTCTGGTGAAGCGAATTGGCAAGAAATCAATCGGTTGTTGGATGTAGCGTACGAGAAAGCCATTTTGCGCAAGGAAAAGGAGCGTGTAGATCGCATTCTCTCTTCCTTGGAAACAGCAAAGCATTAGACGAAGGGGCATTGACCCGTGTTTGTGCAAGAGGAATGGACCAAGGGGGAAAGACAATGAGAAATGTGGTAACGGTATGGGGAACAACCTTGCAGTCTTCTGATGAACTAGCGGATTTTCTGACTCCGGTTTACGATGAGGACGGGGATGTGATACCGTCTGGCTTTTTAACAGCGTCAGGCCTTGAATGGGTAGACGAAGATTTTTTTGAAGTGCATGAGGTGCAGGATGCAGAAGCCAGAGCTGACTTTTTCACGTATTTGGAAAACGAATATGCGATGAATGCAACGCTCGATAGAAAAGAATGGCCCAAACAGCTAACAGAGGAGATTGGCAAGTACCCCCATGTCATTTTGCTGTACGGCAATGAATCACGCTATGGTCCGATTAACGAAAAATTGTTCGATCTCACTGAGGGCGGGTTAGAAAAAGATTCACCGGTGGTCCTGCTCGCCAAACTTGTATTTGAGACAGAGGAGCGGTAAGGAGCAGGGAGGAATGCGTAAGAAAGGAGATACAGATATGGCTTACAATTTCGCAGATTTATATGATGCAGCTGAAGTCGGAGACCTTGAGCTCGTAAAAAAGATCGTCACGAAACAGCCGGAATTGCTGCATGAAAAGGATGAGTATGAGTTTTCCGTCCTGCATGGCGCTGTGATGACAGACGATGTTGACCTTATTGCGTATTTGGTCGCACAGGGAGCAGATGTCCATGCGAAAAACGATGAGGGTATTACCCCGTTGCATATCGCGCTCTATCCAGAGGTCGCAGAGGCGCTAATCGCGCACGGTGCAGACATACATGCCAGCGCTCATGATGGAAGTACTCCGCTGCATACACAGGTAGCGGATGGAGAGGAGCGTGTGGATGTGGTAGAGCTGCTGCTGGCTAAAGGTGCGAATCCTAACAAAAAGGACATGGAGGGGCAAACACCATACGATATAGCACGTGAGAGAGAAGACGAAGAGATGATGGCTTTATTTGAATAGGGGAAAAAGGGAAGCGTCCGTTATGATTTCGGACGCTTTATTTCTTGCTCGAGTGTTGCGACGCGTTTTTCCAGCTCGTCGATGGCTTTTTGCTTGGTTGCTGTGCGTTTTACGATGAACAAGCAGCAAGCAATGACTAGTGCTAAAGGCAGTAATAACATGACGAGTTGAAAGAGCACTGTACGCCATTCGATCGATACGGCGCCAAATTCTACCATGGGTGATCACTCCAATCATTCGTTTTGTTCATTTTGCCAAAATATCTCAATTCTTCGAAACAATCCTTTACCATACAAGCAACAGTGAATTAATCGATAACAACTCCCTGCGTACAGGCACGCATAGGCAACCGCCCACATAAGGATAGAAGTAAGCTATTCCAGACGTGGAGGTGGCAGCCATGTCCAGCATTATCGCGGCGCTTTCCCTTGTTTTTAAAGAACTTCTTGTTTTCGTGGCTTATGTCAAGAACAATGCCTTCCCGCAACCGCTTCAGGACACTGAAGAAGAAAAGTACCTCCGACTCATGGCCAAAGGCGACCCTTACGCCCGTAACAAGCTGATTGAGCACAATTTGCGTTTGGTGGCGCATATTGTGAAGAAATTCGAGAACACAGGTGAGGACAGTGAAGATCTGATTTCCATCGGTACCATCGGCCTGATCAAAGCAATCGAGAGTTATCAGGTGGATAAGGGCACCAAGCTGGCTACGTATGCTGCGCGTTGTATTGAGAATGAGATTTTAAAGTCAAAAGGGTGTCTTGTGATGAAGAGTTATGAAAAAGGGGACCCTTATGGTCCCTTTAAACTGTTATCAAGTGATTTGGGCATTCATCGTATGTTAGGCCATCAATCATGCTTCCGTTTTGATATTTCTGAACGCCGAACCCACTTTTGCTTTTTGGACGAGCACCTGGTCCAGATTCTCCACCAACAAAAAGCGGATTAGTGAAAAATCAAAATAGGTACTAAAGCAAACTAACTCTAAGAACAGTATCATTATTTTATTTGAAAAGAAGAAGACTGTCGAAAAATCGACAGTCTAACAATCTCCATGCTTCAACCAATTAAAACCAAAAACGCCAATTGTCATTTTGTTTTGCTTCAAAATCTTTATACCACGATTGTCCGACTTGATTACCGAACTGGTCTAAAGCACGAACCATAATACTGTAATGATTTCCAACTCTTAAGCTACGAGCCGAAAATTCTGTAGATGTTTGTCGGCTTTTTTCCAAAACATAACCATCTGTAACGTTTGTAACAATAACTTCAAATCTTGTTGCAGTTGGTGGTTGATTCCAATATAAGTTTATGGTGACAAACTCAGCGAAAGGCTTTACCGCTTGTTTATCAGATGCTTTTTTCGTGCTGGCAACATTGGTAACTGGTGCAAGCTGCTGTCCCTCTTGCGCAAATACAGGTGTCGCTGAAGTCAATAATGCCAGTGTTGCGAAAGCAGTAATAAACTTCTTCATTCTAACCACTCCTTCTATTTTCTTGCGCCCGATACAAAACAGGTTTGTTTGGACAACCACAATATACACCTTTTTCCAATATGTGTAAATATATGGAAATTTTAATTTTTTGTTACAATTTCTTTTTGCGAAATAATGTTCAAATAATTTTTGAAAGTGTGTAGATTAGTCTAACTGCCTAAATTAGTAAAGGACATCAATGGGGTTGGCTTGCGGAGGAGACCTCTGCCCGAAGGTTGAGTATCTCAGGGGAATCATGGGTGAGATGTAACTTTATTCAAGAAGCGTTCGTCTATCAAATGTATTTGCAAACTCCCGTGAATCAAATTCCGATACGTTTGCCACCACACTGAGGAGGGAACAAAATCCATGAAAAAGGTTGTGTTCACCGCTGCAATCGCAGCCGTTCTGTCTGTCGGACAGATCGCCTATCCAATTCAAGAAGCAGGAGCGGCAACGGCGGCATCCTATCGCATTGCCTACAATTTGCCCACGGTTCATACGCTGGAAGAAAAAGAAGTTTTTCATTCTCTCCTAAAAGATGCGCTTAAGATCAAAAATCCGCATCCCGCAAACATCCTGGACAAAAACAGAAAAAGCCTCACGGAAATCGTCGGCGAACTTAACGGTACAGACACGCCGCGCGGTTTCATGATCGATGAATTCAGTGTCTCTAAAGATGGGTATTTGCTGGCCTTGTACAATGAGATCGGAATATTGGATCCCGTCTATCCCCAAGGTTACGATCCGGCCGCCATCAGCAAGCAAATAAAGCAGCAGCAAGCCTCTGGCCAATGGGAAGGCGAGCTACGGCAAAAGCGGGGAGAAATGGAACTAAAAGCGCGGATAAACGCACTTGTCCAGGCGGGGTACGTACTGCCTGAGGACCTGAATGACCAACGGCTTACGAAGCAATTTATTGCGGAGACGTTGTACCGCATGTACAAAAAAGTTAGGCCTTACAAGGGGAGTGTAGCTCCCAAGGACAGCCAAAGTGAAGCGGTCCGCTGGGCAGTAGAGGTGGGAGTGCCGGGATTCCAGGTCGATGCAAAAGGGTATGTGTATCCGCAATCGCAGCCGTACTACACAGAAATGCTCAACTTCATCCATCTGTTTTTGCCGAGCAAAAAAACTGCGACTGGATGGGAGTATTTTCAATACGAAGTCAATCAAGACTTGTTGCTAGAGACCGTGCACAACTATTCGGGCGAATTGTTGCTTGTAAACAACAAGCCAATGTCTTCCCTTCCCAACTATGTGATGCTGTCTGATCTTCCGGAGAAGAAGAAGGCCGAAACGCAGTTCAGCGCCTCTCTTGCACCTAAAGTAATTGAGATGGTGGAACAGGTCCGGCAAGAAGTCCAAAAACCGCGCGTGTGGGACTGGCGAACAGACGTAATCCGGCATCCCTCCTTTGTCAAACTTGTGAGCGAGTACCGGAAAACGAAGAGCCAAAAAGCGCTGAATCAGGTCTCTCAAACAGTCAAAGCCCGCTATAATTTATTCGATCGGCAGGACTCGCCGCAGGTTATGAAAAGCGTACTAGATCATATTCGGTGAGCGTCCGACGAGAACGGTTGGGGAGGGCCATTCCTAATTATCTATATACAATTATCGAACAAAAGCACCCGTGTGGTGCTTTTTTCATGGAGGTGGGTGAAATGTAGTGCGCCAGTCGGACGAGATTGTAAAAGTCTTTCGTCTAGTTCGAACCGCTGGAGAATCAAGCCACCTCTGTCGGGCATTTCTCAACGGCAGAGGACGACCAGCAGACAACCTAGATTATGAGGTCGATCCTTATATGCAAAAGCTCATTATGGCTTGCCAAGCAATTGAAGCAGAAGAAGAGGAGAAAGTTAGCACATAGCTTTCTCCTTCTCCCGAGCGATAGGGGGCTGGGGAGAGGAAGAAAGTCACATTTTGTCGTATGCACTCGAATTATATGGACTGACGCCTTTTGGTAGGAGAGGTAGAATGTAGACAGGAGGGAGTAGTATATATGAGACAGATTTTAATTTTATTAGTATTTCTGCTTTTAGCTGGCTGTTCTAATGTATCGGATAAAGAAAAGACCTTGGTTGAGGTATTTGGCGAATCTACTAGTGAAATAAAAGATAAGTTGACCAATACGTCTGACTGGTATCAAAGTTCGCAATCGTTCCCAAATCTTAAAGCTTCATCAAAATGGTTCGAACGTGACGAAGGTAACGGATTCAAGACATATTTTACTTTTTCTGAGGACAGTACTCATGCATTCGGATTAGTTGTAAACAAAAACGAGAACAAGTTAGTTCAGGTTCTGGTAATGTCGGTTTTGGATCCAAAGTTTAATGAGAACGCGAGTGAAAAGGCAGTTGCATCAGCCCAGATGATAACCACTGCGGCAGGCTGGACATTAGATGAATCCAATGAAAAAATCAAGCAAATAACAGAAACAAGCATAGAGAAAGATACAGATCAGGTTAGTCACAATGGATTTGTTTTGAAAAGAGAAAGTAGAAGAGTGGAACAAATGGTATTCTATTCGATAAGACTGGAGAACGAAGAGGTTCCTGTAGAGTTTATGAGAGTATTAACTAATACATAGCAAAAGCGAAAACCATCTTATTTAGGTGGTTTTTCTATTTGGAGGTGAGACAGTGGGTGCAGTTGTAGGGCTTACCGCGTATATCCAAGCGAAAAATCGTACATGGAAAAAGAGTAAAGGATTCGAGCTGACTCCTGTTTATTCATACTAAGCGTTCATGATTTTACAAAGTTTTATAATTTGCGTCGACGTTTTTGCAATATTTTCAAGTAATTACTATTATTATGATTAAGAGAACGATGATTTGAGGTGAGTGATATTATCAGAAAAATTCTTTTGGTCTTACTTCTGGTGCTGCTAGCTTTCAGTTTTTTTGATCTTGACGTTAGCATGGGAATAAGCAGAAAGATTGTTGTAGTCCTCACAGTTGTAGTGGCTTTTGGGATTATTTATCTGGATAATAAAGGTGGAGGCAAGTTTTAATATACTCCTTGAAATTGCAAAATCTGATTTGGAAGAAAACACCTTTGTTAAGAATGGTCAAGACCCCATTTCGTAGACAGTAAGAAAAACCCCGGCCGTTAGGACGCTAACTGAGGCCTAAATTCACTAGGCGTCAGCTTTTTTAATTTCAGTTGAAGACGTTCGTCGTTGTAAAAATGGATATATTCTTCAATTCTTCTTAGGGATTTAGAGCTTCGGTTTTCAAATGAGAAAAGAAGCTTTCCATCGAGGAGTTGTCTAGGCAATTACCTCGTCGTGACATGCTGATCTGGGCGCCAACAGTAGGCAGCATGTCGTGGTATGCATGGGACGTGTACTGGTGACCCTGATCGCTGTGAACGATCACACCAGTCACGTCTTTTTGTGTTCTAAATGCTTTCTTGAAAGTCTCAAGAACTAGCGCATTGTCGTTTCGAGAGCTGATATGATAGGCAACCATTTCGCGCGTACACAAATCTTTATTGGCTGAGAGATAGATGCGTTCCTTTCCTTTGCTTATAGATCGACCTGATCTTCTCTTTCAAAGACCCTTAAAGTTCATCGGTAAACCACAGGGGTTATTCCAATGTTTACTTTAAGGGGTGCACTTCATTTTGAGGAGACGGGTTTTTCATGTTTCTCCACTACTTTTGACAAGCCGTTCACGCATATCTTCTCGACAGGAGGGGATGAACGGTGAATGTAAAGATGATACCGGGCAGTTCTACTGACAGTATTCGTTCCGCCTGTTACCACTATTTATTAGGAAAATACAGGAGGGAGAAGCCGTATGATCGGAATATATGCCAGGGTGAGTACAGAGGAGCAGGCGAAAAGCGGGTTCAGCCTCGACGATCAGGTAAGGGAATGCAGGAAAAAGGCAGCGACGAGTGAAGCTGCCGAGTACATAGATGATGTATCAGGCGAGTTTCTAGATCGTCCGGCTCTCTCAAGGCTAAGGCAAGATGTGAAAGATGGAGTCATTACAAAAATTGTTTGTCTGGACCCTGACCGTTTATCGCGTAAGCTAATGAACCAGCTGCTTATTACAGATGAATTTGATAAGCGTGGTATAGAGCTTGTGTTCGTGAATGGCGAATATGCAAAAACGCCTGAAGGTCAACTCTTTTATAGCATGCGTGGAGCGATTGCTGAATTTGAGAAGGCAAAAATTAATGAACGGATGAGTCGTGGGAGAAGAGAAAAGGCAAGACAAGGCCGCGTTCTCCGTGACTTTCAAATATATGGATACAGTTATGATTCAGAGAAAGAACAGATCGTAATTAATGAAGTTGAGGCAGCAGTAGTGCGACTAGTATTCGATCTGTTTACTCAGCCCAACGAGCTAGTTCAAGGTATCAATGGGATAGCTGTTTATTTAACCAATAAAGGAGTCCCTACAAAGCGCGGTGCGAGCGTATGGCATCGTCAGGTGGTACGACAGATGCTGATGAATGAGGCGTACGTGGGGAGATTTTATCAAAATAAGTGGAATACAGAAGGGATGCTGGGTAATCAGTTTCGCCAGCCAGATGAGAAAGTCCGTATGAAAATGCGTCCAAAAGAAGAGTGGATATCCATGCCCTGCCCATCCATTATTGACGAAGTGAAATTTGAACATGCCCAGCGACTACTAAAGGAATCCAGAAGAAGATGGGCGGGACGGAGCTTCAACGAGTACCTCTTAAGCGGCCTAGTACGTTGTGGGTCCTGTGGAAATACGATGTCAGGAAGAAAAGCGAAAAACTGGAGCCAGCATGTTTTTGAGTATACTGATGTTAAGAATACAGCAGGTGCAAAAACTAAGGGGTGCGGTCGTCGTGTAAGATGTGAGCAATTGGACAATCAGGTTTGGGAAGCGGTTGCGTCCTGGTTGAATAATCCTGATGAGATTGCGGCGGTAGTGGAAGATAAAGTGGAAACTCCATTCGAGCAAGTGGAGTTGGAGCGATTGCAAAAGGAACTCGAAAAAACAAAAATAGGACGCAAGAGATTGCTTAAATTGTTTGCGTCTGGTGAAGGAGATATTGGTGAAGAAGATATTCGCCAGGAGTTGAAAGAACTGAAGGAGAAGGAAGATAAACTGAATCAGCGTCTAAACGAGCTGCTGGATCAAACAAAACAGCAGGTCGATTATGAGTCTAGTCGCAACTTGATTCAAGAAGCTGCTGAATATTATTTATTAAAAGCTCAGGATGAGCTCACCTTTGAGGATAAAAAAGAGCTGATCCGTCAAGTGGTTAGGGAAGTAAGAGTTTTCGAAGAGGGTGTGGAGATATTCACGTTCTAATGTTCTGAGTAAATAAAGTTGTGGAAGTTAGACCGGAAAATAAAGCGTTAGACAGAGCCGCCGATAGTTACAATTCTCCAATCAGAAATATTAGAAATATAGTCATAACCCTGTTGTACGAGGATAAAATCAGCTCAAATCAATTTCGCGCTTCCTGGTATGAGTGGAATAAGCAGACGGACATTAGCGTTCTTGGGGAGCAGACCTTACAAATAGACCTTGTTGAAGAGGGGGAGGTATCACCAATCGGATCGGAACAAATGAGTTTATTCTAAGTCAAAAGCCTGCCTCTTTATAAGGTGGGCTTTTTTGTTATTACCAATGTCATATTAATTTGTAAGCATTCTCCACAATAACTAACATGCGTTTGAACTTCCAAAATAAAGGGAAAAGATTTGTAGAATCATAACCATAGGGAGAGATATCATTGCGCTATTTTATCTGGCTATTCCGTATCGTCATGCTATTATTGGTTTTTAAAACAGGTTCAGACCTCAGTGGATTACAAAGTAGTTACCGCTTTAATGTAGAACTTGGGGCTAATACTTCTGCTGTTCAAGCGACCCAACTTTCAAATGAGTATTTGTTAAAAGCCGTTAGTCAGCTTGGTATATTGTTGTGTGCTTTTATGGGGTACATTGTATTTGAATTTATGGCTCGACCAATCAGGCATTCAGAAAAGAAGGTCGAAAAGAAAGTGGAAAAAGTAGCTCCTGCTGCTACACCTACACAAAAAAAGTAACGTAACAAAAAACCCACAAATTGTGGGCTTTTTTATTTATGTTAACAGACCATGGATCGTCTTGAGGCTTCCGTAAAACCTGGCCAAGCTGGCATAGGTTGTGTGGCGTTCTTTCTTTATTTTTTACCAGACTAGTTTTCCATAGATTTATGAAACTTTCTAACTATTTTGCGATTACAATCAAACCGTTTACAGCCTCCCTTCGTTTCCTTTGATAGTACCGTTAAAAAACATGTGTGAAATGGAGGAAGAATCATGAAGAAGACCGTGTTTCTAGCAGCTCTACTGCTCTTTGTCTTTACAGCTGCTGGAATGTCAGCCTATGCACAAATGGACGGTAAGCAGGCGTCCCAGGCAACATCAAATGCCAGCCAAAGTAATAAAGTCATCCGGGTGTACGGACCAGGTGGACCACTTGGACCGATCAAGGAAGCTGCTGAACAATTTTCAGCTGAAACAGGAATGAAGGTGGAAGTAACAGCCGGACCAGAGGGCAATTGGATCGGCCAAGCAAAGCAAGATGCAGATATTATTTTCGGCGGCTCCGTGTATATGTTGCAGGACTTCATCTTTAACCACCCCGAAATGATCGACACTAAATCACGTACGGAGCTTTACCCGCGTGCTGCAGGAATCTTGGTGAGGAAAGGAAATCCTAAGAAGATTGAAAGCCTGGAGGATTTAACGAAAAAGGGAGTAAAAATAATCGATGTGAATGGGGCTGGCCAGCTTGGCCTGTGGGAAGACTTGGCAGGCAGAAAAGGGCTGATCGAAGGCATTTCCCAAAATATTAACCTTTCTGTAAAGTCGAGTGCCGAAGCCATTGAACGATGGAAATCGAATGACAGCCTGGACGCCTGGATTACCTATGAATCGTGGCATTACCGGCTCCAGGATGTGACTGACCTGGTCAAACTGCCCGAAGAAGAAAAGCTCTATCGTGGAACGCCGATCGCCCTGACGAAAATCACTGATCAGAAAAAAGAGGCACAGCAATTTATTGATTATTTAAGAACGGAAAAATCTCACCAAATCTTTCAAAAATGGGGCTGGAAGTAAGGTCGAGTCATACATCTAAAAAACTGGGAGGAACATACATGAAAAAAGCAGTTTTTACCCTTGCGATACTTTCGATTATTTTTGTTTTGGCTGCCTGCGGAAAAAGCACGGAGGTAAAAACAGAGACGGTTCACCCCGATCAAGCCCAAACGGAATCAACTAAATCGGAACAAGCCCCGGTTGACAGCCTCCAGCTTTTGAAGAATGAGAAAGCTGGAGAGTACCTGGCGGACCCACAGGGAAGGGCCCTGTATTACTTTAAAAAGGACGAAGCAGGAAAAAGCAATTGTAGCGGAGACTGCCTGGCAAACTGGCCGGCATTTACCCAGGAGGATTTCGCCGTCCCGGAAGGTTTTGACAAAAAGGATTTCGATACGATCACAAGAGAAGACAACGGAAAGAAGCAGGTTACGTACAAAGGCTTTCCTCTCTATTATTTTGCAAAAGACCAGCAAAAAGGGGATGTAAACGGACAAGGAGTAAAAGATGTATGGTTTGTCATAAACAGCGAAACAGCATTTGAATAAGCTTGCCCAGGGAACGATTAGTCGCGGTCGTTCCCATCTTTACTTTTAAAATAGTGTTATGGCAATATATTTTTATCCAAAAGCAGGGAGTGCCCCATGAAAGAAAATTACGATGCGGAATTAATGCGATTGGTAAATGAAAAAAATGGTCACGCATTAGAGGAGCTCTATGATCGATATATAAAGCTTGTTTACGGCTTCGTTATGAAGTTTTGCAATGGGAATGAGGATAAGACGAAAGAGATTATTCAGTTGGTCTTTTTGAGGCTATGGACAACAAACTGCCATTACGATCCTGCTCAAGGCAGCTTTGTAAATTGGCTGCTCACGATTACTCGCAATATTTGCATTGACTACCTCCGAAAAGAGAAGAGGCATACGCAACACCATCAAGAGGAACATGAAGAGATCGCTGACCCTGCTAATGAAGTCGAGCAACGAGTAAATACGAATGATATTGCGATGGCGAAAAACAAATTGCCGACGGCGCAAAGAAAATTAATCGATTTGCTTTATTGGAAAGGGTATTCTCTTTCAGAGATCGCCAAGCTGGAACAAGAGCCGCTCGGCACGATTAAAAGCAGGCTTCACCAGGCTCTTAAAGGATTGAGGAAGCATCTGGAACTGGAGGATTTAAAATGAGAAGGGTTTGTGATCAGTTAATTCCATATATAGCAAATGAGCTCAAGGAGAGCGAACACATGGCCTTTGCTGAACATTTAAAGAATTGTACGGAGTGTAAGAAAGAATATCAGGAATTATCCCAGGCCTGGCATGCTTTGCCATTCGATTATACCGAAATCGAGGTGCCTGAATCGCTAAAAGGCGAGGTGCTGGGGTTTGTTTTTGAGCACAAAAGGAAAAGCGGTACGGAAACATTCATGGCTAAGATGAGCAAGCTCGCCATGAGGCTCAAAAGCCAGTTCACTCCAGTTTCAACCAGTATCGTGGCCGTCTTGTTACTCGCGTTTATTGGTCTTGGAATAGCGAATGTACAGGTAAAAAATCGTCATGTCGAAAATATACCCATTGAAATTTTAACGGCGATTCCCTTAAAAGCAGCCAATCAAAGCCACCCGGGAACAAACGGCATCGCCTATATTGTCCAGCAGGGATCAGAGAAAAATTTGGTGGTGCAGGTTCACGAATTGCCCGGCGTCGAAGGTTCACAGGTTTATCAGGTTTGGCTGCTGAAAAACAGCACGAGGGAAAATGGTGGCATATTCAAGCCGGACGAAAACGGATCCGGAATACTGACCTACCAGCTCGCCGAAGGGCAGACTTTTGATCAAATCGGCATCACTGTCGAACCGGACGCCAATAGCAGACAACCAAGGGGAAAAAAAATAGCCGGGTCATAGAAATATCTGGCTAACCTGTCGCAGAAGTTTTACGAGGCGGGCCGGGACTGACGAGTTGTAAGAGCATATTATTGTGTGGCAAGAGCAAGATCGATCCGTAATCCGCCATGATTCGTGAGTTGATCGAAAAGGAAACACCCTATAATTAACGGAAGTAGTAGGAACAACGAGGCAGTAATTATACGCGTGATCAAGCTAACGGGCTTAACGATTATAAAGCTGTCGCACCTGCTAAGCAATGCTTGTACAATTATCTAAAGAATCTAAATGCTACATAATACTTGGAGGTTATGAAAATGATGGAGCAATATGTATTCCGTTAAGTCCGTGGTCCCCCTTGCTATCTCTATTCTCACCTTATAAAAATAGAGGAGGACGAATATGGATATTTTCATTAGAGAACTGAGAGCTGGGGACGATGAGTGTGGTGCAAACATTGATGGGAGCTTTATCGTGGACTCTACCCTTGTCTTGCAACTAATGGGACAGCGAATCGGATATACGGTGATGGAGAGACCTCTTAGAAATAAAAGCTACGAAGATGAACAGCTTGAAGAAGATACAGTTGAGGATTATTCGAACTATATCGGCAATCCCCATCAAATCATTTATTTAGCGCTCGTAAACAATCAAGTTGTGGGTCAAATTGTTTTGAAAAGAAATTGGAACAAATTTGCCTATGTGGAAGATATCAAAGTTGATAAGCAATATAGAGGATACGGCGTCGGTAAAAAACTAATCGAACAGGCTAAATGCTGGACGAAGGAAGGCGGCATGACGGGAATCATGCTGGAGACACAAAGTAATAATGTCCGCGCATGTAAATTCTACGAAAGTTGTGGTTTTGTCATCGGAGGTTTCGATTCCTACCTCTACAGAGGTCTAGATAAAGATAGTGATGAGATAGCAATTTATTGGTATCTCATGCTTGATTAATAAGTGATTGATCTTCAGCATATGTCTTAAAAAGCCGAAATAAGGGAAGCTTCTTAAAGACATTCCCCAAGTTTGGGAATAAATTTTTCTTGAAACAACTCCCGGCATATCAAGGATTCCAGTCTATTGCTTTATTTTCAATGAACATCTAAATCTGTCGATGCTCCCCTTTTGACATTTAGATTGAAATCCTCATGCATCTGAGAAGCTTGAAAAAAACCAAAAAAGACGTATCCTTGCACGACCCAATCGGAACGGACAAAGAAGGCAATGAAATCACTTTGATCGACGTCCTTGGCACAGAAACCGACGAAGTGGTCGACGCTGTGCAGCTCAAGCTGGAGTCCAATAAAATTTACCAGCACATCCACATCCTCGATGAGCGCGAAAAAGAGGTGATCATCGGCAGGTTTGGGCTGGATCAGGACAAAGAAAAGACACAGCGCGAAATTGCGCGTGAGCTGGGCATTTCTCGTTCGTATGTATCCCGTATCGAAAAGCGAGCGTTAATGAAGTTGTTTAATGAGTTTTATCGGACGAAACAGCCGCAGAATCGGTAGTTTTTTCGCAGCGGAGGACGCTATTTTGATGGAGGCATTTCGTAGTTCGTTCTCTGCAAAGAAATGACATTTCATTCCAGTAACATACAGACAAGTGAAAGGGATGAAGCCACTCGGATGCCGGGTGGCTTTTCTATTTGCTTGCTGTATCGTTTCGGCGAGTATACGGCAGCAGATGTCACCCGTTTTGTAGAGCTAGGAAAATTAACACCCGAACAATAATGAAGGGATTACCGGTGAAAAATATGATGCATCGGTAGTAGAACAGCAGGAAACGGTGCAATAAGCGTCTTGTAGTGACTTTGGCAGTGGGCGGTGGGGTATGTAATTTGTCTGCCGCTATCTTGTTCCTGTGCAGTATGAATGGAAACGTCTCACACGAGCAGAAGCGGAGGCGATCACGGTAGCTGGGATGCAAATGGTCTCCGTCTTTCAGCGGGGAACAAACGATGCTGCTGGTGGAGCAATCAATGGCAAAAGGGACGGAAAAGCAGCAGCTTTCCAAATCCTTTAGTTACTTTTAAGGAAATGGCGCTCCAATAAACACATGATTCAGTTGCTTAACATCCGTAATGGTCACTGGAAAAATAAGCGGAGTGAAAGCGACTAAAAGGAAACTTGTAATGAACGTGTATAAGACAAACTTTTTACTCATTTTTATCTTCCTCATAATGTCGAATACCAGTATCTTACAATGGGGTCATTGTGAACTTACGGTTTTTCTTCCGTTCAAATGTTCCTAAAGAAGCCATGACAACGGCAAGGCATAGCATCGTTACTATTCGTAAGAAAGTCACATGTGTAAAAACGTTCACTACTGCCATGGAAAGGGCAACTACTGAAAAGATATTGAACCAAAGAGGTCTATTTTTCATGAACGATCACCAGTATTTTCCTTTTCGCAACAATTTTAACAGATGATTTGATTGTATGCACTACAGCGAATGCCATCAGTCTGTTGTTTGATAGTCAATGTTTACTAAACACAAGATTTTTAAATTGGTGCCAGGAATTGTAACAAGAAAAACTCCCTAATAATCAGGGAGTGGTGATAACGCAACCAATGTGTTTAGCATGATGTTTCTTGGAGAAGGTCACATTACATAACGGGTTCTGGGCACCACCAACCGCACCCATGACGCATGCAAATCCAGATACAACCTCCAGCTTGAGCTGGATAATAAGATGAATGTTGTACCAATTGACCTTTTACTTTCTTGTATTTCTTAGAATTAGATTTCTTCTTTTTCATGGGATATTTCCTCCTTTATAATGATCTAAAATAAGGTATTAACATAATTTTCCTTTTGACTGTACGAGTGTTCTCAAGTGACGGAAATGGACGCAAAAAAAGGTATTAGGAAGGTCGCCACAGATAATATCGACAGTATAGATATCAACACGATGAGGCACCATCCTGTTTTATAGGAGGTGCCTCGTTGTATTATTTGGTATATTCCATGACCTCAAAGGATTGGATCTTACTGAATGCTACATAATCTTTTCTAGCGGTAAATAGCCCCTTGTTAAAGTCCTTATCGAACATATAAGTTTCTTTTCCACGTCCGTCTGCACGGCCATTATACCAGTCGATAAAGTCTTGAACTTCGGATGTAGTTAATTCAAACTCTTTCTCGAGTCCACTGATCATCTTGATAACAAGAAGTGCGTTATCACCGGATGGCTGAGGATCGGGATTAGGATCGGGATTAGGGTCTGGATTAGGATCCGGATCTGGATCTGGCATCTCAGCATTTCCTTGCATGAATTCAACTTCACTAATTACGGTATGAGTATTGCCATGCCCATTATTGGCAGTAATATTGAAGCGATACGCTTTATAGGGCTTGGAGTTATCAAATGTAAATTCTCTTTTCTCACCAAGCTTCCATCCGGTTATATTCGTTTTTATGTCAAGGGTAATCCAGTTCGTACCATTCCATCCTTCAAACGTCCAAGTGGTAGGAGCTTCTAAATGTCTATATGTCATGTCAGAGGCTAATTTTATCGTATACTTTCCAACTACTGTTTCAGTTGGAAACTCATACCCCAAATAATAGGGGAAATGACTAATATTGGCCGGATGCCAAGAGGTTTTTTCATCATCGTCGAAGGCTTTATATGCATCATTTTCTGCATTCCAAATGTTATTCGCACTTGCGATGCCTGTAGGTGATGTGTTACTCGTCATCGTTGGAATTAAATCAACTGAGTTTTGATCTTCTGCATGCCCAATGCTTTGACCAGAAAATAGAATAGAGAACATGAGTGCCAAACTAAAAATTTGCTTACGATACCTTTTTGTTAAAAACATCAAAAACCTCCCTGAATTGTTAAAAATGGATAATTTGTCTATTTCCAATAAAAATATAGTATAGTTCTTTCGTTTAAGCAAAACATAAAAAGGAATAAATTACAAATAAAAGGATAAATTTGTAATTTTATTTAGGTCGTTCAAGAAATACAAAACCCGTCCCTGTTTTTATAGGAGACGGGTTATTCTTATTTCTGATAGCTATTTTGTGTGTGTAAGGGATACCTCAAAGGCATCTAAAATCTCTAGAAAATGCGAGGCTTCTCTAAACACATGGTCAGCGAGCAATGGGGGGATTATGCTCTTAATTTTGCATTCCTCAATCAGATCACGAGCTGTTTTTTTGAAGTCACGCAATTGACGGACGGATACGCGATTTTGATCGACAAATTGATTCAGTAGCGGTTTCGTTTGAGACTGGGGGCGCATGGAATCTAGATCCTGAGCTTGGAACAATAATTGATCAAAATCATGACTAAACTCTCTAGCCTGATCCACTAGCTTTCTTTCGGAAGGATCGAGCAAATGGTTAATAAATTTCGCATGGTCAGCCATGATTCGTAGGAAGAAGACATTTTCATTAATCACCGCATCTGGTAAGGGATCAAGGTTTCCCGTATTCAGTTGTTCTAATCGATTCCGAAAATAGGCAGCCTCTCTACTTGTGTGATCGACCAACAGCGGAAAGTTGTTACCACCGATTTTGCAACGAATAATGAGTCCGAGTACTTTGCGTTTAAAGGCCCAAATATACGAAACGGCATTGTGAACCATTTGATTAAAGTCATAGATTCGTTGGGGGTCTACGTCAGAAGAAAAGGCCAGGGCTTGGCTTTCAATTTCTTCAAAAATGCTGTAAAAGCGATTCGCTTCTTCAATCAATTTTGTGTCTTCGCAGTTAAAGCCTAATTTGAGAAACAGGGAGTGTTCTTTCATGATGCGAGACCAAAAACGTATTTCCTCTAACGAGCGTTCAACAAAAACATTTGTCATATAGTACCTCCGCATAAGGATGTGGGCGGATCATAGCCCATTTTCCACTTTTGATCACACATGATGTATGTCTATGCGTTTACCCAGTTTCGTGAATGGGCATGAGCACAGAATCCACATCCGAACCAAGCCCATTTCTCCATACGATTGTTTCGGGCGTTTTCTCGCTTGTCCCATAAAAAAAACTCCCAATAACGGGAGTTTTCCAAGTTAATAACGACGCATCGAATGCATTTGCGTTCTGTGGTGATGGGCCCGCATGCGATGGAAGTGTTCTCTTTCTCTAAAGGTATGATGACGCATGCGATCATGGCGATGTTCAAAAGCTAAAGAGCGATAACGTTCTGCTTGCCTCATGTGGTGATGCATTCGCTGTCTATGATGCTCAATCGGATCCATGACACTTCCCCCTTAACGGTTGGTACTTTATAGGATATGAGGACAGCTTCCTGCTTGCTTATGCATGAGTGGATATCGCAAAGAAGGAATGAAAAAGAGGCGTAAAGCCTTTAGCTTTCGCCCTGTTCTGAAAAAGGTTAATCCTCTACTCGATGTATACGGCTCTTTCAATCGCCTGCTCTTCATTCGGAGTGAGTGATTGAAAAATAAAGCGGGCATAATCGCCCAGAAGTGTGTGACGGATTGACCTTGACTCGCAAATAAACATTAATGGTAAAATACTTGTAGGAGGAGCAGCAGTAAGGGGGGAGAATATGAAGCGACCAATCATAGATATACCAAAGACAGGCAGCGAATGGTTATGGGATGTAGTTGGTTGTTTATTTTTCGTGGGATCACTTCTCTTTTTAGTCTTTGTCTGGAATCAGCTTCCTGACGAGGTGCCTGCCCATTACAATGCTTTGGGGGAAGTAGATCGCTGGGGCTCAAAATGGGAACTGCTTCTTTTACCTGGGATTGGCGTCTTTATCATTTTCCTCATGCAGGTACTCGAAAAACATCCGGAGCTCCATAACTATCCGGCACGCTTCACTGAATCGAATGCCGATCAGTTTTATTTGCACAGTCGAAAAATCGTGAACCAAATAAAAAATAGCTGCTTAATTATTTTTTCCGTAATCTTGTTGGAGTCGGTTTCCATTGCTCTAGGATGGGGAGACGGCTTTGGGAAGTGGTTTCTGCCGATCACCATCATTGGGATGATCGTTCTGCTTGTGATAGGAATCGTGAAACAAAAGAAGATTCAATGAGAAGAATGAGCGAGAGGTCCTTCTAACGGGAAGGTCCTCTCCTTTGTTTTTTGCAACGAAAATCATGAGGACATATGTCCTTCCCTATCCACCTTGCGATCCTTTTTAATTAGGAACAGATCAGTGTGAGGTGAGAGGATGAAAGGAATTATTTTTGCTTTTTTGGGCGGTGTTTTCATTACCTTGCAAGGTGTAGCGAATTCAAGAATCAGTCAAGATATTGGTACTTGGCAAACCGCGACACTTACGCAGTTAACGGGCTTCCTCACGGCTTTTTTACTCCTGTTGATTTTTCGAGATGGAAAATGGCAGGCATACAGGCGAGTGAAACCGTTATATTTGACAGGTGGGGCATTCGCCGCGTTTATCATTTTTAGCAATGTTACAGCTATCCACCATATCGGGGTAACCATGACGATTTCAGCCCTCTTGATTGCGCAGCTTAGCCTGACTTTTCTCATTGACAGTAATGGGTGGTTCGGTGTTGATAAACAAAAGATGAGGCTACCGCATTTTATCGGGATCGGGATGATGATTCTGGGGGTACTGATACTGAGGGCCTGATGACGAGAGGGTGAAACAGAGGAATGAAGGAAATCGAAAATCGTGAGCTTTTGCAAGATTATCTCCATGCCCATCAGTTAGCGTCTGTTTTTCATGAGCCTTTTCTGCCGCATTTGTCCTTGTATCAATTTGATCAAGGGGAGCTCATTTGTGCTCAAGGCGAATCAGCCTGTCATCTGTACGTTTTGGTGCAGGGAAAAGTAAAGATTTTTACGACTTCCCCCGAAGGAAAAACCCTGATCCTTTCCTTTAAAAAACCGCTTGAAGTGATCGGAGATATTGAGTATGTAAGAGGAATTCCTTATCTAAATTCGGTGGAAGCGGCCTCGACTGTTCTGATGATCGGAATTCATTATCGCTGGTTGAAAAAATACGGAACAGACTACGCTCCACTCTTGCAATTTTTACTGCAAATCATTACGCATAAATTTTGTGTAAAGTCCAACTCATTAAGTATCAACCTTCTGTACCCAGTAGAAGTACGTTTTGCTCGTTATTTGTTGTCCGTTTCGATAGAAGAGTGGAATCCTGCCAACAAAGAACAGATCAGTACGAGCAATCTCTTGGATGCAGCGAATATGATCGGAACGAGCTACAGACATTTGAATCGGGTCATCCAGCAGTTCTGCAAGGAGGGACTGATTGAGCGTGCCAATGGATTCCTTCTGATCAAGGATCGGGAAGGTTTAGCTAAAATGGCGAGCGAGACTCCGAATGAATAATGAGACAGGAGTGTCAAAATCATGGTAGTCGGGCTATTCTTCGCGTTACTGGCTGGCTTGTTGGTCAGCCTCCAAAATATTTTCAACAGGAAAGTAAGTGAACAGGCAGGAACATGGTCTACGACGACACTTGTGCTTGGGATGGGATTTCTGTCTTCTTTGACGATGGGTCTCATTTTCGAAGGAACGCAGTTGTTTTCACTTCCATCTATGCAGCCGTGGTACTGGTTCAGTGGCATGATCGGCGTTGGGGTGGTCTTTTGTCTGGTGCAAGGGATGAGACTGCTTGGCCCAACGTATGCCATCTCCATCGTTCTCACTGCCCAGCTTGGCTTCGCTTTATGGTCGGATTCAATCGGCTGGTTAGGGCTGGTTCAAGTGCCGATTACTTTTACGCAATTGTTAGGGGTTCTGGTCATTGTTGGCGGTGTGATCGTATTTAAACTAGGCGGCGAATGGCAACAGAATCGCTCAATAAGTAAGATGTAATTTTTTTGTTGACTTAATTTTAAACGTCATGATAAAATAAAAAATTTTAAATTCAATATTTGTGCTATAATGGATATAGATTGCTTTGAAGGAGGTGGACGTATGTTTCAAGTTGGAGACAAGGTTTTTTATCCGATGCACGGGGCAGGCGTAATCGAGGCGATGGAGGAGAAAGAATTTCTGGGTGAAAAACACCTCTATTATGTGCTCAACATGCTGCTGAAAGAGTTAAACATCATGGTCCCGGTTGAAAAGATGTCCGCTCTTGGTATTCGAAAGGTGGTCGAAGCCGACATTCTGGAGAATGTTTTGGCCGCCATGCGAGAGGGGCAACGCGACACCACCTTGAATGCAGCGCAGCGCTACAAGCTTCATACAGAGAAAATGAAGAGTGGCGATATTTACGAGCAATCTGAGGTCATTCGTGATTTGGTTGGCATGAGTAAAGAAAAAGTATTGGGAACGAGTGACAAAGTGATGCTGGATAATGCGCAGCAGCTCCTCATTAGTGAGATTGAACTGGTAAAAGACGTAAATACGGATCAGGCAACAGAGATGCTAAAGCAAGCTGTATGCCCAGAAGAAATGTCTGAGATTGTGCCATAAATTTTGTTCATATGAGGTAAGCAAGGGGAGTGATTGTTACTACAATCGCCCCCTTTTTTGTATGTCCATTACAGCAACAAGCCAGAATCTAGAGAAAATTCTTGGCGACTGGCAAACTGGTGGTATCCAGCCCGTAAAAAGGCTTTAGCCATTGGCGTGTTTTTGACATCGGTATCTGCGCGGATGTATGTTTCTCCTGCTTGTACAAGAACGTCAGTGGTCTGCTTCAGCAATCGATCAATATAGCCGTGTCCTCTCTGCTCGGGGAGAACACCGATGTATCCAATTGTAGCAAAGGTGGGGCTGACCGTAGGCATCAAGAAACCAATGAGCTCATTTTTTTCTGTATAGGCGAGCTGCCACCATTCCGGTTCGTATTTCATTTGTTGCAAATCTTGGAACATTTCCTGTGCTTGGGCTAGAGGGCCTTTTTCCAAGCGCTCCTCTGTAATTTGTTGATCATGGGTGAATTGCGAGACGCGCATGATGGCATCCACAAATGCAGCCTCACCAACCTCAGGAAGACTGCGGTACACGATCAGATCATGCGTTCCTTCTGACGGTATAGCAGTTGCCTCAATCGGTGCATGCCATTCGAAGCGGTTTGTTTCCCGGCTAATTCGAAAACCGAGCGCTTCCAGAACATTTCTTCGCTCTTGGTGATCCGTTTGCCATTGGGGAGAGGAGGAAGGTGAATCCAGAATATAGCCGATTTTCTCCGAAAGATTCCCTGCCATGAGTGTGAAGACTTCGCGTAAGAAATGAGCTCCGAGCGAAGGACATTCTGTTTCTTTCCATGGAAGCTCCCACAATACCAAATCGGTTGCTTGTTTACTGCCAGGCAATGTCCAGAAGGCAAGACGACCAGCGATCTTACCCTGTACCTCCAGAATGAAGCACCAGTCCTGACGCATGGCTCCTTGTGTGAACATTTTGTCGAGGTAAAGAGCGATATCATCCCGAACGGACGCAGGGTGATCCGGGAAGGCAAGAAATGCAGGTAAATCTTCTGGGTGGATACGGCGAACAGTGATCATGCAAGTCATCTCTCCTTTGTAACTACCTAAATTAATTTCGTTAGTTACAAAAGAATTTTACCAAAATGTTCTGTGAATCGTCAATCGTGGTCTATGTAGGAAAAGAGGAAGGGTAGGGAGCAAACTGCCCGCTCCCTCGTTTGCTCCCGTGTTATTCAATCAATACGCCCCGCGACCTGCCTATGATGCGGATGGCGCGATTCCATAGCAAGAGGAGCTTTTTTCTCTGCAGGGGTCGTACATACAGATCAGGGCTTTTCAAATAGGAACGCATGGGGATGACACGAAAGCGTATACGCCCTTGACTTACATACCGTTGCGAAAACGTCGGGATGACTGAAATTTGCTCGAGTGAAATCTGATTCCTCTCATCCTTTTCGACAGTAAATCGCAGGATTGCTCCGCACAGAGATTGATCAAACGAGAGCATTTTCTCTGATGTGAAATTGCCCAAAGAATACGCGACTAGCGTTTGTCTCTTTGTTCCGTGAGCAGTCGTGATACTCGGGGTGACAACAGGCTGTAGAACATGTGGATGAGCCCCGAGGATGACATCAGCACCGTTGTCGAGCAGGCTTTGTACGAGCTGTCGCTGGCGAGTCGTCGGTGTATAGCGGAATTCAATCCCAAAGTGAAGGGAGATGATCACAACATCGACGAGAGGACGGACTTTTCTCAGGTCGGATAATATCGTATCAAGATGGAGAAGTCGGACAATCCATGGCGTATGAGCGGGGATCACCTGCTTGTTTGTCCCGTAGGTGTAAGCAAGCATAGCGATGCGAATGCCGTTTACCTCCTTGATCAGGTAGGTATTTGCCTCCTCAGGGCTTCGATAGGTTCCGGTATGAGCAAGCTTGTATCGATCCAAAACATCAAGGGTTCGGCATAGTCCGGTTACTCCGCCATCCAGACAGTGGTTATTCACTGTAGTCAATACGTCAAAGCCAGATGATTTCAAGTCCCGAGCCAATTCATCTGGACAGTTGAAGCGAGGGTAACCGGTTCGTGCCGAACCGATTTGATAGGGCTGTGTTTTCCCGGAAAAGGTGGTTTCTAAATTGCCAATCGTGAGATCTGCCGCTGAGAGAATCGGTGTCACGGAATGAAACATATCCGTAAAAGAGAATTGATCTGTACCAGGCAGTCTGGCAGTTGCCACCTGCTCTTTCCACATTAGGATGTCGCCTACAGCGGCGATGGTGGCCTTCTTTTTCATGCGCTTCACCTCCCCTCCCACTCTATTCCAGAAGTCGTCCGTCTGATTTGGATAGTAGCGGAACGTTTTCATAGATAATGGTCTATACAGGCTGTCTATGCCGTTCATACAATAGGTAAGCTGATCGAGAGAAGAACGAGGCAAAGGGGTGATACCCGTGAAAAAGAAGAGAAGAGCTGCTGTACCGGTAAAGACACTGATTCTCGACAAGCCGGTTATCGCTGTGACGGGAAGTGCAGGAAAGACCACGACAAAGGAAATGATCTATACCATCCTGAATCTTCGCATGCCCACATATAAATCGATGCACAACAAGAACTTCCTGGGAAATACAAGAGCGCATACCAAAAGAATTCGGGACGAGCACAAGGCCGCAGTGCTTGAGTATGGTATTTATCGAAGTGGTCATTTGCGACAGCATTGCAAAATCATACAGCCGTCGATGGGAGTCATTACGAATATTGGCACGGCTCATATCGGAAATTTTGGCGGTGACGCTAGGCAGCTGGCATTAGCAAAAACGGAGTTAATTCGTCATATGAAACCCACAGGAACCATTTTTCTGAATAGGGACTGTCCCTATTCTCGCCAGTTTATTCAACAGCCTTATCTGGGTTCGTTCACGGGAAAAATCATTACATTTGGCAAGGAGCAGGAGGCGGACTATAAGGCGGGGCGAACGAAAATAGAGGGCAATGGGTTTCGATTCGAATGTTCTTTGCGTGGAGAAAAGGAGTCATTTTTTGTCCCTATTCCCGGCGAGCATAATTTATACAATGCATTGGCTGCTATCGCAGTCGCTCATACGATGGGGATTCCCGTCGATGATATTCGTCGCGGATTAAGTCAGTTTCGCGGACAGCGAAAACGCCTAACCAGCTATCGACTTGTGAATAACATTCAGGTGCTGGATGATACCTACAGCTCGAATCCAGATGCGGCAAAGGCAGCGATTGATGTGTTAAGCCAGGTAGGGCATACCACAAAGATTGCGGTGCTCGCCAGTATGCTGGAAATGGGCAAATACGACGTGAAAGGTCATGAGGATGTCGGGAAATATTTGAGTCAAAAAAATGTAGACTACTTATATACGCTGGGAAGAAGTGCTAGGAATATTGCCAGAGCAGCGATTCTCTCCGGTTTTCCGGCAAATCGGGTCAGGCATTGCTTGAGTAAGGCAGGATTGCATCGTTGTCTAGCAAAACAACTGAAGCCAAATACAGCCTTCCTCGTAAAAGGATCGCATCGGTTGAAAATGGGAGAGACTGTACAATTTCTGTGCAGAGTAACAGCCAATCGGAGCAATCAGCAAGGATGAAAGAGTGAGGACGTCAGCGGGGACTATACAGGCTATTGCGGAAAAAATAGGTGAATGACGGCGGGCAAACGCACATACCATCTGTGCGTTTGATGCATTTCCTATAGGGAGACTAGTAGGAGGTGACACGTCATGTCATATCAATTTCCCCCTGGCGGCCGCGAAGGTTCCTCAGATTTTCCCGGCTCGCCTGGTTCCCCCGGTTCACCAGGAGGTTTTCCCCCTCCGCCATCAGGCCCTCCACCGAGCAGGACGCCAAGTGCACCGGGAGCAAGAGGTTATGGGGGAACACGCCGGATTGATGCTGGCGGATTCTATCCCTGTTTATATCGTTACACATACGTTTGGCTGCGAAATGGTCGCTCTTTCTGGTTTTACCCCGTCCATGTCAGTCGTCACTCTGTAACTGGATACCGCTGGACAGGATATCGATGGGAGTATTACGGGACAGACTTGAATCGAATCGCTTATTTTACCTGCTAACTCCATTTACGAGCAAAAAGGCCAATCCCTGGGAGGATGGCCTTTTTATTTTGAAGTCCTTATTTTATGGTGAGGGAAAAATCCTTGTGATCATGAATATCTCCTTTTTCCACATGGACCTTCACTGTATAATCTCCGGCTGTCGGGAACTGTACGTTGCCTTCATACTGGCCAGCCGCAGTTTCCGTTGCATCGACGAAGCTGTGCTTCTCGTCATTTCCCAGCCAGAACTCGAATTTGACTGTCGCTTTGTCCAAAGCTTTGTTGTCCTTCATCAGATGAACAGTGAGAGCAGCAGGTGATGCTACTTGAATATTGTCGGCTGGGGAGAAATGATAATCAACTGTTTCACCATTCGCGTGACCTGCAGCCCCATGATCGTGTGCCTGACCTGCGTCAGCTTGCGGCGCAGATGGCGTCACCCCAGGCGTCTCACCAGCCTTGCTGTTTACGGTAAATGGGGTCTTCTGCATATTGTGGAAATCACGTGCCGTTACATGGTAGTAGACAAAATAAGAACCTGGCTCGCTAATGGTTTGTTGGGCCGTGTAAACACCGTCTCCTTGCAGCGAAGCCGGGATCGTTTCATGCTTTTCTTGCCCATCTTTCCACCATTCGAACTTCACTTCCTTGGCATCATCCACGGGTTGGCCATCTTGTGTAACTGTAACGGAGAAGGTAACGGTGTCGCCCGCTACTAGCTCCTTTGGTTCCAATGTAAAGGCAGCCTCGACGGGAGATCCGGGTAGCAAGGCTTGTTGCTCGTTCTCTTTTCCACAAGCGGCTAAAAGGAGCATGAGCATGGATAAGAGCAGAATCGTTGTACGTTTCATGTTGGTTTACCCTTCCTTCTTCAATTTCAACAGTTCCTGATAAATTTGTTCGGGATCGAAATCGTCACCCATGCCGAATTTTTGAATAACGGCATTGTTATCATCCACGAGATACGTACTCGATGTATGAGAGATGAATCCATCATCCATCTTATTGGCAAAAAAGCCAAGCGAATTTGTAACCGTTTTGATCGTTTCGTCATCACCCCGAAGCAGGGTCCAGCCTTGGTCTTGAATCCCCAACTGCTTGGCATAGTAGCGCATGACCTCAGGGGTGTCGTTTTGCGGATCAATCGTGATGGTCAAAAATTCAACGTCTTGCCCCATCAAGTTTGCTTCGAGCAAGCGCTTTTGCAGCTGAACCATTTTTACCGTTGTCGTGGGACAAATATCCGGGCAACGGGTATAAATCAACTCCACCAAGCGAAACGTTTTCTTTTGCGGTGCTAGCGAATAGGATTGTCCATCGATGGTTTGCAGAGTCACATCAGGTAATTTCGCCTGGGCGTTTTTGGGCCCAAACCAAACCCAAGAAGCGACAAGAGCAACAAGGACAAGGACGGGTAACAACAAGAGCAACCGTCGGATTCGGATAGCGGTAGCAGGGGCGATATTCACGTGTGGGTGGCGCCTCCTTTCTGATTCTTTTTGGCTATGGCGTCATGAGGCCGTCCTCTTCCTGATTCTTTTCTTTTCGATACCAGGTAGAGAAGATGTAAGCCAGGACGACTCCGTACGTCAGCTCCTGCATGAGCTTCATCACAATTCCGCCCAGCCGTTGATCCTCCAGAGGGAGCAGTGGAACGGCAAACATCGATTTGTCGATCGGCGTGGAAAAGAATGGCGCGCAGAGCATGGAAGGACCGTCTACATATGTCGCATACAACGGTGTGGCTGAAAAAATAATCAGTGCACATGCAGGCGTAATCAAAACACCGTTAGCAAAGATGTAGGCAAGCTTTTGCAGTTCCGACAGGCGGTGAATTTCCGGTATCGGTGCGACAACAGGCATCCACATCAATATCGCAGTCACCAGCAGCAGTAAATGAATCAAATTATGTAGGGCTAGGTTGTTCATTGCCAAGTCTAAAATAACAGGCATATGGTAAAACGAGAACAGGGCATTGAACATGAGAATAGCAGGTATCGGGTGACTCGCTATTCGCATGAAAAGCTTGAGCCCTCGACGATAGAAAAGGCCGCGGATCAACCATGACGGGGTCCCTGCCAAGAGCAGCAAGGGCATTACGAGATAGAGTAACGATTGCTGCAGCATGTGGGCGCTAAACAAAAAATGCCCAGCTACGTTTAAAGGACTCCCCATACTAAAGTAAAAACCAAGTAAGCCGAGAGTGAAAAAAGTCTGTTGCTTTCGTGTAACAGGTGTGGAATCTTGAAAAGTTTGGCGTAATGGTCCGATCAGCGCGAAATAAGCCAGACCGATCAAAAAGGTCAAAAGAATCAGCTCTGGATTCCATGTCGCCCGAAAGCCAAAGGTTTCAGTGAAATAAGTGAGGGTCATGCGATTACCTCCGTTTTCAAGGATTATCCCCAGTACTCATTATAGGCAAATAACTGGAAAAGCCTAATGACTCGTTCGGGCTATTTCTTCCAAGGGAACAGAAATCTTCACATATTTGTCACGTATGTCCAATATGAAAAGAGCCTCCCGCAAAGAATCGAGGGAGGCTACCAAATGTTATGATTTTTTCTGTTCTTCCAACCATGTTTTCCATTCGCTTGCTTCGCGACCACCGACGAGTCGAGCTACTTCCTTGCCGCCCTTGTAATGAACGAGGGTCGGGGTGAATTCGATGTTGTATTCACCATAGCTGGCGTTAAACTCTAGCAAATTGAGCTTTTTCATATCGATGTCCAAGCTTTTCACGATCGGTACAAGGACGGGGGTAGTTGCTTTACAATGCTCACAAACCGGGCTGTAAAAGTAAACAAACGCGTCCTCCTGATTATTGAGCTTACCTTTGAGCTCATTAGGCATAATGAGATTATCGTACAGTGGGTCACTCAATTGTTCGAGAGTAGCGGGGTGCAAATTGGCTTTACCGTAAGGGTTTCCTTCCGCAAGCTGACGGTTCGAAATGTCAGCATACACGATCGCACCGATCAGGAGCGCAGCCACAAGGATGGATAGAAAGATGACTTTCTTCATGAATCATTTCTCCTTTGCATTTTTCATAACGATGATAAGCAGGATGCTGATCAAGGTGAAGGCAATGAGAGCAAGGAACGGAATAGTGATAAAGCCTAGCCAGTTAATATAGTCCGTGTTGCATGGCACAATGCCGCAAGCGCTACCCAGATCTTGCAGAGCAGGTATTTTTTGAATCGAGTAATGATACAGCGATGTGAGTCCTCCTATGATGGAGAGAATCAAGGCGTACGAAGCGATCTTGTCATCTTTCTTCGCGGAGGCCACCCCGAGTAAGATGACGAGCGGGTACATCAAGATTCGCTGGTACCAGCACAGGTCACATGGTATGTACTTTAATACCTCTGAAAAAAACAAACTACCTCCTGTTGCGATCAGGGACACACCCCAAGCGGCAAACATGGCTTGTTCCACGATTTGCTGACGTTTCATATAAACACCTCGTCCATATCTTAACATATTACAAATCGAAAGTAGATTATAAAAAGTAATAATTTGTTGAACGAATGGGCTTGTCTCTCGAATCATACTGGATGCACTACCCGATGCGCTTGCAGCAGGTAGGAGCACCAGTGCGAAAGCTCCCAGTTTTCCCTAGCACGATCAGTAGACCCGTACTTGTGGAGAGGATTGCCTATCCCGAATCGGTACGAAAATGGATTGAAGAGAAGGCCATTCGATGAGCATGACGCCTCGCCAATATCCTGCGCCACCATCAATGCCGACCATATTGTCTCTGCGCCAAGGACCGCTGCCTGAGTATTGAGGTAATCCTGGAACAGGGGTATGGCCAAAGATGATAGGGAGTTCTCCATCATAATAAAGGTAAAAAGGCTCGCGAATCCATAGTAAATCTTGTGGGTTTTGTTCCTGCAAGGGGATGCCGGGTCGAATGCCTGCGTGTACCAAAAGTGCGGCTGGAGTTCCGGTTCGCGGATCGGCTGGCAGTTCTATATACAAAGGAAGAGACGACAAGGCTGGCAAAATTGTTGGATAGTGAGAAAGAATAAATTGCCGCGCTTCTTCTTGTTCCTGCAAAGAAGGCATCCGGTTAAGAAAAGCTCGCCGCAGCGGGTGATTCCCTAAGAAAGAACGCATGGTGGCATCGCCGCCATTGTAGCGCAGGTATAGCTCCGGATTGCCGTTTCCGGACAGCCAATCCTCGAGCATTTGCTCGTGGTTCCCTTTTATGAGATAGATTTGATTCGGATACACCTGCCGAAGAGCGAGTAGATCGAGCAATACTTCCTTTGATTCAGGTCCTCGATCGACCATGTCCCCCAATACGTACAGACGATCACCAGCTTGGGGAGAGAAGGAAACGTCCCGCAGCGCCTTTTGAAAAGCTTGATTCTGACCATGTATGTCCGAGACCAAATAAGTAGCCAAACAAGATCACCCTCCTCGAGTACCCGTTATGCCTTTTAGTAGGATATGTTTGTGTAAAGGGGAGGGTGAAAGGTGTGTCTCTTTCTCGATGGAATAGATGGGTGCACATATTTTGTGAAAGAGAATAAAGATACAAAAATGAGTCAAATACCCATACGGTGGGAGGATCAAACGACAGATGGCTACTTCCTATCGCGACTATACATCGCCAAATACTCAGTTCACGTACGATATGAGAAATAATCTGTTTTTTAAAAAGGACGATCGGAATTTCATCGATTCCCTGGGAATCGCACAGTTAAATACATTAGGTAACAGTTCGTTGCTGGATATTTTCCTGACAACCGGAAATGTTGTCGAGCCACACATCCATCAAAATGCATCGGAGCTGGTGTACTGCATCGCTGGTGAGGCCATTGTGTCCCTAATCAATCCTTTTACCAATCAATTGCTCAATTACAATATTAAACCGAGACAAGTTGCCAATATCCCGCAGGGCTGGTGGCACTATGAAATGGCCTTGACTGACGATACGCACTTACTGGCTATTTTTGATGCGCCAACTCCTGAGGTGATCTTTGGCTCCGATATTTTGCGGTTGACTCCAGCAAGTGTGTGGGCACATACGTATTGTTTAGATGAAGCAAAGGTAAAAGAAACATTTGCGCCTCTTACCAAAACAGTCGTGATTGGCCCGCCAGTAGGATGTCAGCAGCAGGGGCAGTTGCCAGATAGAGCTGCCTCAAGCCAGTACCCGTACTATGGCTACTCGAGCCAGTTGCCAGACAGTTACGGTTATTACGATGCCAACTATGTGCAGCAGGGTGGGTATGGACAGCACCCAGTCTATCAACAATCGACCGGGTATCCACAATATGGCACGAATCCCTACCATACCGGATATACGCCACAACCCGTTTATCCATCCTATTGAATGGTAAGACAGATAGTGCCTTGATGGGCAGGTCTCCCAAATTCGGCATTCTTCTATTACAATCAGGAGAAGAACATTTTCAAAGATGAAGGGGAGAACCATGATGGATCATCTGGCACACTGGTTGCGGACATCTTCCTTTACCGTTGTATTCACCGGAGCAGGCATGTCGACAGAGAGTGGCTTGCCTGATTTTCGTTCACAGTCTGGGCTGTGGCGCGGCAAAGATCCGATGCAACTCGCGAGTACACGCGCAATGATGGAGAATCGGGAAGCGTTTGTGGAATTTTATCAGATGCGCATTCAAGGTCTACTGTCTTGCAAGCCACACACCGGACACGAGTGCTTAGCTGAATGGGAGCGGCGTGGATTGGTTCATGGAGTCATTACACAAAATGTGGATGGCTTTCATCAAGAGGCGGGAAGCTTGGCTGTAGCCGAACTCCATGGCTCCCTTGCGAAAATCCGCTGTCTTGCCTGCGGGACCGAGTATGCCAATACACGTTATCTGGAGGATCAAGGGACGATTTGCGCATGCGGAGGATTTTTGCGTCCGGGTGTTGTCCTGTTTGGCGAATCTTTGCCGCAATCACAAGTCGATCAGGCCATCTCGTGGACGGAACAAGCCGATTTGTTCATCGTATTAGGTTCTTCGCTTACGGTGAGTCCTGCCAATTGGTTTCCGCAGCATGCAAAAGAAAGAGGAGCCAAACTGGTCATTGTCAATCAGGAACCAACCCCATTGGATGCGTGGGCAGATGAGGTTATCCAAAATGAACGGATTGGCAGCGTGCTGCAAAGAGTAGGACAGTCGTTAGGAGAGTAAAAGCAGGCGTGCTCGATGAAAAGAGTACGCTTCTTCTGTTTGGGCCCGTTGACATGCCTGATTGCTGGTGACGCTTCCTATTTTATTTTTATATTTGTGTCATTATTACTTCATATTCAATATTTTACCATTAATGAGATGGTATTCCAATATTTGTACAATCCATTTGAATCACCCTAGAGCTTGCGCGAAAAACATGATACCATCGAGTGTAAGATTCATATGGCTTCTCGATACGCAAATAGAAAAGTACAGGTGACGTTCATGCAAATATTATCAGTAGAAAACCTCTCCAAAGGCTATGGAGAAAAAGTATTGTTTGATAACATTTCCTTTCATATTGCCGAGCAAGAGCGCATTGGTCTGATCGGTGTAAATGGTACGGGAAAATCCTCGCTCTTGAAAATCGTGGCGGGCTTGGATACAGCGGATAGCGGGAAGATTATTCATGCGAATCATTTCCATGTGGAGTATTTGCCGCAAAATCCCGATTTCGACGAAAACTCCTCCGTACTGGAACAAGTATTTTACGGCGATTCTCTACTCATTCAGCTTTTGCGTGATTATGAAACAGCGCTTGAGGCTGTTCAAGAATCGCCTGACGACGAAAAAAAGCAGGCGCGATTGTTTGCTGTTCAAAACAGGATGGATGCGGCTGATGCGTGGGAGAGCAATACACAAGCCAAAATGATCCTGACCAAGCTTGGCCTGCACAATTTCTCGCAAAAGGTAGGAGAGCTCTCTGGTGGACAAAAAAAGCGGGTAGCAATGGCACGAGCTTTGATCCAACCAGCAGACCTGCTCATTTTGGATGAGCCTACGAACCATATTGACAATGAGACAGTCGAGTGGCTGGAAGAGTATTTGTCACGCTACAAGGGTGCTTTGTTGCTCGTCACCCATGATCGCTACTTCTTGGATCGCGTGACGAACCGCACGTTTGAACTGGATCGCGGCAAGCTGTACAGCTATGAAGGCAACTACGCGATGTTCTTGGAGAAAAAGGCAGAGCGTGAAGAAAATGAAGCGGCCGTAGAAAGCAAGCGGCAAAATCTGCTTCGCCGCGAGCTGGCATGGCTGCGTCGTGGAGCAAAAGCGCGAACGACCAAACAAAAGGCGCGTGTGCAACGGGCTGAGGAGTTACGAGATAAAGCCGTAGATGGACCTGCCGCCAAGATGGAAATGGCACTCGGGGCCAGTCGTCTCGGCAAAAAGGTGATCGAGCTCACAAATATCAATAAAGCATACGGTGAGCGAAAACTGATCAACGATTTCAGCTATATTGTCCTGCCGGGTGATCGTGTGGGAATTATCGGGCCAAACGGAAGTGGAAAAACGACACTTTTGAACATGCTCGCAGGAAGAATTCAACCGGATAGTGGTTCATTGGAAATCGGGACGACCGTTAAAATCGCCTACTACACGCAGGATAGCGTCGAGATGGACGAAAAGCTGCGCGTCATCGAATATGTAAAGGAAGCAGCAGAGGTCATTCAGACGAGCAATGGTGAGTCGATCACGGCTTCGCAAATGCTGGAGCGATTCCTGTTTTCGCCGCATATGCAATGGACACCGATTTCCCGCCTGTCTGGTGGAGAACGTCGTCGTCTCTACCTGCTCCGTACACTGATGGGAGAGCCGAATGTGCTGTTTTTAGATGAGCCTACGAATGATTTAGATATTCAAACGCTCAGTATTTTGGAGGACTATCTCGAGCAATTCCCAGGCGCAGTCATTACGGTATCGCATGACCGCTATTTCCTCGATCGTACAGTTGACCATTTGTTTGCCTTTGAAGGGCAAGGAAACATTCGTCAGTACTACGGCAACTATTCCGAGTACCTGGAAGACAGACGTCAGGAAAAAGCAACACAGGTGCAAGAAGCGGATCAGCAGGCAGAAAAGGCGCAAAGCAACAGCGGGGCTAATCGCGGCAACAACCGCACGCGCAAGCTGTCCTACAAGGACCAGAAGGAATGGGATGCGATTGAAGGAAAGATCGCGGCTTTGGAAGAGCGCAGCGTCAAGCTAAAACAAGAGATTGCAGCGTCTGGCAGCGATTACGGCAAAATCGAAAAGCTCTATGCTGAAGAACAGCAAGTGGCGGCAGAGCTGGAAGCAACCATTGAGCGTTGGGCGGAATTATCTGCATTGGTAGAGGAATTGGAGCAAGGGAAATAATTAGTGGCGTAGCCAGTAATTGAGGGCTGGGAATGGGACGCTTCCACCTGTAGACTAGAGTAGATTACTAGAGTAGAGGAGTCGCTGTCGTTGCCTGCCTATAAGTTAGACCCGGAATGGGTGATGTCTTACCTAGAGCTACAAGAACAACAGCTCTCTTCCGAAGTGCATCCAGAGGATAAAGAAGTGATCATGAACAAGATCAGGGAAATGACGTTATCGATCATGTACAAGCAAGCAAGAAGATATCTTGTATTCTTGGAAGCGGATGAAACGGAAGCAGAAAGAACGAAAAAGACTCATCTTATGTAAAGAAGACCCGCCCTTGGTTTAAGAGAGGCGGGTCTTTGCATGTTTATTTATTGCTGTCTGATTCGAACGGGCGTACCAATGGGCACGATTTTTGCCAGAGCATTCACGTCCTCATTGTACATGCGAATACAGCCGTGAGATACATACTTGCCGATTGAGGAAGGATCGTTCGTGCCGTGAATGCCGTAGTGTGGCTTACTTAGTCCCATCCAGATGGTTCCGAATACACTCAGAGGACCTCCCGGATAGGAATTCGGATAGGGGACTTTGCTGATGATGGTAAAATCCCCTCGTGGCGTCGATGTGGCAATTTTGCCCAAGGCAACAGGATAAGAACGGATGAGTCGGTTCCCATCGAACAGATCGAGACGTAGCTTTGCAATCGAGATACGGATGTTGTAGGACGTCAGCTTCTTCACCTCCCCCACAAACGATACGAAATGCCGCTCTTACTATGTTATGAAAACCGACGATACCGGTCCCTTTCCTCTCATGATTAATGTAGTTTGAAATCTAACGAAAACGTATCCGGATAGCGAAGGCCGTCACGATAGAACAAGGTTCGCACCCAGACGTACATCCGTAAAGGAATGGAAGGAAAGACGATGGCCAGCTTACCTTCTTCCAAGACAGGCAAATCGAGCGGGGATTGAATTTCATAAGGGACTCCTTCTTGATCAAGCAACGTTTTGTAATGTTGGGCCTCGCTCCAGCTAACAGGATAATAAAATGATTTTTCCATCCAATTCCAACACCTTTCCAGGTTTCACTGCTTTCCATTGTATGTAAAACATTTGAGATAAAAAAAGAAACAAACGCCACAGACATTGAAAAATAGGCAGTCCAATTGTGGTTTCAAAAGTGTCGTCTGGGCAAAAAACGTCATGATTTTCCCAGGAAATGCGTGTAAAGTGGAAGTAGCACAAACTGGAGGGACATGGGAATGAAGCAGACGCACTTGCACTTTAACATGCAAATAGGCAGAAAAAAGCCAGTGAGTGTAAACAACACAGAAACGGCCTGTCCTTTTTGTGATCGAAACAGTCTCACAGACGTTTTGGAGCAGCGGGGCTCCATGATTTGGCTCATGAACAAATTCCCTGTTTTGGAGGAGACACATCAGACTGTTTTGATTGAGACGGATGAATGCCAAGGGGATTGGTCTGTCTATTCCAAAGAGCATGTACGAGCATTGCTGGCATTCGGGGTAGAGAAGTGGCTGGAAATGGAGCAAAGTAACTCTTATCGTTCTGTTCTGTTTTTCAAAAACCACGGCTCGTATTCCGGGGGGAGCATCCGTCATCCGCACATGCAGATCGTCGGATTAAATGACTATAACTATCTGGATCAGGTAAAAGACAGTGATTTTAATGGCATGACTATCGATCAAGAGGCAGGGATTGAATGCAATCTGTCTACGCATCCCCGTGCAGGTTTTTTTGAATACAACGTCATTCTATCGGACTTTGATCGATTGCCGAAAATGGCAGACTACTTACAAATTTTAGCACATTGGATACTGACTCATGTCAATCCGCGCAACCAAAGCTATAATTTTTTCTTCTACCATTGGGGAGAAAAGCTGATCGCCAAAGTGGTTCCCCGGTTTGTTACCTCGCCTCTTTACGTAGGCTATTCTATTCCGCAGGTCGCCAATAATTTGGAAGATATGGTCGCTGAAATGCAACGCCGATACTTCTAATCATAGAAAGGGTGCTTACGCTATGACGTATACGATCACGGCAAGAAAAACACTCACCTCAGAGGAACTGGCACAAATTAAAGAATTGGTTGGGATTTGCAATGAGCAGGATGGGATTGATCTCAAAGTAAACCCGAGTATGCTGGAAAAGCGTTCGGGAGAGCATGAAGAAGATTTTGTATGTTATGCAGATGGAAAGCTGGTTGGCTTTCTGGGGCTCTACGTGTTTCATGGCGGTGAGGCAGAAGTGAGCGGCATGGTCCACCCAGCCTACAGAAGAAAAGGCATATTCACAGCGTTGCAAGCACAAGCCGCAGATGCATGCAGACGAAGAGGCATTCCGGCGCAGTTGTTTATCGTTCAGCGAGAATCAGAAAATGGTAAGTCATATATGGAGCGAATCGGTGGGGAATATCAATTCTCGGAATATTGGATGGATTTGGGAGAGAAGCAAAGAGCAACGGTTTCTGGAAAGGTGCTGCTTCGACCGGAGATCGCCAGTGACTACGAAACGTTGATTTGGCTGAACGTCCATGGTTTTCAAATGGAGGAAGAACGCGCGAGGGAAATGGCCGAAAACATGGCGGGTGATCCCAAGGCCACCACACATTTGATGATTGTCGATGATAAGGCCATTGGCAAAATAAGCGTGAACAAGGATGAGGGCAAGGCGTTTATTTATGGATTTTGTGTCCACCCGGATTACCAAGGGAAAGGATATGGACGCCAGGCATTGGCACAAACGATCGAGATGCTGGGGAAAGAGGGATACCAGAACGTATCACTGGAGGTAGCCTGTGAAAACAGCAATGCTTTGGGACTGTATGAATCATGCGGCTTTTTCGTAAAGTCGGCCAATGATTACTACAAGCTGGCGTTGTAGTGGGCAAACTGCTTTTCCCTATCTCTCGGGTTGGAAAACGTATCAGGATACATGCTACGATAGAAGAGAAAGCAAGTGTGTTGTAAAAAGGAGTGACTCAATATGAAACTGTTGTCCATCGAACCGACGCCGAGTCCAAACGTCATGAAGCTGAATGTAGACGAGCGTTTGCCGGATGGGGTCCAACATGTCTATACAAAGAAAGATGCGAGTAAAGCACCAGAACTCATGAACAAGCTCTTGGAGATCGAAGGGGTTACTTCCATTTTTCATACGGCAGATTTTCTCGCGCTGGAGCGAAAATCTAATGCAGACTGGCAGCGTATTTTGACAGTCGCGCGCGAGGTTTTGCAAGCAGGTGGAGGAGCGGCTGTTCCTGACATGTCTGCGGAGGAAGCGGGGGCATTTGGAGAGGCGCAAGTGTACGTTCAAATGTTCCGCGGTGTACCGATGCAGGTCAAGGTGACCATGGGAACAGAACAGATTCGTGCAGCCCTGCCAGAGCGTTTTGGACAGGCAGCCGTGCGTGCAGGCTCTGCTTCGCCCAACCTTATTATGGAGCGAAAATGGGTCGAGCATGGCGTGCGTTACGGCGATTTGCGTGAGATTGGTGAAGAGGTCGCATTGGAAGTCGATGCCTCCTATCCGGAGAGTCGTGTAGAAGAAATCGTGGAACAGGCCATGGCGCTTGGTCCCGGGGAAACCCCAGAGCCAGTCGTGCGTGAAAAGAAAGTCGTTACGCTGGAGATGCTCGATGATCCGGATTGGCAAAAAAGATATGAAGTGCTGGATCGAATGGAGCCTACCGAAGAGGATTTGCCTGTTTTGGAAAAAGCGCTTCGTGATGGCAAACCGTCGATTCGCAGGCTGGCGGTTGTATATCTGGGCATGATCGGCGGCGATGATGTTTTCCCGCTGTTGTTTGAAGCGCTCCGCGATGATTCCGTCTCTGTACGACGCACAGCGGGCGATACCTTGTCTGACTTAGGCGACACGCGCGCGATTCTACCGATGTGTGAAGCGTTGAAGGATAAAAACAAGCTGGTACGCTGGCGCGCTGCTCGCTACTTGTTTGAGGTGGGGGATGAAACCGCCTTGGACGCTTTGCGTGCTGCACAGAATGATCCCGAGTTCGAGGTCAGCTTGCAAGTCCAAATGGCCGTGCAGCGCATTGAAAGCGGCGAGGCGGCTAGCGGTACCGTTTGGCAGCAAATGACTCGCCGAAACGATTAATTCGCTGCTTGCAATGACGCAAGAGCCCTCTATCAAGCAGATAACTGCTATAGAGGGCTTTTTTGTCGTGTTTTCATTGGCTGGATATACGGCGAATAGCGGGGCATACTGCTTCAAGAAGAGCGGTAAACAAGTTGGTTCATTAGGTAAATATTGGTATAAGTCAGTATAAAAATAGACACAGTCCAATAATAGTTGACTTCCACCTTATCCATCCCTTAGACTAGGATAGGGTTTAGCTTATGTATTCAACATCGCTAGTGCGTAGGGGAGATTGTGTATGACAACCAATCACTATGACGTTGTTATTGTAGGTGGGGGACTTGCTGGTCTTTCCAGTGCCGCCTACCTGTCGTCGAAAGGCAAAAAAGTTGCAGTTTTGGAACGCGGTCAATTGGGTGGACGTGCCGTTACACTGAAGATCAAAGGATTTAACTTCAACTTCGGTGCCCACGCCATTTATGCTCGCGACAGCTCCGTTTTGAGAACGTTTGAAAAAGAATTGGGTCTGAACATCGATTGGCAGGATTTCAATCCGACGAAAGCCAAGTACGATATTGGTAGCGATCTGACTGCAGTTCCGGCGAATGTACAAGGACTTTTCCAAACGAAGCTCTTAAAAGGCATGGACAAAGTATTGTTCACGTTTGAGATTTTGAAAACGATGCTAAAAATGGAGAAAGGCCATCCACATATGTCGATTCAAAAGTGGATGGAGAAAAAGCAAGTCAACGAAGAAGTGCGAGAAATGATGTTGACGCTTGCATCTTCTAACTTCTTCACACGTGAGCCTGAAAAGATTCCTTCTGACGTATTCTTTGCGTACTACAGTCGTTTGTTTACAACGAATAAACCGGTAGCGTATATCGGTGGTGGTTGGCAAGCGTTGATCAATGAATTCGTACGTATCATTGAAGCAAATCAAGGTACGATTCTGATCAAAACCAAAGTAGAGAAGTTCCAAGTAGAGAATGATCGTGTGGTTGGAGTGGTGACACCGGAGGGCGAATTTACGGCGGATGAGTTTATTTGCTGTATTCCGCCGAAGGAGATGGCGAAGGTCTTTGCGGAGACGCGCCTGGAGCATGCGGTTGCACAGCATGCTGAATACGAGCCAACGGTTGTTATGGTGTATGACATTGGCTTGAAAGAGCGAATTGACGTACCGTACTCTTACATCTACGAAAAAGCAAACAATATTTTCATTACCGATATTTCGTATTATGACCGTACTTGTGTACCTGAAGGCGGACAGCTGCTGCAGGCGACTGCTTACATGCGTCAGGATGAAGTAGGGAACAAGGAAGCGGCCGAAATCCGCAAACAAGAGATTGAAAACCTGTATGACAAGCATTTCCCAGGCTGGCGTGAGCAACTGGTTGTGCCGCGTGTTTCTGCTCGTGCAGTCGTACAGGAGATCAAGTGGACCATGAATCAGAAGCCAATGCCGATCTTCATGCCAGATTACCGCAACCTGTTCTTCGCGGGTGACTGGTGTGAAGGACAAGGTCAGCTGTCTGAGCTGTCTTTCTCTAGCGCGATGAACGTTGCCAAGCTGATTTTGGAAAAAGAATAAGTCGATGACGAGCGGGTGTTCCTTGAAGAAAGGAATGCCTGCTTGTTTTTTCTCATGCAAAGTTACATAGAAAAAAGCCCGCCAATGGAGATGGCAGGCCACATGGATTATGCTTTCTGACTATATACGTGATAAACGAGATTGCCGATTTGCGCCATGACGTCGGCAGCATCCTTTTGCTCGAGTCCCTTGTTTAAAATGGACAAGGTGACAGCATGAGAACCGATGTAGAGGATGCCGACATCATGCGTGATTTTGGTCACAGAGCCAGTCTTGTTGGCGAATTCCCATTTCGGAATCATCCCGATCACATCACCGTCTGGGTCAGGCAAAAGGAAGGGGATGCGGTCACGGTGCTGCTGAGTCTTCAAGATGGCGACCATTTTCAAACAGCTGTCGTAGGAGATCACTTTTCCTGTTGCCAAGTATCGGAGGTGGCTTCCCATGTCTTTTGCCGTCACCTCATTGTATCCTTCTAATTCGGCTGGGATGACCATGAGCTTATTGTAGAAGTGACTGTTTGTCATTTCTGTTTTCTGCATCGCGTTGCGAATGCTCTCTGTTCCGACGAGATCAATCATTATGTTCGTCGCTGTATTGTCGCTTTGGATGATCATCAGGGTAACCAGATCGCGAATCGTAAATTCAGTGCCGGGAGTCATATGCTGAAGAACACCTGCACCGCCAACGAGATCCTCTGCACGCAGCTTGATTTTGTCCTCTAAGGCAAACTTGCCTGCGTACGCCTCTGCAAAAACAGCTGTCATGATCGGGACTTTGATCACACTGGCTGCATAAAAGCGTTGAACTTCGTTGATGGATAAGGTTTCACCGGTTTGTAAATCTTCGAAAAAGATTCCCCATTCCCCTCCTGCGTCCTTAATCAGGCTGGATATTTGGGCAAAAAGACTGGATAACATGTAGACCCATCTCCTTTTGTTTCGATGTAGACAAAATTTTCTCAAGATAATATTATTTAGTCATGCTCCTAACAATCAAGAAGAATTATTCCTAAGATGGGGGTTTTGCTGTTGCAAAAGTGGAAGAAACTATCATTTTGTGCTGTTCTGTTAACCAGTTTAGCGTTCGCTGGTTGTGGAACACCGCAAGCAAGCACCACGGGGGAGACGACAGGTGCAAAGCAGGAGCAGAGTAGCGCCCCTCAAACAATGCAGGTCAACCTGAATTCTGGTGAGCCAAGCACGATCGACCCTGGACTGGCAGAAGATATCCCTTCGATGTCTGTTGCCCGTGCAGCATTTGATGGCCTCCTGCGCTTGAATGAAAAAGGCGAGCTGAAAGAGGCGGTCGCAGAGAAGTACGAGGTTTCCGCTGATGGTCTCACGTACACCTTTCATCTGCGGGAGTCCAAATGGACCAATGGAGATCCGGTTACCGCTCATGACTTCGAGTACGCATGGAAACGGGTTCTTGACCCGAAAACCGCATCCGGTTACGCGTACCAGATGTACTATTTGAAAAATGGGCAAGCCTTTAACGCCAACAAGGCAAAAGCCGAAGATGTCGGCGTGAAGGCAACCGACGACAAGACATTGGTTGTTACACTGGAAAACCCTGCACCGTTTTTCCCGGAACTGGTTGCATCTGTCACCTATTTCCCGGTTAACAAAAAAGCGGTTGAGGGCAACAAAGAGTGGGCTTCTAAGCCAGAGACGTACATGACAAACGGGCCATTCACCTTGAAAAATTGGGAGCACAAATCAAAGATCGAATTCGAGAAGAGCGATTCTTACTGGGATAAGGACGCTGTCAAATTGTCCACGCTGACCTTGAACATGATCGAGGATGCCAATACGGAGCTGTCGATGTTTGAAAAAGGTGACCTGGATTGGGCAGGCTCACCATTGGGCGATTTGCCACTGGATGCGCTGGATGCTCTGAAAGAATCCGGAAAGATGCAAGCTCAAGCGACAGCAGGTACGTACTGGTACATTTTCAATACGACGCAAAAGCCGTTTGATAACAAAAAGATTCGTCAGGCGTTTGCTACGGCAGTCAATCGTCAGGAAATCTCCGATAATGTCGTACCATACAAGAGCACGCCAGCGACGGGGATTCTCCCGCCAACCATGGCACTTACACCAGAGGGCTACATCAAAGACGGCAATGTAGAGACCGCGAAGAAGCTCTTGGCAGAAGGCATGCAAGAAGCGGGGATCAAAGAGTTGCCACCGATCACGATTGCATACAATACGTCAGAGGTCAATTCACGTATTGCGACAGTCATTCAGGATCAATGGCGCAAAGCATTTGGCATCGAAGTCAAACTGGTTAACAAAGAGAACAAGGTTCACCGCGAGGACATGAAGCAAGGAAACTTCACAATCGGTCGTGGTAGCTGGATTGGCGATTTCAACGATCCGATTAACTTCCTGGAAGTCTTCAAGGGTGGACTGAATACATCCAAATGGGAAAACAAGGAATTCATCGATTTGCTCGCGCAATCTGCCAAAGAAGGGGATGTAGCGAAGCGTAAGGAAATCCTCAAGAAAGCTGAACAAATCGTCATGGATGAAATGCCTGCGTTGCCAATCTACTATTTCACCTATGCGTGGGTGAAGCAGGATAGCGTAAAAGATGTGGTGGTAGATGCACTCGGGTTCATCGACTTCAAGTACGCTTCCAATCAAAAGTAATCATGAGTCTATGAAGGAGTGACTGGCGTGCGTCCGATCATTGGTGTGGCATGTACGAAAATGTATTTTCCGAAGAACGATCTCGACCAGTTTTTCTATGTAGGTTCAGGCTATGTGAACGGAATTGCGCGCAGTGGCGGTACTCCACTGATCTTGCCACTGCTGACGATTCAGGAAGCTCCGTTTCGTGAGATGATCGAATCCCTGGACGGCTTGATTTTGTCCGGTGGTGAAGATCCGTCGCCGCATTTGTACGGCGAAGACCCGCTGCAAGGGCTGGGCGATATCAATTACGAAAGAGACATCACAGAGCTTGAGATTATCAAGATTGCGCTGGAGCTGAAAAAGCCAATCCTGGGCATTTGTCGCGGGATGCAAATTTTGAATGTGGCGTGTGGCGGCACCCTCATTCAAGATATCCCGAGTCAAGTACCAGGAGCATTACAGCATGCGCAGAAGGGTTCACGGCAATACGGGGCGCATAAGATTACGCTGCAACCTGGCTTTGTAGCGGATGCCCTCGGAAAGACAGAGGTGCTCGTGAACACTTCTCACCACCAAGCAGTCAAAGACATAGCACCGGGCTTCAAAGTCACAGGATGCGCGGCTGATGGTGTGATTGAGGCGATGGAAAGCCTCGACGGGCTACATGTAGGTGTACAGTGGCATCCAGAACGGATGTGGGCACACGACGACGACATGTTGAAGATTGCCGAGGCATTTGTTGCCCGGGTAAAGCAGTTGAAGCTGCAAGCGACTAAATAGAATAGAAATGAGAGAAACCGTTCTGGGGTTACCCAGAGCGGTTTTTTGCATACAGGAGGGCTTTCTAATCTAGTGAAAAAGGGCGTTTCAACCAGACTGGTGCAGTACTGTAACCAAACTAAGAGGGCAATATAGGGCGATCAAAAGCAGGCGTAAAACATGAAGGTGATGGTAGAGCCTCGCGTATCGCAGCGGATACGTGGGTTTTTTCAGTGTTAGGGTGGTGAAACAAGGATAAATGACAGGCAGAATCGAACTTCACGTAAGAGAATTGATTCCGTGAGGTGAGTTTTTGAAGAAAATAATTGTTGTTATTTTGCTTTTTCTACTCGTTTTTCCACGGTTCCTCTTCACGGAGTATTTTGCAGAACGCGAAATGAAAATGATAACCACAAACTATTATCAAGCGCTTATCGATGAAGACTATGAAAAAGCATTCAACACCCTTTATCTTTATGATTTTGCGGAGGATAAGCATCCAGTTGATGGCACGACGTTAAGTGAACAAGAAGCGAAAGAATTTTACATGAAAAAGATCGCCTTCTTAAAAGCTCATCAGTACAAACTGAACGATTATGAGATCAAAAAGATTAGATACGAAGATGGGCATACCGCCTTTCTTGAAATGCAGCTTGAAGTTGAGCATGATGGACAAAAATTTCAATATGCTGAAACCGTACATATTTGGGAAGGAAAGGTATGGACTATGGGAGAGGAAGAAGATCCGTTCACAAAGTATCGGGATGGGAAAATGAATTTTCCTCTGTAAACTGAGCATAGAGGTGAGAGAAATGTTAAAGGTTGGAGACTCGGCTCCCGTCTTTACGGCGACGAGCACAAAAGGAACCATTGATCTTACAGCACACATCGGCAAAGAAAATATCGTCCTCATCTTCTATCCGGGAGATGATACCCCGATTTGTACGAAACAGCTATGTGCAGTTCAGGAGCATTACACGACAATCGAGCGAGCAAACACCGTTGTTTTTGGCGTCAATCCAGGTGGCATGAACAAGAAACGCTCGTTTGCTGATAAGTTCCGCTATGAATTTCCATTAATCGTGGATGAAGACGAATCGATTCGAAAAGCATATGATGTCGGAAAGGTTCTCGGATTGTTTTTCCAGCAACGCATCGTGTACATCATAGGCAAAAACGGAAATATCATCTACGCCAAAAAAGGCAATCCGCCGGTGTCTGAGCTGCTACAGGTAATCGAAAGCCAAGCCTAGAACGTTCTCGCTTGCGTCAATGGAGCAAAACAGGGATAATAGAAATGAGAATGTATGTTTGGTGGGTATCCCTATGAAAAAAATTCTTCACTTGGATATTGACGCATTTTTCGCGAGTGTAGAGCAGTTAGATCGCCCCGAATTGCGGGGCAAGCCAGTCATTGTCGGGGGAACTGGCAATCGCGGTGTCGTATCGACTTGCAGCTACGAAGCTCGAAAGTTCGGTGTTCGCTCCGCAATGCCTGTCGCCATGGCGAGGAAAAAATGTCCGCAAGGCTTTTATTTGCCTGTCCGCTATAGCCGTTATATCGAAAAATCTGCTGAAGTCAGACAGATATTTACTTCTTATACAGAGCGTTATCAAACAGTGGGTCTAGACGAGGCTTATTTAGATGTGTCCCACTATGAGAATGCGGTGCCCATCGCCCGCGATATCAAGAGGCGAATCAAACGGGAGACCGGACTTACTTGCAGCATTGGACTTTCCTACAATATGTCGTTGGCTAAGATTGCCAGTGACTTGAAAAAGCCGGATGCCTTTGTAATCATTCGACCTGAGCAGGCTTTGGATGTACTGCGGTCGTTGCCAATTGGCACCTTGCATGGAGTCGGCAAAAAGTCGCAGGAGCTGCTCGCGAAAAAGGGGATTGAGACGGTAGAGGATTTTTGGCGACTTACGCTCGATGAGGCTACTACCTTATTTGGGAAGTTCGGTCGTTCCCTCTATTACCGGGCGAGAGGAGAAGACAATCGCGAAATCGAAATGGACCGCGCGCCGAAATCATCGAGCCGCGAAACGACACTGCCCTTTGATTTGTTTGACAGGGATGCGATTGCTCCGATTGCCACCTCCCTTTTGCGTGAGGTCGAAGAGGACATCCGCGAGGAAGGGGTCGAGCCTCAGACGATAACGCTCAAAATTAAGTACGCGGACTTTACCCAGCGGACCAAGCAGCTCAAGGCTGTAGCCGGGGCCAATTGGCAGGATTTGTTGGACGATCTACTCGACGCCTTTGACTATACAGCGGGCGTTCGATTGGTGGGCGTTGGCTTTTCGAATTTTGCCGAGCAGCAAGGGGAGCGGTACGAACAGCTCTCAATGTTTTCGTGGAAGCTGGGGAAGTAAGGGAGGGAGAGCCGTGGAGACAGAGAATGCCTTTCATTGCTGTGCGACCTGTATTCATTTTCGCGTAGAGAAAGGGACGGGAGGAGTCAGCTATCGATGTTCTCGTCTAACCTACGAGACACGTCCGGACTATCGATTCCAATGCTGGACTCCGACAGAGAAGGTCAAGCGACTGATGGAAGCGCGTAAAAGGCAACGATAGCGACAAAAAGAGGCACCCCCTACGTCAGTTTCGACAGAGGGGGTGCCTTTTCTATTCATGTGTCAGGTCGAGGACCATCACTTCCTCCGGACCATCCATTTCGCCATTTGAGGAAAAGCCGATCGCCTCATACAGCTTGCGAGCGAACTCGTTTTCAGGATGAATACTCAAGTAAATGCGCGTACAGCTGTAGCGTCTGCACATTTCTTCAACGAGCATGCGCAGGAACCTTTTGGCGTACCCCTTACCCTGATGGCTACCATCAATCATAAAGCGATCCAGCCAAATTCGGCCATTCTCTACTTCGATTCCATGCATGGCATAACCGATAGCGATGTCCTTGTCATACAGACCGCATGATATCCATTCCGGTTCAAAACCTGATTGGGCGATGGAAAAAGCGTTGCTCTCGATAAAGGAGTGTTGACCTTCCGTTACAGTCAAGCAGGCTATTTGGCGCCAATTTTCTTTCGTAATTTCACGAATAGACAAGCTCAAAATTTCATCTCGCTTTCATTGGTGATGAAACTGGCGGATTTGCTTGCTTTTAATTGGACAAAAAGTAAAATGCCGAAGCCAAGGATGGATGCTGCCACGATCAGGAGGGCAGAGGATACTGGTAGTAAATCCGTCAAAATTCCCCCAGCCAGTGGGCCTGCAACCATTCCGATTCCGTGAAACATATTAAAGAGAGAGTATGCCGTGCCGTATGCGCCGCTTCCCCCTTGGTCAATGATGGCCCCCAGTGTAGCCAAGGTAGGCGATAAGGTAAAGCCAATACTAGCCCCGACCAATGCCATTGCGAGCATTGCCTGCCAGAGGGAGTCCGCCCACGCCAAAAATGGCAGAAACACAGCCAGCGTAATGATTCCGACAAACATGAGCTTATACGGATTCATGCGGCTGGAAAGAGAGCCGGCAACTGGGGCGATCAGTCCGTATGCGAGTGTCATGACCCCAAACAAAAGACCAATCGTTGTCGGCGTCATGTTGAGTTTCTCTGTAAAAAATACGGGCAACGTCGGTTCAAGCAAACAAAGGGAAATCTCAGCCAACATGACGATTCCAGCAATAAAGATGACTTGCGGATTGCGAATGAATCCACCGACATGAAGCTTTTCACTGACAGTTCTCGTCGTGTCTTCCTTCAAGAACAAGTAGACCAGCACAATGTTGATCACGGTAAAGGCTGCTGCTGCCAAGAAAGGCATGCGATGGTCACTGATTTCAAACAACCATCCGCCAATCGGCGCTCCAAGCAATGTACCGGTCGAAATCGCCGTCAATGCAATTCCCATTACAGTTCCGCGCATTTTGGATGGGAACAAATCCGCCAAGAGGGCAAGGGCAGTTGGCCATGTAGCCGCAGCAGCTATACCTTGAACAAAACGAGCGGTAATCAACATGGCCATTGTCTCAGAGAAAGCAAACAATAACGTGGAAGCGGCGAGACCGAGCAAGCCGATCAAAAGCAGGGTCCGTCTGCCGATCCGATCGGATATCGGCCCGAAAATAGGGGTGGCAATGAGCATTGCGATGGCATAGCTGCTAAACAGCACGCCCATCATGGTGGAGGAAGGCTGCAGCGCTTCCGTAAAATAAGGAACAATCGGAATCAACAAGCTGTACAACAGCATATCGATGAAAAGGATCAGGATGACAAACAGAAGTCCTATTCGTTGTTGTTTGGTCATTTTTGTAAAGATGGACATGATGGAACACCTCTTAACTATAAAAACTATTTTTGTTTTATCGGTTTTCTTGCGAAAAACGATATCGTGGCCTACCAAAGTTAGTGGAATGACCACGAGCCATTTGTTACCTTTTATTCGCTGGTACCAATCCAAACAAGAGGACATCTACAATAGCGGAAAGCGCCTCTGTAACTGTAATCTGGTTTTTCATGTAAAAACGTTGGTCGAGTGTAGAATTCAGGGCATCGACAATGACCTTCAGCATGAGCGTGACGTCCATATTGACGATGAGTCCTTCTCGAATCGCTTGCTCGAGAAGGACGCGAAGCGTCTGCCAATCCTCGGATAGAGAAGCCTCGACTTGGGCATATTGCTCAGGATAATATCGCTTCATCTGTTCGAGGATGCGCAAATCATAAAATTCATAGTGTGTCGGTAAAACCATCATGACGCCTTTGATTTTATGGATAAGAGAGAGACTGTCATCTGCGAGAATTTGCTGTGTTTTTTCATCGCCCTCTTCAAAGGACTGTTGAATGATTGTTTCCAGAATTTCTACCTTAGATGAGAAGTGCTCGTATAACGTGCGTTTGCTGATCCCGAGCCGCTTCGCCAAATCATCCATGGAAAATTTCATGCCTTTATCGCGAATCTCTTCAATAAAACCTTTCATGATCCGGTTTTTAATTGCAATCGACCCCCAGTCAAAACAACCTAGTAGAAAACCGAAAAAACAAAAACAGTTTCCTCAGTAACGTCATTTTACACAGGATGACAGAGCAATGCAAGCAGTGATCATGCTTTTTGTTTTGCAACCAAGTGGTCGATTATGGTATAGTAGGTGCCGAAATCGCGGTTGATTGCTTCACATCATTTGGAGGTGCCCCGTGTTTTTAGAGAAGCTGATGCCTAGTCAGTTCGTCGAATCAATCCATCACATTGACATAGATCAATTGAAACGAAATAACATCCGTGCGGTGATTACAGACTTGGATAATACCTTGGTGGAATGGGACAGGCCACATGCAACCGAGGAGGTCATCAACTGGCTTGCTCGCATGCATGAGGCAGGCATACAGGTCACTGTTGTCTCCAACAACAACAAGGAGCGTGTAGACCGCTTCTGTGCCCCATTAGATCTCGGGTTTATTTATGCGGCCAAAAAGCCGACAAACCGTGCCTTTTTGCAGGCAGTGCGGCAGATGAATGTAACCATCGCTGAGACTGTTGTCATTGGCGATCAATTGTTTACCGATGTGCTGGGAGGGAATCGATTAGGATTTCATACGATCCTGGTTGTTCCTGTGGCCCAGACGGATGGTTTTTGGACGCGCTTTAATCGTCAGATGGAGCGTGTGGCCCTTATTTGGATGGAGAGGAAAGGAATGGTTTCGTGGAGGAGAAAAGCATGACGGAACAAATGCATGGCTCTTGTGCTGGATGTGGGATTGCCATTCAGACAGCAGATGCAAAAAAGCCTGGCTATGCACCTGAATCCGCGCTTGGCAGAAAGGTAGTCATTTGCCAGCGTTGTTATCGCATCAAGCATTATAATGAAGTAGCTCCCGTAGGAATGGGCGATGACGATTTCCTCAAGATTTTGGATGGCATCGGTTCTACGGAGTCTCTTGTCGTAATGGTAGTCGATATTTTTGACTTCCAAGGCTCCTGGCTCAAGGGTTTACCACGCTTTGTCGGGAAAAATCCGATTTTGCTCGTGGGTAACAAGGTCGATCTGCTGCCGAGAAACATCAACCTGAACCGCGTGCGCAACTGGATGCAGCACGAAGCAAAAGAACGCGGACTGCGCCCAGAGGATGTCGTACTTATCAGCGCGCAAAAAGGGCTTCATATCGATGAACTGTTGAATCGCATTGGAGAGCTGCGCAAAGGTCGAGATGTTTACATCGTCGGTGTAACCAACGTAGGAAAGTCGACCATGATCAACCGCATCTTGCATGACTACGGTGCGGCTGAGCTGGAGATTACGACTTCGCCGTTCCCAGGTACGACGCTGGACAAAATCGAGATTCCGCTCGAGGATGGCCGTTCCATTTTTGATACACCGGGAATCATTAATCGCGACCAGATTGGACATATGGTATCCCCGACTGATCTGCGAAAAATTACCCCGACCAGCCGGATTAACTCCAAGGTGTATCAGCTCGATGCTGGACAATCACTCTTTTTGGGTGGTCTAGCCCGTATCGACTTCGCACGTGGAGAGAGACAGCCGTTGATCGTCTATGTCGACAACGACCTGTACATCCACCGGACGAAGCTGGAGAAAGCAGACGAGGTGATGCAAAAGCACCATGGAACCCTGCTGGTACCGCCAACAGGGGAGGAAGCTGCGAAAGCACTTCCACCATTTGTGAAGCACACCTTTAAAATCAACAAGTCCACCACGACGACTGACATCGTAATTTCCGGTTTGGGCTGGGTCAGCATCCAAGGAAAACACGAAGCAAGTGTTGTCGTGCATGCACCTAAAGGCGTAAGTGTTGGGATGCGCAAAGGGCTGATCTAGCTTAAGCAAGAAAAGTCGAGTTAGCCTTGCCCCTTGCCATATGCTATAGAGAGACGTCCGGGGAGGAAAAGCTCCATGATTACAAGCAAAACACAACTGGTTGGCCTGTTTGGACATCCAGTTTCCCACTCGCAATCACCGATGATGCACAATACAGCTTTTTCAGAGACCGGGTTGGGGTTTGCCTATGCTGCGTTCGATGTTGAACCGGAAAATCTGGAAGATGCAGTCGCGGGTATTCGCGCGTTAGGCTTGAAAGGGATTAACGTCACGATCCCCCACAAGGTTGCTATCATGCCGATGCTGGATGAAATCGATCCGCTCGCCAAACGAATCGGCGCCGTCAATACCGTCGTTTCTCGTGATGGACGCTTGATTGGCTACAACACAGATGGTATGGGCTATGTTCGTTCGCTTGTGGAAGAGACGGGAATCGTTCTTGAAAAGCAAGTGGTAACCATGGTAGGGGCTGGAGGCGCAGCGCGTGCAGTGGCGTTTACCTTGGCTGAACAAGGAGTCAAGGAAATTCGCATCATCAATCGTTCCCGGGAAAGAGCCGCGGTATTGGCTGAGCATGTCGGGACGATTGTACCTACGAAAATCGTAGAACAGGGCGAAGGGGCAGCTGCCATCGCAGACTCTTCGCTGTTGATCAATACGACATCGATCGGAATGCTGCCAAACGTACAGGAGACACCTGTGCCAGCAGAATGGCTTCATTCTGGTTTAACCGTTAGCGATCTGATTTATAACCCCCTCGAAACGCGTCTGCTCAAAGAAGCGCGTGCCATCGGTGCCACTGTTCATTCCGGAATCGGCATGTTCGTGAATCAAGGTGCACTAGCTTTTGAGCTGTGGACGGGCGAACGAGCACCAACTGGGGTTATGCGTGAGGTCGTCTTGCAACAATTAAAGAAAACAACCTGATTTTGCAGGATGAAAAAGGAGGCATTGCCGATGTTGACCGGCAAGCAAAAGCGCTTTTTGCGCGCAGAAGCACATCATCTCACCCCGATTTTCCAAGTAGGAAAAGGCGGCGTAAACGAGAATATGATCACTCAGATCAAAGAAGCGTTGGAAGTACGTGAATTGATCAAGGTAGCGATTTTGCAAAACAATAACGACGATAAACATCAAGTGGCAGAAGATCTGGCAGCAGGTGCTGGAGCAGAGCTCGTGCAGTTGATCGGCCATACGGTTGTCTTGTACAAAGAGTCCCGGGAGAACAAGACGATCAAGCTGCCATAAGTGATCTGCATGCAATGAGACAGCCAATCAAGCAAGTAGGGATCATGGGAGGAACGTTTGACCCGATTCATTGCGGGCACTTGCTGGCGGCTGAACAAGCCAGAGAGCAAGCGGGCCTGGATGAAGTCTGGTTTATGCCTACACACGTTCCACCGCACAAAAAGAGAGAGAGTCTGACGCTGGCGAATCACCGCTTGCAAATGGTTCAGCTCGCCGTGTCTGATCACGAGGTGTTTCGTGTAACAGATGTGGAGTTCGCAAGAGAAGGTCCATCGTACACCTATGACACGATGATTCAGCTCATCAGGCAGTTCCCAGATTGCCGTTTTTCTTTTATCATGGGAGGAGATATGGTAAAAATCTTGCCCAAATGGTACCAGTACCAAGAGCTGATTCATATGGTACGCTTTATAGGTCTAGCGAGGCCTGGAACCGAACTAGATCAAGAATCGAGCGAGGATGTCACATTTGTGGAGATGCCTGTTTGGGACATTTCCTCCACGATGATTCGCGAGAAGGCAGCTGCCAGGAAAAGCATTCGTTATCTTGTACCTGATGCCGTGGAGCGCTATATAAAGGAGAACCGAATCTATGAGACTTTTGGATAATCGGGAAGAGCTTCTCGTTCGCGTACGGCAACAAATGCATGAAAAACGCTACATGCACACGCTTGGGGTGGCTGCGTCAGCTCGCGAGCTGGCAGAGAGATTCGGGGCTGATCCTGACAAAGCCGAGCTTGCTGGACTGTTGCACGATTACTGTAAGTGCTGGCCTGTGGAAAAAATGTTCGAGATTCTCGTTCGCCACGATATGCCTACAGAGCTTTTGGAAGGGGAAAAAGAGCTGTGGCATGCCTTTGCAGCAGCTATTGTGATCCAGACTGATCTAGGTGTGACGGATGCAGATATTTTACAAGCTGTTCGCTACCATACAACGGGTCGGGCTGGCATGTCCCTGTTAGAAAAAGTCGTCTGTGTGGCAGACTATATAGAACCAAACCGGGTTTACCCGGGTGTCGATTTTATTCGCGGCAAAGCCATGCTTGATTTGGATGCCGCCCTGGCACTCGCCTTGGGAGGCACGATTCAATTTTTGATAGAGAAGCAAAAGACGGTTTTCCCGTTGACATTGACCGCATATAACGATTTGGTTTCCCGCAAAGGGAGAGAAGGAGGGTTTTGATGGTTAAAACAGTAGAAGATTTGGCACAGTTGGTAGTGAAGGCAGCAGAGGACAAGAAAGCAGAGAACTTGAAGGTGCTCGATATTAGAAAGCTGTCCGTGATCGCAGACTATTTCATGATTTGCCACGGAAACAACGAGCGTCAAGTACAGGCAATTGTTCGCGAAATCCGTGATCAAGCCCACAAAAACGGCTTTGACGTCCGCGGTATCGAGGGAGCAGATGAAGGTCGCTGGGTACTGGTTGATCTGGGCGATATCGTTATTCACGTTTTCCATCGCGAAGATCGCGAGTTTTACAATCTGGAGCGCCTGTGGAAGGACGCAGAGGAAGTTTTCTTCAGCGTGCAAGGGTAAGGACAGATGGCATACGCACATATGGCCGCAGTATATGACAGGCTGATGGCGGATACTCCGTATGACCAGTGGCTCGATTGGGTCGAGCGTCATTGGACAAAGGGAGAGAAGCCTGTGCGGGTCATTGATCTTGGCTGTGGGACTGGCACGATTGCGATCCCACTCGCCAAGCGGGGATACCGTGTTACGGGCGTGGATCTCTCAACAGAAATGCTTGCGATCGCCTATGACAAAATGAGGCAGGAACAAGTGGATGTAGCGTGGGTCGAGCAGGATATGCGCGAGCTGTCCTTGCCCGAAGCGGATGCGGTCATCTCCTTGTGTGATTCATTGAGCTATCTTACAGAGGAAGCGGATGTGCAGGAAACGTTCAAGCGCGTTTTCGCTCATCTCGCGCCCGGTGGGAGCTTTCTGTTTGATGTGCACAGTCCGTACAAGATGCTGCACATTTTCGGAGACGAGACATTCACACATGTAGAAGATGAAGTTTCGTACATTTGGCAATGTTTTTGCGACCCGCTGCGACTGGAGGTAGAGCATCAGTTAACGTTTTTCATTCGTCAGCCAAACGGATTGTACGAGCGGATGGAAGAAGAGCATTGGCAACGGGCTTACCAGCCTGTCCAACTGATGCGCTGGCTGACAGATGCCGGCTTCACAGACATTGTCATCACCGCTGATTACTCGGATATGCCGCCACAAGAAACGAGTGAGCGCCTATTTTTTTCAGCCCGCAAGCCGAAAAGTTTGACATGATTGGTTCGGATTGACTATAATGGCGTTATAACTACAGATTTCGACGCGTTTAAGAGGAATAGTAGGCATAGGATTCGAGCATTCACAGAGAGTTGACGGATGGTGCAAGTCAACCCGAATCTATCTGAACTCACCTCCCAGCACTTGCCCCCAAGGTCATTCAAGCAATGACTGCGTAAGGGTGAGCGGCTTATCCCCGTTACGGATGAAACAAGTGGGTGAATGCTTGTCATTTGCCAATCTGGGTGGTACCGCGGGAATGTTAAATAACCTCTCGTCCCTTTCGCAACAGCGATCTGGGATGTGAGGTTTTCTTTATTATTTTCACCTATTTTAAGATGGGAGTGCTTTACCATGGTATTCAGTCATCAAAATGTCGAAAAGAAGTGGCAGCAATATTGGGAGCAGAACAAGACCTTCAAAACCTCCGAGGATGAGGGCAAGAAAAAGTTTTACGCACTCGACATGTTCCCATATCCATCTGGAGCTGGCCTGCACGTAGGACATCCGGAAGGCTATACGGCTACTGATATTTTATCCCGCATGAAGCGGATGCAAGGATATAACGTTCTCCATCCAATGGGCTGGGATGCTTTTGGTTTGCCAGCGGAGCAATACGCTCTCGATACAGGAAACGATCCGGCGGAATTTACCGAGCACAATATCAACACCTTCCGTCGCCAAATTAAGTCACTCGGATTTTCCTACGACTGGGATCGCGAAATCAATACGACCGATCCGAATTACTACAAGTGGACACAATGGATTTTTACGAAGCTGTATGAGCACGGCTTGGCTTATATTGACGAGGTAGCTGTAAACTGGTGCCCTGCTTTGGGAACGGTTTTGGCGAACGAAGAAGTCATTGACGGAAAAAGTGAGCGTGGCGGACACCCAGTAGAACGCCGCCCAATGAAGCAATGGGTCTTGAAAATTACTGCGTATGCGGAAAGACTCTTGGCTGATCTGGATGAACTGGATTGGCCAGAGAGCATCAAGGAAATGCAACGCAACTGGATCGGTCGTTCTGAAGGGGCAGAAGTAACCTTTGGTATCGAAGGTCATGACGAATCCTTTACCGTCTTTACAACTCGTCCAGACACTCTCTACGGAGCAACTTACGCGGTATTGGCTCCTGAGCACAAGCTGGTTGAGCAAATTACCGTACCAGCTCAAAAAGAAGCAGTGGAAGCATACCTGGATCAAGCGAAGCACAAGAGCGATCTGGAGCGTACTGATCTGGCGAAAGAAAAGACAGGAGTATTTACCGGAGCATATGCGATCAACCCGGTTAACGGCGAACGTCTGCCAATCTGGATTGCAGATTACGTGCTGATCAGCTATGGAACAGGCTCCATCATGGCGGTTCCAGCGCATGATGAACGCGACTATGAGTTCGCAAAAACATTCGATCTGCCAATCAAGCAAGTAATCGCTGGCGGAGATATCTCCAAAGAAGCGTATGCAGGCGATGGAGAGCACATCAACTCCGGTATGCTCGATGGCTTGAACAAAGAACAGGCGATCACCAAAATGATCGAGTGGCTGGAAGTGGAAGGCAAAGGAAATCGCAAAGTAACATTCCGTCTGCGCGACTGGCTGTTCAGCCGTCAACGCTACTGGGGTGAGCCAATTCCGATTCTCCATCTGGAAGACGGCACGATGAAAGTCGTTCCAGAATCCGAACTGCCAATCGTATTGCCAAAAACAAAAGAAATCAAACCATCTGGTACAGGTGAATCGCCATTGGCAAACATCTCGGAGTGGGTAAACACCGTCGATCCGGAAACAGGTATGAAAGCACGCCGTGAGACAAACACGATGCCACAATGGGCGGGTAGCTGCTGGTACTTCCTGCGCTTCATCGATCCGCACAACGATAAGGCAATGGCTGATCCAGACAAACTGAAAGAATGGCTGCCAATCGACATTTACATTGGCGGTGCCGAGCATGCGGTGCTGCACTTGCTCTACGCTCGCTTCTGGCACAAGTTCCTGTACGATATCGGTGTCGTACCAACCAAGGAACCATTCCAAAAGCTGTTTAACCAAGGAATGATCCTGGGTGAAAACAACGAGAAAATGAGTAAGTCCAAAGGTAACGTCGTAAACCCAGACGATATCATCGACAGCCATGGTGCCGACACACTGCGCATGTACGAAATGTTCATGGGACCACTGGATGCTTCGATCGCTTGGTCGACAAAAGGCTTGGATGGCGCACGCCGCTTCCTGGATCGCGTATATCGTCTATTTGTAGGTGACAACGGTGAGCTGAACGGAAAAATCGTGGAAACCTCCAACGTGGCTGGCATGGAGCGCGTGTACCACCAAACGGTGAAAAAAGTAACAGAAGACTACGAAGGCCTGCGTTTCAATACGGGTATCTCTCAGTTGATGGTATTCGTTAACGAAGCGTATAAAGCAGAAGTTCTGCCGAAGAAATTCATGGAGGACTTGGTAAAAATGCTGTCTCCAATCGCTCCGCACTTGGGTGAAGAGCTGTGGGAAAAACTGGGCCACAGCGAGAGCCTGGCATACGAAGCATGGCCTACGTATGACGAAGCGAAGCTGGTTGAAGACGAGGTAGAAATCGTCCTGCAAATTAACGGCAAAAACAAAGAGAAGCTGCTCATCGCTTCTGATTCGACGCAAGAACAGATGGAAGAGATGGCGAAAAACAATGAGATGATTAAAGAACTGATCGAAGGAAAAACGATCGTCAAAGTCATCGCTGTTCCAGGCAAACTGGTGAATATCGTCGTTCGTTAAGAAAAGGACGGCAAGAAATAAGGAGAGGAGTGGAGCCTGTGAGTGACAGGTATCCACTCCTTTTTTCGTAAATCAACGCTTCTTCGCCTTGCGCTAATGTGGCTGATTGCTCAAATTTCGTGCAACCAGTTCCTGGTCCTCGGCAAACTTTGCTTGTGTACGACGAAATACTTGGGCGAAAAGACCGGGAATACCGTTTTGCAAAGGAATCAGACCTTCCCCAGTAATTCCACCGGGCACGCAGACCCTCTTTTGCAGAGTAGGAAGGGTGAACGCTTCTTCTCGTAAAAGATCTGCGATCCCAATTAGCATTTGCGTGGTCATGTAGGTAGCAGCTTCTTCGGAAATGCCAGTTTCTTCAACAGCTTCTTGAATCATTTGCTGCAAAATATAGCTGATAAAAGCTGGCCCACAACTCACAATGTCAGAAGTAATTCGTAAAAAAGGCTCCGAAATCTCAATAGGGGAGCTAATGTGGGCAAACAGACTTCGTATAAAATGACGTTGTTCCTCTTGGATTCGTGATCCAAATTCACATAAGCTGACACCACTCATTACGGCATTTGTGATAGAAGGAACGACTCTGGCAACCGCACATGGAACTTGAGTCTCCAAATCCGCAAGCTTGATCGGACTGGTGATCGTAATCAATAGGTGGTCTGGCGTTAAGGCAGGAGCAATTTGTTCGAGCATCACGCTATATTCCAGTGGCTTGACGCACAGCACGATCGTTGTAGCTTCTTTGACCAAATCGGCATTGCTGTGCGCGACAATGAGCCCGGGATGTTTTTCTGCCAGTTGCTGCGCCTTCGAAAGGGTTCTGTTGCTGATAATGACATGACCAGGAGTCAGCGCCTTGGCTGACAGCAATGATTCAATCAAGATACTGCCCATGCTGCCCGTACCAATAAACCCAATTCTATTCATGGGCATACCTCCCTCCGATATTCTTTTCCCATTCTATGTAGGAGTGCCTATGATCATGACCGGATGCTGAGCACTCATTTTACCACCAGCCGATCTTTTATCCGTGCAAACATCTTCTCGCCAATTCCCTCAATCTGTTTCAGGTCATCCGCTGAACGAAATGGCCCTTGTTTTGTCCGGTACTCCACGATTGCCTTGGCACGAGCTTCTCCAATCCCGGGAAGACTCATGAGCTCTTCGACAGTTGCCATGTTGAGATTAATGGCTGAGGAGGCACCAGTGGTGGATACGCTGGAAGCAGATTGTACAAGGCCAATGGATGCGGAGACTGGCGCGGTGGCCCCTTTAGCCGGGATGACAAGAGCAGCTCCATCTGTGAGCGGCACTGCCAAGTTGATCTGGACAAGGTCAGCATCAGGAAGTGCTCCTCCTGCTTTCTCGATGGCATTTGCGACACGCGTACCTGGTTCGAATTGGTATAATCCAGGATTTTTCACTTGTCCTTTCACATCGACATAGAGAGGAGAGAGGAGTGGTTCCTTATCCTTATCTTTTTCCGGTGTCGCTTTTACAGATTTGGCAGGTTGAGCAGCTGCTGAATCATCTGTCAGTTCTTTTGTTTCAAGATTCGATGCTGCATAAGCAGGAGAATGCAACGGTAGTTCGTCAGTCTTATGTGATTGGTCGCGTTGATAGATCCAATAGCTACAACCGACAAACAGAACAGCCGCAGTCAGCAAGATGATACGACGATAACGCTCCCACCACTCCAGCACCATAACAAAAACCCTCCCGTCCTTCACATAGCGATACGTTCATAGAGTGAACTTGTTCTCTATCAACGATGCTACGAAAAGTAAGAGAGGGTCTGCAAATCTATTTATTGCGTTGTCGCTGTTAGCCGATATGCTGCAGCGAATTTTTTTTGCGGCGAAGGTCTACATTTGGGCTGACAAAAGGCTCAAAATTGTGCTTTTGCTCAATGAAGATTTGATGCCACAACATGAAGACCAGGATCGTCCAGATTTTGCGACTGTAATCCGCATTTCCTTCGCGGTGTTCATCGAGCAAGTACAGCACATAGGCCTTATTGATCAAATTATCCACCTTGGATTCAAAAATGATCTCTTTTGCCCATTTGTAAAATTCGTTTTTGAGCCAGTGACGAGTCGGAACAGGGAAGCCCAGCTTCTTTCTCGTTTGGATCTCAGGTGGCAGGAAGTCTTTCATTGCTTCACGAAGCACGTGCTTGGTCGTGCCGTTGGCAATTTTGTACTTCGTTGGAATGGTAGCGGCGAATTCAAATACCTTAAGATCAATGAAAGGTACTCGTAACTCCAAAGAATTGGCCATCGTCATCTTGTCGGCCTTCATCAAAATGTTGCCTCTGAGCCAAGTGTGAATGTCCAAGTATTGCATCTTGGTCACATCGTCATATTCGGAAGCGCGTTTGTAAATCTCTTCTGTGATGGTGAAAGGAGATACATACGATTCCGAACGGGTGATATCTTCCATGACGACACGCTTTTTCATCTCTTCGCTGAAAATCAGTGCGTTTCCGAAGAAGCGTTGCTCAACTGTTTTCGATCCGCGGATGAGGAAGTTTTTCCCTTTTACCTGATCAGGGAGGCGTTCTGCCATATATCCGATGGAATGGCGCATCCAGCCAGGCATCCCGGAAAACATTTTGAGAGAATGAGGCTCTCTGTAAATATTGTATCCGCCAAAAAATTCATCTGCACCTTCACCGGACAATACGACGGTTACGTGTTCACTCGCCATCTGCGCTACAAAATAGAGCAGGATGGCAGAGGGGTCCGCTACTGGTTCGTCCTGATGCCAGATAAGTCGCGGCAATTCATCCATGTACTGCTTGGCGTTTATCACGCGCTCGAAATGCTCCGATCCCAAATATGCGGCGGTTCGCTTCGCATAATCGAGCTCGCTGTAACCAGGAATATCTGAGCCGACAGAAAAAGATTTGACTGGCTCGAATGTACGCAACATCCCAACGATACTGCTAGAGTCAACACCACTAGACAAGAAGGCTCCACGAGAAACTTCGCTAATCCGGTGTTTGTCGACAGATTCGAGCATGACACTGCGCGTACCCTCAACAAAATAAGAGAACGGCTTGCTTTCATCTGGCTTGAATTCTACATCCCAGTACCTTTCCAGCTTGATCTGGTCGTTTTCAATCACAAACGAATGAGCAGGCGGTATACGGTAAATGCCAGCAAACATCGTGTCAGGATCGGGTACATATTGGAACGTCAAATAGTGATAAAAAGCGGTTGGATTCACTTCGCGATTGAATCCTGGCAGCTCCAGCAAGCTTTTAATCTCGCTGGCAACCCCGATCGAATCATTTGTCTCGACATAGTAGAGAGGCTTGATTCCAAAATGGTCGCGTGCCCCAAACAGACGTTTTTTACGGGAGTCGTAGATCGTAAAGCCAAACATCCCGCGCAAATGCTTAGGTGCATCTGTTCCTACCTCTTCATAAAGGTGGAGGATGGTTTCAATATCAGAATCGGTATGGAAAACGTGACCGATGTCCTTTAACCATTGTTGTAACTCTTTGTAATTGTAGACTTCACCGTTACCAATAATCCAGATGTCACGTGTTTCGTTAAACAGCGGTTGATGTCCGCCTTCCACGTCAATGATGCTTAAACGACGAAAGCCCAGGGCGATGTTGTCTTCAAGGTGAAAACCATCGTCATCTGGACCACGGTGCAGGATGACACCCGTCATTGCACTAATCGCTTCTTGTTGAACAGGCTTTTGCCGCTTGTTATAGAGTGATACGATTCCGCACATAAGAAATGACTCTTCCTCTCACTGGATTGCTCCTGCTAACTCTATCATGTATCGACCATCAGCGCAATCTCTTATGAGTGCCAGTAATTGACCTCGAAAACGCTGATTCTACAAGGGAATTAGCCTTTCGTCTTTTCTATTTTTGTCCCCATTCGGTTAGATATACTCCCTTAGGAGACCATGATTCGTTCGACAAAACGGTTCATGAAAGAACAGGACGGGGGAATTGCAGTGTCAATATGGATAGCAAGCCTAGCGATGATGATCGGCCTCATTTTGTCCGCCTATTTACATCCTGCTTGGCTGCTGTTGGCTGCAGGCGTATCATGGGCAATCGTTGCATGTATCCCGTTACCATACCGCAAATTCGTTGCATGCTACTCACTGATTATTATTCTAGCAGGTCTCTTTTTTTGTGGGTACGAGATTCTCCACAGCTCTGAAGTGAAACCATTGGCAGAAAGGGAGCAGAGCATCTGGATAGAAGGTGTCATTGATTCACCTGTGAGACGGGACGGGGATGTAGCACGATTTTTTGTCACGATAACATCCTGGGGTGAAAATCAACCTGATCAGAACGTGCATCGGTCTCTCGAAAAAATCGCGCTTCGTGTTAAACTTGCTTCTTTCCAGGAAGCATCACAAATAGAGCAGTGGAGACGTGGCAGTGTTATCGTGGCTCCGATCCGATTATCCCTACCAGCTCCTACGCGTAATCCTCATGCCTTCGACTACGCCAGCTACTTGTATTGGCAAGGCGTCCATGTTACAGGAGAAACAAGCTATCAAGCGATTGATGTGATACCTGCTTTTTCTGTATCGGCGAGCTTTCAAGAGTGGCAGGACTCGGGTGCAAAGAGAATTGAATCATTATTTACTGATCCAGAAACAGCGGGTTACATGAAGTCGCTGCTGCTTGGTCTTGGACAAGAGGTGAACCTTGAGCTTGCGGCGATGTATTCGAATTTGGGCTTAAGTCATATCCTCGCGATTTCCGGTTTGCATGTGACGTTGGTTAGCTCCATGTTTATGTGGTGCTTGGAACGGATTGGAATCAGACGCAGACTCGCATTTGTCGTAACGATTTTGTTTTTGATCGGATATGTGCTTCTGGTGGGAGCCAGCGCGTCCGCGATCCGATCTGGACTGATGGGGAGTGTGGGTCTTCTCTGTCAAGTATTTGGAAAGAGGTTGGACGGCAAGGACGTCTGGGCAGGTGCACTCATTCTGATGCTGGTGTTGAATCCGTATCAGCTGTGGCATGTCGGTTTTCAGCTTTCCTTTGCGGTGACACTTGGTCTGATTATTTTTGTGCCATACAGCTTGCATGTGTTTGTGCGGGTACCCGTCTGGATTCGTACACTTGTGTCGGTTACTTTGTCAGCCCAGCTCGTTTCTTTCCCGTTTCTTATCTATCATTTTCATTTGTTTTCACCAGTGTCTTGGCTGGTCAATTTGGTAGTGACACCGATTCTCTCGGCTATAGCGCTACCGTTCGGGTATATCGCGGTTGTCCTCGATTTCGTCCATCCGTTTTTGGCCGTGATCCCTGTTTGGGTATCAACGGCTATGCTGAAATGGATTCATCTCCCGCTGTTTGCTATCGAAAAAATGAGGCTCCCTTTCACATATTGGCCGCATCCTTCGTGGTGGTGGCTTGTTTTGTATACCTGCTTTTTGGGTGTTCTGCCCATTTCATGGAAGTTGGGCTATCATCGAAAGCGTGATATAATGCTTACTTTCGTTATATTTCTCATGTTTATTGTAGCAGCTAGACAGCCGTTTTCAGGAGTCGAAGAAGTGCGAATTACCTTCCTTGATGTCGGACAAGGGGATTCCATCGTTGTCGAAATTGGTGATCAGAAGGTATACTTAATGGATGCAGGTGGGACAATGCGGTTCCCAGCTGCTGAACCATGGATGGAAAAGCGTGACCCATTTGAGGTGGGGAAAGACGTCGTTCTGCCGTTTCTGATGGCCAGAGGAATCGAGAAAATCGACCGCGTCGTCATGACGCATGGTGACCTGGATCACATCGGGGGAGTAAAGTCGCTTATTCCTCATTTTTCTTTTGGAGAGGTATTGGTGAATGGGACAGCACCTTCCAAATTGGAGGGCGAGATTGTCCAGCTTTTTCAACAAGAAGGGGTTCCGATTGTAACTGGGCTCCCGGGTCAATCTTGGTCAGATGGGCCGGGAATCGAGTGGAAGTGGCTGCACCCGGGGGAATCGACCTTCTCAGGAAATGATGCATCCGTAGTACTCCAGCTGACTGCTTATAACAAGACTGTATTGTTTACGGGTGACATTGAAAAGGATGGGGAAAGCCAGCTTGTTCAAAACGGTTTGACTTCTGTGGATGTTTTGAAAGTAGCCCACCATGGAAGCAATACCTCGAGCACCGAAGAGCTCCTTGCAGTCACAGCACCAAAAGTTGCTGTAATCTCTGCCGGGGTGAAAAATCGGTACGGGCATCCATCGTCCGAAGTACTGCATCGCTTAAAAAAATCGGGTTCCGCCGTGTACAGGACTGATGCTCATGGAGCGATTACGCTGGTTATTACACCTTCGGGATTATATTGGCAGACCCAAATATTGGATACATAAACTGTTTGCAACTTTTTCAATGAGCGAACCGTCTGTAGGGGGGAGAAGAGAATATGCATGAAGCAGAGTTGATCAGGATGGCGCAATCCGGGGATCATGACGCGCTAGTCGAACTGCTTCGATCTATTGAGACCTCCGTTTACCGAAGCGCTTATTACATTCTAGGGAACGAACAAGACGCGCTAGATGCCTCCCAGGAAGTCCTCATTCGTATTTATCGAAAGTTGGACACCTATCAGGAAAAAGCAAAGTTCTCAACCTGGGTACAACGCATTGTCAGCAACGTCTGTATGGATAAATTTCGCGCGAAGAAGGAAACGGTCTCAATTGACGAGCACGAGTTGATCATTCCTGATCGTAACAACGTAGAAGAAGAAATCCTTCTCACCGGGCTGTCGAATGACATCCAGGAAGCCATCGGAAGATTGCCAAAGCAATACCGGATGGTTGTAGTACTCCGCTATCTAGAGGATTTGTCCTATCAAGAAATAGCGGAGGCACTAGATTTGCCGCTTAACACGGTAAAGTCGTATTTATTTCGGGCTAGGCAACAGTTACAGGAGCTGTTGTACGACTACCAGAAAGGGGGGATCGGTTGATGACCAACGAAGAGATTTTTGAACTCATGCAGCGGGATCTGGATCGAGATCTGGTGGAGTCAGAGCAGCAATTGCTCCATCGTTTGATTCAGAAAGATGTTGATCTGCAGCTTATGTACAACCGTTTGAAAGATGTGTCACAACAATTGGAACATCTGCCCCCTGTCGTACCTCCGTTCAGCATCGTAGATTCTATCCTGCCCAAGCTGGAATCAGCCGCTGCAAAGCCTGCTGCGGTGACATCTACGATGAACGAGGAAATCCTGCCCACTCTGGAAGTTAAGCGTGAGTCGTCTTCGCTGCCGGAATCAAAAAAGTGGAAGCGGATGAAAGTGTGGATGGCCAGTCTTGGTAGTACGGCCGTCGCTGCTAGCTTATTGGTTGGCATGCTGTTTTCGGGCGGTGATGGTAAGAAGCAAGAAGTCGATTCGTTCCAGAACGGAACGGACATGACGCCAGCGGTCGTGGAACAACCCAAAACCCCTGGGCCAGATGATCCGACTCCTCCAAGCAATAATCCAATACCATCGAATTCAAAAGAGGAAACGGACAAGGCAAAAAAGTCAAGTGGAGCAACTACTCAGACGAAGAGTAAAAGGCCACCGGCAAAGACCGAGAAAAAGCAAACATCGCCACCGAAGAAAACGAAAACGCCGCCACCACCACAAAAGAAGCCTGTACCTCCAACGCCAGTAATAACAGATGATAAGCCACCGGTATGGCCGATCGGACTGGAGGAGAATCAGGACAGAGAAGACAAAGAACCTGCTAATGACGATAAGGACGACGGTGGGGACAAGCAAGAGGAGAAAAACAAGGGAAAAAATAAAGAGAAGAAAAAAGATAAAGATGATAATGACTAACTTTTTTCCACGTATGGACCGGCACCGCTTGCGAGGATTTTGCGTATAGTACATTATCAAGCACCCCCTGCTTACCGTTTGGGGAGGAGGAATCCCGGGGCTTTTCCCTAAACGTTTACATAGAGGTGCCAACGGATGAAAAAACCGCTACCGATTCACTGGTGGCGGTTTTTTTCGCTTTGTTCTGAGCAACATGTGCTATAATAACGCAGGTAAGAAGAAGGAAAGGGGAGAAAACGTATGCCACTCCTATCGGCTATTCGCGAAATACGGCAAAAACAATTCTCGCCGATCTACGTCTTATACGGGCCGGAGTCTTTTCTGGCCGAAGATTTTTTGGCGTTGGCTCGTAAAGAAATGATTGATCCAGAATTTACGGATTTGAATATGAGTGTGTATGATTGTACTGAAATAGGATTGAGTGAAATTCTACAGGATGCGGAAACCTTGCCGTTTATGGGCGAGCATCGATTGGTGATTGCCAGACAAGCCTACTTTTTAACAGGAAGTAAGCCTTCGACTAAGGTAGAAAGCGACCCGGATGCTTTGCTCGATTATTTGCAAAATCCGCCTCCCTACACCACACTTATTTTACATACAGAAGCTGACAAGCTCGATGAACGAAAAAAGCTGGTCAAGACGCTGCAGCAAAAAGCGAAAGTGATCCCCTTTCCGTTGTTAAAAGACGGAGATTTGTACGGCTGGGTAGAGCGGCATGCGGGTAAATACCAGGCGAAAATCGATCGTCAGCAAGCCATGAAGCTTGTGGAGCGAGTAGGAGCCGAGTTGCGTCTTCTGGACAAGGAAATCGAAAAGATGGCTCTGTTTGTCGGGGTGGGTGAAAGCATCACGGACAACGTCATCGAGCTGCTTGGAGCACGTACGCTGGAGCAGGATGTATTTGCGCTAATTGAGCAGGTCGCTTCGGGGAGATTGGACAAGGCACTCAGGATGATGTACGACTGCATGAAAACAGGAGAGGAGCCGATTAAGCTGCTGGCTCTCTTGGCGAGGCAGTTCCGCATGCTGTTGCATGTCAAGCAATTGGCGCCGCGTGGTTATTCGCAGCAACAGATGGCAGGTATGATTAAGATGCATCCTTACGCGGTAAAAAAAGCAATGGAGCAAGCACGTCATTTTTCTGAGGAGTCGTTGAAAAAACTACTGGGCATTCTGGCGGAAGAAGATTTTCGGATGAAGTCAGGGCAGGTAGACAAACGTCTCGCCCTCGAATTATTCATTGCACGTGCACATGACGAACGAACAAAACGGTCATGACGTTTATTACAGTAAAAAAACCCCTAGAACAAGATGTTCACGGGGTTTTTTTGCGCTTGGTCTCTTACGCTACAGGAGCGCTCAGAACGTTAAGCTTTTTCATCAAACGAGACTTTTGACGGTTTGCTGCGTTTTTATGAATGAGACCTTTCGAAGCGGCCTTGTCCAGCTTTTTCACAGCCACCAGAAGAGTAGATTTCGCCAATGCTACATCGGAAGCAGCGACAGCTTTCTCAAAGCTCTTGATGGAAGTACGCAGATCAGACTTTTGAGAAGCACGGTGTGCGCGACGCTTTTCGATTGTTTTGGTGCGTTTAATCGCGGATTTAATATTTGGCATGTGTGTCACCTCCTTAGACGACCATAGACATACAGTCATACAACAAAGTAATTCTAGCATGGGGCGAACCCATTTGCAAGAAAGGATTCGGAATAAAAATGAAGGATTCAAGCAAGCTAGTAGCAGGAACAAAATGGTCAGGACTTTATTCACTTCGGATCAAAGGAGCTGATGAACATGGCACATAACATTGATTTGTCTGGTTATTCCATTCGTACGGATCTTGCAGTGGAGGCCCACGAGCTTGCCCAGCAACAAAACCAGAGCGATATTGAGGGCGTTTGGCTGCAAGCTGATGACAGCGAGCCCAATGTGAAAGTAACGAGATTACATGTGGAAACAGAGGGAGCGGGGAAGGAAATCGGCAAGCTTCCGGGGCATTACCTTACGATTGAAGTGCCAAAGCTGCGGGATAATGATACCTCGATCGAAGAGCAGGTGGCCAAGCGATTCTCCGTCGAATTTGCCATGTTTCTCAAACAACTGGGAATCACTGAGGACAAAAAGGCTCTCGTCGTTGGTCTCGGCAACTGGAATGTGACCCCGGATGCGCTGGGGCCGATGGTTGTGGAAAATTTGTTGATTACACGTCATCTGTACACGCTGGCGCCTGAAACCGTTGGAGAAGGGTATCGGGAAGTCAGTGCGCTATCACCGGGTGTCCTTGGGATTACGGGTATAGAAACGAGTGAGATTATTTTTGGTGTCGTGGAAAAAAGCAAACCCGATTTTGTCATCTGTATCGATGCTCTTGCGTCCCGCGCTCTGCACCGGGTCAACACGACGATTCAAATATCGGATACAGGGATTCATCCCGGTTCAGGGGTCGGAAACAAGCGCAAAGCGATTGATCAGTCAACGCTTGGTGTACCTGTGATTGCGATAGGAGTCCCTACGGTCGTTTTTGCCTCCACGATTGTCAATGATGCAATTACGTACTTGATGGGGCATTTTGGACAATCGATGGTGGAGAGCAAGCGGGCGTTTAACAAACTGGCAATGAGCACGCTGCCAGAGCGTAAGGAACCGTATACGGAAGAGGACTTGCCCGACATGGAATCACGTAAGACATTCATGGGATTGGTAGGTTCACTGCCGGAAGAAGAGAAACGACAACTGATTCATGAGGTCCTCCGACCGCTTGGACAGGATCTGGTTGTCACCCCAAAAGAAGTGGACGATTTTATTGAAGGCGTGGCGAATGTGATCGCAACAGGTCTGAATCGCGCCTTGCACAGTGCAGTGAATGAAGAAAATAGCGGCTCGTATACCCACTAAGTCGTAAAAAGCTAGAGTGAGAGAGAAAAGCTAGAAAAGGGTTCTATCGTCTCTATGAGCCTCATAAGCTAAAGCATAGACAAGCACGAGGGGAAGTTCTCCCGACGTGCAAACATGCTACAGCTAGAGGAGTGAGACAGATGGCGACCCTCATTCAACGCCAATTCGTTGTTCTTTCATTTATAACCGCCTTCCTGTTTGTCATGACAGGAGTGCTTTCGCTCGGCGGGAACCGAATCGCAATTTCTTCCTCCGCCATTCAACAGGCCGCTTCTCATATTTCCAGTCTGGCGATTTTGGGGTGGATGGGGCAGGAAATTCCGGTTTTGTCCGAAACGGTGCAAGCACAGGCTGATGATCGCACGAATAGCGTAACGGGTTTTCTCTTTCGCTTGGCAACCAATATACAGCCAGGAGACTTGCGTAGCTTACTAGGCAGGGAGCTCCCTGGGATGGTAACGACAGAGGATGCCAGGTTTGTCGTACAGGGAAAAGGAGCTTCTCTCGCAGATTTTTATTTGGAGTACCCCGCTCATCCGAGACAGGTAGAGGATCAATCGCAAGTAGTTCCGATCGTAGAGCCAAAGCCGGAGGATACCACGAAGTCAGGCGAAACGAAGCCAGTTCCTGTACCCAATTCCATCACGAACGGCAAAAAAATCGTTTACGTCTACAACTCGCACAATCGTGAATCGTGGTTCAGTGAAACGAAGCCAGTGGGAACCTCCGTCGATCATCCTACGAGAAATATATCGTTAATCAGCAAGTATTTATCAGAAGCGTTGAATGACAGAGGAATTGGTTCGGACGTGAGCACCGACGACATCTATCAGCAGCTGTTGAACAAAAAAATGCACTACTCCTTCTCCTACGCGGAATCTTTGCAAGTAGTCAAATCAGCAACGGTGAAAAACAAGGAGCTGTACTACTTTTTCGATCTGCATCGAGACACAGCGCCACGAGAGCGTACAACGGTCACGATCAAAGGAAAAACGTATGGAAGAGTATTGTTCGTCATCGGGAAAAGAAACAAAAGCTACGAGAAAAATGAGGCGTTTGCAACGGAGCTTCATGAGTTGATGGAAAAAATGTACCCAGAGCTTTCGCGTGGCGTGATGGAAAAAGGCGCAAAAACGGATCATGGCGAGTATAATCAGTCCCTCTCCCCGGGAAGTCTGTTAATAGAAATAGGTGGTACGGAAAACAGCGTGCAGGAAAGCATGAATACGGCAGAAGCATTGGCTGATGTTTTCGCAGCCTATTATCAGCAAGCTGAAAAAGTAGGCAAAACAGTTTCTGACGAGCCTGCAAAGAGGTGACGGGCATGAACGTGACGATGAAGCTGACTGGACTGTTAATCATCTTGCTGGTCGGGGTAGTTTTGGGATTGCAAACGGCTGAGCGTGGAATATCCAAGGTAAGTGGAGTGCCTGAGGGGCAGGCTCAAACCTTTTCCATCAAAAAAGTGGATCAAGGGCAAGTGGAGATCGCGGTAATGGGCAAGCAGGTTCAGACCGCCAACCCGAAGGAAATGGTCAACTACGTCAGTCGGATCGGTTTGACTTTGGGTGGAAGCATTAAAAGTGGGGCGCAGAGTTTTGTCGATTGGGTAGGGAGTTTTTTTGAACCGTGAAAATGGTTTATGCGCAAAAAGAAGGGGTGCAGAAAGCCCCAGTGACAAAAGACCCGTACAGGCGGGTCTTTTGCATGCGACCACAGATGCTTCATTCGATCTGCTAAAACAGTGCAAGTGAGGCTACATCAACAATGAAAGGGCTATCATAAAATTCTTTTACATAATTTTAAAACGCAAGTGAAATATTCTTTTTAATCAGTAAAGAGATAATAGTTTGAATTTATTGTGTTGCGAAAAAATTGAATAAATGGCATAATGTCTACTGATAGGTCTATTTTGGAAGTATATATCGGTGAGAGAGGTGAGCCACGTGTCACATCCTGTCCTACAAATCGAAAACCTGCAAACGCACTTTTTCACGGACCGCGGCCAAATCCCTGCCGTTGATGGCGTGACGATCACGGTACAAAAAGGAGAAGTAGTCGGCATCGTAGGAGAATCCGGCTGCGGAAAGAGCGTTACCTCCCTTTCCGTTATGAAGCTAGTACCCAATCCCCCAGGGAGAATCGTGGGAGGCTCGATTAAATTCAAGGGGGAGGACCTCGTATCTGTCGACGAAAAGCGAATGAGAGACATCCGCGGAAATGAAATTGCGATGATCTTTCAGGAGCCGATGACGTCGTTAAATCCGGTGTTTACGATTGGAGACCAGATAGGAGAATCAGTCCGATTACATACGAAGGCGAGCAAAAAGGACGCAAGAGCACGTGCCATTGAGATGTTGAAAAAAGTCGGAATTCCTCGAGCAGAAGCCATCGTCGATGAATACCCGCACCAGCTTTCCGGGGGAATGCGGCAGCGTGTCATGATTGCGATGGCAATGGCTTGCAATCCTGAGCTTTTGATTGCAGACGAGCCTACTACCGCGCTCGACGTGACGATTCAAGCGCAGATTTTGGACCTGATGCGCCAACTCAACCGGGAAGCAGACACAGCCATTCTCCTCATTACCCACGATCTTGGAGTCGTTGCGGAAATGTGTCACCGCGTCGTGGTGATGTACGCAGGAAACGTGATTGAACAAGGCGACGTTCGTAAGATCTTAAAAAATCCGAAGCATCCTTATACGATCGGCTTGTTGAATTCGTTGCCGAAGCTAGAAGGATCACAGGAGCGTCTCTATTCGATTCCAGGCAACGTCCCGATTCCGGGTTCGCTTACTGTCGGATGCCGTTTTGCACCTAGATGCGATAAAGTATCAGACCGATGCCGCAGTGAGATGCCAGAATTAAAAGTGGTAGGGGACAATCACCTTTCCCGCTGCTGGCTGACCGAATAACCCGAGAGGAGCATGCAGGTGGCAGAAGATCTTCTGATCGTAAAAAATTTGAAAAAATACTACCCAATCACAGGCGGTGTTCTTGGAGGGGAAGTAGGTGTAGTAAAGGCGGTAGATGATGTATCGTTTACTGTTAAGAGTGGAGAAACTTTGGGGCTGGTAGGTGAGAGCGGCTGTGGAAAGTCCACGACGGGACGTTCCTTGCTGCGACTGATTGAACCGACCTCCGGTGAAATCACCTTTGACGGGACCAATGTCATGTCGCTTTCAACAGATGCGATGAGAAAGATGAGACGTGACATGCAAATTGTCTTTCAGGACCCGTTTGCTTCACTTAACCCTAGACATAATATTGAGAAAATTTTGGAAGAGCCCTTGATTGTACATGGTTTGGGTTCTTCGGCAGAACGAAAAAAGTGCGTGCAGGAAATGCTGGAGATCGTTGGTCTGAGCAGCTATCATGCGAGCCGTTATCCGCATCAATTCAGCGGAGGACAGAGGCAGCGGATCGGTATTGCGAGAGCACTGATGCTCAAGCCCAAATTGATCGTTGCGGATGAGCCCGTGTCTGCACTGGACGTGTCCATTCAGTCGCAGGTGCTCAATCTCATGCAGGATTTGCAACGCGAATTCGGCCTTACATACTTGTTCATTGCCCATGATTTGAGTGTAGTGCGTCACATCAGTGATCGGGTAGGCGTGATGTACCTTGGCAGAATTGTCGAACTGACGACGAGTAGCCAATTGTATTCCAATCCGCTTCATCCCTATACGAAAGCATTGCTGTCGGCGGTACCTTCGCCAGACCCTGATGCTGTACGAGAAAGAGTCATCCTCCAGGGAGATGTGCCGAGCCCTGCAAAACCTCCAAGTGGCTGTACATTCCATACGAGGTGTCCCCATGTGACAGAGGAGTGTCGTACTGTGCGACCAGAATTTATGGACGCAGGCGACGGACACTTTGTTGCTTGTCACTTATACAAGTCCTAATCGACAAAAGGGAGTCTGCCTGCCGAATAGGAAGTCTTGTAAAGGGGGGATGCAAAGCAATAGGTATTGTATCGACCATCTACCAAAAAGGAACATGCGAACATTATTAGAAAAAGGGGGATGTTTTCATGAAGAAGAGAGTTCTCTCCGCAACCATGACCAGCCTAGTGGCGCTGGCCATGCTGATTGCTGGATGCGCTAGCACTCCAACGACACAAGCGCCGGCAGAACAACCAAAGACAGAAACTCCGGCACCTGCAACTGAGCCTGCAAAAACTGGACCGAAGCAATTAATCGTCGGTCGGGGTGCAGACACAAAGGGGCTTGACCCAATCGGACAAACAGATGGTGAGACCTTCAAAGTAACAGAGAACATCATGGATACTTTGATCGGTTTTGCTGACGGCTCAACAGAGCTCGCTCCATCGTTGGCTGACAAGTGGGAAGTATCTCCTGATGGTCTTGTTTATACGCTGACACTGAAATCTGGCGTGAAGTTCCACGACGGTACTGATTTCAATGCAGAGGCGGTCAAATACAACTTTGAGCGCTGGAGCGACAAGAGCCATCCACAGCATTCGCCAGAGGGCTTCGAGTATTACATTAGCCAGTTTGGTGGCTACAAAGGCGATGCGAATCACGTAATCAAATCCGTGGAAGCAGTAGATCCAACGACTGTAAAATTCACACTGACTCGTCCACTCGCTCCATTCCTTGCTAACCTGGCTATGTCTCCTTTTGCAATCGGTTCGCCTGAAGCATTGAAAAAAGATGTTAAAAAGTTCAATGAGCACCCAATTGGTACAGGACCATTCAAATTCGTTGAGTGGAAACGTAACGACACCATCACTCTCGAGAAAAACCCTGATTACTGGAACAAAGGGTTCCCGAAATTGGATAAATTGGTATTCAAGGTCATTCCAGAAAATACGGCGCGTCTGACTGCTTTGGCATCAGGTGAGATCGATTTGATGGATGGTCTGAACACAGATGATATCCCAGCAGTAAAAGACAACAAAGAGCTGCAACTATTCCTCCGTCCTACTAATAACATTGGTTACATTGGCTTTAACGTAGAGAAGAAGCCACTCGACAATCCAAAAGTTCGTGAAGCCATTGCTTATGCAATTAACAAACCTGAAATCGTAACGGCCTTCTTCGATGGCGTTGGAGAACCAGCAGTCAACCCAATGCCAAAGACCATGTGGGGACATAACAACGATATTAAAGATCGTGAGTTCAACCTCGATAAAGCAAAACAATTGCTTGCAGAAGCAGGACATCCAAACGGTTTCAAAATCAAGTTCTGGGCAATGCCAGTACCGCGTCCATACATGCCTGAAGGTGTGAAGATTGCAGAGGCAATCCAGCAAGACCTGAAGAAAATCGGGGTTGATGCTGAGATCGTGACGATGGAATGGGCAACGTATTTGGAAAAGACTCGCTTGGGTGAGCAAGAAATGTTCATGCTTGGTTGGACAGGTGACAATGGCGACCCTGACAACTTCCTGGCTGTGTTGCTCGACAAAAACAACATCGGCAGCAACAACTATACACGCTGGGCAAACGAAGAAGCACATCAATTGATGATGAAAGCACAGTCCACTCCAGACCAGGCGGAGCGCGATAAACTGTACAAACAAGTACAAGAGATCATCTTCAAGGACGTGCCAATGGTTCCGCTGGCACACTCTACACCAGCATTGGCTGGAAAAGCGAATATCATAGACTACAGCCCGCATCCAAAAGGGTCTGAAAGTTTGGAAAAAGTAGATTTCAAGTAAGCTGGTTCATCGTAAAAGGGTAAGAGGAGTGCATACCTCTTCTTACCCTTCTTTCATTACTTGGCGATTATTTTATGCAGGAAGGCGAGGAGATGGCATTGCTAGCTTACAGCATTCGAAGAATTTTAATGCTCATTCCTGTCTTAGTGGGCATGTCAATCATCGTTTTTTCCATTATTCGTGCCATCCCTGGTGATCCGGCTTTGACGATTTTGGGAGAAAAGGCAACACCACAAGCGATTGCAGACATACGAGAGGCATTGGGATTGAATAATCCGTGGTACATACAGTATTTCGATTATATGAAAGATATTTTGAGCGGAAATCTTGGGGAATCGTTACAAACGAATGCGCCGATTTCAGATGAAATCTTGCCTTATTTGGCGGCGACGACTGAACTTACGATTGTGAGTATGCTGATTGCTGTGTTTATCGGTGTAAATGCAGGAATTCTTTCTGCGTGGAAGCAAAACTCCTGGTTTGACTACTGTGCGATGTTGATCGCCTTGGTTGGTGTATCCATGCCAATTTTTTGGCTAGGTTTGATGGAGCAGTGGGTGTTTGCCCAAGAACTGAAATGGCTGCCATCAGTTGGTCGCGACGATTCGCGTAATCCCGTAGAGGCCATTACGCACTTTTATATACTGGATACGATGATCGCTGGAAGTTGGGATCAGCTGTGGGAAGTCATCAAGCATTTGATCCTGCCAGGAATCGCGTTAGGTACGATCCCGATGGCGATCATTGCGCGTATTACTCGATCGAGCATGTTGGAAGTCATGCGTGCCGACTATGTCAGAACCGCTCGTGCAAAAGGGCTAGCACAGTTTTGGGTGGTGTACAAGCATGCACTGAAGAATGCGATGATCCCTGTCTTGACGGTAATTGGTTTACAAACAGGGTTGCTGTTGGGTGGAGCTGTTTTGACAGAAACGATCTTCGGATGGCCAGGTGTCGGTCGTTATATTGTGACCGCCATTGGAAACCGTGACTATCCGGTTATCCAATCCGGTATCCTTGTGATCGCGACGATTTTCGTCCTGATCAACCTCTTGGTCGACCTTCTGTACGCCTATATCGATCCACGCATCAAATATCGCTAAGGAGGGACGAAGAGACATGGCACAACCACAATTACAACCACAAGCACATGTAGTACCTTTAAAAGTGAAGCAAGAAGAAGTCGTCTCTCCTTGGAAGGATGCATGGAGAACGCTACGAAAAAACAAGCTCGCGTTGGTGGGCTTCGGGATTATTTTGTTTTTCATTGTTGTGGCGGTTTTAGCTCCATGGATTGCTCCGTATCCGTACGATGAAGGCAAGCTCGTGATGAAAAACAAGCCACCTTCCGAAGAGCATTGGTTTGGAACAGATTACAATGGTCGCGATGTATTTAGTCGCGTGATTTATGGGGCACAAATCTCTTTGTGGGTAGGGACGTTCTCTGTCATTGGCTCCGTTCTCGCAGGGACCTTGCTCGGTCTTTTGGCAGGATACTATGGCAGATGGATCGATACGATTATTTCGCGTATCTTTGATATTATGCTTGCCTTTCCTAGTATTCTGTTGGCAATCGCTGTTGTTGCCATCTTGGGTCCTTCCTTGCAAAACGCCTTGATTGCGATTGCGATTATTAACATTCCGACATTTGGACGGTTAGTACGCGCCCGCGTATTGAGCTTGAAGGAAGAAGAATTCGTTATGGCCGCACGGGCAATTGGGATGAAAAATTCCCGGATTATCATGCAGCATATTTTGCCGAACAGCCTCGCACCAATCATTGTGACCGGGACGATGGGGATCGCAACAGCGATTATCGAAGCAGCTGCACTTGGCTTTCTCGGACTGGGAGCACAAGCGCCAGAACCAGAATGGGGAAAAATGCTCGCTGATTCACGTCAGTACATTCAGAAAGCACCATGGACTGTTATTTTTCCGGGGCTCTCTATCATGCTGACAGTTCTCGGCTTTAACTTAATCGGGGACGGCTTGCGCGATGCACTCGACCCGCGTATGAAGAGCTAGTCAAAACGCAAAAAGACAGAAGGGGCTGGAGGTACCCGTCCTTCTGTCTTTTCTTTTTTTATGCTTCTTCCATGAAGGTGCGGCACAACTGATTGAAAGCAGGAGCAGCTTTCGTGATGACTTGATGCTTCACGTTAGGGATCATCTCGAGTTTTGCTTTTGGCAATTTCATGGTAAGCATCTGCGCATAATGGTGCATCCGTTGATCTTGTTTGCCATAGGCAAGTAAAATCGGAAGCTGGATGTTGCCCAGACGCTCCGTACAATGATAACGATGTCCGGCAGCGTAAAGGTATTTCAGGCTAGTGGGATCTGTTTTGGAGGCCTGTACCGTCCATTTTTCACGCATTTCTGGGTCAGCGACATGTGAGGAAGCAATCGAACGGGCAAGAAGAGGGACTCCGTGAAGCATCGACATTGCCTGTGCCATCCAAAATCGTCCATGTAAATACAGGTCATTCACTTCGGAAAAGCCGCTCACGAGTATGGCGCCTTTTACAGCATCCGAATAGCGAAGACAATATTCAAGGGCGATGGAAACACCTTGGGAGTACCCCAAAATAAAGGGACGTTCAATGCCGAGTGACTGGACAAGCTTATGGAGCTGTTCTGCCAGCTCCCCAATGGAAAAGGGCTTCTCCATCGGTGAACTGTCGCCATGTCCGGGCAAATCAGGGACAATGATCTGATATGTATCTGCGAGTGTTTGCTGATAAACAAAATTGATAGAGCCGATGCATGGCGCATGGATACACAATAACGGCTGGCCTTTTCCCGATATGTGAAAAGCAAACTGCTTGCCATCCTGATGGACGAGTATTTGTTCCATTTTCATTTTCACCCCACCCTTAGGTTGTCCGATATGAAGTAGATTTTTCATTTGAACTCTTCTTTTTTTGATGGGGAAGTGGTATTCTCGCAATAGAATAATTGGTGAAAGCAGGGTGAAGAAGTTGTTTCAAGAGCGCATTTCGAAGCTCCACACGTTTTTGACAGAGCAAGAGCTGAACGCGGTGTTGATTACCTCCCCTAAGCACGTTTACTATTTGACCGGATTTTTTACAGACCCGCATGAACGTTTTATGGGTCTCGTTATTCCTGCTGAGGGAAAACCTTCTTTGATTGTACCTGCTCTTGATCGTGAGGCAGCCGCAGAGGCTTCGTTCGTTCAAGATATCCATACACATACGGATATCCAAAACCCCTATGAAATCCTCAAGCAAGTGTTGCCAGCGAACTTGACGAAGCTCGGTATTGAAAAAAGTCATATGACTGTCGAGCGCTATGAAGCACTTGGACAAGTTGTTCTGGCGTCGAGCTATGTGGATGTGGAAGAGCCACTGCGTGAAATGCGTTTGATCAAATCGGCGGATGAAGTGGAGCGTTTGAAGCACGCTGTTCAGTTGGTCGAGGAGTCCTTGCGGGAGACCCTGAAAAAAGTCAAGACAGGCATGACCGAGACAGAAATCGTAGCTGAGCTGGAATTCCAGATGAAGCGCTTGGGTGCCGAAGGTCCGTCCTTTACATCCATGGTATTGGCAGGGGAGAAGTCGGCACTGCCACACGGGAAACCAGGAACGCGCCAGGTGCAAGAAGGCGACTTGCTTTTGTTTGATATCGGGGTAGCAGCCAACGGATATGTATCCGATATTACCCGTACCTTTGCTGTAGGCGAGATCAGTGCTCAGCTTCAAGAAATTTACGAGACAGTATTGGCTGCCAACGAAGCGGCCATTGCTGAGATTCGTCCGGGTGTGACTTTTGCGCATTTGGATAAAACCGCTCGCGATGTCATCACCGCAAAAGGCTACGGAGAATACTTCATGCACCGTCTTGGGCATGGACTTGGGATGGATGTACATGAATATCCATCTGTTCACAGCCAGAACCAAGAAGTGCTTCGTCCAGGGATGGTCTTTACGATCGAGCCAGGCATCTATCTGCCAGGTGTAGGCGGAGTGCGGATTGAAGACGATGTATTGGTTACGGAAACGGGCGTTGAAATTCTCACGCAGTTCCCGAAAAAACTGACTACTATCAATGAATGAATAAATCGTAAAAATTGAATACGTATCGAATGGTGCTAGATGGCATATGCCGTCAGCTTAAAAGGGAAGTCCGGTGAGAAACCGGCGCGGTCCCGCCACTGTAACGAGGAGCAACTAGCGAATAGCCACTGTTTTTTGCGAGACAAAAAATGGGAAGGTAGCTGGGTGTGTTGATTCGTAAGCCAGGAGACCTGCCATGCGATCATATACAATCGACCCACGAGGATGGGGCAGATGTGGAAACAGCCTATGAAACGGCGCCTTTGTGCCTGCTTATAGCTATATCTACGTTTGTCATGCACCTCCCGATTGAAATGGGGGGTGCTTTTTTTGTGGAGGATTTCGTTCAACTCATCATATACATACAGAGAAGGGGATTACAGATGTTGAAGACAAACAAACCACATACAGTAATGAAAGGACTAGCTTTCGGTATCATGACAGCTGCCATGCTTTTGGTTTCGGCATGCGGCTCCACTACGACAACACAGGCTCCAGCCAAAACCGAACAAACGGCTGCACCAGCAGCAGAGAGCAAGCCTGTAACACTAACCAATAATGGCATCGAAATGACCTATCCAACAGCACCTGAGCGTGCAGTGACTTTGAACCAACACGTTACCGAAATCATGCTGGCATTGGGCCTGGCTGATAAAATGGTCGGAACTGCATACCTAGACGATAAAATCCTTCCAGAGTTAAAAGCAGATTACGACAAGATTCCGGTACTGTCTGACAAGTATCCTACGAAAGAAGTGCTGCTGGCAGCGAACCCAGACTTCGTGTACGCCGGATGGAAAAGCGGCTTCGGCGAAAAGGGTGTAGGATCGATGCAGGATTTGGAAAAGGTCGGCATCAAATCGTATCTGCAAGCGTCTTCTAGCATGCCTGGCCCGACAATCGACGATGTGTTTGCAGACATTACGAATATTGGACGCATTTTCCGTGTGGAAGACAAAGCCAATGATTTGATTAATAAAATGAAGAGTGAATTGGATCAAACGATTAGTAAAATTGGCAAAGTGGACGAGCCGCTTAAAGTATTCGTGTACGACAACGGAGAAGATAAACCATTCACAGCAGCCAACAACTACATGACGTCCTTAATCAAGACTGCTGGTGGTAAGAACATTTTTGATGACATTCAAAAGGGTTGGGCAGAGGTCAGTTGGGAACAAGTAGTGAGTCGCAATCCTGACGTGATTATTATCGTAGACTACGGTGATAGAACCGTTGAGCAAAAACGCAATTTCCTTTTGACCAAAAAAGAACTGGCGGATATCCCGGCGATTAAAAATCAACGACTAATGGTATTGCCATTGTCCGCGGCTTCTGAAGGCGTTCGAGCACCGATTGCGCTAAAAATTTTGGCGGAAGGACTCTACCCGGATAAATTCAAATAGAGTACACCCCTTTTAAGGGAGGGAATAACACTGCAACAGATCAAGTTACCTTATATCATCATTACTCTACTGGTCGGACTCTTCCTCTCGATTACGTTCGCAGTTACCTTGGGATCAGTGGAGATTAAGCCGACAACGGTATGGAAAATCGCCTTATCAAAAATTCCGATATTGACCCAATGGATTGAGGTGGATTGGTCCAAAGGGGAGCAAACGATTATTTGGGATATTCGCTTTCCGCGTGTACTCTTGGGGGCGATCGTCGGCGCAGGTCTGTCTGTCGTGGGAGTAGCGATCCAGTCGTTGGTTCGCAACTCCCTGGCTGACCCGTATGTGTTAGGTGTATCTTCAGGTGCTTCGGTTGGAGCTACCTCGGTCATTATATTCGGAGCATTCAGCATGTACGGGCAGTATGCGCTATCCTTTGGCGCTTTTACAGGCTCCCTTGTGTCAATCATTCTCATTTTTACGCTATCCCGTATCGGAGGACAAAACTCCACAGTACGCCTGCTCATGGCTGGAATTGCGATATCTGCGATCTTGTCTGCCATTACCAGTCTCCTTGTCTTTTCAGCGCCGAATGAGCATGGAATTGGGACGGTCCTGTTTTGGTTAAGTGGAAGTCTGGCTGGCGGGAAATGGGAGTACCTGACTATTCCTACATTGATTGTCGTCATCTGTCTCATCGTCTTAATGGCCCAATACCGCTCGTTGAATGCGATGCTGATGGGCGAGGAGTCAGCGGGGACATTGGGGGTTAATACGGTACAATTCCGCAAGCTTCTCCTGGTGATCACGGCACTTCTCACGGGGGTAATCGTGTCCATCGCGGGATCAATCGGTTTTGTCGGATTAATGATGCCCCACATCGTCCGTGTGATGGTCGGATCAGATCACAGACGTGTTCTTCCTGTCAGCGCTTTATTTGGCGCGATATTTCTAATCTGGGTTGATGTAGTCGCCAGGCTCGCATTTGCACCGGAAGAGCTGCCAATTGGTATTTTGACAGCGCTGTGTGGAGGTCCATTCTTTATCTGGTTGATGTTGCGGAGTTCTTATTCCTTTGGAGGTAGCGGACGATGAATTTGTTGGTGGAGAATATATCGGTCGAACTGGAGAAAAAGGAAATCCTTCGCAACGTCAGTCTGGAGGTGCGCTCTGGAGAGTTTGTGGGGCTGATCGGGCCGAATGGCAGTGGGAAGTCCACATTGCTAAAAAGCATTTATCGCGTATTGAAGCCGCGTTCGGGATGGATCTCGCTTGATGGCGACGACGTGTATAAGTTAACCTCACGTCAAAACGCTCAGCGAATGGCGGCAGTACGGCAGGAGTCCTCTGTTGAATTCGATTTTTCGGTAACCGAAATCGTGAATATGGGACGTGCTCCGCATAAACGGCTGTTTCAGTCCGATAACGCAGAAGACGCTCGAATTTGTGAAGATGCGCTACAGCGGGTAGGGATGCATACATATGCCGATCGCAGCTTTTTCAGTTTATCGGGTGGGGAGAAGCAGCGGGTGCTGATTGCCAGAGCGTTGGTGCAGCAAGCTGAGTTTCTTGTCCTTGATGAACCGACGAATCATTTGGATGTTCGATACCAATTGCAGGTCATGGATCTGGTCAAAACGCTGGGAATTACGGTCTTGTCTTCGTTGCATGATCTCAATATCGCAGCGATGTACTGTGATCGTCTGTACGTGATCTGTGAGGGGGAAATCGTTACCTCAGGGACGCCGGAGGAAGTCTTGACACCCCAGCTGATTCGGAATGTTTTCGGCGTAGAGACAGAAGTGACGACCCATCCCATTACAGGCAAAAGACATGTGTATTTCTACTCGGAAGCGATCCGTGTGAAACCATCTATCCAGAAGGTAATGAGTGGAGCCAACGGATAGGGGCGGAGTTGAGTTTTCTGTGATTTTCATAAGGGGATGCCTAGTCGGCGTCCTTTTTTGTTAAGGCTACAGTATAAGGATTTCAAATAAATTTTTTATCATACAAAAAATTGTTGAAGAAGAATTTACAGAATAGTATGGTTAAAGAAAGGGATGAAATTGATGACGAGGTGATGGTCTTATGTCCAAAGTAGAGCAGCGTTTAAAAGAGTTAGGGTATGAGTTGCCGCCAGTTCCTCCAACCATGGCGAACTATGTGTCATGTGTACAGACTGGCAATGTCATTTATACATCCGGTGCTGGGTGCTATGTAAATGGAAACCCGATATATCTAGGCAGGCTCGGATCGGATGTGACGATCGAGCAGGGCTACGAGGCTGCAAAGGTCACGGTTCTGAATCTGCTAGCCATTTTGAAAAGCGAGATTGGTGATTTGGATCGAATCACACGGATTGTCAAGCTGTTCGCACTCGTCAGCAGCGCCCCTGATTTCTACGAGCAGCCGCGGGTGGTTAATGGAGCTTCTGATTTCCTCATCGAAATTTTTGGTGAAGCGGGTAAGCATGCGAGAGCGGCAGCTGGGACATCTGTTCTTCCGTTTAACAATCCGATCGAAATTGAGATGATTGTGGAAGTGAACGAGGGGTAATATGAAAAACGTACATCCGATATTAGCAAGCTACATTCCGGTAGTAGGGGGACTGGCACGGACATTTGGCGAGCATTGTGAAGTGGTGTTACATGATCTGACAGGCGATATTTCCTCATCGATCATTGCCATTTCCAACGGCCATGTCAGTGGCAGGCAAATTGGTTCGCCGGTAACGAATTTGGCACTGCAAGCTCTACGTACGGCGAAGGTCAGTGAAGAAGCTTTTGACCTCAACTACCGCAACGACACCATCAAAGGCAAACAGATCAAATCGAGCTCCATTTACATCAAGGATGAGCAAGGAGAAGTCATTGGCAGTCTGTGCATCAATCTTGATATCACTCATCTCGCAATGGCGCAATCATTCATCGAATCGATGATGGTGATCCAAGACAAGCGTGAGGCAGAAAAAGCGGAAGAGAACTTCGCTCCGACTGTCGGGACTTTAATGGAGCAAATGATAGACGATTGCCTGAAACGAACAGGCAAACCAATCGCCCTGATGCAAAAAGAAGAGAAGATTCAATTTATCCACCAGTTGGATGAAATGGGTCTCTTTTTGATCAAAGGAGCCGTGCAATACGTCGCGGATTTGTTGGATATATCCAAATTCACGGTTTACAACTATCTCGATAAGAAAAATCCATAGAACAAGATGGGAGATGACCCGTATGACGGAAGTAACGAGAGAACAGGCGCGCAAATTTCATGACGGTGTTCACGTTCTAGATGGGCATTTTGATCTGCTGATGGATGTGGAGATTCAGCGTGGATACGGTCGAACCAAAATGATCGAGACAGAGTATTTGCCACGGTTCCAGCAGGGTGGCGTGCATTCCATCGTAGCAGCAGTGTTCGTAGAGGATGCGTTTGTACCAGAGATGAGTCTGCGCAAGGCACTCAACCAGATCAGCGCTATGCATGCAGAAGCGGCAGAGTCTCCCGAGCACATCGTCATCGCCAAAAATCTGGATGATTTGCAACGGGCAAGAGCGGAGCAAAAAGTATCGTTCATTCTGTCGTTGGAAGGGGCAGAGCCACTGCATAACGACCTGAGTCTCTTGCGTGTCTTTTATGAGCTCGGAGTACGGATGATGGGGCTTGTCTGGAGTCGGCGCAACTTCGTTGGGGACGGCAGCTTTTTTGCACCGGTACGCGAAGGGAAAAAAGGGGGCATCACTGATTTCGGTGTGCGCCTTATCGAGGAAGCGGAAAAGCTGGGCATCGTCATCGATGTGAGCCATTTGAATGACGAAGGGTTCTGGGACGTGATGGAAATTGCTGAAAAGCCCGTGATTGCATCTCATTCCAACAGCCGAACAGTCGTGCCGACGATGCGCAATCTGACAGATGAGCAGATCAAAGCGATTGCGGAAAAGGACGGACTTGTCGGGCTGAATGCGTTTAGCATGTTTACAGCGGCTAACAGCGCTGACGCAACTATTGAGAGACTGATTGATCATGTTGACTATATGAAAAAGCTTGTTGGAGCAAAGCACATCGGTATAGGCCTTGACCTGTGCGATGATTTGACGAAATATTTGCCCTTGGACAAGATTGCCAAAACCAAAGAGATGCCATTTGATGTAGTAAAAGGCCATGCGTCACTTCCGGAAATTACGCGTGAGCTAATGAAACGCGGGTACACGGATGCAGAAATCGAAGGAATCTTGGGTGGTAATTTCCTCAGAGTGTATCAGGAAGTGTGGAAGTAGATCAGATAACAGGAGGAATGGCGGATGGCACAGACTGGGCATAAACGAGCTTCTTTTGGCTATTATCAATCCGGCATCAAGGTAGCTGATATACGCTTTGAGGATGGGGAAGTTCGACATCGGAGTACAGGATGGGATACGAGCAGAGCGACGGACGGTCTGTTTGCCAAACTGGCTGAAGGGGAAGCAGTCTACGAATTGCCTCTCCTCACCCTGGCACAAAAGCTACCGGAATGGGAGCAAATCGACTGGGAGAGCGATCAAGTCGTGTTTCCGGAAAGTGGAGGGCACTACCAACGTCACCTGTCCATCGAAGGTACAGGTCCTGCAGGGCAAAAGCAAGCGTGGATATGGGCGGTGCGCGAAGCAGCGCAGCCAATTGACTTGATCATTTGTGAGAACGAAGTCATCGCTTTTGTGCTGACAGGTCGTGGCGATAGCGCTGTATTGGCTAAAACAGGGTGGGAGGATTTGACGCCGCTCACGATGTGGCAGGACCCTCAGTTGTCCGAAGTTAACTACGGTGTACATCATTTGGGTAGGCATGATGTAGAGATGAGAGATGGCATTCGTCTGGCGACCGAGGTTTGGCTGCCCGCAGGTTTGACGGAAGGACAGCGAGTTCCAACGATTTTCATGCGCACTCCCTATGGACGAATGGATGGCATTTTTCGCCGTTTACCCTTTGTAGCTCGCGGATATGCGCTGGTTGTTCAGGATACGCGCGGGCGTGAAGATTCCGAGGGAGAGTGGATTCCACTCGTTCACGAGCGCAATGATGGAGACGACAGCCTCAACTGGATCGCGAGTCAGGAGTGGTCGGATGGCAACATCGGGATGCTCGGCGGTTCCTATGTGGGCCATGTGCAGTGGGCTGCGGCCGCAAGCGGAAATCCACATCTGAAGGCGATTTTCAGCTACGTGACAGTTGGGACACCTTACGTGGACATCCCACGCAAAGGGGGAACGATTCTTGGTGGTCTGTCATGGATTTTCATGATGGCAGAGAAGCGTCGAAATGTCGCGGCTCTTTCTCGGGATGACTGGAGTGAGGTCATCAAGGTGCGCCCGATCAAGGAAATCCCGCAAAAAGTGCTGGGGAAAGAAATCCCGTTTTGGACAAAGTGGATGGAACATCCGGACGGAGACGAGTTCTGGGCTATGTCAGACTGGAAACGGCATGCGGATCAGGTAAAGGTGCCTGCACTTCTCGTATCAGGCTGGTATGACGACAACGGGATGGGGACGAGCGAATCGTGGGAGGTTATCTCGCGAAATGTGCCAGAGCACGCCAGACTCATCTTGGGGCCGTGGTATCACAAGGCGAATACGACGCGAGAAATCCATCATGTGCCCTTTGGAAACAACGCAATCCGCTACGATCTGGATGTGACACAGCTCCGCTGGTTTGACCGTTATTTAAAAGGAGTGGAAAATGGCGTCGATCAAGAGCCTCGTGTTGAGTACTACATGGTGGGAGAAAACGAATGGAAGACTTCGCAGACTTGGCCGCCAGCGGAGACGACGCTGACGAATCTGTATCTGAGCAGTGGGGGAAACGCCAATACGAGTGGCGGAGATGGAACACTGACTCTGTCTATCCCAGGTGAACAGGCGGTGGATACATACAGCTATAATCCGCTAGACGCAGCACCGTATCTGCTGGATTTGTCCGAGAATGAAAACAGCGTTCCGGAAAACTATCGGGATGTGGAAGAGCGGGCAGATGTCCTTGTCTACACATCAGAGCCATTGGAAGAGGAAGTCGTTATCGCGGGAGAAATCTCGGCTGTTATCTATGCATCCAGCTCAGCGCGTGATACAGATTGGCTGGTCCGGCTGTGTGATGTAGATGAGGAAGGCAATTCGATTCGTCTATCAGACGGGATTATTTGCGCACGCTACCGTCACTCATTCCAAGAGCCTGAGCTACTTGTTCCCGGACAAATCGAGTGCTATGAAATTCGCATGACCAAGATCGCCAATGTTTTCCGAAAAGGTCACCGCATTCGCGTCTCGGTTACTTCTGGCGCTGAGAACTTCTCGTTCCCCAACCCGAATACAGGCAATGATCTGGCAACGGAAACGGAGACTCTCATCGCCGTGCAACGTGTCTACCATGACAGCCGGTATCCGAGCCATATCAAGCTCCCTCTCTTGCGTTCTGGGGGAAGTAAGCAATCTTCAGGAGGTATCTAAAGCAATATGACAGTTTACAGTTGTAGAATATGCAAGTTCCGTTACGACGAGTGGTTAGGTGATACGAAAAATGGCGTCCCGCCCGGGGTGCCTTTTCCTCATTTAGCAGGTTCTGTGTGTACCGACTGTGGGATGGACGAGGAAGGTCGGCACTTGCCGCTTCCTGAAACGAAGTACACGAACGTAGAAGCTACGTATTACGATCAGTTTGCGGGGAAGGCTAGCATCGCTTTTTATCGAAACTGGTTGGTGCGGGAAGCGGAGCAATCACCAGTCTCCGTACTGGAGCTGGGGGTTGGAACAGGGAGAATTGCCATTGAACTGGCACGGAATGGCTTGTCAGTCTGCGGGATAGATTGGAGCCCGGATATGCTAGAGATGGCTGCAAAAAAGAAACGGCGCATGTTAAAAGGGAAAGAAGATCTGCTGGAGCTGGTCGAACAAAATATGTGGGGGCTGGAGCTTGAACGGAAATTTACGCATGTGCTTCTTCCAGAAGGGATTTTTCAGCAGGCCACCTGTAGAGACAAACAACGTCAATTGCTTTCGGTCATCCTCGATTACATAACGGAGGACGGAACAGTGGCAATTGACTTACTCTTGCCGCCAGTAAAAAATCAATGGACAACGATGCAACGCAAATTCGTTTTCCCGGACCGAATGGTGTATCAAAAGGTGGAGGGGGAAACCTCACTCTTGGATCAAAAGTTCCGCTACACGCTTACTTATGAGACTTTTCTTGATCAGATCGAGCAGCCGAGGTATCGTGTAGAGCGCGAGATGGCACTGCTTTTGCCTACAGAGCTTGAACTGTTATTGGAAGGATCAGGCTTTCACGTCACTTATAGCAAAGAGAATGTATTCCACAAGCAAGACTTCGATCCGAGTCAAGCGGACGAGGGTTATGATATGGATCGTTGGCAGCATGGAGGGTATCCATTCGCTGAATCTGTAGGGACACCGGGTGGAGCTACTCGCTGGACGATTTTGGCGAAAAAAATATCTTCCTCCACTTTGTAACAAAACGTCTGCTGCTGCATCTAACCAGTGAATGCGAGTGAAGGAGGTCACGCCCTTGAAAAAATTGCAGCCAACGACTGCTGCTGCGTTTGAACAAATCATGAGGGAATATGGGACCCGCGTGCTTCGACTCGTCACTTTTCTGGTCAAAGATCGTAGTTTGGCAGAGGATATTACCCAAGATGTATTCGTTAAGGTGTATCGGCATCTTCCCTGCTTTCGGCAGGAGAGCAGTGTGCACACGTGGTTGTATCGAATCGCGGTTAATGAATGCAAAGGTTATTTGCGTTCTTGGTCGTTTCGCCATATCCTTCCCCGCTCGTGGATTAGACAGGATGGGGAGCTTTCTACAGAAAGTCTTGTGCTCGATCAAGCCGAGAGGGACCAGCTCGTAGCGGAAGTGTTGCAGCTTCCTCCGCTCTATCGCCAAGTGATTGCCCTTCATTACTATGCGGATTTATCCATCGGAGAGGTGGCTGAGGTGCTAGGAGTAACGGAAGGAACAGTCAGAACTCGGTTGCATAGGGCCAGACAGCAGCTACGGCAGAGTATGGGAGAGGGGAGGGACTGGGAATGGACGAAAACCGATGGCTCACGGACTTAAAGGAACGGGCAGATCAGACCATTTTTTGTGATGTACAGTTCACTGCATCGATGGAAGAGCGAGTGCGGCAGAGGGTGAGGCACAGAACTGGGTGGATGACTGGCTGGAGGAAGCTAGCCTTGTCCGGCGTTGTTCTGACGATGGGCTTGCTATTGTGGTTCGGGCACCCCATTCAGGAGGAGAGACAATCTGCACAGCATGAGGAGAGACCTTCACAACAAGAGGCACAAGTACCCTCCTTGTTGCCAGGGGGCCAAATCGTCGAAGCGGATTTGTGGAAGTTGTCGCCTTCTTTGTCTTCCACTTACGACAATCAGTCCTTTTCTTATTTGGGAGAAAATCCTGTCCGCATCATGACAGATCAGGACGGTTTCTACGAAGGGCAGACGCAGCGCGTGATATGGCTGTTGAATGGGGACTATGCACAAAAAGTAGAGATCGCTGCTTACAACACCGATGGGACCCGTCTGTCATTGGGTAGCTACGAGGCTATGGACCCGTTATACGATGCGGATGGTCATTTTCCATCAGGGATCGTGTTACCTGAACCGGGAAAATGGAAGCTAGAAGTAAGAGCAGGAGGCAAACATCTCGGACAAGTTTTTGTCGAGGTGAAAAAAGGGATAGCACCTGCGAACCGTCAATTGGTTGGACCTATCATTCAGCAGTATTTGGAGACGGAAAGTGATGAGCTGGTGTGGCTGGGAAAACATCGCGAGATTAACGTCGAGCTCCTCGGTGTGGAAGCGCCAGATGCTGCGAAGCGAACGGTATACGCTTGGGTGAAAATAACGGGTAGCAATTCTTCTGCGCTCAGTGCACCGATGGCCTTTCAAATCGTATACAATGGAAATGATTATCGGGTGACTGACTTCCAAATGCCCGAAGACGGCAGCAACTACCAGGGCAGTCTGCAAAAACTGTTTCCACCTAAAGTGCTAGAGCAAGTTCACAATCGATCAAAAACAAAGTAAGAATGACAAAACGGACCTTTGCCTAAAAGAAGGTCCGTTTTTCGCTGTTCATGTTTATCCGTATATTTGAGCACCTATCGCCCAATACGTCCCAGCCCGGCGTGGCAGGCTATCAGTATTCGCAACCATCACTGGGGGATGAGAAACCTGTATGAAGCCGTTTTGCTCCAAATAAGTGTGAAATGCTGTTTGCTCATCTGGTACGTCTATCCGCACACGTCCAGTATGATTTTGTGTCAGCTTGTACAGGATGTGTTCAGCCATGAAGGCATTTTCTGCGACGATCGGTCCCGCGATAAGGTTGACTGGGCCTTGGACGGCGAAGCCATACCCGATGATTTTGCTGGAGCGATTTTTGACTACCAGACAGGTAGTGGCTTGTCTCATGCGTGTCTCGAGAAAATGAGTGCGTCTGCTACCCAGTGCTGCTTTGTCCAATTCAACCACACTCGAGAAATCGTCCAACTCCATAGGTACCATTTCGAATTCGTCACTGGCTTCGTTTTGCAGAGGTGCTTCAGGCACAAAGCGTTCAGCTATGAACTTTCGAATACGATCTACTGTCTGGAACCTGAGATTTTTGTACAATGGCTCTCCTTCTGGAGTTGCAATGAGCATGATCGTTGTATCGGTAGAAACAGACGTCATGCACGCCTGCATGAGCTGGCGGCCAAATCCTTTGCCTTGTGACGAGGGATGGACGATCACCATACCGATGCTGGCAAGCTTGTCATCGTACGGGATGATAGCCGCACATGAAAGTAGGGTGCCACTCGCGTCTTTGTGACCGAATACGGTGCCGATAGACAGAATTGTGTGAATTTCAGGTTCGTCGTAATCCCAGCCTACGGAATCAGATAAGGCAATGAGACCGGGAATATCTGCTATCGTCAAGCAATGCAAGCAAGAGTCAACGCTGTTCACTTTGATCATTCTCCGTTTCTTTCGTTGTGTTCACGGCGGCGGTATCGCCTAAGGAATCGTTAAATGCTTCCGCAACTTTTGAACGTGTAGCGGCCAGGCGCTTCGCAGCTCCATGCTCATGCAGCGGATCACTCCATGCTATTTACCACTTTAGCACAGGAAAAGTTTGGATACGAGAAAAAGGAGGCAAATGCCCGATTCTCTTTGGTTGCTCTTTATATCATCGGTTTGTTATAATTACTGTTAGTGTATTTTTTGTGAGGCGCAATCTGAACGTTTGAATGGATTCGCGTGGGAGGGAACGAACAACACATGGATCGTCGTGAAAGACAAAAAAGGATACGAAATTTTTCCATCATCGCCCACATTGACCATGGAAAGTCGACGCTGGCAGACCGTATTTTGGAGCTGACCGGTGCTTTGACTGCACGTGAGATGGAAGCCCAGTTTCTTGACACGATGGAGCTGGAAAAAGAGCGCGGGATTACGATTAAGCTCAATGCCGTGCGTTTGAACTATAAAGCAGATGACGGTGAGGAATACATTCTCCACCTGATTGACACCCCTGGACACGTCGACTTTACGTATGAAGTATCCCGCAGTTTGGCTGCTTGTGAAGGGGCTATTCTCGTCGTGGATGCGGCACAAGGGATCGAAGCCCAGACATTGGCAAACGTCTATTTGGCGTTGGACAGCGACCTGGAGATCATTCCGGTTATCAACAAAATTGACCTGCCGAGCGCAGAGCCTGAGCGCGTGAAGCAAGAGGTTGAAGACGTAATTGGTCTGGATGCCAGTGATGCGGTTCTGACATCTGCCAAAGCAGGTATCGGGATTAAAGAAGTGCTGGAAGCGGTTGTGCAAAAAGTACCGGCTCCAGAGGGAGATCCAGATGCACCTCTGCAAGCTTTGATTTTCGACTCCTATTTTGATGCGTATCGTGGCGTTATTGCCTCTATCCGTGTCATCAACGGGACCTTGAAAAAGGGTATGAAAATCAAGATGATGGCAACAGGCAAGTCGTTTGAGGTAACAGAAATCGGTACCTCTACACCACGCCAAACACAAGTTGAAGAGTTAACGGTTGGAGACGTAGGTTACGTAGCAGCTTCCATTAAAACGGTGGGAGACACCAGTGTGGGGGATACCATTACAGATGCGAATCGCCCTGCACCTGAACCGCTACCTGGCTATCGCAAGATTAACCCGATGGTATTCTGCGGTCTGTACCCAATCGAAACAAACGAGTACAACGATCTGCGTGATGCGTTGGAAAAGCTCCAGCTCAACGATGCGTCTCTGCAGTTTGAACCGGAGACTTCCCAAGCACTTGGCTTTGGTTTCCGTTGTGGTTTCTTGGGACTTCTGCACATGGAGATCATCCAGGAGCGGATCGAACGGGAATTCAACATTAACTTGATTACTACCGCGCCGAGCGTTATTTATCGCATTACCAAAACGAACGGCGAAGTATTCGAAATCGACAACCCGTCTAAAATGCCGGAAGCGCAAAAGATCGAAATGGTCGAGGAGCCTTACGTTACTGCGACGGTCATGGTGCCAAAAGAATACGTCGGCGATGTTATGCAGCTGTGCCAAGGTAAGCGCGGTGAGTTTCTTGACATGCAGTACTTAGGTGAGAATCGCGTGCAGCTGAAGTACGACATGCCATTGTCCGAGATCGTCTACGATTTCTTTGACATGCTGAAGTCGGGAACAAAAGGATATGCATCCTTTGACTACGAACTGGGTGGCTACAAAGCTTCCAAGCTGGTGAAAATGGATATTCTCCTCAACAGCGAAGTGGTGGATGCTCTGTCGTTTATCGTACACAAAGATACAGCCTATGCTCGCGGTAAGGTCATCTGCGAAAAGCTGAAGGAATTGATTCCTCGCCAGCAATTCGAGGTGCCGATTCAAGCGACGATCGGACACAAGGTTGTCGCTCGTGAAACGATCAGTGCGTTGCGTAAAAACGTTCTTGCCAAATGTTACGGCGGGGACATCTCACGTAAGCGCAAGTTGCTCGAAAAGCAAAAAGAAGGAAAGAAGCGCATGAAGTCTGTCGGTTCCGTAGAGGTACCACAAGAGGCGTTTATGGCTGTATTGCGCATGGATGATAAGAAGTAGCACTCTCCCCCCACCGTACAGCCACCAAATTGGCGAAATGGTGGGGGATTTATTTACCTTCATACATAATTTACCCGAAGGTTAACGGCATGAAATGGGATGTAGAATGCGACGACATACGCAGAATTTACAAATCTGCTTCTGTCGTCTTTCTTTTTGGCAGATTCCGTTCTGGTGACCACTCGACCCTGGGGAGGATCGAGTGGTCACCAAGGATGTGGTGGTTGGGGATGATTGGTTACAGGTGGTATCGCTGGTGGGTGTGGATTAATTGGGGGGAGTGGTACAGGAGTTGGGGGATGGGGATCGAGGCTGTGTGGTGGCCAAGGAGTTGGTGGATGTGGGACTTCACTCGATGGCGGAAATTCGGGATTTGGTAAGTTACAATCTGGTGGACAATTAGATTTTGCTTGGGAATCGTTATTGGTTGGTGACAATCAGAACTACCTCCTTTACTTGTTTGTAGTATCGAGTAATGGAGGAGACATTATTCAAATGATTAGGGAAGCAAGTAATAGTAAGGGGTACCGCCAACAATATGGAGGTACCCCAAGTGGGTTCTATTTGACAAGTTCGTTCTGCGCTCGATAACTTTCGATTACATGTTGATAGCCGGGAAGGTTACTGGCTAGTAAAGCACCAAAACCTTCGACGTCGTTGCGCCAATCCCGTTGTAACTCGCACGCTACACTAAACCAGTTCATGAGTTGCACGCCAGCGTGTGCCATTCGCCTTAACGAGGCCTCCGCTACCTGTTTGCTGAAAGTGCCAGAAGCGTCGGTGACAACGAATGCTTCATACCCCGCATGAAGAGCGGAAAGTGCAGGGAAACTTACGCAGACATCGGTAACCACACCGGCAATGATAAGTTGCTTCTTGCCGGTTGCCTGGATTGCTTTTACAAAATCCTCATTATCCCACGCATTGATCTGTCCTGGACGAGCAATCTTGGGAGCTTCTGGAAAGAGTTCGACAAGTTCCCTGATTAATGGACCGTTTGGACCACTCTCGAAGCTTGTGGTAAGAATGACAGGCAAATTGAAAAATTTCGCGGTCTTAGCTAGAGCCATGACATTGTTCTTGAATTCATCAACCCCGTAATCACGTACAAGTCCAGAAATAAGGCCGGTTTGATGATCAATCAGAAGAACAGCAGCATCATTTTGAGAAATACGGGAATAGAGATCAGTCATTTCATAATCCTCCTCAAAAACAAGTAACAACTCTAACATGTCTATTCGAAATGAAACGTTTCATTCACGAATTTGAACAACCGGCTTTTTACGTAAATCTCTCCACTGAATAACGACTACTTTTAGGAGTATAAAAGTCATGTTTGACTCGATATTGAAAAATACACTATGATAATCAAGCTGTTACAAATGCTTGTTGTATCAATGTTTGCAGTCGATTCTCTCATTTACTGTGTTACAATAAAATAACGAGGTCAATCAAAGGCGTATATGGCTGTTTTACGCATGGATGATAAGAAGTAGGCCTGACCTTGTGTCAGGTCTTTTCCATTAAAGAGGTTGTCAAAAAGTTGTCTTTTGAACAACTCAATTATAAAAGGAGGGAAAGGGACATGATGCCACAATCGGTTTACATTCACATTCCCTTTTGTACAAATAAATGCTACTACTGTGACTTCAACTCATTTGTGACGAACAATCCGCAGCTCATTTGGGATTATTTAGACGCATTGAAAAGCGAGATGGAGCTTACCTTTAGCCAGCAACCGATCGAGCAGGTGAAAACGATTTTTGTCGGCGGAGGGACGCCTACGTTTCTCGATCATGCCCAAATGCGCGCGTTTTTGGAAATCGTACAAAAGCAATTGGGCAAGTACTGGGCGGATGATATCGAGTTTTCGATGGAAGCGAATCCGGGAACGACAGACATGGAAAAGCTGCGGATCATGCGAGAGCTGGGTGTCAATCGTCTGAGTTTTGGTGTGCAGTCCTTTGACGACGCGCTCTTAAAACGATTGGGACGAATCCATGACCAGGAAGCCGTATACCGCAGTATCGATAATGCGAAAAAAGTAGGCTTCGACAACTTTAGCATCGACCTGATGTTTGGATTGCCGGATCAGACACTAGACATTTTCCGCCAGACGTTGGACAAGGCGTTTGGGCTAGGTACCACCCATTTCTCCGCGTACAGTCTCAAGGTGGAGGAGAACACGTTGTTCCACACGCTCTACCAGAAGGATCAGCTGCCGTTGCCATCGGAAGAGACAGAGCTTGAGATGTACATGGTATTAATAGAAGAGATGGAGCGTCACGGGTACACGCAGTATGAAATCAGCAATTTTGCAAAACCGGGCTTCGAGAGCAAACATAATAAAACCTATTGGCTCAATCGTGAATATTATGGGGTGGGTGCAGGTGCCCACGGCTATGTGTGCGGCCATCGACACGTGAATGCTGGCCCGCTTGCGATTTACATGCAGAAGTGCAAGGAAGGGCTGCCGCGTGTTGAACAATTCGAGGTGCCGCGCGAGGATGCCATGGAGGAACAGATGATTTTGGGGCTGAGGTTGAGAGAAGGAGTTGACCTTTCGGCGTTTGCATCCCGTTTTGGTGCAACTGTTCATGATGTTTTTGGGACAATAATAGAAGAGGAGGTAGCCAAAGGAATGCTGGAAGAACAGGACGGGTTTTTGAAGCTGACGAAACAGGGGCTTCCGCTCGGAAATGAGGTATTTGCGCGCTTTCTCCGTTAAGGATAAAGCAAAACTCGCGAAAAATGAGATTTTTTGTCTGGAGAACTCGCTCAAGTTCGTTGACAAATCCTTCTACTATTGATACCTTAGTATATAGATTTAGCACTCGATAAGCATGAGTGCTAACAATCCAACAGGAGGCGAGCGACATCCATGTTATCAGACCGTCAACAAATGATTTTAAACGCGATTGTCGATAATTACATTCATTCTGCCGAACCTGTTGGTTCCCGAACCATTTCCAAACGGGAGGACATCGGATTCTCTTCGGCAACGATACGCAACGAGATGTCTGACTTGGAAGAGCTGGGATACCTAGAACAGCCCCACACATCGGCGGGACGCGTTCCTTCTACAAAAGGATACCGCTTCTACGTCGATAACTTGATTCAGCCTCATCTTTTGGAGGAAACTGAGTTGGGTAAACTAAAACAGTTGTTTGCCGAACGTATTCTCCACTCAGAACAAGTGGTAGAGTACACTGCCCAAATTCTCTCTCAGCTGACAAACTACACGGCGATTGTCTTGGGTCCAGAGATTTTTGAGCATCGGTTAAAACATATTCAAATCGTTCCTCTCAATGCTGCACAGGCTGTCGCGATTGTGGTGACCCATACCGGACGAGTGGAGAACAAGCTGATCGATCTTCCAGAAGGCATTGGTGCCGGGGAAATCGAGAGACTCGTCAATCTGTTGAATGCAAAGCTGACCGACGTGCCGTTATGGCAGCTTCGGCAACGTCTTTATCAAGAGATTTCCGGTGAAATGCAACGTCATACGGAACAGTATGAAGAAATTCTTCAGCTCCTCAACAACTCGCTGACACAAGAAGAAGAACGAGTATACTTACGCGGTGCGACCAAGATCTTGAACCAGCCGGAATTCCGAGACGTGGATAAAGTCAAGGATATTCTGGAGCTATTGGAGCAGCACGATCAATTGCTGAATGTGATCGGCATGCAGGGTGATGGTTTAACGGTACGCATCGGACAGGAAAACCAGCTAGACGCGATTAAGCAATGCAGTATTATTACCACTTCTTATTCGCTTGGAGGCAAGCCGGTAGGAATGGTGGGGATACTTGGTCCGACGCGAATGGAATACGGCAAGGTCATTACGGTGCTCAACCATTTAGCGGAAGGCCTATCGCGCATGCTGACTTCGCAGTTTGAGAAATAAATGGAGTGAATGGCTAAGCAGTCTTTTGACTGGGAAAGGCCGTCAGGAGGTAGTGAAGTTGAGCGAGGAAAAAGTAGCGCAAGACCCGATTCTCGAAGAAGAACAAGTAGCAAAGGATGTAGACCAAGCGGAAGTAACAGAGATGAACTTGGAGCAAGAGGCTGCTCACTGGAAGGCTCAGGCTGAGGATCACCAAAACCGCATGCTGCGCGCCATGGCCGATATGGATAACCTTCGCCGCCGTGTTCGCAAAGAGCAGGAAGATCTGGCTAAATACGCTTCTCTTAAAATCGTGGAAGAGCTTCTGCCAGTTCTCGATAACTTCGAGCGAGCACTTGCCGCTGACAAGGATTCCATGACGGTAGACTCCCTCTTGGAGGGCGTAAATATGGTATATCGTCAGATGGTCCAAGTTTTCGATAAAGAAGGCTTGGCCGCAATCGAGGCTCAAGGAAAACCATTTGACCCTCACATCCACCAGGCGGTTATGCAAACACAAGACCCTGAGTTTGAATCAGGTGTTGTGGTAGCCGAGCTGCAAAAAGGATATATGTTCAAAGACCGCGTCGTTCGTCCGGCGATGGTTCAAGTGAACGAGTAATCTCAAAAAAACGTAAATTCACTAGAAGCATAGTGTTAGGAGGACATTTTGTATGAGTCGCGTAATCGGAATTGACTTGGGAACAACCAACTCTTGTGTAGCAGTAATGGAAGGCGGAGAGCCTGTCGTTATTGCCAATGCGGAAGGTAACCGCACTACACCATCCGTAGTAGCATTCAAAAACGGCGAGCGCATCGTTGGGGAAGCGGCAAAACGCCAAGCTATCACGAATCCAGACAATACCGTAATCTCCATCAAGCGCCACATGGGTACTGCTCATAAAGAAACGCTTGAAGGTAATGCATACTCCCCTGAGCAGATTTCTGCTATGATTCTGCAAAAGCTGAAAGCAGACGCGGAAAGCTACCTTGGTCAACCTGTGACGCAGGCAGTGATTACGGTTCCTGCATACTTCAATGACAGCCAACGCCAAGCAACAAAAGATGCTGGTAAAATTGCTGGCTTGGAAGTACTGCGTATCGTGAACGAACCAACCGCAGCTGCACTTGCATACGGTATGGAGAAAACAGAAGATCAAACCGTTCTCGTATTCGACTTGGGTGGCGGTACCTTTGACGTATCCATTCTCGAATTGTCCGACGGCTTCTTCGAAGTAAAAGCGACCTCCGGTGATAACAAGCTGGGTGGAGATGACTTCGACGATGTAGTGATGAACTACCTGGTGAGCGAATTCAAAAAAGAACATGGCATCGACTTGTCCAAGGATCGTATGGCACAACAACGTTTGAAAGACGCTGCTGAAAAAGCGAAGAAAGACCTGTCCGGTGTTCTGACTACGACTATTTCTCTGCCGTTCATTACAGCAGATGCAACAGGTCCAAAACACTTGGAGATGAACCTGACTCGCGCAAAATTCGAAGAGATCTCCGCTGATTTGGTAGAGCGTACGATGGGCCCAACTCGTCAAGCGCTAAAAGATGCTGGTCTGACTCCAAGCGAACTGGATCGCGTTATCCTGGTTGGTGGTTCTACTCGTATCCCAGCGGTACAAGAAGCAATCAAGAAATTTACAGGAAAAGAACCACATAAAGGTGTAAACCCAGACGAAGTAGTAGCACTGGGAGCGGCTGTTCAAGCGGGCGTACTGACTGGTGACGTGAAAGACGTCGTTCTTCTCGACGTAACTCCACTGTCCCTCGGTATCGAAACATTGGGTGGCGTATTCACCAAGTTGATCGATCGTAACACGACGATCCCAACAAGCAAATCCCAAGTGTTCTCTACAGCTGCTGACAACCAAACATCTGTAGAAATCCACGTTCTCCAAGGGGAGCGTCAAATGGCGAACGACAATAAATCTCTCGGTCGCTTCAACCTGTCTGATATCCCGCCAGCGCCACGCGGCATCCCGCAAATCGAAGTTTCCTTCGATATTGACGCGAACGGTATCGTAAATGTACGTGCAAAAGACCTGGGTACAGGAAAAGAGCAACGTATCACGATTACTTCCAACTCCGGTCTGTCCGACGATGATATCGATCGCATGGTAAAAGATGCCGAGTTGAATGCAGAAGCGGACAAACAACGCAAAGAGCAAGTGGAAGTTCGCAACGAAGCTGATCAGCTTGTATTCACGACTGAGAAAACACTGAAAGAAGTAGAAGGCAAGATCGATCAAGCTGAAATCGACCGCGCTAACGCTGCAAAAGATAAAGTGAAAGCTGCTCTGGAAGGCGGCAACATCGAAGAGATCAAGACAGCGAAAGATGAACTGTCCGAGATCATCCAACAAATTTCTGTGAAGCTCTACGAGCAGGCTGCTCAAGCGCAAGCAGCACAAGGCGGCGCTGAAGGTCAAGAGCCGAAGAAAGACAATGTTGTTGATGCTGACTACGAAGTGGTAGACGATAAAAAGTAACACGCTGGAACTGTGAGGGGAGAGATTTCTTCCCTCACTTCCCACGATGTGACCCATGAAAGTCAAAGTCACGGAATGCTGACTTTGACTTTTTTTCAAGTCTGTCACATGCTATGATAACAGTTGACTGTCATGGGAGTGATGTAGGAGATGAAACGTGATTTATACGAGGTTCTGGGCGTTGCCAAGGACGCGGACGCTGATGAAATTAAAAAAGCGTATCGCAAGCTGGCTCGCCAGTACCATCCGGATGTAAATAAAGAGGCTGACGCGGAAGAAAAGTTCAAAGAAGTAAAAGATGCGTATGACATCCTGTCCGAGCCACAAAAGCGTGCGCAGTATGACCGTTTTGGTCACCAAGACCCGAATCAGGGCTTCGGTGGCGGAGGTTTTGATGGATCAGGCATGGGCGGCTTCGGAGATATTTTTGATATGTTCTTCGGTGGTGGCGGCAGACGTTCGAATCCAAATGCACCACGCAAAGGATCTGATCTGCAATTTGGCCTCAGCATTGACTTTATCGACGCGATTTTTGGAAAAGAAACCGACGTGGAAATTCCAAAAGAAGCAGAATGCGATACATGCCTTGGTTCTGGCGCGAAGCCTGGTTCCGGTGTAGATACATGTAAGACTTGTAGCGGAACTGGACAACAAGAAGTGGTGGCGAACACGCCATTCGGCCGAATCGTCAATCGCCGTGTTTGCTCGACTTGCGAAGGCAAAGGGAAAGTCGTCAAAGAAAAATGTTCAACTTGCCGTGGCAATGGACGTGTCAAGGTACGCCGCAAAATTCATCTCAACATCCCAGCAGGTGTGGACGATGGAGCACAATTGCGCGTAACAGGCGAGGGAGAACCGGGCGCAAACGGTGGACCTCCTGGAGATTTGTACGTCGTATTGCGTGTGAAGAGTCATGAGTTTTTTGAGCGTGAAGGAAATGATATTTACTGTGAGGTTCCGCTTACTTACGCACAGGCAGCACTTGGAGATGAGATCGAAGTGCCGACTGTCGATGGTCGCGTGAAGTTGAAGATCCCGGCAGGTACCCAAACAGAAACATTCTTCCGCTTGCGTGGTAAAGGTGTTCCGCATTTGCGTGGAAACGGCCGTGGTGATCAGCATGTGAAAGTGCGCGTCATTACACCGACCAAGCTAAGCGATAAACAAAAGGAATTGTTGCGTGAGCTCGCCGAACTGTCTGGAGAAAAGCCAGGGCAGCATGGGGGAGAAGACGAAAGCTTTTTCGAAAAAATGAAACGGGCATTCCGCGGCGAGTAATCCGTCGCGGTTTTGTCCGCTTTCTGCCTAAAGTTTCATGTAGCGAAGTCGATTAAATGAAAAGCCCGATTGGGAGCTTATGTGGGGAGTGGTAGATTCGTGAAATGGTCAGAAATCAGTATCCATACTACAGCGGAGGCTACGGAGGCGGTGTCGAGCCTCTTGTATGAATTGGGTGCCAATGGTGTCGTAATTGAAGACCCGGAGGTGCTTTATCGTGAGTGGGATACCCCCTTTGGCGAAATCTACCAGCTTTCTCCTGATGATTTTCCAGCCGAGGGCGTATTCGTTAAAGCATACCTGCCGGTTGACAGCAGCGAGCTGCTTGATGTAGTAGAAGAGCTGAAAGAGCAATTGGCGCAGTTGATCGAGTACGGTCTGGATATCGGCAAGGCATCGATTGCTGTAAACGATGTCCACGAAGATGAATGGGCCCACGCCTGGAAAAAATATTACAAACCGGTTCATGTGTCTGATCGCATGACCATCAAGCCAGTATGGGAAGAGTACGAACCGAAGAATTCCGATGAGATTATTATCGAGATGGACCCAGGCATGGCATTTGGAACAGGTACACATCCGACGACCATTCTTTGTCTGCGTGCACTTGAGAAGTATATGGCAAAAGGCGATCAGGTGTATGATGTTGGGACAGGCACAGCTATTTTGAGTATTGCTGCTATCAAGCTCGGAGCAAAAGATGTGCTGGCAATGGACTTGGATGAAGTAGCCGTACGCTCTGCACAGGCCAATACCGAACTGAATGGTGTGCATGAGCATATCAACGTGAGACAAAACAACTTGCTCGACGGCATCGAGGAGCAGGTGGAAGTGGTCGTGGCTAACATTTTGGCAGAAGTCATCGTGCGTTTCACCGATGATGTATTCCGCGTGTTGAAGCCAGGTGGCACCTTTATCTCTTCAGGTATTATTGCTGCACGTGAAGCGGATGTAAAAGCGGCGTTGGCGACTTCAGGTCTTGAGGTCGTGGAAACCATTTTCATCGATGACTGGGTAGCAATTGTAGCAAAAAAACGATAGAATAGTGGGGTTGGCGAGATGCAACGATATTTTGTCGAGCCACATTCCTTTAGTGAGAATGAGCTAACGATTGTCGGAGACGATGTACACCATATCGTAAATGTAATGCGTGCTCGGGAAGGCGAAGAAATCATCGTTTCTGATGGAGCGGGCAGGTCTGCACGGGCCAAGCTTGTCTACCTTTCTGCCAAGGAAGTACGGGCAGAAGTAATGGAAATGCTTCAAGAAGAACGAGAACTGCCGATCCGGATCACAATTGGTCAGGGGCTTCCAAAAGGCGAGAAGCTGGAGTGGATTTTGCAAAAGGGGACGGAACTTGGGGCGTACTCTTTTTTCCCGTTTTCTTCTGAGCGAACCATCGTAAAGCTGGATGCCAAAAAAGAAGCAAAAAAACTGGAGCGTTGGCGCAAGATTGTCAAAGAGGCTGCTGAACAGTCTCATCGTACTGTTTTGCCAGAGCTTTTATCTCCTGTTTCATTTCGTGAGATACTTCAAGCTGGCCAGTCGTATACGCATTGCGCCATTGCCTATGAAAAAGAAGGCAGTACGACGATTCATCCAGTGCTAGAAGAGATGACTGCGGGTGATTCACTTCTCGTCCTCGTTGGACCGGAGGGAGGCTTCTCCCCTGAGGAAGTGGCCCAAGCAGAGAGCAAAGGGTTCCTGACGGTTTCCCTCGGCCCGCGCATTTTGCGCACGGAAACGGCAAGCCAGTACGTTTTGGCCTGCGCTTCCTATCAGTTTGAACGAAAGGCTTCATCACTTCGCAGAGGATGAGCAGGAATCAAACGGTTATGACCGTTTGGTTGACCGCAAGCGGTCACATCCACTTTTATGAAAAACGTCGAGACGTTTTTCACGGAAAAGGAGGAATGGCAATGTCTACCGTTGCTTTTCATACATTGGGCTGCAAAGTAAACAGCTATGAAACAGAGGCCATCTGGCAATTGTTCAAGGCAGATGGCTACGAGAGAGTCGACTTTGAACAAGATGATGCAGATGTTTACGTCATTAATACTTGTACCGTGACTAACACGGGAGATAAGAAGAGTCGCCAAGTGATTCGTCGTGCGATTCGTCGTAATCCTGAGGCGATCGTAGCCGTAACTGGCTGCTATGCGCAAACCTCTCCAAGTGAGATTGCGCAAATTCCCGGTGTGGATATCGTAGTAGGTACACAAGGGCGCGAGAAGCTGATCGAGTACGTGGATCAAATTCGTACAGAGCGTCAGCCGATTAATGCAGTTGGCAACATCATGAAAGCACGCGAATTCGAAGAGCTAGATGTTCCTAACTTTACGGATCGCACACGTGCTTCCCTCAAGATTCAAGAGGGCTGCAACAACTTTTGTACGTTTTGTATTATTCCTTGGGCGCGCGGTCTGATGCGTTCCCGCAAACCGGAAAGCGTCGTCGAACAGGCCCAAAAGCTGGTGGAAGCGGGCTATCTGGAAATCGTTTTGACTGGGATTCACACGGGTGGATACGGCGAGGATTTGGAAGACTACAATTTGGCCAAGCTGTTGCTTGACCTTCATCAAGTAGAAGGCCTCAAGCGCATCCGTATCAGTTCGATCGAGGCGAGCCAAATCACCGATGAAGTGATCGAGGTCATCAACAACTCCGATCGTGTCGTGCGCCATCTGCATGTACCGCTGCAAGCGGGCGATGACGAAGTGTTGAAACGCATGCGCCGCAAGTATACGACGGCTGAGTTTTACGAAAGAATGGTCAAAGTACGCGAAGCATTGCCAGGAGCAGCGATTACAACAGACGTTATCGTAGGCTTCCCGGGTGAGTCCGAAGAGCAATTCTGGAACGGATACGAGTTTATGAAGAAAATCGGTTTTGCCGAGATGCACGTATTCCCTTACTCCATGCGTACAGGTACACCAGCAGCGCGTATGACGGATCAAATTCCTGAAGAGGAAAAGAATGAGCGTGTAGCGAAGCTTCTGGAGCTCAATCAGGAATTGACCTTGGCATACTCCAAGAAATTCGTAGGGGATGTACTGGAAGTCATTCCGGAGCGTCCATTTAAAGAAGCACCTGATAGTGGTCTTCTGATGGGCTATTCGGACAACTACCTGAACGTTGTCTTCCCTGGCGATGAGAGCATGATCGGCAAGATTTGCAAGGTCAGACTGGATGAACCAGGCTCGGAATACTGCAAAGGGACTTTTGTCCGCGTAGTGGAAACAGAGGCGCTGCCTTACCTGAAGGAGCGAGCTATATGAGGGAGATATCGGCAGGAGGCGTTGTATACCAGAAGCAAGACACAGAGTACATGCTCCTATTGATTGAAGACCGCTATGGCAAAGTAACACTCGCAAAAGGGAAGCAGGAGATGGGCGAGACCATCGAAGAAACGGCTCTGCGCGAAGTTTTGGAAGAAACAGGCGTAGCAGGACGATTGGGGTCCAAGCTCGACATGATCACCTACGTATATACGCATCCGGTGACGGGCGAATCCATCGACAAAGAAGTCCATTATTATTTAGTAGAAGCTTACAACACAGAAATCACCGTACAGCTAGAAGAAATCAATGATGTTCATTGGCATTCAGCTAAGGAAGCTTGGGATTTGCAACTGCAACGAGGATACCGTAACAATGACAGCATTTTTCGCCTTGCATTCGAACAATTAGGGATAGAGGTGTAGTTCTATGAACATGAACAAATATATCGACCACACGCTGTTGAAGCCTGATGCTACACAAGAGATGATTGACAAGCTGTGCCAAGAAGCAAGAGAGCACGATTTCATGTCTGTATGCGTAAACCCTTACTGGGTAAAACGCTCTGCTGAACTCCTGGCAGGTTCTGATGTAAAAGTGTGCACGGTTATCGGATTCCCTCTGGGAGCGAGCACGATCGAGTCCAAAGCAGCCGAAACCCGCGATGCGATTGCAAACGGAGCGACTGAGGTAGATATGGTACTGAACGTAGGTGCCCTGAAATCCGGCGACCTGGAAACTGTCAAAAAAGACATCGTTGCTGTGAAGCAAGCTGCTGGCGATATTCTCTTGAAAGTGATTCTGGAGACTTGCCTCTTGACCGAAGAAGAAAAAGTAGTTGCGTGCAAGCTCTCCGTAGAGGCTGGTGCTGATTACGTAAAAACCTCCACAGGATTTTCAACAGGTGGAGCAACGGTTGAAGATATCGCCCTGATGCGTAAAACCGTAGGACCAAATGTAGGTGTAAAAGCGTCTGGTGGCGTTCGTGACGGCGAAGCAGCGGTTGCGATGATCGAAGCAGGCGCGAGTCGTGTCGGTACAAGCTCCGGTGTTTCCATTGTAACTGGAGCAAAAACAACAGGCAGCGGATACTAATACGAAAGAAAAGCCTGGCCGAGGAAAGGCCGGGCTTTTTCCGTCCTGCATGCTGATGTTCCTATAGAGAGAGGATAGGGAGCGGGGAGGAGATTAGCAAAATGAAATTTGTTAAAGGAATCGTCATCCTGTTGGCTTTTTATGGAGTAGGCGTAGCTGCGAGCAAATGGCTGCATATTCCCCTGCCCGGTAACTTGGTGGGAATGCTGCTGTTAACTCTGGGACTTTGTATGGGATGGATACGAATGGATTGGGTGGAACAAGCGGGTACTTTTCTAATCCGACACATGTTGCTCTTTTTCGTACCGATCATCGTCGGAGTTGCTTCCTATTTAAACGTATTCACGCAAAATCCATTGCCAATTATACTATCGATGGTAATCGGTCCATTGTTAGTCATGCTTGTGACGGGTGTGGTCGTGCAATGGTATTTGAAGCATCATAAACAAAAATCAGAATCGTCCTCGCAGCAAGAGAGGAGGACTCTGGATGCTTAGTCAATTTTTCGCCATTTTGGTATCGATAGCAGGGTACAAAGGTGCAACAATGATCAACGCCCGATTCCAACGATTGCAGCCTCTCCTGGTGGCTGTGATCTTGGTCTGGACCATGTGGTGGGCGTTCAGCGGCGATTGGGAGGCGTTTGCAGCTGGAGGCCAGTGGATTTCCTTTTGGCTAGGCCCTGCAACAGTTGCACTCGCTATTCCGCTGGCTAAACAGATCAAGGAGTTTGCTCATATTTGGCGTGGTGTATTACTTGGTGTCTGTGCAGGCTGTGCAGTTGCAATCATCGTCGTTATCGCGGTTCATTGGTGTCTGGGATCAGATGAGCTCGTATACAAAAGCATGCTGAGCAAATCCGTGACAACCCCGATTGCGTTGGAGCTGAGTCGTTCCATAGGTGGGGAACCTGCGCTTGCAGCCTTTTTTACCGCGCTGACAGGGATGGTCGGTGTAATGATTGCCCGTCCTGTTCTCAAATGGGGAAAAATCACCGATGATTGGGCAATCGGTATCGCCATTGGTACGAGTGCACACGCCATTGGTACGGCTAGCTTGAACCGCGTTTCTCCCGTTCAAACGGCAGCGTCCAGTGTCGCAATGATCGTGGCAGGCGTCATTACTTCCATCTACTTGATACCATTTTCTTTCTGAAGGTGAGGTCAGCAGGACGACGCCTATCAGGGATCAGCCATTGAATAAACCGGGCTATCTGCGGCACGAATGGCAGCGCGACCAACGAGCAGACGAGATTGAAGATCGTCTGTGAATGGGCGATCTGCATAGAAGGACTATCCGTTAAAAATGCACTGACGAGGGCAAGCTGGGAAAGAAACGGTAAAAAAACAATCGCGCCTGCGACGTTGAAGAGCGTATGGCACCATGCGACCTGTTTGGATGCCGTATTCGTGCCAATGGCAGCGATGACAGCGGTAAAGCAAGTTCCGACGTTCGCGCCCAATACGATGGCGAGTGCCGTTTCCATCGAAAGAATTTGATGACTGAGCAGGCCCATCGTGATCACGGTCGTAGCGGAACCGCTATGAATGAGAGCGGTGAAAATGATCCCGGTGATCAAACCGATCCAGATGGAATGACTGCTCTCCAGAAAAAGGGAACGAAACGTCTCAGACTGCTCCAAAGGCTTCGCCATGACTTTCAATGTATCGATTCCGAGGAAGATCAGTCCGAAGCCGGCGACGACGAGACCAATGCAACGAATGTTTCGGCGCGGCATCAGCCACAGAGCGACTCCGATGAGAAGCATGGGAATGGCAAAGGACTCGAGCTTGAGCGCAACCAGCTCCGTTGTCACTGTCGTGCCCAGATTGGTTCCCAAAATGATGCCGACGGTTTGTGTGAACTGGATGATGCCTGCGTTCGTCAGCCCAATTGTCAGGACGGTTACCGCACTGGAGCTTTGCAAGACAAAAGTAGCGAAGAGACCAATCCAGAAGCTATGGAGCGGGGTACGTGTAAAGCGCCCCATCCATTCTTCCATTTTTTTGCCGGCGAGGTTTTGAAAGCCGGAGCGCATGGCGTACATACCGAAAAGAAAAAAAGTGAGCCCAAAGGTAAAAGGGGCGAGGATGGAGACTATCACAAGATACGTTCCTCCCTGTCCATTTTTAGAAAGTTACTATAACGCTATGCCTGTACAAGGGCAAGCATGACAAGAGGAGGAATAGCTGCATGGCACGTGTGCTATTGAATCAACATCGGAAAAAGCGGCTAGAGGTAGGACATCCGTGGGTTTTTCAATCGGAGGTATTAGAAATTCAAGGGGATGTAGAACCAGGTGAAATCGTCGAGGTCACCAATCACAAAGGGTATTTTTTGGCAAAGGGCTACATCAACCCAGCTTCCCAAATGATCGTGCGCATTCTGAGTTATGACCAAAAGGAAGAGATCGACTATGACTTTTTCTTGCGCAAAATCAAGCAGGCGGCAGAATTCCGGACGAGATTTGTGGACAATCCGCGGGCTTGCCGCGTCATTTACGGGGAAGCTGACTTTTTGCCAGGACTCATCGTCGACCGCTACGAAGACACATTGGTTGTCCAAGTCCTCTCATTGGGGATGGAGAAGCGCATCGATTGGATTCGGGATGCACTCGTAGAGGTATTTGCACCGACCGGTATTTATTTGCGCAATGATGTACATGTCCGTGAACTGGAAGGACTGTCACAGGGCAAAGAAGTCCTGTATGGAGAGTGCCCACGTGAGGTGTTGATCGAAGAAAACGGATTGAAATACTATGTGGATATCGTAGAGGGGCAAAAGACCGGCTTTTTCTATGATCAGAGGGAAAATCGTGCTTCCATCGCGCCTTTGATGAGAGGTTGGGGCGAAAAGCACGGCATTACCCTGACGAGCATGGAAGTAGACGGCGAGACAAAGCAGGTGCCTGTAGACAAGCGAGGTAAAGTGGTCAAAAATCCGTTTTGGGATGGCGCTGAGGTATTGGAATGCTTTACACACACTGGTTCCTTCACCCTGAATGCTTGCAAGCACGGTGCGAAAAAGGTGACAGCCCTCGATATTTCCGATCACGCCATCGAAACAGCGAAGCGAAACATTACACTCAATGGCTTCTTGCATCGCGTAGATTTTGTTGTGGCTAATGCGTTTGATTACTTGCGTGAAAATGTAGAGGCAGGTAAGAACTGGGATGTGGTCATTCTTGATCCACCAGCATTCGCAAAATCGCGTGGAGCAGTGAAAGGCGCTTGCCGCGGTTACAAAGACATTAACTTAAACGGGATGAAGCTCGTTCGTCCAGGCGGATTTCTCGTTACCGCGTCTTGCTCGTACCATATGTCTCCTGAGCTGTTCCTGCAAACGATTCAAGAGGCAGCGGTCGATGCGAAAAAGATATTGCGCCTGATTGAATGGCGAGGCGCGGGCAAGGATCATCCGCAAATTAGTGGGGCTGATGAGGCTCATTACTTGAAATTTGCCATCTTTGAAGTAAGAGATCGTCGATAGAGAAAAAGAAAAACAGCGTCCGCTACGGCGCTGTTTTTCTTTTCGGCTTCAGTTTGATTTAAGACTTTGGTTTTTCAAAAATCAATTCGAAGTATTTGGCCATACCGTCGCCCCCGATGCTTGGAGCAAAGATTTGCACCAAACGCCAGCCTTCCTTGGCATGCTCGTGGACGACGGTCTGATAATCTTCTTTTGGTTGGCGTCGAAAAGAGGACAGCTCAACTCGGACGAATTTGTATTCAAACATGTTCTTTCCCCCCGCTTGTATCATCGTCTCTCTTTTTATACGCGCGATGAGCGGAAAGAGTTGCAAAAGAATGTGAATCATTTCGAATAAAGAAATAAGTGCTCATGACAATTGCTTGTCATTTTTTACACGCCTGACGAGATCGAGAGCCTGCTTGAACCCGAGCTCCTTGCCTAAAAAGACTTGTCCTTCGGCGGGGGTAGAAGCGCGGGCCTGGCTTAAGTTCTGAAGCTCGTGGTTCAAGAGATGCTCGACCAAATACAGCTGTACCTGACCAATTTCCCGTTCGCTTTTCCGATCACGCTCCTTAAACTTAGCCCGTTGCTGACTTTCCTCCACGTACTTGTCGATATCATTCTCCAAAAAATGGGAGGCATTGCAGATGATATGGCGGTAGTCATCCGTCTTAGAGGGAATGGTACGGATGGTGTGACCGAGATGGGCGAGGAGAAATTTGTTCAAGACGATTGCGTCTCGGGTGTAGTTGTTATGCAGCAGGGAGTATTCCCCCAAGAAAGACCCGCTTTCCTTATCATAGCTGTGCAATAATGTGTAAGAAGAGCAATATGTGCAGTACAACAAGTAATCTCTCATGGAAATCCCTCCAGAAAAATAGCTCCATGACAGGATTTTTATTTATATGTATGAGAAAAAACGTGAGCAGGTGATACTTGCTTCTCTTGTTTTTGGCGTTTGGTTTGTGTATGCTAAATGACGGGCTCGGCCCGGTAAATAGAGCAGATGTTGGGCTTTTGCATAGCATAGGAGAGAGTAGAAACTGGGTAGACTCTTCGGTTTCGTACGGAGGGGAAAGGAGCATGACACAGATGGGAAATCAAAAGATTCGACTGGGCATTATTTATGGAGGAAAATCCTCAGAGCATGAAGTTTCATTGCGTACGGCCATGTCCATTATGCAGGCTGTGGATGCAAATAAATATGAGGTAACCCCTGTGTACGTTCAATTGGATGGCTCTTGGGTGACTGGAGAAACACTGGCTGGTCAACTGCCGGAGACGATCGAAGCGTTGCGCTTATCGGCAAAAACGCCAGCCATTACCGAGGCAACAGAGACAGGGAAAGAGCTGGCGGTCGCAAGCCAGCCAGGGCCGCTGTTTGCTATGAATGAGCAATTGGATGTTATTTTCCCTGTGGTTCACGGACCATTTGGCGAGGATGGGACGATCCAGGGATTGTTGGAATTGGCGAATATCCCGTACGTGGGAACCGGAGTAATGGCTTCCGCTATCGGAATGGATAAATGGATGATGAAGACTGTCTTTGCACAGGCTGGACTCCCGCAAGTGAAATATGTAGGCTTTCTGCGCTCGCAATGGGAAAAAGGCCAGGACGATGTCATGGATCGGATCGAGAGTGAACTTGGCTATCCATGTTTCGTCAAACCAGCGAATATGGGTTCCAGTGTAGGGATTAGCAAAGCGAAAAATCGTGAAGAGCTCAAGCACGCATTAGAGGTAGCTGCCAAATTTGACCGCAGATTGATTGTGGAAGAGTTCGTTCACGTACGTGAGTTGGAGATTGGCGTTTTGGGGAATGAAGAGCTGATGACATCTGTCGTTGGGGAAGTCATTGCTGCTAAAGAATTTTACGATTACGAAGCCAAGTACAAAGGGGCGGGAACAGAGCTCTCCATTCCTGCGATCGTTCCCGAGCATGTATCCGAACAAATCGCGGAAATAGCCAAGCAGGCCTTCCAAGCACTTGATGGCTCTGGCCTTTCCCGCATAGACTTTTTCTGGGATGAGAAAAACGACAAGCTCTATATTAACGAAGTGAATACGATGCCAGGCTTTACGCCGTTTAGTATGTATCCTATGCTTTTCCAAGCTGCGGGTGTGAGCTACAGCGAGCTGATCGATCGTCTGGTGCAACTCGGTATCGAGCGACATGCGGATAAAGGTCGCAATGTCGTAGATGCGGAAGAGTTGGACTAATCATGAGAAAAAAGATGCTGATGAATCGGCATCTTTTTTCTTTTTGTATAAAATTTGGTAACCAAATGGTAATGGGGCACGTCTGAGTATTGATAACAGATTAGGAGGACCTTAATGAAAAAACAGTTCTTGCTCTCATGTTTGCTAGCTACACTGCTAAGTTCCTTTTTTCCTGGACAGACGGGTGCAGCCATTCCTACATCACAGGACCCGCGAAAACCTGACATGGTGACGATTTATCATGCGACCCCGGATGGAAAGACGAAAAAAATCCAGACCAACATGCCCTTGATTCATCGCGCAAGCATTTCACCCTCAGGGAGATTTGTGTACGGAGAACGAATCGGGTATGGTAAGGAAGATCCGACAATCCCTTTCCTGTACGACATTCAGACGAAAAAGCTGATGCAATTGTCGGGGATTGCCAAGTGGTCAAACAAGCAGGACGTACTGTACATCCGTGAAAATGACGGAATCGTCAGGCTGACAACGACAGACGGTAAAAAGACCGTGCTCGTTCCGGGCATTGTCCAGTATCCAGTGCTCGATTTTGCGATTTCACCGGATGAACAGTACTTGGCTTTTACCCGCAAAGATGAAAAAGCTGCTGATTCAAAAGGAAGTGCTCATCTCTACATTCAACATCTGCCAACGCTTCAAATCAAAAAGCATGATCAATATGAGTGGAGACAAGACAAAGCTGAACTAGAAGAGAAGTATTATTGGATGCCAAATTCCAAAAAGCTGTTTTACTTAACGAAAGAAGCTTCCAAAGAATTGGACATGTCCACAGGGATGAAAACGGATCACAAAACGACCGCTCTTCCCTCTTACTCCAGCGATATGAAGTATCAGTATATCAAGACAGAACAAGAAGAATATGTGCTGGATTTAAAAACGGGGAAAAAGAACTTTTTAAAGGTCGTAGAGGAGTACACAGCAGCCCTGCGAAGAATCCTATGGTCGCCAATTGGCCATCAGTTTGCTGCTGAACAACTTTTGAGCTGGTCCAGTTCCCAGGATAATTACATGTTGATGTTCGTCTTCAATGAACCGAACAAATACGGAAATCCTTTCGGCAGTCATGTAAATCCCGGGCTGTTGAGCGCCTACATGCAGGATAAGGACAATTATCAACTGATTGGGTGGGCAGGTGATGGAAAATCATTTTATTTTGCTGATCTTGCTTCCACTCATATTTACGATTTTGGTCCGGGCAAGATTAACTGGGAAACGTATGAATTTTATGAAAAACGGTAGCTTGTAAACACGCCGGGAGATAGTCTTTGTCTATGCAGAACAGATGGACGAACCATGAGAAAAAAGATGCTGATAAATGGGCATCTTTTTTCTTTTTATGTAGGAGGGAGGAACTAATTTCTGTCAGCTCATCTCTCTTAACTGTACAAGATGAATATTACTGCTTGAAATGAGAATGATAATCGTTTACATTATTTATGGGACGTTTTACCAGTTATGTAAGTCACAATGCTTGGATAAAAAATTGGATCAAGCAAGAGGAGAGGTAACATGTTCGTAGTCAAGCATATCGCAGAGCATGCAACGATGCAGAGCTTTCTCAATTGTTATCTCCGAGAAACAGGTAGGGGCGAGTGGATCGATCGGAAAGACGAGATTACGAAGCAGCTAACGAAAATCATACAGCCGAGTACAACAGGTAAGTACCTTCATTGCGAACTCCCGCATCAGGGGATTTCCCTCTATGTCGGTGTCAAATATCATTCGGTGACTGGCAGGCATTTGTTTCATTATCCAGCTTGCTACCGAAGTGGTGACTGTACGCGTTTCGTTCAGGCAGACTATTTGACATTAGCGGTTCTTTTGATTAAAGAACTAACGCTTCAGCATGGGGAAAATGCCGTTCCAGATGAATTAGTCTTGCGCATGATTCAAAGCTGCCAAAGCATTGAGAAATTTGTTCGGACTCGCCAAAGTAATGGTGAGATTTTATACGGAATGGAACAAAGCTTCATCGAAGCAGAGCAGGCGCTTTTGTTCGGTCACTTGTTCCATCCGACACCGAAGAGTCAGCAAGGAATTCCAGAGGCCAAGCAAGCGTTGTATGCCCCGGAGTGTTGCGGGAGGTTTCAACTCCACTTGTTTGCTGCCCATCCGTCGATTGTTCACGAAAAATCTGGGCTAACAGAATCCGCTACGCAATTACTGAAGGGTGAGTTTCCTTCGATATCTGATGTCGATCCATCATTTTCAATCGTCCCGATACATCCGCTTCAAGCAGAATGGTTGCTTGAACAGGTAGCCGTTCAATCCTTGATCGAGAAAGGATTACTTCTTTACATAGGGCCAGCAGGTGAAGAGTATATGGCAACATCTTCTCTCAGAACGGTTTATCATCCTGAAAAGAAATACATGCTCAAGCTGTCCGTCCCAATCAAAGTTACGAATTCTTTACGGATCAATAAGTTAAGTGAAATGGAGATTGGTTTAGAGGCGAAGCAACTTTTTGAAACAGGGATTGGTGAGGTAAGTCGCAAGTATCCAGGCTTTGGTTTTATCTCTGATCCGGCTTACATTACGATCACGTTGGATCAGGCGGAAGAAACGGGATTTGAAGTAATCCTGCGTGATAATCCCTTTATGGGGAGTCATGCTCGTCAGGTCACCCAAATCGCTGCACTCGTACAAGATCCACTTCCTGGGTACAAGAGTAGGTTGGCAACGCTCATTCACCATCTGGCACAAAAAGAAGGGAAGGCACTGGAAGTAGTTAGTTTGGAATGGTTTAAGCGCTATGTAGATATTTCTTTGAAGCCAATGGTATGGCTCTATCTAAAATACGGAATCGGCTTGGAAGCCCATCAACAGAATAGTGTTGTCACGCTGAAAGACGGATACCCCGCTCAGTTCTTTTATCGTGATAATCAAGGCTACTATTTCTCAGAATCGATGCAAGACGTATTAGAGACAGAATTGCCTGGGATTGGCAAGGCGAGTAAAAACATCTACAAAGATCATCTTGTAGACGAGCGAATCACCTATTACATGGTTTTTAACCATATGTTTGGACTCATCAATGGATTTGGAACGGAAGGATTAATTGATGAAAAAATCTTATTGGCAGAGATGCATGAGGTTTTGACGGAATTTTTACCTATGAATCGAGAGGCGTCGAAGTTTCTGGAGAATCTACTTACTCGTAAACAGCTTCCGTGTAAGGCGAATCTGCTCACGCGCTTCTATGATCTGGATGAATTAACCCAACCGGAAGAGCGATCATCTGTTTTTGTTTACATAGATAATCCTTTAGCAAAAGTAAAGCAGACCGAAAAGGCAGGGCTGCATGCTTTTGGATAGCTTACTAGCGTCTAGCTTGAAGAGATTTGGAGGATAAGGTATGGAGTTAACTTTACAGGATTTCTCGATTGAAGAGGCACTTCACTCGACACAGTACGTGCAGGTGAGAAGAAGGGTGTTTCGACAATGCATAGAGTCTTTGTTATATGAGGGAATTGTGATTCCTGAGACCCTGCAAGAAGGTGACGAGACGATTTACACCCTACATGGACTTGATGAGGGTGACCTGCCTGTTCGCTATCGTTGCCGAGGGCGGAGGAGTGCTAGTTTTGGGCTTGTTCGTTTAGGGAACGACCCTGTTACTCGTGTTGTTTACGATCAAAGCGGAGTTGCCCAGCAAGAATTTGAAGCGATATCCCTCACGCGTTTTTTAGTGGAAGTCTTCCGAATGAATACGGTAGATGAACAAAGACTGAAGCTATTTGCCAATGATTTGGAACAAACGTTGTTAAAGGATACATTGTCCCAATACTATCGGGTACAAAATGATATTCGGATGCAGGGCAAATCGTACGATGAGCTCGAAGGTGATCTGATGGACGGTCACCCTTACCACCCTAGCTATAAATCACGTGTTGGATTTACCTACATAGATCATTTTGCTTATGGTCCTGAATTTAAGCAGGAAGTTCGTTTTCTTTGGTTAGCGATAAAAAAACAATATTCTCAAGTGTCCATTGATCAAGGGAAAAATTTCGATGACCTTCTTTTGGAGGAAATAGGACGGGAACAAAAAGAAATCTTTCAGCAAATCATCGTCAATCATGGATGCGATCCTGAGCAGTATGCCTTCGTGCCTGTCCATCCTTGGCAGTGGCGTAATCATGTTGTGCCAGGATTCCTGGACGATATCCATCGCAAAGAGATCATTGTGTTAGGAGTAGGGGCTGATGGTCATCGTCCACAACAATCCATCCGGACCTTTGCTAACAAAAGTAATCCGCATAAACCGTATCTGAAACTCTCGATCAACGTGGTGAATACATCAGCGCCACGTCATCTCACTCCCCATTCACTGGCAAGTGCCCCCATTGTTTCGAGGTGGCTCAAGGGGATTACGGACGCAGATTCGTATTTACGAGACGTACAAAAGGTGATCATGCTCCAAGAGTTTGCGGCAGTGGCATACGATCCTCCACCTGCTTCTGATCTGGTGGAAATGGTTACATTCGGAGTAATTGGGTGCATGTGGAGAGAAAGTCTCATCCCTCATCTCGAAGCGGGAGAAGATGCGGTACCTTATAACGCATTAGCGGCAGTAGAGGTGGATGGGGTGCCATTCATTGATCGTTGGATTCGTGAGCAAGGGCTAGAGAATTGGCTTGCGCGATTATTGGAAAACAGTGTAGTGCCGGTCGTTCATATATTGGTGAAACACGGGATTGCGATGGAATCCCACGGGCAGAATATGGTCTTGGTGCATCGGGATGGTGTCCCTACTCGGGTGGCATTAAAGGATTTTCATGAAGATTTGATTTTTTGCCAACCGTTCTTGAGTGAGCCAGACAAATGCCCGAACTTCGCGGACGTGCATGAATATTACGCAACGAAGCCAGATGATGTAATGTTCCACATGAATGAAACATCAACAGTCAGAGATTTGACGTTAGAGACTTTATTTCTAATCAATCTGGGGCAACTCGCACGGGTGTTAGAGGAGCATTACGGATATGCCGAAGAGCAATTCTGGGAGATGGCCGTAAAGGTATTGGAGGGTCACGAACAACGATTCCCGGAATTGGCGGAGCGATTTAAGCGATTTGATCTGTTTGTTCCAAGCGTGCAGGTAGAGAAATTGACCAAGAAAAAGCTATATACAACAAACGAGAACTATCATTTACATGAAGTTCCCAATCCTTTGTTCGAGGCAAGGAAAAAGCTTCATTCCATGGCTGGAGGTTACTAGCATGATCATTGTGAATCAAAATGAGATTTCTGTGCATGAAATGGAGAGACATAAGCAAGGGTTCGAAAGTATGGATCATTTTCGACAGCCGGAAGGAAAGAGGTACGCAGTCTGCATAGCTGACCCTCTTGACGTGATTAGTCTTGTTCAATATTTACGTGAGCATAACGCTTCGGTGCTATTAATTCATGGGGAAACCCCAATGGAAACCGCCTATCAAATGGCAGTGAAGGCAAGATGTTATGGGCTTGTTTTTCAGGAGACGAAGCACTTCTTATCCATCACGGAAAAACAAAAGAGCGAGAAACCATCGCTCTACCAATATAGCTCAGGTACTACGGGGGACGCGAAGCTAATCGGGAGAAGCTGGGATGATATCCAAACCGAAATTCATGCCTACAACCAATTGTTTCAGGGAGAGGAAGCGTTAACCCCGATCGTGCTGGCATCGGTGACACATTCGTATGGATTGATATGTGGCGTTTTGGCAGCACTGGAACGGGGAAGTAAGCCTTCGATTGTGACGCACAAAAATCCGAAGTTTGCTCTGCAAGTGATTCAAGATACTCCCCAGCATATTGTTTATGGTCTGCCAGTCTTTTATCACATCTTATCAAGCTTTACGCGAGAGCAGGTACGCTTTCACCGGTTAATGACATCTGGCGCTCCAATGCCAGAAGGCTTGTTTCAAAAGCTGCAAGGCATGAGCGACATCTTGATGCAACAATATGGATGCTCCGAGGCGGGATGCGTCAGTATGAGTAAACAGATGCGGACGCATACAGATCTGGGTGTCCCCCTTTCCCATGTGAAAATGACAGCAGGTGAAAATGAAGAACAACCTGCGGAAATAGTCATTCGAATTGGACAGAACGAAATAGCGACGCAGGATTTAGGTTTCTGGACGGGAGAAGGCCATATTCAATTTGTGTCGAGGATGGATGATGTGATTAACGTCTCTGGCTTAAAGGTATTTCCTTTAGAGGTTGAGGACGTCATCTTGAAAATGAATGGGACAAAAGAAGTGGTTGTGTATCGCGGACGTCATCCGGTCATGGGAGAGATTGTGAAGGCGCAGGTTATTACAGAGGGAGGAACTACTCCTGAACAAATCTGGGAATGGTGCCAAGATCGTTTGCCAGGCTATAAAGTCCCATTCGAAATCCAATGTGTGACGAGCATTCCTAAGACAGCCACAGGAAAAATCAGCCGTCGATTATTAGAAATGGAGACGATCAGCAAATGATTCGAACAGAAAGAATGAAGCAAATCCATACGATCATGACCGAAAAATTAAAATTATCGCATATCCTCACGCTGGAGGAGTCCATGCGATTGAATGAGGATCTACATATTGATTCAATTATGCTGTTACAACTGATTGTTTATATTGAGGAAGATTTGAAATTGGTAGTACCTGCTCATGAGTTAGATCCACGAATCTTCCAAACGGTTGGATCACTCCTTACTTTTGTTGAACAGCTGGAACCGCAGCATGTATCGAATTAGCGATTATACAAACATCGAGTGGGGGATACAGAATGGTTAAGGTTCATTGCATTATTTCATGCCTATGCGAAGTGATTAAGCGTCGCACAAAAATTGATTATCGTCCCTATTACTTTGGCATATGGGATGCCGAGTACTCCATAACGGATCAAGGTGTGGTTACGTACTACATTGATAACCATGAGGAGATTATCAAGGGATATGAACGACTTTTTCGAGCGAACGTAACGGAATGGTATGATCATTCCAAAGATAAAGCCTCCAATCTGGACATGTTCTTAGAGCTAATTGATAAGCGTACCGAGGATCAGTTTGTCCTTGTTCAGATAGACATGTCGCTGGTTCCAGAGCGAGATAATAAATTTGCGTTGAAGCCATTCCCGCATTTTTTGATGATTTCAAAAACGGAGAATGAAGATGAGTGGTTTATGTTTGACCCGGATTTTCGTTGGGAAGGCAATGTGAAGAAGGAGACGGTGATCAAAGCCTTCTTAGAAAATCCGTTTGGTGGCGGCTTTATGGTGGATGCGAGTGAAATTAAGGAACCAACCTATGAAATGATCCACGACTACTTCTACGCAGCACTCAAACGTGATCATAATCCGTTTACGGTTGAATTGAAGCAATTGATTACGGACATGGCAGAAGGGCGCAATGGATACAACTTGGACATGTTACTCCCAGCAGTGACTCAGGTTAAAGTGATTGCGATCCGTAAATACAGCTATGAGTATGCATTTCTATATCTGCAAGATTACCTGCAATACCATCGTGATGAGTTTTTGCGCATTGCCTATAAAGTGGAGGACATCTACCAAGGGTTTACGACAGCGCAGTACTTGTCTGTCAAAATGGCGATGACCAAGAATATGGCGTTGTTACCTCCGATTATCGAGGCGTTAGAAGAGATTGATCTGATTGAACTTGAAGTGAAAAAAGAGTTGGAACGTCAGTTTGTTCTGTGGACCCAAATGGATAAAAGTCTCGTCACTGTAGACGAAAAAGGGTGGAGGTAATGGTCAAATGAAACTCTCATTGTGCACAATCACTTTTCGCCACCAGTTGATTTCGTTTGCGGAAATTGTTCGGTTTGCTCATCGTCATCATTTTGAGGGAATAGAGTTGTGGGGAATTCACGCTCAAGATCTGTACGATCATGATCGAATAGAGATGGAGGAACAGCTAGGAATACTCAGGGATCAAGGCATGTGTATCTCTATGCTTAGCGATTATCTGGATATTACGACCTCATCTGGATTTCATCGTACACTGGAAAAAGCAAAAAGACTCATTTCATGCGCGAAATGGCTAAATGTAAAGCAAATTAGGACGTTCGCTGGACAGAAGGCGAGTAAGGAAGTTGGGCCAGAAGAGCGGGCGCGTTATGTACATCATTTGTACATCTTATGTCAGATGTGTCAGGAGCACGGAATTCAGCTCTTGGTCGAAACACATCCGAATACGCTCACGGATTCTATGAGTTCGACACTTGCTCTGTTGCAGGAAGTCAATCATCCTGCACTAAAAGTTAATCTTGATTTTCTTCATGTCTGGGAATCAGGTGCTGATCCAATCGACGCATACAACCAATTGAAGCCGTGGGTGGCTCATTATCATTTGAAAAATATCTCTTCATCGAATCATCTGTCGGTATTCGCTCCGCATAATGTATATGCCCCTAACGGGGATCGTGAGGGAATGGTACCACTCGGTGAGGGTGCTGTAGATTATGGACCTATTTTAGAGAAGATTGCAGATACCGATTATTTTGGTTCTATCGAATGGTTTGGTCAGAATCCGAAGCTTGTGTTAGCTGAAGAGGTAGAATGGCTGCGGAAGGGTATGCTGCTAGTCCGTAAGTGAAAGAAAGGTCGGGAGCGAGGGGATTGCTTCCGATCTTTTTTTATTCCAAAAGAAACCAAATGCCTTCAGTGAACGTCTTCGTATTGATCACTTATTCAGGAGGACCCTAGATGAAAAAACGCATATTGCTCTCATGCTTGCTGATTTCCTTGCTGGGTATCCTTGTCCCTGGGCAAATCAATGCCTCTGCTCCTGCGAAGGCAGACCCTCGCAAGCCAGAGCCGGTCGTCATCTATAAAGTAACGGTAGATGGAAAAGTGACAAAAACCGTTACGAACATGCCCTTGATCCACCGGGCGAGCATGTCGCCATCGAGCAGGTTTGTATACGGGGAGAGAATCGGATACGGGAAGGCAGACCCAACCATACCGTACTTGTACGATATGCAAACAAAAAAGATGACGCAGCTATCCGGTTTTGGCAAATGGTCACCGAAGCAGGACGCGCTCTACGTTCGTGAAAATGGCGGTATCGTGAAGCTCAGTCTGCCAGACGGCAAAAAAACGGTACTCGTCCCGGCAGAAGCTCAGTATCCCGTCCTTGATTTTTCCGTTTCACCGGATGAACAGTACATGGTCTTTACCCGTATGGACATGCTTTCATCCAATACCAAGGTAAGCGCCCACCTGATCTTGCAGCATCTGCCTACACTCAAAATGAAAAAGAATGACCAGTATGAGTGGCGGAGTGGAACAGACGAAGAAATGTATTACTGGGTGCCGAATTCGAAAAAGCTGTTTTACAGAACGCAAACCGCATATAAGGAGTTAGACTTACCGACTGGCCTAAAATACGATCACAATATGACCACATTTCCTTCTTACTCCAACGATATGAAGTACCGTTATATCCGAACGATGACAGAAGAATACATGTTGGATTTGCAGACAGGGAAAAAGAACAATTTGAAGGATCCCGTGTTCACTGAGAGACACTTGGACAAAATTGTTTGGTCGCCATCAGGAAATCAGATGGCAGTAGAACAGCACTCTCGTACTTCTAATTCTCAGGATTCGTATATGTATATTCAAACATGCAAACAAGTCACAAAGTGCGGCTATCCATTCGGTTCTCCTGACAAGGGAATGCCTGGTTATTATCGTTCAAGTGACAATCATCGCATCATCGGCTGGGCGAAGGACGGGAAGTCATACTATGTAGCTGATCTCGCATCGATCCACTATACCGATTTTCCGCTTGAAAAATTGGGTCCTTCCAACAATGTCATTGAACTACGATGATAAAAAAAGAAGCCGTCTCCCGTATATACGAGAGGCGGCTGTTCTTTATCTATTATTCGTGACCTTCCAAATCAGTGATAAGCGTCCATAATGACATACCTTTGGAGGCTTTAAACAGGAAAGCGTGTTTGTCATCGCGTAGCGGCAGTAATGCACGCAGTGCCTCTGCTTTTGTGGCGAAATGCAGCTTGTTCCCCGTGTAAGCAGCATGGAGATGGCGAGTATTCTCACCAACTGTCACGAGCAGCTCGAAGCGCTCAGCGATGTCTTGAAGCGAGGCTCCGACGCCCGCATGCATAGCCGCACTGTCTGGCCCGAGCTCATACATATCCCCTAAGATAACGACTCTCCCGCGATCAGGGTACAAGTCAGCAAATGTGCGGACGGCAGCTTCCATGGAAACAGGGCTGGCATTGTACGCGTCACTGATGTACACCGTACCGTGCTTGGATGTGATCTGCTCAAATCGCATGGCTGAGAGCTGGACGGTAGACAAGGCGTGCACAATTTGCTCCGTATCCATCCCGAGCCTTTTGGCAATCGCAACAGCAGGCAGAGCATTCAGGACACTATGCCGACCGTGCAGAGGCAGGAATGCCTCGAAATGCTCCCCGGAGGCAAAGCACACTTTGAAGCCGGTTCCACCTTCAACCGATTCGATTTGCTCCGCCCAAATATCCGCCTTCTCATGAACAGAGTAGTACATGACCTCACCCGGATACAGATGGGCTACCAATCGCAGATATTCGGAATCTTTGTTGAGCAGTACGAGCCCGTCAAGAGCGGTATGTGGAAGCAGCTCTGCCTTTGCGAGAGCAATTTTTTCACGCGTGCCAAAATGTTCAATATGGGACTCACCGATAAATGTAATCACGCTAATATCTGGCTGGACCAGCGAAGCGAGCAGATCGATTTCCCCGGCGTGGTTCATCCCGAGCTCCAGTACAGCAGCTTGATGTTTTTCTTCCATCTGTAAGAGCGACAAAGGCACACCGATGTGGTTGTTGAAGTTTTTATACGTCTTGTATACGGGCGAACGGCTCGCAAGTACGTGTGCCACGATGTCCTTCACGGTTGTTTTCCCGATACTTCCTGTAATGGCGATGCGAGGGAATGAAAAGCTTTTCCGATAAGTGGCAGCCAGCTTTTGAAAGCCACGCAGTGTATCATTGACGAGAATTAACCCAAAATCGTTTGGCAAGTTCGCAGGAATCTTCTCCTGATTCGAAACGAGTGCAGCTACAGCTCCTTGTTCAGCTGCTTGTAACAAAAAATCATGTCCATCCCGTGCGCCGCCTGTCAGCGCTACAAACAAAGATCCCGCAGTCAACTCGCGGGTATCAAAGTGAACGGATGACAAGGCAAGCCCTGGGGAACCAGTGAGCAAAATCCCTTCTGCGTTGATTGCTGCCTGATCCAGTGCAATTGGTTTCATCTGCACGAACTCCTTCTGTAATCCAGTTTCAACCTCGAAGTCATGCTACCATGCGTTAGGTAGCGCCGCAAGACAAAAGTGAGGGAATATGATACGATCAAGTCTTACATACATAACGATCCACATACAGAGGAAGAAAGGAGTCTCCCATGGAAAAAAGTATTTTTACCAAAATCATGGACGGTGAAATTCCTGCTCGTATCGAGTATGAGGATGAGCACGTCATTGTCATCCACGATATTGCACCAAAAGCACGCGTTCACTTGTTGATTATCCCGCGTAAGCCAATTCCCACGCTCATGGATGTAAGCGCCGAGGACCTGCCGCTGATCGGGCATATCCATCATGTAGCACAACTCTTGGCGAAAAAGCTGGAGTTGCCAGGTTTTCGCCTGATTAACAACTGCGGCAAAGAGGGTGGACAAGAGGTTTTCCACATTCATTATCATCTTTTGTCCGGTTTTTACGAATAAAATTGAACTAAAGGTTGACCTTCTTTAGTCATCTATCCTATAATGAAGTGTGACAGTCTGTTCGTACGTTCGACTCAGGCGTCCCACGGTTTTAGCGGAGGGAGGGAAGACAAATGGCAGAAATTCGAGTCAAGAAAAACGAGTCTTTGGATAGCGCACTTCGCCGCTTCAAGCGTGAAAGCGCAAAATCCGGGGTGATGGCGGAACTGCGTAAACGTCGCCACTTTGAGAAGCCTAGCATTAAGCGCAAGAAGAAATCCGAAGCAGCTCGCAAGCGCAAGTTTTAATTGACGGAGGGCTCATCATGAGTGTAATGGAGCGACTCGATCAAGATATGAAGCAAGCAATGAAGGACAGAGCTGCTCTAAAACTCTCTGTTATTCGCATGGTGAAAGCCGCATTAAAGAACGAAGAGATTAACAAGGGCAGACTTTTGTCTGAAGACGAAGTGCTGACCATCTTGACTCGTGAGTTAAAACAACGCCGTGAATCCCTCCACGAATTTGAGAAGGCAGGCCGCGTGGAACTTGCCTCGAAAACGCGCGAAGAGATCGACGTGCTCTCCGCTTACTTACCCGCTCAGCTTAGCGAAGACGAAATTCGCGATATCGTTCGGGAAGGTATCGTAGCTACCAATGCCTCCTCCAAAAAGGAGATGGGCAAAGTGATGGGTGCGATCATGCCGAAAGTGAAAGGCAGAGCAGACGGAAACCTCGTGCAAAAGATTGTATCTGAGGAACTACCATCGTAGACGAGAGTAACACCTCATATAGATACGAACAGAAAAACTCAACCTGTAAAGGTTGGGTTTTTCTTTTTTTCCCCAGATGTGAAATAAATATGAAACAATTGCCTCACTCTTTCGTATACCTTATTGCACATACGTTGAAGCTGATAGATGGAAAGGAGGTACATGCAATGAGTGCAACAAGGCTAGTAAAAAGCCGCGTGCGATTGCTTTTTTCACTTCTTTGCCTGATTATGGGAATGACGATGCTTCTTGCTCCCGCATCCACAACAGCGCAGACCTATCAAAAAGCTGTCTGGATTCCAGTAGATAGCACGATCGAGCGAGGGTTGGAGAGCTTTTTAGAAAGAGCATTTGCTGACGCACAGGACCAGCAGGCAGATCTTGTAATCCTGCATATCAATACGCCAGGTGGAGAAGTGAATGCTGCCGACCAGATTGGTCAGTTGATCCGTCAGGCTCCCATGCATGTGATAGCCTATATTGATAACCAGGCTTTTTCAGCGGGAACGTACATCGCCCTGAATGCAAATGAAATTATTATGACTCCAGGTAGTAGCATGGGGGCAGCCGCACCGATTGACTTGGCAGGGAATGCAGCAGATATCAAGTTCATTTCCGGTTGGAGCAATAAAATGAAGGCGGCAGCGGAGTTGAACAATCGCAATCCTGACGTTGCTCGCGCGATGGTGGAAATTGATACAGAATTCCCAGGATTAAAGCCAAAAGGCACGGTGCTTTCTCTCGATGCCCAACAAGCGAAGCAGTTGGGTTATGCAGATGATGTGGTGTCCAATAAGGAAGCGCTGCTCAAAAAGTTCGGCATTCAGTCAGATTCCCTTCAGGCGATTGAGCCAACAGGTGGAGAGCTAGTCGCTAGATGGGTGACGAGTCCCATTGTCATGAGTCTGCTGCTCATCATTGGACTTGGAGGAATTGTAGTAGAACTGTTTGCCCCTGGCTTTGGTGTTGCGGGGACGATTTCGCTCGTCGCGTTCAGTTTGTATTTCTTCGGGCATTATGTAGCGGGATTTGCCAGCTGGTTGCACATCGGCCTGTTTGCTATCGGAATCTTACTGATGCTTATGGAAATTTTTCTTCCGGGCGGCATTGTCGGAGCGATTGGCTTCGTGAGCATTGTGACAGGCCTTGTTATGGCAGCCTATGACACACAGCAAGGGCTCGCATCGCTGGGTGTAGCTGCATTGATCACGGCAATTGTAACGTTCCTGTTAGTGAAGAAATACGGGGTCAAAGGTCTATTCAACAAGTTTGTCTTGGGTGACACGCAGCGCAATGAAGAAGGCTACGTAGCACCGCGCGATCAGCGTGAGCTGGAAGGAAAATCAGGCATCGCCCTTACAACATTGCGCCCGGCAGGGGTCGTCAAGGTGGAAGGAAAACGTGTGGATGCAGTATCGGTTGGTGGTTTCATTGAAGCGGGTACCGCCATCACCGTTGTGCAAGTAGAAGGCACGCGTATCGTCGTTGCCGAACTAGAACAAAAGGAGTGAGTTCTTCATGTTTGAAGGTGGTTTGATTCCCCTTATTTTTATGGTGGCAGTAGCCATCGTTGTACTTTCTATTTTCTTCTCGTTCGTACCAGTTATGCTCTGGATTTCTGCACTGGCTTCCGGTGTGAATATCGGGATTATTACCCTCGTCGCTATGCGCTTGCGTCGCGTCGTACCATCTCGTATTGTGAATCCTTTGATTAAAGCGCGTAAAGCCGGCTTGCAGTTGGATACAAACCAATTGGAGAGCCATTATCTCGCAGGCGGTAACGTAGACCGTGTAGTAGATGCGCTCGTAGCAGCACAACGCGCAGATATTCCACTTGGCTTCGAACGAGCAGCAGCCATTGATCTGGCTGGTCGTGATGTATTGGAAGCAGTACAAATGAGCGTGAACCCGAAAGTGATTGAAACACCTGTGGTAGCAGCAATGGCAAAGGACGGTATCGAGCTGCGCACTCGTGCAAAAGTAACGGTTCGTGCCAACATCGATCGATTGGTCGGTGGTGCTGGTGAAGAAACGATTATCGCCCGCGTAGGTGAGGGGATTGTATCGACAATTGGTTCGTCAAAAGGACATAAGGACGTATTGGAAAATCCAGATTTGATCTCTAAAACGGTATTGAACAAAGGTCTGGATGCCGGAACTGCTTTTGAAATTCTCTCGATTGATATTGCGGACGTGGATGTAGGGAAAAACATCGGGGCACAATTGCAAACCGACCAAGCAGAAGCAGATAAACGTATTGCCCAAGCGAAAGCGGAAGAGCGTCGCGCCATGGCGGTAGCCCAAGAGCAGGAAATGATTGCGCGCGTACAAGAAATGAAGGCAAAAGTAGTAGAAGCCGAAGCACAAGTACCACTCGCTTTGTCCGAAGCATTGAAAAGTGGCAAAATGGGCGTAATGGATTATTACAACATGCAAAACATTGCTGCTGATACACAAATGCGTCAATCCTTCGGGCATGCAGGTGACAAACAAGATCCTGCTATGCCAGACGAGAAAGAATAAGGGCGATTGCCATGGAAGATCTCATGGATCTCGTCGTAGATTTACTGGGTTTAGTCGAGTGGATCATCCCGCTCATCGGCAAGTTCTGGTTTGTCATCCTTGGTTACTTAGGATATAAAGCTCTGGGCAAAGCCGGAAAGAAAAAGATGTCTCAAGGCAAAAAAATGCCTCCGCTTACCCCGGCCACAACGTCGGATATCCCTAGGGAAACGGAGGATTACGGTAGAGAGACGGTGCGGGCATCCTCCAAATACGAGCCACTTCAGCAAGAATCGATGGAAGGGATTGGAGTCGAGCAGGAATGGGCATTCTCCAGTACAGCTCGTGCTTCAACGGGTCCAACTATCACAGTGAAGCAATCGGAAACGATGAAGGTCGCTGATTCGGAACGAGCGGGAACAATCCCATCGAAACACGGCAACCCACGTGATGGGATGAAGTGGGCGCTCATTTTTGGAGAGCCGCGCTCAAAAGCTCCGTACGCCCAGCAGGTTCGGCAAAGAAAAATGATAGAATAGCAGCTAGTTAAACAGGTGAACCTCGGTTCGCCTGTTTTTTATGGAAACCAATGTTTTCGTGTCGAAATATATCGAATAACTTGTCTTGTTTCTCGTATCCTTGTTGACTATCCTGAATGTAAAGAAAATTCTTCTAATAGAAGAAGGGGTAGAGGTCAAGCGATGAATCAACAAATTTTTGAACAAATGGGGCAGTTTCGTCAAAAAGTGATTCGGCTTGCCATCTTCGAAAACAAATCGATATATGAAACGGCGATCGCGTGCGGTTGTTCAGCTGAAAAAGTAAAACGAGTCATGAAAAAATGGAAGGCGCTTACAAAAGGAAAAGAGCTGGTTTCTCCTGCAAAAGAAAGCAAATAATCAATGGAGTTTGTTGAAGTATTCCAAAGTCTGAGTTCTCAAGTGCTTGCGAAATTGCGAGCGACGAGAGCTCTTTTTTTGTGACTGTTTTTGATGAATGCCTCTTTATGCTCCCGCATACGCATAGATAAGAATGGTTTTGCACCTGCAAACAGATGAGATCGTCATATTCGCCAATATATAGAACGAGAAGGGGGGCTAATCCATGAAGCGTTGGAGCCGCCGTCTGCGCCAGTTGGCCGGAGGGGTGTTGGATCTGCCGCAAGATGTAGTCCTGGAAGTCCCGCGTATCACGATGATCGGTCATTTGCAAATGTATATAGAGAATCATCGAGGAGTCTTGCATTTTAGCGAAAAAGAGCTTCGCCTGCTGTTGACGAACGGTCAAATGATTGTTTCAGGTGAACAGCTTGTCATCCGAGCGATTTTGCCTGAGGAGGTTTTATTAGAAGGCAGAATCGGTGGCGTGAAATTTTTGGAGACGGGACCACAGAGCTCGTAATCTTTGTTAGAGGGAGGGGGCGGCACGTATGCGGAATGGAATCAAGGAGTGGGTGGATGGACATGTAACCATTACCGTTCGGGGAAAACGATTTGAGCGGATGCTGAATATGGCCGTACGGGATGGAATTCGAATCTGGAATATTCGCAGGGTAGGAGAAGAGGTGACTCGCTGTGATATTTTGATTCGTGATTATTTTCGTTTACGGCCGCTTTTAAAAGAGACAGGCTGTCGTAGTCACGTTGAGGCAAGAGACGGGCTGCCTTTTTGGCTGCTGCGGTTACGTAGACGAACTGGACTGGCAATTGGGGCTGCTCTTTTTTTCATCGGATTGTACATGCTCTCCTCTTTTGTCTGGAGTGTCGAGGTAAGTGGGACAAAAATGGTCGATCCACGACGGGTGATTCAAGCTGCCGAACAAGTGGGGATTAAAGAAGGGGCATGGAAGGTCAAACTAAAAGAACCGTTGGTTTTGCAAAAAGAGCTGTTGAGTCTGCTGCCTGAAGCGTCCTGGGTTGGAATCGAGATTCAAGGAACCAAGGTCATGCTTCAAGTGGTTGAAAAAGAGGCTCCCGTTAAGCCGCTTGCAACAGGTCCCCGTCATCTTGTAGCTAAAAAGAGGGCTGTCATCCATAAAATTCTCCCAGAGGTTGGCCGTAGTCAGGTTGTGAGCAATCAATTGGTGGAAAAAGGCCAAGTGCTCATTTCTGGGATCATTGGCAATGACGCCCGTCAACAAGCTGTATCAGCGCGAGGCAAGGTGCAAGGGGAAGTGTGGTATATGAGCAACACATCGGTCCCGCTAAAACAAACGATGCACCGTCTGACGGGGGAAAAGTTGGAACAGCAATACCTGCTTGTTGGCCCCTATGCGATATACGTGTGGCCATTTGAAAAACAGTCCTTTGCACAAGCTGAAATGGCAGAACAAAGGTTTTTGCCCTCGTATGCGGGATATACCTCACCACTTGGCTGGAAGACAGTAACGTACGCTCAAACAGAACCCGTTCAAACAGAAATGAGCGTGGAGGAAGCGACGGAACTGGCTAAAAAATTCGCCAGGGAGGATATCTTGCAAAAAGCTGGAAAAGATGCGTTCATTCAGGACGAAAAAGTTTTGCACGTCACAACAGAGAATGGTAAAGTTTACGTAAGCATTCATTTTTCCGTCATTGAAGATATTGCCATTGAACAGCCTTTCGTGGGGCAGTGAGGGATGGCAAGCAAATGACGCATTGCTGATTACCGTTGCAAGGAGATGGAAGCCTGTTGCACGTACAAGATGAGGTAAGAATCCCGTTTTCAGACGCATCTGAGGCCTTGCTGTTGTTCGGACCACATGACGCGTACCTAACACTGATCGAGCAAAGAAGTTCCGCTAAAATTATGACCCGAGAAGGCGAACTGGTTATTAGCGGGGATAAGCCGGAAGTGGACAAACTGACAGAGTTGATTGAAATTCTGCTACAGTTGATTCGCAGAGGGATTGCCCTGTCCGAACGAGACATCTCTTATGCGATGTCGTTGATTGAACGGGGAGAAGGTGCCCAACTGCTCGATGTGTATGATGAAGAAGTCGCTCGTACCCAACGTGGCAAAGTAATCAGGGCAAAGACATTGGGCCAGCGTCATTACTTGTCTGCGATCAAGAAGCATGACATTGTGTTTGGAATTGGACCAGCTGGTACCGGCAAAACGTATTTGGCTGTTGTCACAGCAGTAAATGCGTTGAAAAATGCGCGTGTCAAACGGATCGTTCTTACCAGACCGGCCGTAGAAGCGGGGGAGAGCCTTGGATTTTTGCCAGGAGATTTGCAGGAAAAAGTAGACCCTTATCTGCGTCCGCTCTATGATGCCTTGTACGACATGCTGGGCAATGAACAAGTCGCCAAAATGATGGAACGTGGACTCATTGAGGTTGCACCTTTGGCGTACATGCGTGGTCGTACGCTCGAAGATTCCTTTGTCATTTTGGATGAAGCCCAGAACACAACTCCCGAGCAAATGAAAATGTTTTTGACCAGGCTTGGTTTTGGTTCCAAAATGGTCATTACGGGTGATGTGACCCAGGTGGATTTGCCAAAAGGCAAGAAATCCGGATTGCGCGAAGCACAGCGCATCTTAAATCCGATTTCCGATGTAGCCTTTATTCATTTCCAAGAGGGAGACGTCGTTCGTCACAGTCTGGTACAAAAAATCATCGCTGCCTATGCCAAGGAAGAAGTAGATCACGGCTATTAATAAATGGCGTCACAAAAAGGAGATCGTTTATCTGTGTTATCTGTAGAAATCCTTCATGAAGAAATCGAGCCGATCGATGAGAATTTGCAAAACCTGCTTGTCCGTTGCCTGGAAGCAGCGGCTAAGCTGGAAGACGTACAAGGAGAAGTCGTTGTCACGCTGGTGAACAACGAGCGCATCCACGAGCTGAATCGCGACTATCGAGGCGTTGATCGGCCTACGGATGTTCTGTCCTTTGCGATGAACGAGCCGGGTGAAGGGGAAATGGAAATCTTCATCGATGAGGATGAGGCTAGCGAGTTTCCGAATATGCTTGGAGATATCATCATCTCCGTGCCAAAAGCACAAGAGCAGGCCGAAGACTATGGCCATTCATTTGAACGCGAACTCGGATTTCTCACGGTTCATGGTTTTCTTCACCTTCTTGGCTATGATCATGGGACGCCAGAAGAAGAGAAGGAAATGTTTTCACGTCAAGAAAAGGTGCTGGAAGAAATCGGCTTGACGAGGTAGGAGATTACGTTGAAGGAATGGCGACGATTGACTCGCAGCTTTGCCTACGCTCTACAAGGAATTTCCTATACCGTACGGACACAGCGAAACATGCAAATCCACGTAGCCGCAGCCATTGTAGTGCTGGCGGCAGCGTGGTGGCTGCAGATACCACGCAGCGATGTTTTGCTGGTCCTTTTTTCTATCGGTTTGGTCTTCTCCCTTGAGCTGGTAAATACCGCGATTGAAGCAGTCGTTGATTTAGCTTCCCCGGAATGGCACGCCAAGGCGAAGATTGCCAAAGATGTGGGAGCAGGAGCTGTGCTTGTAGCGGCGATCCTGTCCCTTTTCATCGGAGTCCTCGTATTTGGACAACCACTGTTGCAAAAAGTATGGGGATAGTTTTTACTAGTAGAGAAGAAGAAATTTTTTCATAGTCAAATGAGGTACCGGACGGGTCATTCTAGTTGACCTTTCAGTCTGGTTTCTTCGTGTCTCATTGGACAGATTCTGTTGTGAAATGATGTTAAAGATCAATCATATGAGGAATGATGAGAATGGATAAACAAGCATTATTAGCACAAGCAATCGAAGCCAGAAAGCTCGCTTATGTACCGTACTCCAAGTTTCAGGTAGGAGCAGCTCTTTTAGCTGAGAGTGGCAAGGTTTATTTGGGGGGCAATATTGAAAATGCAGCGTACTCGCTGTGCAACTGCGCAGAGCGTACGGCTCTTTTTAAAGCGTACTCGGAAGGCGATCGGACTTACAAAGCATTAGCCGTTTCTGCCGATACGCCGCAAGCTGTATCACCGTGCGGGGCTTGCCGACAAGTCATGGCAGAGCTGTGCCCGCCGGACATGCCTGTATTTTTGACAAATCTCAAAGGCGACATTTTGGAAACGACAGTATCTGCCCTGCTTCCAGGCGCATTCACCAAGGAGGATTTACGTGGATAATCGCAAGACCAAGCAATCGTTTAAATCGGGCTTTGTTTCCATTGTGGGGCGGCCAAATGTTGGAAAATCAACACTGTTGAATCATATTGTAGGACATAAAATCGCCATCATGTCGAATAAGCCGCAAACGACACGCAACAAAATTACGGCTGTTCATACGACAGAAGAGGGTCAGATCATTTTCTTGGATACACCTGGTATTCATAAGCCGCAGTCCAAACTCGGAAACTACATGGTTTCCGTTGCCGAAAATACATTGAACGAAGTAGATCTTGTTCTGTTTGTTGTCGACGCAACAGAGAAACGCGGAGCCGGGGACGACTACATCATCGAGCGTCTGAAGCAGGTCAAAACGCCAGTATTTTTGGTCATCAACAAAATTGACAAGGTGCATCCGGAAGCACTGCTGCCGATTATTGACGATTACCGCAAATTGTATGATTTCAAGCAGATTGTTCCAATCTCTGCGCTAGAAGGAAACAACACAGGTTCATTGCAGGAGGCTATTTTGGGCGAAATGGAAGAGGGCCCCATGTATTATCCTGCGGATCAGGTGACGGATCATCCTGAGCGTTTTGTAGCAGCCGAGTTGATTCGGGAAAAAGTTCTGCATTTGACGAGAGAAGAAGTACCTCACTCCATCGCTGTCGTGATTGAAGAGATGAAGCGAGGCGAAAATGGTAAAACGCTTTACATTTACGCGGCCATTTACGTAGAGCGGGATTCCCAGCGCGGTATTTTAATCGGGCAAAAAGGTCAGATGCTCAAAGAAATCGGTCAACGTGCGCGCAAGGATATCGAGCGACTGATGGGCGACCAAGTATTTTTGGAGCTCTGGATCAAAGTGAAAAAGGATTGGCGCAACCAAGAGCGGATGCTGCGTAACTTCGGTTTCTACGACGAGCAATAATATTCCCATCGCAATGTGTTAATTTTTCCAAGGCATAGAATAACGGGCAAAGGTGATTCTAAGAAGGAAGTGGATAGACCCGATATAGGAAAGGATGATGCTCCATGCTTCGTGACTTTTCTTGGAGAGTTTTCGCTTCAACCGGTGATATCCATGCTTACCTTCTCTACCGTGATCACCATCAAACGGATGTTTCCAGCGAGGAAACCTCGTTTGATCTCGCCCAGGAAGAATTGGGTGACACGCAGGCATGCTTGTAAAGTGGGAAGGGATTGTCATTCGCAGTGTGGACTATGGTGAGTCCAGTAAAGTGATGACATTGTTTACCCGGGAGAACGGCAAATTAGGCGTGATGGCCCGTGGTGCTAAAAAGACCAAAAGCCGCATTGCCGCCGTCTCCCAGTTGTTTTCGCATAGTTATTATCTATGCAAGGCAGGACCCGGTACGGGAATGCCAGATCTCTCTCAGGGAGATATGTTGGATTCGTTCCGGGATATGCGGCAAAGCCTGACTGCTACGGCTTATGCTGCATACATAGCAGAACTTTTGGATCGACTGACGCAGGAAAGGGAGCCGAATCCCTACTTGTTTCAGCTACTCCTTCATACGTTCCGCTATTTGGATGAAGGACGAGATGCTGAGATCCTGTGTCGTATTTTTGAGACCAAGATGCTAATTGTAGCGGGGATCTCCCCGCAGCTCACGGCGTGTGTAAACTGTGGCGAACAGCGGGAGCCCTATGCTATCAGTGTTGGACAGGGCGGCCTGTTGTGCCCAGTTTGCCAGCCCTCCGATCCGTATGCGATGGTAGTTACACCCTCTACCTGGAAGCTGTTACGGCTATTCCAGGTATTTGATTTGGAGCGGCTTGGTGACATTGAAGTAAAACCGGCTACACGCAACCAGCTCAAGCATGTGCTGCGGAGTTTTATGGACGAGTATCTGGATCTCAGGCTGAAAAGTCGAGCATTTCTGGAACAACTGGAGCGTATGGAAAGAATGACGCAATCCGATCAGGACTAATTGACATACGAATTTGTTTTCGTTATGATAAGAACCAAACTTGTATACCGAATGTTGCCATGAAGGAAAAGAGTAGTCGGCCACTGGCTGTGAATAGCGAATCGGGGGTAGTGAGAGCCCGGTCACCATGCTGATGAAGGGCGTTCTGGAGCAATTTGATTGTAAGGTGGGCGAAGAAGTCATTCGCCAAGTAGGGTGGAACCGCGAGAATCCTCTCGTCCCTACACTGTCGCATCAGGCAGTGTAGAGGCGGGAGGTTTTTTTAGTTTCGACTTAAAGCCAAGTTCTAATAAGTTTAGAGGAGGAAAAAGCATGAAAATGACATTTCAAGACATCATTTTGACGCTGCAAAACTTTTGGGCAAAGCACAACTGTCTCATTGTCCAGCCGTATGACGTTGAAAAAGGGGCAGGTACGCTAAACCCAATGACCTTCCTTCGTTCCATTGGACCTGAGCCGTGGAACGTGGCATATGTAGAGCCTTCCCGTCGCCCGGCTGACGGACGCTATGGGGAAAACCCGAACCGTTTGTATCAGCATCACCAGTTCCAAGTAATCATGAAGCCTTCCCCGGACAACATTCAAGAGCTGTACCTGGAGAGCTTGCGCGAACTCGGAATCGAGCCACTGGAGCATGATATCCGATTTGTAGAGGACAACTGGGAGCACCCAGGGCTTGGCGCTTGGGGTTTAGGCTGGGAAGTTTGGCTGGATGGAATGGAGATCACACAATTCACGTACTTCCAGCAAGTGGGCGGTCTGGAATGTAAACCAGTGGCAGTCGAGTTGACTTACGGACTGGAGCGTTTGGCTTCCTATATTCAGGAGAAAGAAAATGTGTTCGATCTGGAATGGTGCAACGGGTATACGTACGGGGATGTATTCTTGCAACCAGAATACGAGCATTCCAAATACACATTCGAGCTGTCTGATGTCGACATGCTGTTCTCTCTCTACAATACGTATGAGGCAGAAGCAAAGAGACTGATGGCGGAGCGACTGGTTTACCCGGCTTATGACTACGTACTGAAATGCTCCCACACCTTTAACTTGCTTGATGCGCGTGGAGCCATCAGTGTGACGGAGCGTACTGGCTACATCGCTCGTGTACGTAATCTGTCTCGTGAAGTAGCACAAACCTACTATAAAGAGCGTGAGCGCCTCGGTTTCCCGCTTTTGCAAAAAGGCAACGCAGACGCTGCGGATCAAGTGAATCAGGTGAAGGGAGAGGATACAAATGAGTAAGCGCGATCTACTTGTAGAGGTTGGTTTGGAAGAAATGCCTGCTCGTTTTGTCGCACAGGCAGCGGCACAATTCAAGGAAAAAGTAGAAAAGTGGCTGACTGCTGAGCGCGTGCCGTTCGATCAAATTACGGCATTGGAGACACCTCGTCGTTTTGCCCTGTTGATCAATGGATTGGCAGAAAAGCAGCCTGATCGCAATGATGAAGCGAAAGGCCCTGCACGCAAAATCGCACAAGATGAAGCGGGGAACTGGTCCAAGGCAGCACTCGGATTTGCACGAAGCAACAATGTTGAGCCTGACCAACTGTATTATAAAGAAGTAAACGGGATCGAGTATGTTCATGCGCGCAAATCCGAAGCGGGAAAACCAACTACCGAGCTGTTGCCGCAACTGGCTGAAGTGATCACCGGTATGAGCTTCCCGAAAAACATGCGCTGGGGCGCACGCGATTTGAAATACGTTCGTCCGATTCGTTGGCTGGTTGCTTTGTTCGGCGATGAATTGATCGATCTGGAGATTGCAGGCGTAAAAAGCGGACGCGTTTCTCGTGGACACCGCTTCTTGGGAACAGAGGTTACGTTGAATCACCCAAGCGAATACGTGAGCAAGCTGGCTGAGCAATATGTCATGGTGAATCCCGACGAGCGCAGAGCAGCCATTGTAGAACAGATTCATCGCTTGGAGAAGGAACATGGCTGGACGATTCCAATGGACGAAGGACTTCTGGATGAGGTAGTCCATCTTGTAGAATATCCAACCGCTCTTTACGGTACGTTTGAGCAAGAATTCCTTTCCATTCCACGTGAGGTTTTGGTTACCTCCATGCGTGAGCACCAGCGTTATTTCCCTGTGGAAAACGCACAGGGTCAATTGCTGAATCATTTTGTGACAGTGCGTAACGGAGACAGCCGCGCTCTGGATAACGTAGCGAAAGGAAATGAAAAAGTTCTTCGCGCACGTCTGTCTGATGCTCGTTTCTTCTACGTGGAAGACCAAAAGCTGTCCATTGAGAGCTGCCTGAAACGCTTGGAGACAATCGTTTACCATGAAGAGCTGGGAACAATCGGTGATAAAGTTCGTCGTGTACGCAAAACAGCTGCGCAAATTGCAAGCAAGCTGAGTGTGAGCGCGGAAGAGACGAAACAAGTAGACCGCATTGCAGAAATCGCAAAATTTGACCTCGTTACCAACATGGTAGGTGAATTCCCTGAACTGCAAGGGATTATGGGTGAAGATTACGCGCGCAAAGCGGGTGAGTCCGACCTCGTCGCAAGTGGCGTATTCGAGCATTACCTCCCGCGTTTTGCAGGGGACAAAATGCCTGCTTCCGCCCAAGGCGCTATCGCCAGCCTGGCTGACAAGATGGACACGATCGTAGGCTGCTTCTCGATTGGGATTGTGCCTACTGGCTCACAGGACCCGTATGGTCTGCGCCGTATGGCAGCGGGGATCGTTACGATTTTGGTGGAGCGCGACTGGCAAATTTCTCTTGCTGACCTGTGGAATGCCGCGATGGAAGGCTATGTAGCACAAGGCGTAAACAAGAGAGCGGCAGAAGACGTGAAAAAAGACCTCGTAGACTTCTTCGCACTCCGTCTGAAAAACGTCTTGCAGGATCATGGCGTTCGCTACGATGTCATCGACGCCGTTCTTGCTGCTGACCTGACACTGGTTCCAGAGGTGCTGGCAAAAGCGAAAGCACTGATGGGAGCGGTACAAACAGAAGAATTCAAGCTGATTGTGGAGCAGTTTAACCGGGTGAACAATCTGGCACAAAAAGCGGAAGCAGACCAAGTCAGCGAAGCTCTGTTCGCAGAAGATGTGGAACGTGCTTTGTATCAGGCATTCCAAGCTGTTCAAAAGGATGTAGAGGGTCTGAAGGATCAAGAGAAGGTGCTCGCAACCTTGTCAACCTTGCGCCAGCCGATCAACGCATTCTTTGATAAGGTAATGGTCATGGCCGAAGATCAGGCTGTTCGTGCGAATCGTCTGGGGCTTCTCTTGCAGCTTTCTCGTGTGCTTTATCGCTACGCAGATTTTTCCAAAGTTGTATTCGCGTAAACAAAATAAAACCGGTGCCTTCGTCTGAAAATCAGGCGGGGGCACCTTTTTTCCGCGTGAAAGAAGGAATATCCCGTCGAATAGAGTAATACTAGGAAGAGGTAAAGACAGAACCGGGGTGATTGGTCATCGAGCTTACCAAACGACAAGAGCACATCTTACAGATAGTGAAGGATGACGGACCGATAACAGGAGAGCATATCGCGGAGCGGCTGAATTTGACTCGCGCGACGCTACGCCCTGATTTATCCATCCTCACAATGTCAGGATATCTAGAAGCCAGACCTCGGGTCGGGTATTTTTATGCCGGCAGACCCGCAAGCTCAGTCATAAGTGAACGGCTTCACAAGCTTCTCGTCAATGACTACAAGGCGGTACCGATCGTGGTTTCCGAATCCGCCTCGGCATACGACGCCATCGTTACCCTCTTTTTGGAGGATGTTGGCACGTTATTCGTCGTCAATCAAAAAGGATATTTGGCTGGCGTGATCTCACGAAAAGACCTCCTGCGGGCTTCTTTAGGCAATAAGACGCTGGAGGATGTACCGGTCAGCATTATCATGTCTAGGATGCCGAATATCATTACATGTGCACCTGATGAGACCTTGTACGCAGCCGCCAAAAAGCTGATTGATTTTCAGATCGATTCTCTGCCTGTCGTAAGGCCGAGTGAGGAAGATCCGAAGCAAATGGAGCTGTTGGGGCGCGTCACCAAGACGACGATCGCGAAAGCATTTGTAGAATTGGGTAGCGAACCGAAAGTGTAGGAGGAGAAGCGATGCAAGGTAATCAGCAAGGACAGCTCATCTATGTAGTCTCAGACTCCATCGGCGAAACGGCCGAACTTGTCGTTCGCGCAGGAGCTAGTCAGTTTGATCGTTTTTTGTTTGATGTACAAAAGTATCCGTATATAGAAGACAAGGAATCGATTGACGAAATTATTGCTTCGGCAAAAGAATCGCGGGCAATGATTGTGTTCACTCTGGTCATTCCGGAGCTGAATGCGTATATTACACAACAAGCTGCTCTTCACGGAATTCCAGCTCTTGATGTTATGGGGCCTCTGATGAATACATTGCAGGGCATGTTAAAAGAGCCACCAACAGGAAAACCGGGCTTGGTTCGCCGTCTGGATGAAGAGTATTTCCGCAAAGTAGACGCCATCGAGTTTGCCGTCAAATATGACGATGGTCGGGACCCACGCGGCCTGTTGCGCGCAGATGTGGTTTTGATCGGCGTTTCGCGTACTTCCAAGACGCCTCTTTCCATGTATTTGGCTAACAAGCGACTTAAGGTTGCCAATGTTCCGCTTGTCCCGGAGGTAGAGCCACCAGAAGAATTGTTCCAACTGCCAATAGAAAGGTGTATTGGGCTTACCATCAATCCGGAGCAACTGAACGGCATTCGGACAGAGCGTCTGAAGGCACTAGGATTGACTGCCCAAGCAAATTACGCCAATCTCGAACGGATTGCTGAAGAACTGGCTTATTCCAAGCGCATTATTGAGCGCCTTGGATGTACCGTTATCGATGTATCCAACAAGGCAGTGGAAGAAACGGCAAACATCATTTTGGAGATGATTAGAAAAAACAATCTCCGTAATGAAAGGAAATAGGCCGAAAGAAGGAATTTGACGTTTTTTGTAGAAAATCAATTAGCCGGGGTACTTATCATAGGTGAGTTTCTCAGCGTTTATTGCACTTAGAAATGTGGAAAAGTAATAAAAGAAGAAAAGAAGTTTGATGTAAAGAAGGAAATTGACGAATTTTGACGAACTAAATATTCTCACGTGCGATTCTCCTTATAAAGGTGGAAAGACATGACTGGTCCCACTTCAGATGAATTTGTAAATCAAGTGCGTGCCGCTGTCGACATCGTAGACGTTGTAGGAGAGTACGTTCAACTGAGAAAAAGCGGTCGTGCCTTTCTCGGTCTATGTCCGTTTCACTCTGAAAAGAGCCCTTCCTTCAACGTAAATGCAGAGCGACAGTTTTTTCATTGCTTTGGCTGTGGAGCAGGTGGGGATATCTTTTCCTTTTTAATGAAACTGGAGCAATTGACTTTTCCAGAGGCACTGCACAAATTGGCGGAGCGTGCCGGGATAGCTGTGCCCCAGCCGCAGCAAGTAGAGGATTCACCTGAAAAACGGATGAAACATGCGATGCAGGAAGCGCATACGTTCGTTTCACGCCTCTACCACTACGTGCTTACGAAAACCCCTTATGGCGCAGAAGCGATGAAGTATCTCGCAAAGCGCGGAATGTCTGAGGCGACAATAGCCGAATATCAAATCGGATTCGCCCCGGATTCCTGGGATTTCGTAACGCAGCAGTTGACAAAGCGGGGATTTTTACAGGAATTGATGGTGGAAGCAGGGCTTTTGGCCAGAAGCGATTCAGGAAAAATCTTTGATCGCTTTCGAGGTCGTATCATGTTTCCAATCCAGGATTCCCAAGGTAACGTCATCGGATTTGGAGGACGCTTACTGCAAGGATCAAAGCCCAATTCCAACCAAAAGTCTCAACCCAAGTATCTGAATAGCCCGGAAAGCCTTTTGTTCAACAAAAGCGCTACGCTGTTTAATCTTCATCGTGCGCGCCCCATTATTAGAAAGAGAAAAGAGGCGCTATTGTTTGAAGGATATGTCGATGTCATATCGGCATGGCAGGCGGGTTTTATGCAAGGTATTGCCACTTTGGGAACAGCCTTGACGGAGCAGCAGGCCAGAATTCTTCGTCGCAATACAGAGTCTGTCGTACTCTGTTATGACGGAGATGCTGCAGGACAAGAAGCAACGAGCAAAGCGATTCATGTTTTGCAGCAAGCCGGTTTGATCGTTCGAGTTGCTCCACTTCCACAAGGAGTAGACCCGGATGATTACATCCGCCAGCATGGGGCTGAAGCATTTTCCCAGCAGGTATTGTTACAGGCGATGCCAATTACGGCTTTCCGTCTGAAACATTTACGCAGTCAGTTCGTAATAAAAGATGAGACGGACAAAGCTCGCTTAATCGCGAGGGCGGTCGAGATCATCAACGAGTTGGGCAGCCCGGTGGAACGGGACATGTATCAACGGCAATTGGCAGAAGAATACTCCCTTACTCTCGGTGATCTCAAATGGGAGTCCAAACGCGCGTACAATCAGCAAAAAAGTGAGCGCCAAAGGGATAAAGTGACGCCAGCATGGAATAATAGTATAAATAATGGCAAAGTTACGCTCGCGAAAACACTGCCACCCGCTTATCACACGGCTGAGCGCATGCTGCTTTACTACATGATGCGGAACGAAGAAATAGCCGCCCGCGTCCAACAGGAATGCAGCGCCCACTTTCAGGTGGATGAACACGATGCGCTGGCTGCCTACCTGTACGCCTACTATGCAGAGGGAAACCCGGAAGACCCTGGAAAGTTTATACATTACGTGCAAGACGATTTGTTAAAGCAATTAGCCTCGGGATTGGCCATGATGGAGTGTAACAACGATGTATCTGAATTAGAGATCGGTGACTACATCAAACAAGTGAATAACTACCCGAAGCGTGCCGAGTTGGAACGATTGCGCGATGAGCAGCGGAGCTTACACCTCCAAGCGGCCGCAGCGGACAGCGAGGATGCGCGCAAACAACTTGAACTTCAAGCAGCCGTTACAGGGATGAAGATTCTTGAATTGGAAAATGCTTTAAAAGAAGGGTAGCTTCAGATCATTCCCGGGGAAGGAGGGAAAGTAGATGAACAAGCAAAATATCACTTCCGACATGGAAGCAACGTCCATCGAACAAGTGAAGGAACAGCTGGTCGAATTAGGTAAGAAACGCGGCGCACTGTCGTATAAGGAGATTACTGCTCGCCTGGCAGGTTTCGAACAGGATTCTGATCAAATGGATGAGTTTTTTGAATATCTTGGTGATCAAGGCATTGAGATTAACAACAATGAGAATGAAGATGACGATGATGAAGTCGATCAAATGATCATCAAGGACGAGGACAACGAAGAATTCGATTATGACGATCTCTCCGTTCCGCCTGGAATCAAGATCAATGACCCTGTACGGATGTATCTGAAGGAAATTGGTCGAGTTCCTCTGCTCTCCGCAGAAGAGGAGATTAAACTGGCACAGCGAATTGAACAAGGTGATGAGGAAGCCAAAAGACGTCTGGCTGAGGCGAACTTGCGATTGGTTGTATCGATTGCGAAGCGTTATGTAGGACGCGGCATGCTATTCCTTGACTTGATTCAAGAAGGGAACATGGGTCTGATTAAAGCGGTGGAAAAGTTTGACTATCGCAAAGGCTACAAGTTCAGTACGTATGCGACCTGGTGGATTCGCCAAGCGATTACCCGTGCCATTGCGGACCAGGCTAGAACGATCCGTATTCCGGTTCATATGGTGGAAACGATCAATAAGTTAATCCGCGTTTCCCGTCAGCTTCTGCAAGAGCTAGGTCGTGAACCTATGCCAGAAGAAATCGCTGAAAAAATGGATCTCACTCCGGAAAAAGTTCGGGAAATCATGAAGATTGCTCAAGAACCAGTATCCCTGGAGACTCCAATTGGGGAGGAAGACGATTCCCACCTAGGTGATTTCATTGAGGATCAGGATGCATTGGAGCCATCTGATGCAGCTGCCTATGAACTCTTGAAAGAACAGTTGGAAGACGTTTTGGATACATTAACAGACCGGGAAGAAAATGTACTGCGTTTGCGTTTTGGATTAGATGACGGTCGTACACGGACGTTAGAAGAAGTAGGGAAAGTGTTTGGCGTAACCCGTGAACGGATTCGTCAGATCGAAGCAAAAGCGCTTCGCAAATTGCGTCATCCGAGTAGAAGTAAACGCTTAAAAGATTTCTTGGAATAACCGATATAAGAAGTATGTGGCCTACGTTAGCCGACGTAGGCTTTTCTTATTCATGAAAGTAAACACTTTTTGTCGTAGTTAGGAGGGGCCGCGTTGGACGACCAGCGCAAGCGCACGATTATCGCCGAAATTGAAAACTGGCGGCGCAACCATTTACTGCCTGAACATTACTGCATCTTCTTGTTAAATCTGTATACAGAAGGGGATCGGCCAAATACACCGGCATCCGCAGGCGGGAATGAGCGAATGGGAACGGCACCGGGTGTGCTGTCAGGAAAAGTCAATTCAACATCATCTGTCATAAATACATATGCACCTAGAACTGTCTCTCCAGTGACGGGGAAAATGGTAGTGGCATGGCTTCTTGGTGCCTTTGTTATTGCTGGTTTGATCTTACTTGCTTTTCATTTTAACCGTTTTCAAACCCCAATGCAAATTACCATCTTTGCCTGTTTCGCTCTTGTTTTCTATATTCTGGGACTCGTTTATCGAAGGTCGGCCCCGCCATTGACGCATTTATTCCTGGCTTTGTCATTTTTGATCTTGATCGCGGGAGGCGTGTATTGTATCCAAAAACTGGATGGTAGCATGCCGTTTGTCCTGTTCTACTTAGGCTTCGTTTGCATGTTACTGTGCATTAGCGCAATTGTTTTCGGCTACGCTTATTTGCTCTATGCGGGGTTACTGGGTTTGGCCATCTTGTATGGCATTACAACCGTTCATCGGGTAGGGATGGACTATACATGGTGGACTTCGGAGTTGTACTGGGTACCGCTTGCGTGCTTGCTCACAGGTATGGGCTTCTTGATGAATAAGGCCAATGCGAAATGGGCGGGAGTATTTGCAGTATGTGGACTTGCCTTTTTCTTTGGTGCAGAGATACAGGCTCTGTATATTCCAGATGCGAAGCGGGATATGATTCAATTACTGTTGTTCATAAAGGTGTTCATCGCGTCAACTTTATTCTTCTTCACGCGAGGATATTGGTATGCGTGGTTGCGACTATAGGACTCTGCATGACTTCTCGTTTTCCTCTCCCTGCTTATCTGTTACAATTTCAAAAGAGAGCAAACGGGGTGAATAGATGAACAACAAGTGGAAAGTATTAATCGGTATTTTGCTGGCGGCTATTTTTCTGGGTGGAGAAACAGTTGCCAAGTTTATGGGTGTAAATACATACAGTCTCGGATTCATAGCAGCCTCTGTATCTTTTTTGGGAGCGATTTTATTAGGAGCACGCCGATCATAGGCGTGTTTTTTTTGAGAAATTACCACATGAATCCAAATCGTGGTGTATAATGGTAAGAGTATTCTGAACAAACGCTCAGTCAAAATTGTGTGTTTCTTGATGGTTCTTTACTAAAGCGTTTTCAAGGGGGCAGCGATTATGAACTTCGATTTGACTTCAGAACAGCAAATGTTAAAAAAAATGATCCGCGAATTTGCTGATGAGGTAGTGGCACCAGGAGCAGATGAACGCGATCAAACCAAACAATTCCCTGTCGAAATATTCAAGCAGATGAGCGAATTGAACCTGATGGGTCTTCCTTTCTCTGAGAAATACGGGGGAGCCGGAGCCGATTCCACGAGTTTTGCGATCGTGGTAGAAGAGCTTAGTCGTGCATGCGGTTCTACAGGAATCACGTATTCGGCGCATATTTCGTTAGGTGGCGCTCCACTTGCTTTGTTTGGAACAGAAGAGCAGAAGCTGAACTATTTACCCAAAATCTGTTCGGGCGAAAGCTTTGGTGCGTTTGGCTTGACGGAACCGAATGCAGGGTCTGACGCAGGTGGTACGAGGACGAATGCGGTCTTGGCTGATGGGGAGTGGACGATTAATGGCTCCAAGTGCTTCATTACCAATGCCTCCTATGCTTCGTTTCTCGCCTTGACAGCTGTAACGGACAAAGAGCAGGGCTCACGCGGTATTACTGCTTTTATCGTTCCGACTGATGCATCTGGTTTTCAAGTGCTGGCTAACTATGAAAAGCTCGGCTTGCACAGCTCCAATACGACCGAGCTCGTGCTTGAAAATGTCCGGGTGCCAGAGGAAAACATCCTTGGGAAAAGGGGCGAAGGCTTCAAGCAGTTCCTCATTACACTTGATGGTGGGCGAATCGGGATCGGCGCTATGGCAGTAGGAATTGCACAGGCTGCCTACGACAAAGCGCTGCAATACTCCAAGCAGCGTACGGCATTTGGTAATTCCTTAAGTCATTTTCAAGCGATCCAGCACAAGCTGGCGGATATGGCGATGCAAATAGAGCTGGCGAGAACGATGGTGTATAAAGCAGCTTGGCTGAAGGATCATGGTCGCAAATTTACGAAAGAAGCAGCAATGGCAAAATTGTATGCTTCAGAGATTGCCATGTCTGCTACTCATCAGGCCATTCAGATTCACGGTGGCTATGGTTATATGCGGGAGTATCAGGTGGAACGATTTTTCCGCGATGCCCGTCTGTTAGAGATCGGCGAGGGGACATCAGAGATTTTACGTAATGTGATCGCTAGAGAAATCGGGTGCTAGCCTTTCGATGTTTACAATGAAAGAGCATGACTGCCAGCGAAAACTGACAGCCATGGCTCTTTTTTTGTTTCTTATTATTTTATTGATCGCCAGGTTGTACAGTTGGGAATCCAAAGCCACTAGCGATATCGTCACCTACAGCAGCGTTTGAGCCACCTTTGATGTCATTTCCTGTCGCACGTTTTTGCAATTCTACGCGAACATCTTGATTGCTCCAAGATGGATTGGATGCCCAGATTTTTGCAGCCAAACCTGAAATGTGTGGTGTTGCCATGGAGGTTCCGCTAATGGAGTTATAGCCTCCGTTATTCCATGTAGACTGAATAGCGCGTCCTGGTGCTGATACTTCCACATCGCGCTCTTGAATCACGTAGTCTCCCGCTTGCCCGCTCTTGCCGCGAGAAGAGAAGTCAGCTACACGGTAGGTACCGTTTTGTTGAACATTCTCTAACGCTGCTACGGCTACTGTATTCACTAATGCGCCAGGATAGCCAATGCTATTCACTGTCGGTCCAGAGTTACCGGCTGCAGCGACGACTAATACACCGTTTTGGTTTGCATACGTGATGGCATTTGCCATAAGGGTGCTCTTACTGCTAGAGCCAAGGGACATAGAGACGATCGTTTTCACGCCTAATTGAGCGGACTGGTCAGCAGCGTAACGAATGGCATAGGCAATGTCATCCTCATAGCCGGAGCCTGAGTCATCCAATACTTTATATGCCCATAGCTTAGCATCTGGTGCTACACCATAAATACCTGCGCCACCGCCGCCGTCAGCGAGAACAGTTCCAGCGACGTGTGTTCCATGACCATGCGCATCATTGCAAGCACCGGTAACAACAGGAGAAGAAGCTTGTGTGAAATCGTTGCACTGCTCTGCGTTAGCGGTTAGGTCTGGGTGCTGCGTATACACGCCAGTATCCAGGACTGCAACACGAACATCTGCACCGCCAGTCGCAGCAGAGAGGGACTGGTTCTTATAGATGGCTTTAATTCCCCACGGAACGACTGCTGCAGGAGAGAACTCTGGCTCGCTTGCCTGATCTTCTTCTATATACTCAGCGATCTTAAATTTTTTCAACACGGTAATTTTTACATTGGGATCGCTTTTCAGCTGGTTAAGTTGATCGCTATTTACATCGAGAGTAAAGCCCTCTTGACCAAAATCATGGCGTACATCCAGTGGTTCAGCAAAATAACCAGTTCTCACATCCGAATCTGACTGAATTAATACCCGTGCAGTACCAAGTTCACTGAATTCACTGGTTGAATCATTACTGGCTGCCCCCGCACCTGTGAAGACACTCATCACTAGCGCCGAAGAGAGTAAACCCATTGCCCACCACTTGCCGGTTCTTTTTTTCAAACTGTTCTCCTCCTTAAAGAAATTTAGTCTGTGTAGTTCATGATGTGCATGGCGTTAATATACATATCTGTAAAAAATTTGTAAATATTTATTTATTAAAATAAAGTTCACAATTTGGTAAAAATTAAGTTAAATTACATAAAATACCAAAAATATTGTCATGTTTAAAAACTTTCCTTGTTATTCCGAACATTACATCCAGCAGAATGGCTACCTGTAAGCTCCCGACTACTACCCAAGAGCCCCTCTTAGTTGCATTGTCCCTGCTTGGATGCAACAGCGAGGATTTTGTCGTTCTTTGCTGATCATCTGTTAGGGAATTAGCATTTCGCAATTGCTGCCAAATAGGGTAGAATAGAGGCAACGGAAGGTGAATATACAGATGACATCAGTATCAATATCCAAGCGGCTACAAACGATTGCCCGCTATTGTCCAGAAGGAGCCCGCGTCGCCGACATCGGGTCGGATCATGCGTTGTTGGCTTCTTATTTGCTTGTAAAAGGAATGGCTTCCTTCGTGATCGCAGGCGAATTGAATGAAGGGCCTTTTCAAGCGGCGCAAAAACAAATACATACATTGCAGGTAAAAGATCGCGCTTCGGTGCGTAAAGGAAACGGACTCGCAGTATTACAGCCTGGCGAAGCAGATGTAATCTGCATTGCGGGGATGGGCGGACAACTGATCGTTTCCATTTTGGAAGCAGGAAAAGACAAACTCGAAGGTGTACAACGCCTGATTCTGCAACCAAACGTAGGGGAAGAAGCGGTTCGCCTGTGGATGATAGAGAATGGTTGGCAGTTAATCGCAGAGTCCATTTTGCAGGAGGACGGCGTGATTTATGAGATTCTCGTTGCAGAACGAGGCAATCCTACCTTGCCTTATGAGGGCAAAGATCGTACACAGCAAGAGCTTCTGCGCATTGGTCCATTTCTTTGGGAGGAAAAATCAGAAGTATTACAAGAGAAGTGGCTGAGCGAGCAAGAAAAATGGCAAAAGGTCATCGTTCAATTAAAGCGTTCGGACAAGCCGGAAGCAGCAGAACGAATTAAAGAAATCGAAGCAGAAGTAAAATGGATCGATGAGGTGATTGCATGCTTGCGCACGGACAAACAGTAATCCAGTATGTAGAACGTCTGGCGCCAAAATCGTTGGCGATGGAAGGCGACAAGATTGGCCTTCATGTAGGCACCTTGCAAAAAAAGGTAAAAAAAGTAATGATCGCACTAGATGTGTTGGAATCTGTGGTGGATGAAGCAATTGCAGAGGGTGTAGACCTGATTGTGGCTCACCATGCCGTCATTTATCGACCACTCAAACACCTCCGGACGGATCTCGCCGCAGGACGTGTGTTCGAAAAGCTGATCAAGCACGACATTGCTGTATACACAGCCCATACTAATTTGGATGTTGCGTACGGGGGGATGAACGATTGGCTTGCAGAAGCGGTTGGACTCACTGACATAGAAGTACTGGATGTTCTTTCACGAGAGGCTTGGAAGAAGCTCGTCGTATTTGTACCCGCTACCCATAGAGAAGCAGTATTTTCCGCTCTTGCTGAAGCGGGTGCAGGGCATGTAGGCAACTATAGCCACTGTTCTTTTCAGACAGAAGGGACTGGAACCTTTTTACCAGGAGAAGGAACGAATCCCCATATCGGTTCGACAGGCCAGTTGGAAAAAGCAGAGGAAGTTCGCATCGAGATGATTGTTCCTGCTTCCAGACAGTCGGCTGTGGTCAAAGCCATGCTTGCTGCTCATCCCTACGAAGAAGTCGCCTATGACATCATTCCTTTGGAGCAGTCCGGAACTGCATATGGAATTGGACGTATTGGCAGTCTTCCTGCACCACTGACGCTGCGTGAGTTTGCTTTGCTCGTCAAAGAACGTTTTTCCCTCCATGGTCTTCGCGTAGTTGGTGACTTGGATGCGATAGTCAAAAAAGTAGCGGTAGTAGGTGGAGACGGTAGCTCTTTTGTTTCCAAAGCCATTTTTAAAGGCGCGGATGTTTATTTAACCGGAGACATTGGGTATCACACCGCACACGATGCACAAGCAGAAGGCTTGTCGATCGTAGATGCTGGTCACAATATCGAAAAAATCATGAAGGAAAAGCTGGCGGCCATCTTGCTTGAACAATTGCAGGCAAATGGTTACGAAACAGAGGTTATTCCTTCGCGCGTGCACACAGATCCGTTCCAGTTTGTATAAGACGTAGCAGGATCAACCTTTGATTGCCTGCCAGATGAAGTGTAGGAGGATTTTATGTGCAAAAACTAATCCGAACGATTTCTTGTGGATTATTAACGTTAAGCTTACTCACCCCCGGCGTCGCATCAGCGGCTGGGGGCTTATTGCCATACAATGACATCAACAAGCACTGGGCGAGAAACGCAATCATTCAAGGTGTGCAGCTCGGTTTGTTTGAGGCTGGTCCAAATGTTCCGAAGTTTTACCCAAATCGTGACATGACACGTGCGGAATTTCTCGTGATGATCGATCGTCTTTATTACGGTGGGCAGTATCAGATCTATCCGCTTACTTTCTTATCCGAGCATTCAGAGTGGGCGCGAGCAGAAGGTTTTCAGGAACCGTATTTGCCGTATAAAGATGTTGATCGCCTGACCTGGATGTACAAACCAACGTTGCGCATTTCCACGATCTTGGACAGACTGTACGGGCCAAATGCGATTCAGTACATTTTTCCTGGTGAGATGATGAAGCCGAATCAGCCGATCACCAACGAAGAAGCTGCCAAGATATTGCAAATGTTCACGATGTCTCCAGATAGTAAAAATGCTTGGGAAGAAGTGCGTTCATGGGGATGGCTAGACGGAGAAAAAACGGATCGGGTGAAGCGGGGAGATGCTGCTGTCGCAGCTGATCGCATGGTGAATTATTTCCTTCAGGATGGAATCATGCCTCTGTTGGATTATGATGGGAAAAAGTTCCCGATGGTCCCGGATATCGAAGAGGTATTGCCGTTATTCGCTACCTATGTAGATCCCAAAACAACCGAAGAACAGATTTACGTAGATGCGGCTGCCGCTATTCGCAGTAGAAATGATAGTGAAGAGACATTTGCGCAGTTACGCAAGCTGGCCGATTCCTCCTTCCCCAATCAAGTCGGTGTTCACTATTTATTGAGCTGGAATCCTGAAACACCGCTTGAAACCAATCTGGATGAAGCTTTTCTTGCTATCGACGCTTACCTCGAGGACAGAATCATTCTCCCAGGCACACTCGGGCTATTAACTGCCAATGTGTACGATATTGCCTTGCAGCTAGGGAACACGGATCAAAGCCAGTATCAAAAAGTGCTCGACCGCTTCAGTGTCTATGAACAAAAATTCAAGCGAAATCCCAAAGAATGGGAATCGGTTGCCGTGTATTTGGGGGCACTAGAAATCAGGGGTGGTCAGATAGACCTGGCGTTGGCACGTTACAAGCAATTTGCTGACAGAAGCCCAGAAGCATTGTTGAATACTTCCTATTATTATTTGCAGGAAGGACGTATTCAGGAAGCAGAAGAAGTTCTTGCTGCGATGAAACCGAAAGCGTCAGACAGCAGAATGAAACAACTGGACAAAATGTTGCGTCAAGAGTTTGCCTCTTTAAAAGATCAGCCAGCTATTATTTCTGATTTGGGATACTCTTTGCGTCAGTTGGACAATGCCGACACCTACCAAGTGAAGGGCGAAGCGGTGTTGAGTGGATTGACGTTCTCATACACGCAGGATATTAACAAGGAAAAACAAATAAGCAGAATATCCGGCTTTTATCAATCTCCTCAAAAACTAATATCAGACAAGCTGCTCTCTTATACAGATGGGAAAACAAACACGCAATACTCGTACGATACGGATCGGCAGACATGGGACAAGAATAGAACGGACAAAGTTGACTTTTTGCACGAGTGGGTTGGTGCTGTCAAGGTAACCGATCGTGCTAAGGAGCTTCATGCTCGCTACTACAAGCAATCTTACGGGAAGTACGATGTCATTACGGAATGGATTCCGGGCTCTATGCTAGTAGAGAAATCAAAGAAGGTTACGCTCGGACAAGGAAAAGTGAAAGACGTTCCTTTGTTCATGAACAAGTATTATATTGATCGGGCCAGCGACCAAATTGTTAAACATACGTGGCGTTATGAAGAAATTTATGAGGGCGACGGATATGTAGCCTATTCGGGTACCGACAATTACGACTTTACAAGCAATGTTGTATTTTCGATACCTGATGATGTTCGAAAAGGGGTGGCTCCATGAAGCGAATTAGTCAATGGGCAATAGCAATTGTCCTACTACTTACAACTGTTCTTCCTGTGCAAGCGGCAGAGTATCCTTACGAAGAAACGGAAGAAGTGTTCCTGCACGTCATGGAGAGCCACTTGAGCAAGCCGGCAGCCAAACAATTGGTAAAAGGGGCTCTAGAGGTGGTCAGCGAGCAGGCCAAACTGAAAAAACAGCTTCAGTTCGAAGTTTCTGAAGAAGATGATACTTGGGACGAGTTGGAATTGAGGCTTGCAGAATGGCAGAAGAAAGGCGGGTTTGATACGCCGACGATGAACATTTGGGCGATTGATGGAATGCTCTCCACGCTCAATGACCCGCACAGCGTATTTTTTACCCAAGACGAATTGCGTCTGTTCCAATCTGACGTTGAAAATCAATTTGTTGGATTTGGCTTTCGTCTGCGGCTGCAAAATGATCATATTATCATCCGTGAAATCGTTCCGAATTCTCCAGCAGCAGCATCTTCCTTGCAACGAGGCGATCAATTGATCAATGTCAATGAGACCTCGTTGGTCGGAAAGACTTTTGAAGAAGCGTATGCTTATTTGAAGGGAAACGAAGGGACCGAAGCCGTTCTTACTGTGTATCGTCCATCCGACAAACGGGAGCACCAAGTGAAGCTGAAGCGTGCCTTCATGACCTTGCCGGAAGCGGAAGGACAGATGTTTACGAAAGGCGCGGTTGGCTATATCAGTCTTGAAACATTCGGATCAGAAGGAGCTATCCAGGTAAGGGATAAGCTCGCAGAACTTTCCCGTGTGCAAAAACCGTTGTCCGGATTGGTGTTAGACCTGCGTGATAATGGCGGGGGATACTTGGTCACAGCGCGGGACATCGCGAGTCTCTTTATGGAAGAAGGCCTGCTTATGTACACCACGAATCGCAATGGGGTAGAGGTAGAGACGTGGGTACGAAATGGGCAGGATATCGGCATTCCAGTGCGAATTTTGGTAAACGGCGGAACAGCTTCTGCATCTGAGCTGTTGTCAGGTGCGCTGCGTGATCATGGTATCGCCAAACTTGTGGGTACCAAAACATTTGGAAAAGGGAGTGCTCAACAAGTTATTCCGTTGTCAGACGGTGACGCACTCAAGCTTACACTGAATGAATATTTTACTCCTAAGCATACCGTGGTAAATCACGTAGGGCTTCAACCAGATATGGTTGTGGAGGATTATGGAGCACAAGTAGTAGAAGCTCTCCACTCCTTGAACGTCAGGACGTGGGAACTGAGTGACGCAGAAGGCGACACAGTCATCAATGGAATTCCTTTCCCGACAGTGGATCCTCTCTTTAAACAAACGCCTCAAGGGCTGCAAATCCGAGCTGCTATACTCTCACATTTGCTGGGTGATCCGTCCATTGGTGAAAAAGATTATGTGGTACTCGCTCCGTATTTGAAAAAGTACCCTGCACTCAAACTGCAAACGAAAAATGGTGTTAACACCCTCACATTTACTTCGTAAGCAAGATCCCCTATCGCTTTTTGGCGAGCAGGGGCTTTTTCTTTTTCAGGCGTATACTCGGTAATGGAAAATCGAACACTATCAGGTGCGACTATGACTACTACGTCTACTACGACAAGAAGGGTGGCAGCCGGATGAAAAAGGTCATACTTTTCCTGATCGACTCCATGATGCCTGATGTTCTGGAGCGATGCATTGCTGCCAATAAAGCACCGGCACTTCGGTTTTTCATGGAGCATAGCCAGTACATACCAGATTGTGTGACTGTTTTCCCTACGATGACGGCTTCGATAGACTGCTCCCTCATAACGGGGGTATACCCCGATCAGCACAAAGTACCGGGGCTAGTTTGGTATGATGCAGAGCAGAAAAAGATGGTGAATTATATAAATGGGGCCAATCCCATCCGAAAAATAGGAGTCTTAAGCTGTGCAGAAAATGTCCTTTTTGATTTGAATGAACGTCATCTTAGCAAGGATGTCAAAACCATTCATGAGGTACTGGAAGAAAACAATTTCGTATCGGGTTCCATCAATGTGATTGCCCATCGCGGACATAAGCAGCATAAGGTGAAAATGCCGACCTTGCTTGATACAATCACATCTTTTTCCTTGCGAGAAAAGGTGAGTGGTCCAACGATCATGAGCATGGGGACGCTAGTCCGTCCTGCATTGTTTCGCTCTGTCCCTTGGGATTTCGCCCAATCCGCTTTAGAAGGCTACGGGATTAACGATGCCTATGCAATCGATGTCATGATCGAAGTGATACGCAGTGGTCAGCAGCCGCATTTTACGCTGGTCTATTTGCCAGAGAATGATCATAAACTCCACAATTCCCCGGAGGATGCCGTACAGCACTTGGCAGATGTGGACAAGCAATTGGCTCGTTTGCTGGATAGCTTCGCGTCATGGGAGCAAATGCTGGAAAGAAACGTATGTATTTTGATTAGTGATCATGGGCAAACCGTTATCGGTGCAAGTGAAGACCACAATATTCCACTGAATCATCTCCTGGCGAATTTTTCGATCCATGCGCTTGGTGCCGAGGTGACACCAGAAGTGGAAGTGGTCATTTGCAATAATGAGCGTATGACTTTTTTGTACCCAGTGAATGGAACGAATCCACTTTCTATTGTAGAAGCGGTTAGTGTGGAAGAAAGAATTGATTTGATTGCTTGGAAAGAGGGAGAGAAGGTAAAGGTGCGTCGTGGTGGAACACAACAGGAAATGTGTTTTTGGCGCAATGGGGAGTATCAAGATGCGTATGGTTCTTCTTGGTCTGTTGAAGGGGACGTTTCCGTGCTGGATGTGCAATATGATGGAGAGTGTCTTTCTTTTGATACATACCCGGATGCTTTTTCTCGACTATACGGGTCGCTGTTCTCGCAGACCGTTGACGTGGTAGTCGTTACTGCTGCCAAGAGCTATGAATTTTTATCGGAATGTGCTCCCACGCATTTAGGTGGAGGAAGTCACGGCTCACTGCATAAGCAAGATTCGCTGATTCCGTTAGTGATTGCAGGTGCTTCGGAGATGTTTCCACTCCCAGCAAGACTGGTTGATGTCAAAGATTTTATTCTTCGAGAGCTGGGGATTCCGTCAGTCTCAAATCGGCAATGAGCGGGACATGATCGGACCAATTGACAGGAAGCAGCTCGTAGTGCTCAATATTCCAGTGATGAGAAGCAAAAATATAGTCCAGACGTCGGCGGAAGGCTGGAAGAGTTGGTATTTTTTCCTGACCTGAGACAAGAGCACAGTCCATCAGGTGTGGAGTAAAGGACACATTACTCGCGTTGAAATCCCCCATTAGGAGTAATGGGGCTTTTGCGTGTTGCTGTATTAATGTCGACATGAGCTGTAGCTGGGCCAGTCTGCTTACTTGATTCAAGCTGCAGTGTGTAACGCAAAGCGTAATCGTACGACCGTACCCTTGGAAGGATGCATACAGGAGGGTTCGTTGCTCTTTTCTGGCTGGCAAAACGATGGCGTCGACATTTTCAAGCGCGTACTTCGATAGCAGTGCATTGCCGTAATACCCATCTCCTATCGCAATTGAAGGGGAGAAGGCTAGGTGATACTGTAATTGATCGGCGATGTAGCTCGCTTGATACCCATACTTCCCGTTTTGGTGGACTTCCTGAAGACCGATGATGTCTGGTTGCAAGTCCTTTAAAGTCAGAGTCATTTCGTTCAAACGTTTTCGCCACCAGAGGTCACGGCCGCTATGAATGTTGTAGCTGACTACACGCACCCTCGTTCACTTCCTTTGTTAGACGTCATTTTTTTAACTTATTTAGTTTTTCCTATTGCATTAGGTTTTAGTCTATGCTATATTAAAAAACGTCGCCTCTGCTTGAGGCACAGATGGAATAAAATGCTCCTTGAAAACCGGAATAGAATTAATCTGTGAAAATAAGCTTGTGTTTTACTTGAAGTCAGATTCATCTT
>NZ_JABSUT010000030.1:0-1287 GCF_013284285.1 Brevibacillus sp. HB1.4B
GGGACTGACCCCCGTTTGTAGGACAGGGATCAAAACACCTTACAAGTTTAAGCAGCCGGTCGTCGGAATTCAACCGGCGACTGGTTGTTTAGTTTCGTTTGAATACGAGTTGAGTTATAGTAGGTAATATAATCTCGAATGGTTTGTACAACGATTGCCGTCGTTGTATTCGTAAGGCCTTCGAGATAGAACGTTTCAGACTTTAGCGTGGAATGAAACGATTCGATGGGGGCATTATCAGCGGGCATTCCCTTGCGGGACATGCTCATGATAATGCCTTTTCCTTTTACTGCCTCTTGGTACGCTTGAGACGTGTACACACTGCCTTGATCACTATGCAACATCATTCCTGGTCGATCAGGAAGTTGATTTAACGTATCTAAGACAAACGAAGTGTCTTGTTTGTCTGCTATGGTGTAAGCCACAATCTCTCCATTGTACAAATCTAAGATACTTGATAAGTACAACATTTTTCCACCAAACGGCAAATACGTAATATCTGTCACGAGCTTTTGCATCGGAACTTCAGCATGAAATTGACGTTGTAGCAGATGTTCAGCCGATTGTGAAGGTTGCCCCGTTGGTTTACGTTTCTTGATGCGGACTCGACATTGCAGTTGTTCTGCTTGCATAATCCGTTGCACACGCTTGTGATTAATTTGTTGTTCAATCCGAAGGAGTGCCGTGATCTTTCGATAGCCATAACGAAATTTATGTAGGGAACATAGCTGCCGAATCTTTTCGACTATAGGGTCCTTCTGTTTCGTTTTAACCACTGACCTCCAGCGATAATAGGTGGATCGCGCAATACCCAACCAAGCGCAAGCTTGGGCAATATTCACTTCTCCTTTGATGGATTCCATCCATGTGACCATGATTCTAGGTGTCACCTCCTTTCCAATTCCATGTACTTTTTTAGCACATCCAGTTGTTGTTTCAAAAATCGATTTTCTGCTTTCACTTTCTCAAGCTCTGAAGTGAACTCAGGACCTTTGCCAAAGCTGTATTGTTTGCCAACAGGTTGTTCTAGTCGATGAAGCTCACCCTTCCGATACCACTTCATCCAGACTTTTAGCTGAGTTACATTGCGGATTCCGAGTTTCTCCATAACCTCCTTCACTGGAACACCTGCCAATCTCATTTGAATTGCCTGCATCTTGACTTCCACGGGGTAACTCACTCTAGTTGACAATGCAAAAACACCTCCAAGATTGTCCCCATATCTTACGACATGGTTTAGTTCTCTTGAAGGTGTTTTGATTTGTCTCACATTACGGGGTCAGTCCC
>NZ_JABSUT010000031.1:0-1027 GCF_013284285.1 Brevibacillus sp. HB1.4B
ATCTTCATCTTAAGTGAAGAACTATAATCGGGAAGTAGCTCAGCTTGGTAGAGTACTTGGCTTGGGACCAAGGGGTCGCAGGTTCGAATCCTGTCTTCCCGACCATGTTTCAAATGAATATGCCGGTGTGGCGGAATGGCAGACGCGCGCGACTCAAAATCGTGAGGGAAACCGTGGGGGTTCAAGTCCCTTCACCGGCACCATATTCAAGCGGGTGTAGTTCAATGGTAGAACTCCAGCCTTCCAAGCTGGTCGCGTGGGTTCGATTCCCATCACCCGCTCCATATTTTGCGGAGGGATACCGAAGTGGTCATAACGGGGCGGTCTTGAAAACCGTTAGAGTGCAAGCTCACGGGGGTTCGAATCCCTCTCCCTCCGCCACTTCTTTTTATTACGAAATAATTATGGCGGCGTAGCTCAGATGGCTAGAGCGTTCGGTTCATACCCGAAAGGTCGGGGGTTCGATCCCCTCCACCGCTACCATAGGGGCATAGTTTAACGGTAGAACGAAGGTCTCCAAAACCTTTGGTGTGGGTTCGATTCCTACTGCCCCTGCCAAAGAACATTTTTAAAACGTATACATTATGGCGGTCGTGGCGAAGGGGTTAACGCACCGGATTGTGGCTCCGGCACTCGTGGGTTCAAGTCCCATCGATCGCCCCATTTTTTTATAACTACAATATGTCTCAGTAGCTCAGCTGGATAGAGCATCCGCCTTCTAAGCGGACGGTCGGGAGTTCGAACCTCTCCTGAGACGTTTTACATGCGGTCGTGGTGGAATTGGCAGACACACCATCTTGAGGGGGTGGCGGGGCGACCCGTGCGAGTTCGAGTCTCGCCGACCGCACCATTAATTTAAATGAGGTTAAAAAAACCTCTTGATTAATGAAAAGTAATATGTTATATTAAAAATCTACTCACGAAACATACAAGTTTAACTGAGTAGAACAAATCACATAAAACTAAAAAAGTTGTTGACTTTCAAAGTTGAATGTGATAAATTAAAGATCTGCTCCGGAAACGGCGC
>NZ_JABSUT010000032.1:0-1027 GCF_013284285.1 Brevibacillus sp. HB1.4B
TGAAATGACCCCATAAAGTTGGACACGTATTATATTTAAGCAATATGAAGGGTTTGAGTTCGGTATTGTACTGGACTCAAGCCTTTTAATTTTGTCTTGATTCGCTTGCAGTTATAGTAGTCGATATATTTCGCTAACTCGCGTTTAAAATGCTCAACACTTTCAAACTGCTGTGTATATAAAAATTCCGATTTTAAAATGCCAAAAAAACTCTCCATCACAGCATTGTCATAACAGTTCCCTTTTCGTGACATACTCTGTGTGATTTTCTTTTCCTTTAATGCCTGTTGGTACTTGCCCATTTGGTAATGCCATCCTTGATCCGTATGGATCAAGAGATTATCTTTGTCGGTTAGGCGCTTAAAGGCATCTTCCAACATGTTAGAAACAAGGGAGTATCTTGGTCTCGAATCAATTGTATAAGCGATAATTTCTCCGTTAAACAAATCCAGCATCGGTGATAAATATAGCTTTTCACCAAACAATTTAAACTCCGTAATATCTGTTACCCACTTCTCATTTGGTTTTCCTGCTTGAAAGTTACGGTCTAAAATATTTCGGGCAACTTTTCCGATTTTCCCCTTATAGGAGCGATATTTTTTCATCCGAACAATGCTTTTTAGGCCCATTTCATTCATTAATCGCTGTACTTTTTTGTGATTAACCTGGTGTCCGAGATTTCTCAGCTCGTCCCTTATGCGACGATATCCGTAGCGTCCTTGATGTTCATGGTAAATAGCTTGAATCATTGCCTTTACTTCGGCATGTTTGTCTTGAGAACCGAAGGTTTTTACATAGTAATAATAGGTGCTGCGTGGAATACCTGCGAATTTAAGTAACGTTTTTATAGGAAATTCAGTCCTTAGTTCAAATACTACTTGCGCCTTGTCTTGCTTTGTAACTTTTCCTTGTTTTGAACTAAGGTATTCAACTTTTTTAAGTAAGCATTCTCCATACGTAAACGCTCTACTTCTGCTTGTAATGCCTCAACTGATCCTTCCATGGGTGTTGCTTTCTTATTTTCCTT
>NZ_JABSUT010000033.1:0-618 GCF_013284285.1 Brevibacillus sp. HB1.4B
GCCACAAGACGTGGCGCTTTTAGCTGACTTTCCCTGTCCATTAATATAAGTGGTGGAGGCTGACGGGATCGAACCGCCGACCCTCTGCTTGTAAGGCAGATGCTCTCCCAGCTGAGCTAAGCCTCCAGGACCCCTGTGTTTGCAGGGCATTTTGCTAGGTGACCCGTAGGGGATTCGAACCCCTGAATGACAGCGTGAAAGGCTGCTGTGTTAAACCGCTTCACCAACGGGCCAGGATTATGAAGTATGGTGCGGTCGGCGAGACTCGAACTCGCACGGGTCGCCCCGCCACCCCCTCAAGATGGTGTGTCTGCCAATTCCACCACGACCGCAACTAATATGGTAGCGGCGGAGGGAATCGAACCCCCGACCTTTCGGGTATGAACCGAACGCTCTAACCAGCTGAGCTACACCGCCATGAAGCTATAAGATTAAAACATATGGCGGAGAGTGAGGGATTCGAACCCTCGCTACGCTTGCGCATACTAACGGTTTAGCAAACCGTCCCCTTCGGCCTCTTGGGTAACTCTCCGTATATATGGCTCCTCGGGACGGACTCGAACCGCCGACCGATCGGTTAACAGCCGATTGCTCTACCAACTGAGCTACCGAGGAACG
>NZ_JABSUT010000034.1:0-396 GCF_013284285.1 Brevibacillus sp. HB1.4B
GTAGAGCAATCGGCTGTTAACCGATCGGTCGGCGGTTCGAGTCCGTCCCGAGGAGCCATATGGATGGATGTCCGAGCGGCCGAAGGAGCACGATTGGAAATCGTGTAGGCGGTGTCGAACCGTCTCGTGGGTTCAAATCCCACTCCATCCGCCATCTTGGCCCGTTGGTGAAGCGGTTTAACACAGCAGCCTTTCACGCTGTCATACAGGGGTTCGAATCCCCTACGGGTCACCTAGAAAGATCCCTACATTTTGTAGGTGATTTGGAGGCTTAGCTCAGCTGGGAGAGCATCTGCCTTACAAGCAGAGGGTCGGCGGTTCGATCCCGTCAGCCTCCACCACTTATATTTAACGGACAAGGAAGGTCAGTTAAAAGCGCCACGTCATGTGGCAACG
>NZ_JABSUT010000035.1:0-358 GCF_013284285.1 Brevibacillus sp. HB1.4B
GTGATTGAAATTCTGACCTCCACTTTCGAACTAAGCGGGGAGAGGAGATCTGAAAGATGGCGGCAGTTTCATTCGGAGACGTCCCGTGATTCTTCATATAATTGAGTACGTCTAGTTTAAACTGTGTTGAGTGCCGTGTATATGATGTTATAAACGCTTCTGCACCGTGTTTCTCGTATTGCATCACCCAAACTCCAACCATACTTTTGTGTGTACCAATAGACTCAGCAATAGCAGCATGAGTCTCTTCGCCATACAAATAGCGAAGAACTGCTGATAATTTATCTTTTGCAGTAAACTTAGACAAAAAACTGCACCTCCAACTGTTAGATGTGTCTAACAATCGGGGTGCAGTTCA
>NZ_JABSUT010000036.1:0-354 GCF_013284285.1 Brevibacillus sp. HB1.4B
ATGAAAATGGTGGGGAGAGACGGATTCGAACCGCCGAACCCGGAGGGAGCAGATTTACAGTCTGCCGTGTTTAGCCACTTCACTATCTCCCCAAATTCATGGTGCCGGCAATAGGACTTGAACCCACAACCCCCTGATTACAAGTCAGGTGCTCTACCAATTGAGCTATACCGGCATATCTTTAATTATGGCATATCTTTCATGGAAAATCAACGTTTTTTTATTACATTAAACCTTTTTCATGTTCGTGAACTATGCCATCTCGTTAAGAAAGATGGCGGAGCTGACGGGACTCGAACCCGCGACCTCCGGTGTGACAGACCGGCGTGAACTCCAACTTCACCACAGCTCCAA
>NZ_JABSUT010000037.1:0-311 GCF_013284285.1 Brevibacillus sp. HB1.4B
GGGCCTATAGCTCAGTTGGTTAGAGCGCACGCCTGATAAGCGTGAGGTCGGCTGTTCGAGTCAGCCTAGGCCCACCATATAATTCCCCAGTATGGGGCTGTAGCTCAGTTGGGAGAGCGCCTGCCTTGCAAGCAGGAGGTCATCGGTTCGATCCCGTTCAGCTCCACCAAAAAAGTTTTAAAAAAGTACTTGAAAGTGAATAAGAAGATGTGCTACATTATTTCTCGTCACTTTTGAGAAATAGTCAAATCGTCTGGTGATGATGGCGGAGGGGACACACCCGTTCCCATGCCGAACACGGCCGTTAAGCC
>NZ_JABSUT010000038.1:0-280 GCF_013284285.1 Brevibacillus sp. HB1.4B
TTTCTTTACCTCAAAAAGTAAAGAAGTTTCTATAATCGGGAAGTAGCTCAGCTTGGTAGAGTACTTGGCTTGGGACCAAGGGGTCGCAGGTTCGAATCCTGTCTTCCCGACCATCGATTTCTTGAAAAAAGATGGTTGACATGAATGTAACGCACATGATATATTGGAAATCTGCTGTTACTAAACAAATTGCAGATTGGTTGAAAAACACTTTAAAAAAGTGTTTGACACCTGAAAGTGGATGTGCTAACATGAAGTTCCTGCTAGTTTAGCAGAACTA
>NZ_JABSUT010000039.1:0-254 GCF_013284285.1 Brevibacillus sp. HB1.4B
GTGAGACGAACTTAGCAGGCCATCCTTGCATTTCCGTAATTACTAAAAGTACTTACAGTTAATATCTTAGCAATTTCATGCAATATCCAGTTTTCAAGGAGCATATTTATTCTTTTGGTGGAGCTGAACGGGATCGAACCGATGACCTCCTGCTTGCAAGGCAGGCGCTCTCCCAACTGAGCTACAGCCCCATCACTATATAAGCGAGGGTTATACTCCCTCAAAACCGGAAAGAAAATAATCTGTGATTGGTA